>CAILUT010000067.1 GCA_903837495.1 uncultured Flavobacteriales bacterium | reverse complement strand
TCAACTACTTTTATTTGAAGGCCGTTATCGTAAAAAAAATGAATGTCCTCATGAAAAGGGGCAATATATTTCTTTGCAGAGGTGGGTTTGGGGCCTTGGCGCGGGTTACTGCAAACCACTTTCAGTGGTTTTTGTTGTTGACGGCGGTTTGGATTAAGGGGGCCGCGGCAGGGATTGAACCGGGTTGCCCGCAAGGCTGCCGAAGCCTGGCCCGCTAGGTGCGGAGGCGACCTTGGGAGCCACCGCAAACCAGCTGGGCCAGCCTTTCGGCAACCGCGGACAACCGGTGAAAGCCCGCAGCCGCCCAAAAAATCCCTGTACTTTGGAACTATGCCTTTTTGCTTGGAACGCTGGGCAAGGCAAGGGCCGGAAGGCGGAGCTGCTCCAGTTCGCGCAGCAAAACAGGCAACAACCGGGTGCTGCGCATGCCCGCGGCAGACCAGTCGTGCAGGGCGATGATGGCTCCGGGTTTTAAGGCCGAAAGGGCGGTGCGCTCTACCCTGCGCTGCGGCAAGCTGCTGCGGTAATCGCCGGGCAATGAGGTCCAGAAAACGACTTGCTGCTGCCGAGCAATTTCGCGGTACTGCCCAGGCCACAACCTGCCGTAAGGCGGGCGAAACAGCCCACTAACAATGCTGGACGGTGGCCGCGCGTTCTGCACCGTTCTTGCTTTGGAGGTTCGCCACCCATTCAGGTGCTGATGCCCATGGTAACCCAACTGATGCCCCAGCTCAAGCAGCGTTTTTGCCACTTCGGGATGCTGCTGCAAGCGTTCGCCCAGGCAAAAAAAGCTGAGCCCCGCCTGCCGTTCGGCCGCAATTCGAGCCAGCCGAAGGCTGTGTTCGGGGTCGGGACCGTCGTCAAAGCTCAGGTACACCGCCGCCTCGGGCCCTTGAAACCAGGCTCCCGGGAACAGAAGTTCGCCTAAACGCGGAAGGCTCATTATCGGTTGCGTTCGGTGGTGTATTCTACCAAATCGGCCAGGGCCTGCCGAGCCTCGCTGTCCGGCAGGTTCTGCAAACAATCCAATGCCTGCTGCCGGTACTCCCCCATTTTTTGCCGGGCATATTCTACTCCGCCGCTGTTCCGTACAAAGTCCAGCACCTGCGCCACCTTGCGGGGATTGTCGTGCTGGTATTTTATGAGCCGAATGATGCGGCGTTTTTCAAGGAAAGACGAAGCAGACAGGGCATAAATCAGGGGCAAGGTCATTTTCTGCTCTTTGATGTCGATGCCGGTGGGTTTGCCAATGCTGCCCGCTTCTTCCACATCGAACAAATCGTCTTTAATTTGAAAGGCCATGCCGACCAACAGGCCGAATTTGCGTAAAATTTCAACCGTTTCGGGGCTTGCGCCTACGCTGGCCGCGCCGGCGGCGCAGCAGGCGGCCAGCAAGGAGGCGGTTTTGCCTTCAATGATTTCGTAGTACACCTCTTCGCGGATATCGAGTCGGCGGGCTTTTTCGATTTGCAGCAGTTCGCCTTCGCTCATGTGCCGCACGGCCCGGCTGATGATGCCCAGGGTTTCAAAATCTCCGTTTTCGGTGGCCAGCAGAAGGGACCGCGAAAGCAGGTAATCGCCCACCAGCACGGCAATTTTGTTTTTCCAAAGGGCGTTCAGGGAGAAGAATCCCCGGCGTTCGTTGGAATCGTCCACCACGTCGTCGTGCACCAGGGTGGCGGTGTGCATCAGTTCAACGATGCTGGCGGCGCGGTAGGTGGTTTCGCCGATCTGTCCGCAGGCCTTGGCCGACAAGAACACAAACAGGGGGCGCATTTGCTTGCCTTTGCGCTTCACAATGTAGTGAGTAATGGCGTCGAGCAGGGCCACATTGCTTTTCATGGACAGGCGGAACCGCTGCTCAAATTCCTGCATTTCGGGCCGCACCACATTTTGTATTTGGTCTATCCTGGACATTGAAATCAAAGGTACTGATTATTGATTATGGGCGGCCGGCGGGTTTGCGGGGGTTGGGACAACCTATGGGTTGTCTCTGCGCCGGTTGAGACAACCCATGGGTTGTCTCTACTGGGGCCGTGGGGGCAAATCGCCCAGGTAGCGTTGTTTTATTTTTTGAATGCGGTCGGCCAGGGTTTCGGTGCTGAATTTTTCGCGGATGCGTTCCACCAAAATCGGGAAGGCAAAGGGCGAGGGGCGGCGGGTAGAGCAGATTTGCCAGCGTTGTTCTGAGAGGCGGCTTAGGGCTGCGTGCAAACGCTGGTGCTCCAACTGAAAGTCGAGCACCTCTTGCCGGGCCTGCCGAAGCAAAATGTGGTTGGGTTCGGTTTCGCGAAAGACCTCGAAAAACAGCCGGGAACTGGCCTGCAGGTGCCTGTCTTTTTTTGCCTTTCCGGGGTATCCCTGAAACACCAAGCCAGCAATGCGCGCAATGTCGCGGAACCGGCGGCTGGCCAACTCGGTGGTGTTGAGCCCCGCTTCGATGTCGGCCAACAAGCCCCGGGGCGTAAGGAGCTGCTGCTCTTGAATCCAAGCGGCCGAAATATAGGTGTCGCTCAGCATCTCAAAGCCGTAATCGTTCATAGAAATGGAGAAGGAAACGGGGAAGAAGCGGGAAATGCGGTGGGCCAAGACCTGGGCCATGCCTTCGTGCACGAAGCGGCCCTCGAACGGGAAGAAAAACAGGTGGTGCCCCTCGCGCGACCGAAACTCTTCCACCAAAAAACAGCCCTCGCCTGGCAGGGCGCTCAGTCCTTGCTGAATTTCCAACAAGGGCTGCAAGGCGAGGCGTTCGGCCGATTGTTCTGCGGGCTGTTCGGCCGAAATTTGACGGCGCAGGCGGCTGCCCAATTCCGAGGACAAAGGCATGCGGCCGCCCTGCCAAGAAGGCACCTGCCCTTTGTTGCCAGAACCGCTGCGCACCTGAACCGTCATGTCGCGGATGCGGATAAGCTCCAGCAAGCGACCGGCCAAATAAAAGGTGTCGCCCGGATTGAGTCGGGCGGCAAACCATTCTTCAACGTGGCCTAGCAGCCCGCCGCCCTGAAAGGCCACCGGCAGCAAGGCCTCGCTGCTAATGGTTCCGATGTTCATGCGGTGGCGCTGGGCAATGCCCCGGCGGAGTATGCGTATGCGGCCCTCGCAGTATTCGGCTTTTTGGAATTCTTCGTACTGCTGCAGGCTGCTGCCTCCGGTAAGAATAAACTGCAGGCATTCTTGGTACGATTCTTCATCGATGTGCTCAAAACACGCGGTGGTTCTGATTTCGTTCCAGGTGGCCGCAGGTTCAAATCCCTCGGAAATGGCGAGGGTGCACAGGTATTGAATCAGCACATCGAAGCAAAGTCGGTAGGGTTCAAGGTTTTCCATGGCACCTTGCTGCATGGCCTCGCGCAGGGCTGCACCCTCTAGAATTTCCAAGGCATGGGTGGGCACAAAGTAAATTGCAGAGGCCTTACCGGGCTGGTGTCCAGAACGCCCGGCACGTTGAATAAAGCGCGCAATGCCTTTGGGGCCGCCCACTTGAATCACCACATCGACGGGGCTAAAATCCACACCCAGGTCAAGGCTGCTGGTGCAGACCACCACTTTTAATTTTCCTTCGTGCAGGGCGTCTTCCACCCAAAACCGGATTTCTTTTGAAATGGATCCGTGGTGCATGGCCATTTGTCCGGCCAGGTCGGGCTGCCGGAGCAGCAGTTCGCGGTACCAGATTTCGGCCTGTGCTCGGGTGTTGGTAAAGAGCAGGCAGCTTCCGGCCCCCATAATCACCGGCAAAACCTGATCCAACAAATGAATGCCTAAGTGTCCGGCCCAGGGAAAGCTGTCGAGCTGTTCGGGCAAAATGGTTTTAACCTGCCAGGTTTTGTTGAGTTGGGCTTGGATTTGCAGGGCCGAGGGAAAAAGGTCGGGGCCCAGCAAGAAATAGGTGGCAGCGGCGGGGTCGTTTAGGGTGGCCGAAATACCCCAGACCTGAAGCTTGGGGTCAAGGGCGCGCAGGCGGCTGTGGGCCAGTTCCCAAAGCACGGCGCGTTTGCTGCCCAGCAGGGCATGCCATTCGTCCACCACAATGGTTTGCAGGGCGGCGAAGAACTGTGGATATCCGGGAGTGGCCAGCAGCAGGTGCAGGCTCTCGGGGGTGGTGATTAAAATGTCGGGGGGATTTTTTAGGAATTTGCGCCGTTCGGCGGGTGGAGTATCGCCGGTGCGTATGCCAACCCGGAAATGGGGCGCCAATTCGGGAAGCAGGGCCAAGACCGCCGATTCCATTTCTCGGGCAAGGGCTCGAACCGGACTAATCCAAATGATTTTAAGTCCTTTTTGTTGGCTTTGCCTTGCGCGGAACAGGGCGGGAATAAAAAGGGCGTAGGTTTTGCCGGTGCCGGTGGGTGCGCAGAGCAATCCGTTTTGCCCCGATTCCACAGCCTGCCAGGTTTCTTCTTGAAAAGCTTGGGGGGTCCAGCCTCGGGTTGACATCCATGCCCTTCCGAATTCAAGGGCAGTGGTGGGTTGGGTTTTTGGCATTGTGGGGTAAAATTATTGAATAAAGGTCAGATTGCGGCCGTAGGTGTTGAGGCAGCCCATGGGCGGCCTTTGCCCAAAAACCGCGCTACCGATTCGGGCCCCCTAGGGGAAAACGGCCCCCAATACGAAGGTACGGTGGCCTTGGATGAATATCCGTTTGGTAAACGTTTAATACTAAACCTTGATTTTCAACCTACGCAACCAAACAAAGCCAAACAATCTAAATGTTTAATATTCAAATACATAGTAAATACAATGCACATATTTTGCGTTGGAGCTATTTTGTAATTCAAGATATTTTTTGGTGTCAATGCTATACCTATGTTATACCTATTTGAAACAAGATGGGCGTTCAAGGTCCGAGTAAAGTAAATTGCCACCAAGTGCTCCAAAAAAAGTAGCTTGGTGGTCGCCATTTGTAAAGCTATATATATTCGTGTCTATCGGCCTAAAATCGAGCCTTTTCAGCAGTTCATCGATAACCCTTACCTCTGCACCATACAAGCAAAGATAAAGCGCCGGCCATTTTCCTCGTAATCGACCTTAAACCCAAGTTCAGCAAGGTTCAGGCTATCTACAAAGAGATCAATAAGGCGCACCTCATTGTCGGTATCGACATGCTCATCCAGGCAATACATCTCCCACTGATTTCGGGGTTTTCCTTGGATAAATTTCATAAATAAAAATACCGATTTTTAGGGAGAAATAGGCAATAAACAGGCCAAAATTTATTAACAATTGAAATGTTTAAATGGGAGGTTATTAGACAGTCTGACG
>CAILUT010000066.1 GCA_903837495.1 uncultured Flavobacteriales bacterium | reverse complement strand
TGGTGGAACGTGTAAAGCGAACATATCCTTTGGCTAAACTTGCAGGTGAGCGTATGCGAACCTACGCTCGAGTAGATTCAACAGGAAAACGGCGCGATAAAAAGGAACTGATTGGGCAATTTGAGGCTGAATTGAGGCAGAAGTATTACCATCAGTTGAAGCGCATGTCGTTTGCCGATGGTCGAATTTTATTGAAACTGTTGGATCGGCAAACCGAATTCACATCGTATGAATTGCTACAGGAAATGAAGGGGGGAGTACAAGCGTTTTTTTGGCAGGGAGTGGCGGGCATGTTTGATTACGATTTAAAAGCGGAATTTAATCCTCAGCAGGTCAATGAAGACAAGATGATAGATGAAATTTGTAGAATGATGGATTCAGGCAAGTTAAAATGAGGGGCCGGCCTCCAAAAGTACCCGCTTGTAAATGGCTTCGTATTGAGGCAGAATAATGTCGAGGCGGAAAGCGTTTGCCTGTTTTATGCAGGCCTTTGAAAAGGCTGAGGAAAGCGAATTGTCGGTTAAAACCAAAAGGGCATTTTTCGCCATATCTTGATAGTCGCCCACCTCGCTTAAAAACCCCGTTTTTCCATGAATTTGAACTTCGGGCATTCCACCGGCATTTGACCCTATAACAGGAATGCCGCATGCCATGGCCTCTAGGGCTGAAAGGCCAAAACTTTCGCTGGCCGAGGGCAAGAAAAAGACATCGGCACAGGGCAAAATGCTTAAGGAATTTTTCACTTTTCCTATAAACATGCAATGCTTTCGAATTCCGAGTTCTTCCGCCAAATTTTCGGCCATATTTCGTTCAGGGCCATCGCCCACCATAATAAGCCGGCAAGGGATTTTTTCGACAATCAAGCGGAAGGCCTGAATAACGTCTTGCACCCGTTTAACCTTTCGGAAATTGGAAATGTGCATCACCACTTTTTCTCCGTTGGGAGCAGCAATGGCTTTGGTGCATTCCTTTTTTTCTTCGGCAATGGCCAAGGGGTCTATAAAGTTATAAACGACCTCGATGTTTTTGGTGATGCTAAAATGCCGAAGGGTTTCTTCTTTCAGGTAGGAAGAAACCGCGGTAACTGCATCGGATTGGTTTATAGCAAAACTTATGACGGGCTCATAGGATTGGTCTTTCCCAACAAGCGTGATATCGGTCCCGTGAAGGGTGGTAACAAAGGGAACGGACAGCCCTTTTGTTTTAAGAATTTCGCGCGCCATAAAGGCTGCTGGGGCATGGGGTATGGCATAATGCACATGAATCAGGTCCAATTTTTCTTGAAGGGCGGTACGCACAAGGGTTGAGGTGAGGGCTACCTCGTAAGGGTCAAAATGAAACAGCGGATAATCGGGAACCATAACCTCGTGAAAAAAGACCCCTTGTTGGAAGGCATCCATGCGCACCGGCTGGCTGTACGAAATAAAGTGGATTTCGTGGCCTTTTCGGGCTAATGCCTTACCTAATTCGGTTGCTACCACACCGCTGCCACCAAATGTGGGATACAATACTATTCCTATACGCATGCTACATTCACCAATTAGAGTTCAAATGACTAAAAACTTTTACTTTTATCCTATACCATTAAGGTTATTTAAATGCCAACAACAGCAGAAGAGAATTATCTGAAAGCCATATTTAAGTTATCGGGCGAACTCCGGCGTTCGGTTTCGACCAACGACTTGGCCGAGGAGTTGAGCAGCAAGGCATCGTCGGTAACCGATATGTTGAAGAAATTGCACGAAAAGAAATGGGTGAAATATCAGCCGTATCAGGGAGCTGTGCTAAGTCGGAAAGGACATTTGATTGCGGCCAATGTTATTCGGAAACATCGGCTTTGGGAAGTTTTCTTGGTTGAAAAGCTCAATTTTAAATGGGATGAAATTCATGAAATTGCGGAACAATTAGAGCACATTGTAGATGAAAAACTAATTCATCGGTTGGATGATTTTTTGGGATTCCCAGAAGTTGACCCACACGGAGATCCCATACCCAAGTCCGATGGAAGCATAAAGCACCATAAAAACAAAACCATGTACGACCTGCTGCCAGGGGAGTCGGCCGAATTGGTTGGACTTAAGGAGCACCAGGCCGAATTTTTGCAGTATTTGGATGGGATTTCCTTGAAGCCTGGTTCCTCAGTAAAGTTGATAAAGCGATTTTCGTACGACCAAAGTGTTGTTATTTCAATCAATGACGGAGCTGAACTTATGGTAAGTCAGCATGTGAGCCGCATGCTTTTAGTGCGTAGGACGAAAAGTTGAGTTTGCTCGGTTTTGGCGGAAGGCGATTGCTGCGCCCAAGAAAAAGAGTCCAGCCACGCTTACAATACTAGGGCCTGGTTCCCAATCAAAGAAAAGCGCAAGGCTGTATCCGAGCCCTGTACTACCTAATCCAACCAACAAAGAAATCAATATCATGGCATGCCAGGTTCGGCTAATCAGCCAAGCCGTGGCTGCGGGCAAAATAAAAAAACCGACCACCAAAATAGCGCCAAAGGCATCAAATCCAACAACTATGCTCATAGAGGTCAGGGCCAAGACCAAACGTCGGATTACATGGTCTGAAATTCCAGCATGGCGGCAAAATTCGGCATCAAATGCCCATGTTTTAAGTTGTTTCCACCGAAAAAACAAAAACAAGGCCCAGGCCAAGCCGACCCAAATCTGATTCCAAAGAGGCAAGGGTAGGGCGTCGTACCAACTATGTGTTGAGGAATAGCGAAAGGGAACGTACAGCAATTCTCCATATAAAACGCAATCGGCATCTAAGTCCACATTGCCGCCTAAGGTTGTTATTAAGACAATTCCAATGGCAAACAGCGAGGTAAAAACAAAACCGGTGCTGGCTTCAAACCATATTCCTGCGAACTTGTTTAAATAGTCGATTAGATAGGCCGAAGAAAAGCTAGATGCCGCTGCAAACAGAATTACTTCTGGGCCAGATCGCGAACCTGAAAATAGATATCCAATGACCAATCCGGGCAGTACCGAGTGTGCCATGGCATCGGTAAGCATAGCCGACCTTCGGAGCAGTAAAAAGCTGCCCCCCAAAGCGGCCTGGAAGGCCAGTAATCCAGCGGTGGCCAGAATCAAGAACGTCATCATTTTCTTGGTGGGATGGGGGATAGGTGGGGGTCTGAACTGGGGTGGTTTAATTCCTGTGCCAAACGTTCTTCTGCTTCGTCGTCCAAAAGGTGCTCCATCAGTTCCGCATTTTCATGGACATGGTCTTCGGGCACCAAAAGCCGTTGGTGCAAAAAGGTTTCCCACAACCGGTGCTTGCGAACAATGCGCTCTGCATTCTTGATTCCTGTTTGCGTTAAGTGCCATTCGCCTTGGTTGTTTTGATGAACCAGCTTTTTATTTGAAAGACGTCTAAGAGATGGGTTGTTTTGAATAGCAGAGCGGATTCCTGTCGAGTTGAATAGGAATTTCAGGGTGTTTTCGTCGCTCCAGCGTCGGGCTTCTTTTTTGCGTGCAATCCATTTCATGAGAATGCCTTTTTCAGGATACAACAGAAAAAAGGGAAAGGAAAGAAAGAACAACATAATGACCATTAGGGCGCCGGTACTCATGGCAGGGATTGAGGCCGAGATGAATCCGGCAAAAACAGCAGCTGCGATGGCGCTTAGCAGAGCAGTACGGATCAATATTTTTGGGTTTGGGCTTAGAAAGTGCCCCAGTGCAGCGGGTGTCAGCAACATGGCTGCACTTAAAACTGCCCCTAAGATTTGAATGGTTGCGGTTAAAACGAGGGCTGTCCACGTGTTTAAAACGAAGGAGTAAGCAAAGGTTGGAAGTCCTGAGTGCTGAGCAAATTTTGCATCAAAGGCCTCCAACCAAACCCATTTTTGGAAAACGAAAAACAAAAGGCTTCCCAGGATTGCCAAGATTCCGAGTATGCCTAAGTCTGCCGGCAAAAGCGTTGCGGCCTTGCCCAGTAAAACGTGTTGAATGCCCCCCAGCGGAATTCCCGAGCGCTGCAGTCGGCCCAACAGCAGCAATCCAGCCGAAAAAAAGACAATCAACACAATTCCGGTGGCTCCATCTTTGGGAATTCGGGTTTTTTGGTGAATGGTTTGAATTAAAAACAAGGCCAGGCTGCCTACCAGCATGCCGGAAACATAGGTGGGCCACCCCGCATTGCTGCCCGAAATCCAAACCGCCAGCACCACTCCAGGAAAAATGGCGTGCGATAAGGCGTCGCCGGTTAGGGCTTCCCGCCTTAAATAGGTGGGTATGCCCGAGAGAGCCAGCAGGTACGCGGCCAACACACAACCGGCAATAATCCACAAAAGCTGAGTGGAAATCATGGTTTTGGGTGGTCGGATAAATTACCTGGGGTTTGCCCCAGCTTGTGAATCATGTCTGATAAAATAGAAACATCTGTACCGTAAGCGGTTTGAAGGTTAGATAAGGTAAAAACCTGCTGAATAGGGCCGGCAGCAACCAAGCGGGTTTGCATCAGCACCAAATGGTCGAACAGGGTTGAGGCGGTTAATAAATCATGGTGAACCATAACAATGCTGCGCCCTTGTTGTTGGTAATCGGATAGGACCGATAAGATCCGTTCGCCTGATCCTGCATCTACGCCTGCCAGCGGTTCATCGAGCAACAATACATCGGCTTCCCGGGCCAGGGCTCTAGCTAAAAATACGCGTTGGCGTTGCCCACCAGAGAGTTCGCCAATTTGACGTTTGGAAAATTCGCTCATTCCTACGGCATTCAAATAGAACGCTGCTTTTTCTCGATCGGATTTGGAATAAAACGGACCCCAAGAGTTAGGGCGAAATCGGCCCATAAGCACCACGTCCATAACTCGAATGGGAAAGTTCCAATCTACCGAATTGATTTGAGGGACATAGGCAAGGCGGTGTTTAACTTCCGAAATGGGTTTGCCAAACAAAGATATTGAGCCCGTAAACGGGATTAGTTCACCAAGAATGGTTTTTAGCAAGGTTGACTTTCCGCTGCCGTTTGGACCAATAATACCAATAAATGCGGGGAAATGAATAGAAAAGTCAATATTCCAAAGGGCAGTTCGTTTCCCATAGCCTGCGGTTAAATTGTGAACTTCAATCATGGTTCAAGGCTTTGTGGATTTTCGCCGAATTTTCAATGACCATGCCGGGCCAGCTTCCGCCGGGGCTTCCTTTTTTTCCTGGGGCGTCTGTAAGTAAGGGGTCGCCCAACACCAAGATGTGCCCGCGTTGGGCACAACCCAATTGAATGGATTTCATGGCTTTGGTCAGCGCATGTGCCTCGGTAAAAGCCACTTTAACCTTGTTTTTAACCATGAAATCAACCATAGCATCAACCTCATAGATGCCGAATTCAGCGGCGGTAGAAACACCCTGAAGGCTCATTTGTTTGAGTTTGTATCTTCGGCAGTAATAAGAGAAGGCATCGTGTACAGAGCAGAGAATGCGTTGAGATTCGGGTTTTTGATTCCATTGATGTTGCAGTGCTGCGTCCAACTCAAATAGGGAGTCCAAGTAGTTTGTATTGTGGAAAAACAAGAGGGGGTTTAGCGCTTTACAAACACTGTCGGCAGCCATTTTTGCTGCAAGGCCAAACAGGGGAATGTCGAACCAAATATGGGGGTCAAAAGAGTACGCATCTAGGGCAATCAGTTTCTGTGTTGGAATAAAAGAACCTAAACCAATGCAGGGTTTTGAGCGTGAAAGGTGCTTAAACATAGATTCCATATTGGCTTCCAGATGTAAGCCATTGTACACGATGGCATCGGCTTCTTGAAGCCGTTGGATGTCTGAGGGCACAGGGCGGTACGTATGTGGGTCGATTCCCTCGGGAAACAGAACAACAATGCTGCAATTTTTATTCAGGTGCGGACGCAAAGCATCGGCCACCATTTGTGTGGTTGTTAAAATTTGGATGTGTTGAGATTGGGGTACAGAATTGGAATGGCAGCCTAGGAGCAGAAAAAAAAAGAGGCAGACCAAAAAGGGGGCAAAGGGCACAAAAAATCTTTAAACAAATATAAAGAAATTTTTAGGTTTACCTAAAAATTTAGGGCGGTATGGAGGTTGAACAACAATTAACTAGGCCATTGTAGCGGAATGCCGAAACGGGTAATATGCGAGGGTAGGGGGCAAGGGAGGGGATTAGAATGGATATCCAATGCCTATGTTAATGCGTAGGTCTTCGGGCAGTTTGAGTCGAGTAATGACCCAGCGTTGGTCGGCGGCCTGTGTAGGGTCGCGCATCGGTATGGCGAAATCGGCTCGAAAAATAAAGAAACCTAAGTTGAGTCTCAGGCCAATGCCCGACCCTAAGGCGAATTCATGCCAAAATCGGTCCCAAAGGAATTCGCCTTGGGGGCGATTGGGGTCGGGTCGGCTAAGCCAAACGTTTCCAAAATCGGCGAATATGGCCCCTTCTAAATAGCTGTAAATGGGAAATCGGTATTCTGCTTGCCCCAGTAATTTTATTTCACCCACTTGGTCAACCCTGCCGCTGGAGGATTGTTGGTAGGAACCTGGCCCGAGACTTCTGGGCAGCCAGGCTCTTAGGTCGTTGGCTCCACCGGCAAAGAAGCTTTTTTCAAAGGGCAAAACTTCGGAATTCCCAAAGGCCCGACCGAATCCAACAAAACCCCGAAAGGCCAGTTGGAATTTGGGAGCCAAAGGAACAAAATACCTCATGTCAATTTCTGAACGGAAATATTGGGCAAAGCGGATTCCGAAAATAGAAAACTGACCTAGCGTGTCGGCAGATTGGGGCGAAAACAACCGATAACCAAGGCTAAGAAGATTTCCACCTGCTTGTAGATTTGCACGGGCAAAGAAACGGGGGCCGTTTTTTTTGCGTGAATTCCGGGAAAAGGAAACGGTTATGGAAGTAGCTTGGATGTAATGTTGCCGAAAGCTATTTTTTACAAATAAATCGCCGGTTTCTTCCAGAAACTGTTCAAAGGCTGCGGTTTTATTGATGTTGATGAGGCTGATTTCGGCCAAATTGACTTGGTAAAAAAGGCTATAGTTTCGGTTTATCCAAGGTTTTTTGGCCGGGGGTTCCAGCCATTCATATCCAAAAAGAAACGAAGAAACGGTTCGGTCGTAATCGGGGCGGTTTTGGTAATTGAGCGACAGCATGGCCCGGGTTCTGGGTTTTGCCCATTTGCTAAGGGAAAAGGGAGCTAGAAATCGGGGGGTTGATAAGGACAGTTGACCTCCAAATTCCAAGGTGTTGAATGGCAAGCCGCCTTGAATAACATTGAGGCTATCGCCTTGAAGTATTTGAATTTCGGCACCGGCATTGATTCGAAATTCAAGGATTTCGGCCCCTTTAAAAATATTCCGGTTGGTGTATGAGGCTCCTAAGCTAACACCAAGGTTTCCATCGGTATTGGTGCCTTGTAGGTCGGTTGAAATACCTTGGTGGGCTAAAGGGGCGAGCTCAATTTCGGCGTTTAATGTATCGATGCGTTCTCCACTAATTTTGGGTTTAAACCGCAGGTGAACATATCGAAATACCTTTAGGTCATTCAAGGCGGCCCGGGTTCGTTCTTCGTTGCGGGGAGTGTATAAACTGCCGGGATCTAGATACAGGCTTCGACCTAGGGGCCTGGGGCGCATTTCGGGTTTTCGTTTAAAATGCAAGGAAAAATCAGGTGTTAATATGGAATCGGTTAGTTTGTTGCCCGACTTGTCTAATCCGTCGTGGGTTGAAATACGGATATCGCCTAAAATGAATCTAGGATGGTGGTTTAATTGGATTGAATCGCCTTTGTACGCAATTCGGGTATTGGGGTTGTCGATGGTTAAAGTTAGTTCCACTTTGCCGGGCTGTTTTAGGGTGTCTGCCCAAAAAAGAATGTTGTTTTTATCCATTAAATAAAAACCGGCATCACGAAAAATACTGGATAGACGTTCACGTTCGGCGTCCATGGCATCAAGGTCAAACCGGATTTCTTCGCCGGCTTTCAGGTTGAATCGACTTAAATACCGGTGTTTTTCGTTGAGCCATTCTAAGGTTGGATCTTCGATGTCGCTTTTTACTCGGTTGATTTTGTATGCCAGACCACGGTTAATCAAGTACAGCACCTCGGCCTTTTTTTGCTTTGGATACAAAACAATGGAATCTTGAACCGTGGCCCTAAAATAGCCGTGGTTTCTTAAAAACTGCTGCAACTGCTTTTTATTTCGTTCTACGCGTGCCGAGTCAATCAGTACAGGCCCTTCACCGATTTTCATTAACCATTCGCTAAAGGTTAGGCTTTCCGATTGCAGTTTTTTGGGCTTTTTGTCCTTTTTTAATCGTTCTGCATTTTTTTCTCGAATAAGCGTATTGATGGAATCGCGGCGGGCATCCAGCAAGGCTCTTTTTGCGGCTACTTTTTCGGGGTTCGGAAGTTCATGAATTTGAAGGTAAAACCGCCAGATTCCAAACAGTTTCTTGTTTGGGGTGGGTATTAAAAGGTCTTCAATATTGTCGTTGAAGTGTTCATGGGTGCTGAGCTCAATGACCGATTGCTTTTTAAGCAGGTATTCGCCGGGCTGCAATCTTCGGGTGGGGGCACAGCCCCATACGCCAGCCAGCAGAAAAATGCCTATGCTAATCCAAGCGACAATTGGCTTTACACCCGCAATAATCATACTGCGAAGGTAATTCAATTCGTGCGAGGCCAATGCGGATTGAAAACCGAATTTGTGCCGATTTTATTGAAATGTGGCTAAGCCATTTTCATTGGGACGCTCTGGGTTCTAGGATAAATTGGTTCAGGCCGTATCTTTGTGTCGTGGAACAGGTATCAAAAGCAAAACAAAGCATCTTTCGCCGGCTCGCAGATAAAAAGTTTCGATTGGAATCGGGCTTATGTGTTGCCGAGGGGCTAAAATGCATAGAAGAGTGCATTAAGATGGGTTGGAACCCCGAATGGGTGGCTGTAGATTCCTTACAGGCTGAACGAATAGAGGGTTGGGGAAGGAACCGATTTCCCGTTTATTTGTTGCCAGAATCAGGCTTGTCTTTTTTAGAGAATCCAATGGGAGTCGTGGCCGTTTTTCCAATTCCCAAACCGGCCCCTTTGCCCATTTCAGGACCGGTTGTGGTTTTAGATGGTTTGCAAGACCCAGGGAATTTAGGTACTATTTTGCGCACTTGCCATTGGTTCGGAATACCGGATGTTTTTCTTTTAAAGGGGACCGTTGATCCCTTTAGCCCGAAAGCCATGCAATCCAGTATGGGCAGCATTGCAGCGGTGAACGTTCACCGGCTTGACCTTGACCTATTGAGCGATTGGATGAGCAGTACAGGAGTTGAATTGTGGGTGGCACAGGTTGATGGAATTTCGGTTTTGGAAATGCCCAAAGTTCCGAACCGTACATTGGGATGGATTATTGGAAACGAAGGCAATGGAGTTCGCCCCGAGGTGGCAGATTTAGGCAAATCAGTTTCGGTTCCCTTCTTTTCCGTGAAGTTGCCTCCAGAATCCTTGAATGCAGCCACCGCATTGGCGGTACTCTTAGGACAGCACTTTTTGGTTAAGGATTGATTTTGATTTCTTTGTTCAAAATTTTGACCAGCTGTTCGGCTTCCTTTTGTTCCAATTGAATTCCAAAGCGGTATTCGGCTCCCGGCTTTCCAAACCCGCAATTCCCGCCTGAATCCATCCAAAACGAATCGTAAAACCAGCTGCCCTTTTGGTTTTTATCTAAATGCCGAAAGCAGTTCTTCTCTTGCAAGCGAAAAAAAAGGGATTTTCCAGGTTTCCCATGCATGTCTTTGCGCAGCATCAGTTGGTCTCCGTTTAAAAAAAGAGTTTCGATTCCGTATTTCCGAAAATAATAGGCCCTACTGATTTTAAACAAAAAGTAGGCCCAAAAGGCCAAAAAAATGAACAAATATAGTTTCAAGTCGGCCGGGTAATTCATAAAAAGGGCCGAGCCGATTAATCCGCCTGAAACCGCCCAAGCAATGACCCAAGCTTTCATGGCTTGTATTTTTTTTTAGATCCCCGGCCTTTGAAGCTTTGATTCGAACGGTTAGTCCTTCGTCGGTGGCTTCATAGCCAATGCGTTCAGAGATAAACTTCATGGGTTTGTTTTCAGCAATTTGAACAGCAAAATCCGCTCGTTTGTTTTGCATTCAAGCAAATAAGAGCCGGCAGGAAGCATCTCGAAGTTCAACACATAGGACGCAGCCTTGGGATGCGCACGCATTAAATTTCGTCCTGAAAGATCTTTCAGGTTGATTTCGTTTATTTCTTCGCCTTGGGCCGAGAGTATTGTGGTTTGGTTTGAGCTTGGATTTGGATAAATTAACCAAGCATCTTTGCTGGGGGGATTACTAAATCCAACCCCCACAACCTGAATCCACTTGTCAATGGAATCGCTGCCGCAGGCATTTTCGACCCAAAGTCGAACCAAATATTGTCCGTTTTGAAGGTATGTATGAAATAAAGTATCGCTGTTCCAGCTTATTTGACCATCGCCGGTGTTCCATTTGCAGTTTACATTTGAAAGGTTGGGCTTTAAAGCAACTAGGCCATTCCCCAATTCTTGCCAGCTAAAATCAATGGATAAAGGAGATTCTACAGCGATGTTTCCATGCCAAATGTAGCCCGCATTGGGATGGGAAAAAGAAAACAGATAATTGCCCGCTTGTGCAAAGGAAAAAGGAATGGAGTAGGCCGAGGTCTGAATCAGGGTATTGTTGGCTGAATCCAACAGGTTGAACATGGGAGCCGAATGGGGTGGGGTAGAGCTACACGAAAACACAGTTTCAATTGTTTGGCAGACTTTGGGGTATTGGTTCGGTTTAACAGTAAGATTTAGGGTGTCAATCCAAAGCGCATCTACAGCCAAATCGCCTCGGAAACCCAGACCCGTTTCTCCTTTGAGCATGAGCTGGTACTTGGCTCCGGGTACTGTGATTGCTGTGTCTTTTTGAGTTTCCCAACCC
The DNA here is from genome assembly GCA_903837495.1 of uncultured Flavobacteriales bacterium. Classification (GTDB taxonomy): domain Bacteria; phylum Bacteroidota; class Bacteroidia; order CAIKAF01; family CAIKAF01; genus CAIKAF01. Next base: position 19,261 of record CAILUT010000066.1, on the reverse strand, counting down.
AGGTGGCTGCCTTTTGAGCTGATTTTTAGGGAATCCATTCCCGTTGGGCCAAGCAGGAACAGCTCTACCTTTTCTGCATCAGCGCCAAAGGCATGCAAGGCTGCATACACATACAAGGGCTCTGGAATGCCTGTAAAACATGGGCCAAAAGCATAGGAAGAACTTTGGGGGCATAAACTGGATTCTAAGTACAGGTATTTGCCTGTGCTGCTAGCAGGCATGGCATCGCTGCTGGGGCCGGTACCTTGACTGGGGCTGGGCCCGCTGTGAATTCTCCAATCTAAGGGGTTCCCGGCGTCGTTTATCCAAGGGTTTGAAGCCTGGCATTCGGGTACCTGGCAATCTGAAATATTGGGGCAGATGCTGCTGTTTTCAAACGTTTCAAGGTGAGGCAGGGCCGCCTCGTTTTGCGCATAAAGGGAATAAATTCGGTGCAGGGTATCGTTCCAAGGCACATCGTCCTGGGCAGTAAAAAGGCGTATTGAAATGTCCATTTGATTCCCGCCTGTTGGGCTTAAGGCTTGAGAAAAGGTGTGGAGCAGGCTGGAGTTGGGTGGCAGGTTTTGCAGGGTATCTGAAACCAAGAGTTGCCCATTCACCTTGGCGGTTAGAACAACAGGGCCCGAATTTTGTGCGCCATGGTTTGAAATGGAACAGGTTAGGGGCAGGTTTTGGCTAAAAAGGCAAGAGGAAATGGAATTTCCATGTGGAAATACGATGTTGTCGAGGGACAGGTCCTGCACTGCCGCACACCGAATTAGGCTATCGCCGGCAGAAATGGCCCGGCAGCGCCTACCGATTCCGCCCCAAATGTCCATCGCTGCTACGGCCCAAAAGCGTTGAATGCCTCCCCAATCTTGGGTTGAAATCCATTGATTCCCCGTTACAGTATCCACCGGAGTTTGGTTGGTGTCTGACAGCGCAAAAACCAGCCAATACGGAACAGTTGGGTCGGCTTGCCAACGCATGCGCAACCGGTTGGCACACAGCGTATCAATATGAAGGGAATCGGCCATAGGAAGCACAGGCAGCCGGGGGCTTCTAAGTTGTTCTTGCCCCAAATGGCTAAGCCGATATATGGCTCCAAAGGAAAGAAAGGAGGAATTTAAGGCATGGTCAATGCGGTGATTTCCCATGGAAAGATTTGATGCCAGCACCTGCCAACTTTGACCTAGATTGCTGCTAAATTCTAGATTCGATTGGGGTTTCGTGGTGTAGAAATCAACCGAAACAATGTCTTGAGCGGTGGCAGATTGGCCCGTTGTTGGGAATTTAAAGGAAGGTAAGGAGTCGGCAGTTTGCCAAACCAGGGCACATTCTTGACCTGCCCCAAGCAAAGATGAAGCGCTGATGCGTATCCAGTACACACCCGTATCTAATATGGGAACCGAAATTTGTTCAACCGTATTTAGGTGGTCCATATTTTGAATGGCAGCTTGTCCCAAGGCATTTACCGAAGGGTTGGGAACCAAGGGTAGAATCCAGCTTCCAGCAGGGGTTTTCATGGCTAAATCTAAATCGTTAACCAAGGGCGAAGCCGAAAGGGGACTCCCTGCAGGGTCGTTCCAACATAAGGTAACTTTGAGTTGCGCTGTGCTGTGGGTTAGGTGAAGGGGCATCCAGACCGTGTCGCCCGTTTGCAGCCACAACAGGCTGTCTTTTTCTTGCTGAAGCGCTTTCAGTGCCAAATCGGATTGAATTAAGCCAAACCCATAGGTAAAATCAGGGCCGGGCAATCCAAAATCAAGGGCGGTGTTTAGCAAATGGGCACGGATTAAACTTGATGGGGCAAACGAACCGTGCTGCATGCGATATTGCTGTTGCAGCAAAGCGAATGCAGCGGTGGCAGCCGTTGCTGAAATAGAGCTTCCGCTTTGCAAGGTGTAGCCTGTGGGCGAAAATCCAGAGGTGGTGTATTGCAGGTTTCCCGGTGCAACCAAATCAGGCTTAATGCGTCCATCGGTTGAGGGGCCTCGGCTGCTGGAAGGAGCGATTAGGTTCGAGTTTAGAATGTTGCCAACAACCAAGGCATTTTTCGCCAATTTGTGCCCGCCCGTAATGTTTCCCCAACCAGGGCCTGCCCCAAATCCGCAATCTGCAGAGCCTGAATTTCCGGCCGAGAAAACCAGTCCCAGTTCGGGACTTAATTCCAATTGCTGATCTAAGAAGGCCGCCAATGCCGTATATCCGGTGTTGCAACCGTCGCCGTATGAGGTGTTTAGTACAACTACGGAATCGGTATAAAGTGCCGCCGGAAAAGCAAAAAAGCCGGAATTTTGGCTGGGATCAACCGAATAATTCCATACCTGAACCTGGGCGCCAGGAAGGTAGCCTCTGCCTGCAGGTTCAAGCAATCCAGAGCCCGCCAGCATTCCCGAAAGTTGGTCGGCATGGTCGGCCAAGGCCCCTGTAAATGAGGCGTTTTGCTGATAAAGTCTTTGCCCAAAATCGGGGTGCGGCCCCACCATACCGTCGTCGTTTAATCCCAAACGAACGCCGGAGCCTGGACGAGCAATGCCGTTTGACTGAGTCCAAAAGCTAAATCCAGTTTGACTGTTGGCCGTTTCGCTTTCGGCTTGGCCTTTTGTAGGTGCCACATCTGCCCAATCTAAAAACCAGCTTGATGCTAGGTTTTCCCAGTCCATTCGACGGCCTTTCCACTGGTAAAAATCGGAACCCATAGATAGAACACCCGGATTCGGATTGGGGTAAATGGAACTTTTAAACCACACCGCAAGGGTATCGAATGCCGTTAATTTACTGAGTTGGACTTGAAGTGCTGGGCTGTGCTTTGGGTAGGTGGAAACAGGGGTTTGTGTCCAAAGGCAGGCTGACTTAAACAAAATCAAAAGAAGGACAAGGCCTAGATTTCGTATGGAGGCAGCTGAAAACACAATCAAAGGTACGAAACCCCTTGAAATGCTAGATGGGGATGCTTTTGAGGGGTTGGGATAAATCCGTACTTTTCCAGCATGATAGTGGATGTTGTTAGTTTATTTCCAGAGATTGTGTCGGCTGCCTTGTCGCATTCTATTCCACAGCGCGCAATAGACAAAGGCTTGGCTCAATTAAACCTGATACAACTTCGGGATTATGGTCAGGGAAATTACCGCAGGGTAGATGATTATCCGTACGGCGGAGGTGGAGGCATGGTGATGGCTTGTGAGCCCTTGGGGCAATGCTTGGATGCCTTGCTGGAAAAAAACAGCTACGACGAGGTCATTTATTTAAGTCCGGACGGCGCCCGGTTTAACCAGCCAACGGCGAATCGATTGAGCCTAGGAAAACGCTTGTTGCTTTTGTGTGGGCATTACAAAGGAATTGACCAACGGATTCGCGACCGGTATGTAACCTTAGAGATCAGCATTGGCGACTATGTATTGTCGGGCGGGGAGTTGGCTGCGGCGGTGGTGGTGGATTCGTTGTTTCGTTTGCTGCCCGGAGCCATGAGCGACGAAACCAGTGCACTTACGGATTCGTTTCAAGATGGATTGCTGGCTCCGCCTGTGTACACTCGGCCAGAACTTTGGCGGGAGATGCCAGTGCCCTCGGTTTTGTTGAGTGGGCATGATGCCGAGATTTCGAAGTGGCGGCATGAACAGGCCCTAGAGCGAACTCGGCTACGCCGGCCCGATATGCTGGATTGAGCTTGTGTAAACTGGCCTAGGAATTCTTGTTTTTTCTTTGTTTGCAAAGCTTAGGCCTTGTTGCCGCCCGCGGGCGGGATTGATGAAGCTAGCTCCGCAGGGAACAGCCGGGCTGGCGCTGCTGGGGAAAAAGAGCGACCTTGGGAGCTCCTTTTGCCCCCCAGCGCCCCCGGCTGAACCGCGGACTAGCTCAGAAAGCCCGGAACCCGCCCCCCAAAAAAACCTTCAGCCGGCGATGAAATTTTAGCTTCCGTTGTGGGTAGAAAGTTCCCCACTTTTGCGGCCCGCTTGCAGCAGCACAAAGACGGAAAGGACTGTAAAAAGGATGCAAAAGCTGGGGAAAAGCCAGCACCACCACAGATTGGAATGCAACAAACCCAGGCGAAGCATTTGCCCCCAACCCCAGTGCTGAGAAGGCAATCCGACCCCGAGATAGCCTAAACTGCCCTCGATTACAATGAACCCAGCCAGCAGCCAAGCCAGCTGTGGCCTGAGGGTTTGAAGCAATCGACGAAACAAATGCCGGTGCAAAATTCGGAACATAGGAATGCCAAGCGACCGTACATTTTCGAATTCGGTGCTGCGAAAAAAATCAATCATGCTGCGCTCGGAAAATTGCCCCAAAGCTACCCAAGAGGTGCCGCCCAACAAGAAAATGAGTTCCATGTATGAATTTGGATTGATGCTGAAAAGCAGCAACATACCTGGAATGGAAAGAAGTATAAGTTGAAGCATTCGAATGAGCGTAGGCAGGAACAGGCTAAGGCTGGGTCCGGGAAGAGGGATGCAGCAGGCTGCGAAAAAAAGGCCGGCCAGGCTAAGCAACAACCAAAAGGGAAAGACCGGCAGCCAGGGCAGCGAAGCGAGCAGAATAAGGCCGCTGACCAAACCCAGGCCCAGATTAAGAATAGGAAGGCGGGGAATGATGTTGCGGGCCAGCAAAAAGGCGGATGTAAGGGCGAAAAAAAGGCTGATTAGCAAGGCTGGAATGGCTAGAATCAACATAGAAGGAATGCCGTGCAGAAGGCCAAGGGCAATGTTGCGGCCAAGGTGGTCGGTGCCCAACAGCGCTTGTGCCGAGCCGGGGGGAATGGAATTTGGCAGATTGGGAATCCGGCCGGGTTGAATGTCTAAAAGCCATGAGAATAAAAGGCCCAAAAAAAGAAGGGCAAGCCAGACACGGGAAAGCAAAACGGACGTTTTCACCGGATTAAAATGCTGTTTTAGCTGAATACAGAATGCAGGTACACAGAGGCCCAAGCGAACAGGGCAGCCAAGAGCAAACAACCCAGCACCAAAGGTTGGTCGTTTTCTAGAACCGCCAGCCAGGCCAGGCGCCCAAATCCGGGTACTCCAAACATCACTTCGATAACCACGGTGCCGCTGATGAGCAAGGGAAGGCGTTGCACGAAAAAAGCAACAACCAGGTTTAGGGCGGCCCTTAATGCGTGCATGCTTAAGGCCCTAAAAGGGCTTAAACCTTTGGCGAGAGCCGTTTGAAAAAAAGGTTGGTGGGTTTCGGCCTGAATCCATACCTGATGGTGGGCGGCAAAAATGGCCGTGTTGATTAAAGTAAGGGCAATAAGTGGCAGTTTGTAGGCCAGAAGAAAAGAGGGTAAATTTAGGTGGGCAGCGGAGGCCGGAGTGGCGGTTCCACCCCAATCGAACACCAAAAACACAAAGGCACCCATCAAAAACGAAGGCAGGATAGACAGCAACATAAAGGGGCTTGATGGCCAGCGGCGGTGAGCGGCAAACAGGGCCAGCAGAAGCCCAAGCACAAACCCCAAAAGCATAGAGGGAATGGAGAATTTTAGGGTGTTGGCGGCGGCGTCCCGCACCAAATCTATGACCGGCAGGCGGTTGCTTTGGCTGAATCCGAGGTCGCCCCGAATCAAACCTTTCTGTTCAATAGAACGGCCAAACATCCAAACCCGAAATTGATTGCAGGAGTGAAAGGCCGGACGGGGAAGGTACCCCTGCCAGGGGATTTGCCGCGCTGTTAAGTGCTGAAGTGGGTCGGGCAAAAAAGACAGAGTGCGGGCAAGTTCAGGGCGTTCATAAATCTGCGCCATGGTTTTGGGGTTGGGGAGTTCCGCTTTTTGAATGGCAGCGTTAAACCAAGCTATCCAAGCAGCTTCTTGCCCATAGCGCAGCATCAATTTTCCGAGTTCCCGTTTGTGTGGTCCAGCTGCAAGCTTCGAAAATGCAGGAGGCAAGGCATAGGGTTGAAAACTAAGATAAAAAACGGGCAAAACAGCTTGAGTTTGCCTTTGAGTGGCGGGTTTGGTTTCTGAAAATGAGGTTCGAGTACTGGGCACGGAAAGGGCAAAGCCCAAGCATAGAATACAAAACAAGGCCAGGCTCATTTTGAGGGCAAAGGCAAATCGACGTAAAATCCAGTCCAGTCCCATAGGTGCAAAAATTCCCGTGGGTAAAGATAGCAGAAAGGAAAAGGAATGCAGAAATGCGCTAAAATCAGGCATCCGCCGTCTTCGCCTTATTGGTTTGGTTTAAACGCCTATCGGTGTGCAAACAAGCAGGGGTATTTTTGGGGCGGCTGCGGGCTTTCACCGGTAGTCCTCGGTTGCCGGGGGCTGCCCCAGCGGGCTTGCGGGGGCTCCTAAAGTCGCCTCCGCGCCACGCGGGCCAGGCCCCGCCACCCTGCGGGCTACCTGGCTCAATCCCTGCCGCGGGCGGAGTAAATAAAACGCCATAACTTAAAAAAAGGACGATTTTGGTCAGAGAAAAGGCTTTATCTCCACCAAGCTCACAGCCATAAAAATACGACTGGCCCTATACCCAAGGCCGCCCGCGGCAGGGATTGACTCGGCTAGACCGCAGCCATAAAAATACGACTGGCCCTATACCCAAGGCCGCTCGCGGCAGGGATTGACGCGGCTAGACCAAAAAAGGGGTGTATTTAAATTTTTTTGGAAAGGACGGGCAGCCGCTGCAGCAAATCAGTTCCCTTTTCCCAAACGAAATTCCTCAGGCATAAACCCTGGGGGCAGCGACAACACATGAACCCCATGCCAGCGGCGATGGGTGGCCATATATCGTTGGCTGTAGTACAAAGGAATCCAAGGCGTTTGTTCCAAAATCAGGTCTTGGAGTTTCAGCAGCAGCTCCTCTTGCTTAACAGGATTTATGGTGCTGTTCAATTGCAGCAAAAGCTCATCGCTGTACGCGTTCCCAAAACCGGTGTAGTTGTGCCCTCGGTTTTTCCAACTTTGGCTGTGCCACAATTCATGCATGTGAGCGGGGCTATACTTGCCTGCGAATCCGGTTAAAATAACATCGTAATTGTGGTTTTCTGCTTCCGTAAAAAACGCCGAAGCGGCTAAAGCTTTTTTTTCAAGTCCTACGCCTGCAACCATCCAATGCCCTTGCAGCAGGCTGGCCAAATCTTCTGAAATTCGAGAAGCGGCATTGTAGAGCAGGGTCAACTTCAATTCTACAAATTGGCCGTTATGGATTTTATCTAAAATGCCATTTCCGTCGGAATCGTTCCAACCCGCTTTTTTTAAGAGGTCTTTTGCCTTTTCTGGCTGAAAATTGGGGCCAGGTTTGATTTTTTTCGGGCCCAAATGTCCAAGACCTTCAATGGGCTTAAAGCTGGAGTCAAATAAGACGGAAAGCAATTTTTGTTTTGGGGTTAAATAGGCTAGGGCCATTCGCAGTTGAGGGTCGGCCAATGCAGGATGTTGGGCGGTCTCAGCAGGCTTCGTATTAAAAGCCAAAAACGTAAAAGTTTCGGTTTTTATGGCACTGAGGTGGTAATGGGCTTTAATGGAAGGGTTTCGATTAAAGGCAAGCATATCAGAATGGGTAAGGTAAGGGAACACATCGGCCCGTTGATATTTCAGATGGTTTTCAAGTCCGGTGGCATCGCCCAGCCAAATCCAATCTAAGGTGTCGGGGGCCATAATAGGTAGCTTAGAATTGGCTTTGCGGCACATGCGTACCCGTTGTGAGGGTTCAAATTCAAGCAAAGAATAGTTTCCAAGTCCTTGCCTGGGGGTATTTTTCTGCCCTGCTTTTACTAAATCCGAGTAATCCGCTACCGAGGTAAATGCACTGGTTTGGGAGAAACTCCGAAGCGATTTACTGGGGTTCCATTCGGCTTCGCGAAGAATAGGTAAATCGGACAAGGCATAGATCAGCGCCGAATCGCTGCCCCAAAACTCCAATTGAAGGGTAGAGTCGTTGGTCAGCCAAACCTGTTTTAGAGCTTGCAGGGCGTTTTGAAAACCGGCATGAGCCAGTCCGGGTATGGAAAAGGCCTTCAGAGTAAAGGCCACGTCTGCAGAAATACAGCGGGATTCCGGTTTTGTGGGATCAAAAAAACGGTTCTGGTGAAGGTTGATTTGCCAATTGTTTTTTTGGTTGGGTAGGGCAGAAAGTGCGGCGCAAAGCTCCGCTTCGGGAATACCGGTTTTGGGGTTGGTTTTCCATAAAAAACCGTGGAGTTGGCGTTGAATGGCTTGACCGGTCGAGGTTAAATTGGTAAAGGGGTTTAGGTTGGAAGGGATAGAAGGCATGGCGATTTGCAGGCGGTGGTCGGCCGCCCAACTTGAATCCCAGGCACTATTTGGTAAAGCAAAAGAAGAGCTAGATTGCACATTTAGCGCGGAGGCCTCCTTTTCAGAAAAAGAAGAATTTCCGCAGGAGCAAAGGACAAAACCAAGCACAGCGACCAGTAAAAACAACTTCGAGTTCACCTTTCAAAAATAGGTATAATAATGAACTACCAAGAGGGGAAGCAGGAAAGGAAAAAAATATTTGCTTGGATTGCTTGAATGATTACTTTTGCAGTCCACCTTGGTGAGGTGGGTGAGTGGCTGAAACCAGCAGTTTGCTAAACTGCCGTACCAGTAATGGTACCGGGGGTTCGAATCCCCCCCTCACCGCCAAGGACTTCGGGGTGTAGCGTAGCCCGGTATCGCGCCTGCTTTGGGAGCAGGAGGTCGTAGGTTCGAATCCTGCCACCCCGACAAGAACCCCGGTAAAACGGGGTTTTTTTTTGGCCAAAGAGGTCCCATAGCTCAGCTGGATAGAGCAACTGCCTTCTAAGCAGTAGGTCTCAGGTTCGAACCCTGATGGGATCACATTCGATAATCGCAATGCGCATATTTTAAGCGTGTTGCGATTTTTTTATTCATGATTTAGCAGGCATTTAGCAGATAATCAGGGTCAGGCCTAAAGAGCTGTGGGCTTTTTGATTTGGTGAAAATTGCTAAAAATTGCACTCGAACCTAGGGCCGGGAACCTAGGGCCGGGAACCTAGGGCCGTGGATCTAGGAGACGCAAAATTTTGCGTCTCTACGTTAATCCCAAATGCCAAACGGCAACAAAGCCTCAGTCCATATCAACCGGGTCGGGCGCTACATCATGAATCGGCTCGGGGTTTTCATCCTCTGGCTTTCCCTCATCTAAAGGCGATTCAAATTCATCTTTCCGTTCGCGCAAATACTCCGGGTCCGAATCGTTGAATAAAGGACGCCTTTGTTCTCCCTCGGTTTCTAAATTCGCCTTGCCTTTTCTAGCAGCCTTTTCTGCTGTTGAACGTTTAAATAAATCGCTCCAAGTTTCAAAGTCGCGCTGATAACTTAAACCCATACCCTGAGTGTAGGGCACCGAGTTTTTTAACAGGTTGAACTCGTTGCTGCGGTTAAAGGCTCGAATACGCAACCTGCCGTCGTCGGTGGCCTTTACCTCAATGTTTACATTTCCAACCACCGTGTTTTGGTTGCTCCCCGAATTCCCATCGTTGCCGCCCACACCCAAATCGGTATCAATCAATACCCGGTTGTCAAACAACTGGGTTTGAAGACCAACCATGACCCGTTCAGACCTGTTTTGTTCCCCCGCCTGATAGTCTAAGTTGATGTTGACATCTCGGGTTACTTTTCCCAACCAATTGTTCAGCTGTCCGCTGAGCAAACTTAGGGAATTGCTTCCCAGTCCCGATGCGGCTAAGTTGCTGCCAAAACCAGAGGAACCAATGGATTCTGGAGGCAAAAAGGAATTGATGATGAGCAAAGAGAAGACCTGCCGGTTGATTTCGTCTGGGCTGTTTAGTACCGACCGAACCAAGGCTTTGGCCGATTCATCTTCGTCGGGCAGACTAAGGCCAAATCCAATGCTGGGGTCAATAAGCAGCCCGGTTAGGCTGAGCTCTGAAAAAATACGGCTGGCCCTTCGGTAGCGCTCGGCCTCGGTCTCGGTGCTTAAAAAGGGTGAAACCAAGGGAAACAATGAGGCTCTAACCGGGTGAATGGCTGTGGCATTGATTTGAGCGCCCAATGGATCGCCCGACCACAAAACGGTGCTGCCCGGTTTAATCACAAAGGGCTTGTTTACCAAATTTGAAAGGGTAAACAGGTAATCGCCCCGTTCTATGGTAAAGGCCCCTTCCATAAAGAATTTGTCCTTTAAATCGACCAGCAACCTTAGGTTTTCGCTGCTGCCATAAGCTGTAAGTACGTCCCCAACAGTTTCATCGAAAATGACCCGATACATGGCTTCTTTTTGGCTTCTCAGGTTCAAATCTACCGTAAGGTTGTATTCCGCGTCTTTCTTCTTCAGCTTTTTTCGCTCTGTTTTCGCATTTATGGCTGAATCAGCGGCAGCAGGTTCTACAAATCCTACAAAGGTATTTTCGGTGGCCGAGGTAGAAGAGGCGATGGGCAGGTTGATTTTAGTGCCTTTGCCCAATTCTACGAACGCCGAAATGAGCAAGTTGTCAAGCGGCCCACGAATCTGAACGGCCTTTTTGGCTCCCCTAGGCAACATGTCTTGGCTTGTAACAACCGCTTTTCCATAAAACTGCTCGTTGTCTTTTGCCCGGGTATTCATTACCTGTAGCTGTTGTATGCGGTCAATGGAAACATTCAATTCCATGTTTTGAAAGGCCTTATGAAACAGCAAGCCAATCAGATGGCCCTTACCTTGTGCATCATCGGTGATTTTTACGTCGGGAAGTACCACCGAACGGTTGGTTAGTATGATGGGTTGATTTTGAAAATCAAGGTTGAATGGACTGTTTAAAAAAGTGGGAACTACCCGGCATTGCTCCAGGTATATTCCTCCGTTAATGTATGGGTCTTCTGCTGCCCCTTTCACCAAAATACGTCCCGAGGCTATTCCTTTGAGTTCGTTCAGCGAGCCGGTTAACAAAGGTTGTAGGAACTGTAGGTTTAGGCCGTTGAGTTGAACCTCTAAATCCAACAGCTGTTCGGGTTGGAATGGCCTAAGCCGGCTGTTTTTAATGCTCAGAATTTCGGTATTGGCCGAGCGCAAACTGGCGGCGAGTTCGATTTCGCGCTTTTGCTTTAATCCAAAGCCACTCATTAAATCTAAATCGCCTAGAACCATTCCAAGCATGGCCAATTTTTGCACCTTGAGGTCAGCGGTTACCAAGGGCAGCGAATCGCTCAAGGTTCTGAAAACGGTCAAGTCGCCGTCCACAATGCCACCAATTCCTAACGCTTTGTCGCCAATAAACTCATTGGAAATGGCCAAGGGGAACTGCTTGAACTGTATTCCAAGCCTGTCGTTGTGGTTGGGTCCCGCCCGACCTTGAATGCTTAATATGGGGTCCATGTTTTCGCGCAGCAATTGAACATCTTCAAAATCTATATGCTTGGCGAAGAATCGAATTTCAGCGTCGGGATTGATAAACCAAAGGCTGTCTTGGTAGTAAAAATAACTGTGGTCAAATACCAAAGGAATCATGCTTGGGTCGGTAAAACGGGTGTGCGCCCGAATTCGGCCTGCATTCACCTTTTGCCCGCGGTTGTTGAATCCCAGGTTTACATACATGGAATCGCGTATAAAATCGGCATTGGCAAAAGCCCGGTCAATTTGCATGCTGTCGTTCAGAGCAATTTGGTCGGCAAACATTGAAAATCGGAGCGTGTCGCGGTAGGTGTCTATGGCCATAGAAAGGTTGTGAACCTGCTTTTCTTTCCATTGAATTAGGCCACTTTTTAAATTCAGGTGTACATCGCCGCCGGCGGCGTTGTAGTTGCCATAAACCACGGAATTGGAGTTTATAAGTAAGTCGGGTAAAAACAAATCGGTCAGCACATCGGGTTTCTTGAGCCGCAGCGAAAGGGTGAAATTTTGTTGGTTGGGGCCTTCAATTTGCACCTTCTTAAATCCTGTAGCAGGGCTCAGGCCCGCAATCCGGTTTTGTATGTCGTTCCACAAGTTGGCTATGGTAAACTGCCCTTCCAATTCGGCTTCGGCTACGTTCGATTCAATTGAAAGGAGTTTGCCAGCTCCCTTTTGTGTTGCCTGAATCAATACGTCGCCAAACGAATGATCGGCATCGGCCGAACGCATCCGAAGGTTTTCAAAACGCAGTTCTCCCAACAGCTTGTCGGGATTAATGCCCTTGGCTTTTACCGTAAGGATGGTCGAAATTTGCTGAATGGAATCGCCAAATACAAAGCCCAAGGGGATTAGGTCGAGCCGATCGATGTTGGCAATAAAATCCATGTAGGGTTCTTCGCTTCCAAAATCAATGCGGCCGTTGAACAGCAGCTGAGCGTGGGGGTCTTGAACTCGAATGCGCCCCGTAAAGATTGAGGGGCCCATGTCTGCGGTCAATTCAATTTTTTTGTAGGTGTAGTTGTTGATGCCAACCTGATGAATAAGTCCGTCAAAGGCTAGAAAAAAATCGCTTCCTCCGAATCCTTGTCCTCGAATTTCCCCTTTGGCCGATACCCGGCCCAATAAGCTGCTGTCGTTGATCAGCGGCCCCAAAAATAGGTTGTCCAATTCCAGCATTCCGGCGTATTCGGGTTTTTCGCCGTTCAGGTTTTTCATGTCAAGGCTGGCCGATAGGTTTCCCAAACCGGTTTGTGCCACCACATCCGTGCTGAACGCATTCAGGCTGCCCTTTACATTCAATTGGAGTTGAATCAAGCCAGCCAATTTCAGCACCTCGGGAATCTCGACGGGAACACCTGCAAAGGCAGCAATGGGCAACTGCAGCAAATCGGCATAGCTGCTTTGAATTTCTGGGGCGTCCAAGTCCAACTCCATTTGAGCCGGATTTTCCAGGTTTTTCAGGTTTAGGTTTAGGCTAAGGCGGGTTGAGGCCCCGGCCGAAAGCAGTAGGTTTTTGCTGCTTAAGTTGTTCAGGGTTCCGGTGATGTCTCCGCTCAACCGTATTTTTCCCGGCACATTCCGCAGTTGAGGTAGGAACAATCCAAGGTAAGCCCATGGCATCTGGCTTTTTTTAAGCCGCACATTCCAGCGCACTCGATTAAAAAAATCATCAAAATCCGCCAAGGAATCGTAGTTCATGGCCAAATCGCCGGCCAGTTTTCCTTCTCCGGCACTCAGCTGGAAATCAAGCAAACTAAGTTCCCGGGAACAATACCTGAATTTGCCTGAAAGTTCCGCCAAGGAAAATCCACCATGTTCATGGCTTCTTAAATGAGCAATTTGCAGCTCAACGGTGTCCCTATGGATGCTGAAATCAGAAACCAAGGCATCGATGTTTCTGAACCACATGTTGTCGGGGTCAAAGGCTCCGTTTTGAGGTGTTTTTCTGCCTTTGGGTGCCAACATAAACGAAGAATGGTGCAGGTACACGCGGCCCCAGGTTAGGCGAGGAGTAGAGGAGGTGCCGCCGCCCTGAGAGGCGGGAACCAAAGCGTCAATAAAGCGCTGAAATCCCGTTGTTCCTGTTGAATCGCCAATCATGTAAAAATGGGCGTCTTCCAATTGGGTGTGGGGAAAGAAAAGGGCGTTGGCCGATATTTTTGGCCAATGCGCCTGCACGCAGTGAATGGAGGCGATGGTATCGCGCTGCAAATCTAAAACCAGGACGTTTTGCAATTCTACGTCCGAGAAAAACCGAATCCGCAACCGGTCAATTTCAATGTGGTTTCCGGTTTGGTTTTCAAGGTAAGCAGCCACTTTTTGCCCCAACCAACGCTGAACTGGGGGCAATTGAACCAAGAAGACCGGCGAGACCAACAATGCCAGCAGGAGTAGGGGAATCGACCAGAGCCAACGGCGCTTGCGCCTGACGGCAGGTTTGGGCTCGATTTCTGGCGGGTTCATGCTTCAAAGGTACAATGCAGATGCGGTATCTGTGGGGAATTTTGAATTTTTGACAAGCCCAGGAAAGGGGGGAAGGGTTTTTCCTAAAAAAATCGGCAGATGCCTTATTGGTGTTTCGGTAAGGGCATGCGGGCCTGGGCCTGATCGGCATGGCTTCCAAAAAGACCTTGCTTCATTTTCCAATATGCTGCCGCTCCAATCATAGCCCCGTTGTCGGTGCAATAACTCAGTTGAGGAATTCTGAGTTCAAGTCCGCGTTCTTGGGCCCAGGATTCCACGCGTTCGCGCAGCCGGCTGTTGGCACTCACTCCCCCGGCCAAAACCACCCGAGGCAGGGAGGTATAACGTTGGGCTTCGTCCAAACCTTTCATTAAAACATCTACGATGGCCTCTTGGTAGTCGGCCAACAAATTGGCCATGTCTTGCTCGGTTTTGGGTCTGCCGTTTTTTTGAACCCAATAGAGCAGGCTGGTTTTTAAACCGCTAAAGCTAAAATGCATGGGTTCAACTTTGGGCAGGGGAAAACGGTGGTTTCCCCGAACGCCTATGCTGGCCATTCGGTCAACAATGGGCCCGCCGGGGTAGCCTAAGCCCAGCATTTTTGCCCCTTTGTCAAAGGCTTCTCCGGCGGCATCGTCTTTGGTTTCGCCCAATACACGAATTTGCATGGGATTCTCGGCCCAAACCAATTGGCTGTGGCCGCCCGAAACGGTTAGGCACAAAAAGGGGAATTCAATTCCGGGGCGGTTTTTGCAATCGGCCCCTTCCAGTGTCAGGGCAAGCACATGGGCTTCCATGTGGTTTACGGGAATCAGGGGAAGGTTTAAACTTAAGGCCAGGCCTTTCGCAAAAGAGGCACCCACCAGCAGCGAGCCGAGCAAACCGGGACCTTGGGTATAGGCAATGCCGGTGATGTCAGAGAGCTTCATGCCTGAATCTTGCAGGGCTTTTTGCACTGCGGGAACAATATGGGCTTGATGCGCTCTTGAGGCCAGCTCGGGCACAACTCCTCCAAATTCGGTGTGAATTTGTTGAGAGGCAATTACGTTTGAGCAAACGCTGAGGCCATTCAGAACGGCGATAGAGGTATCGTCGCAGGAGGATTCGATGGCTAAAATAACCGGTTGGTTTTGGCTCATGTGCAAAAGTACGGAATTATGTGGGTGGGGGTGGGTATGGTTGGTTTTCGGCTGTCTAGGCCTTGGTTTATTAAAAATGATGGAGTTGTACTTTTTGGTTCAGCCCCAACATATTCAAGCCCCCACGCTCCCTAAATCCGGTAAACCCGCATACCCAAAAGGTCCATCGTGGCTTATTGAAATCGGAACCCATTCCGAGCCGGATAGCAGCATTGGCCGCCCGTTTTGGGCTTTGGAATATTCCTCGGGAATGCTAAGATAAAGGCGATAAGATTCTGGCAGGCTGTAGGCCAAAAAACCCCGGTTCGTTTCTATGTATTTTAGCTCCAGCACCCGTTTGTTTGCTTGAAACTCGACCTTGGCTTGCTGGTCTTTGCATTCCAATAGGTTGAATTGGCTCGGATGAAAACGGCTGGGTTGTTCAGGGTCGGGGAGCGATTTCCAAGCGGCTTCTTTGAGCGCCCAAGCCAAAGCAGGAATCATGGGTAAGCTGCATTCAGGACAAACCCGTATGGCGTGTTTACCGTAGGGATTTAACCAATTTGATGCGTAAGAGGGAAGGTAAAAAAAATCGATCCCGGGGTTCATTGCCCGGTTAAGCTGGAAATCAAGCGCAGAGCGTCGCCTACGGTTTTTAATTTCTCGGCATCTTCATCTTCAATGCGTATGTCAAAGGCTTCTTCTACATCCAAAACCACATCAATCATGTGGGCCGAATTGATTTTCAGGTCGCGAAGAAAATCGGAATCCTCATTTACCTGTTCCAGCAATTCGGGTTCGGGTACATAAGGTTTTATGATGGACAGCAATTGAGCGTGCAATTCGAATGGGCTCATTCTTGGTCTAGATTTAATTTTTGGACACAGGACCCATTAAAAAGCCC
The DNA here is from genome assembly GCA_903837495.1 of uncultured Flavobacteriales bacterium. GTDB lineage: Bacteria > Bacteroidota > Bacteroidia > CAIKAF01 > CAIKAF01 > CAIKAF01. The sequence continues at coordinate 3,506 of CAILUT010000066.1, read as the reverse complement.
AAAAAGGAAGACAAACGGGCTTTTAATTCATTCCGGTGCACCACCTGGTCCAGAAACCCTTTTTCAAGCAAAAACTCCGAACGCTGAAAGCCTTCGGGCAGTTCTGCTTTGATGGTTTCTTTTACCACGCGCGGTCCTGCAAAACCAATCAAGGCATTGGGTTCGGCAATGTTTAAATCGCCCAGCATGGCAAAGGACGCCGTTACACCGCCCGTGGTTGGGTCGGTCAAAACGGAGATGTACGGTATTCCGGCTTTGGAGAGCAGAGAAAGCTTGGCCGAGGTTTTCGCCATTTGCATTAAAGACAAGGCCCCTTCCATCATTCGGGCTCCACCGCTTTTGCTGATGAGTATAAAAGGCTTTTTGGTTTTGATGCTGTGGTCAATTCCGCGGGCAATTTTTTCGCCCACCACAGTGCCCATGCTGCCTCCAATGAATTTAAAATCCATGCAGGCAATCACCACTTCTTTTCCTTGCAGTTTTCCGTAGGCCGTTTTTATGGCATCTTTCAATCCTGTACTGCCAATGGCAGCTTTGATTCGAGCCGGATAGGGTTTGCTGTCGGTAAAACCCAATGGGTCGGCCGAGGTCATGTTCGCGTTCAGCTCTTTGAACTTCCCTTCGTCGAACAACAAGGAGAAATACTCATCGCTTCCGATGCGTTCATGAAAGCCGCAACTTGGGCACACCCACATGGCTTTGGCATGGTCTTCGGTTGGAACAATTCCTTTGCAGGACGGACATTTATACCAAAGGCCTTCGGGCGTTTCTTTCTTTTCAGCGGTCGAGGTTAGAATGCCCTCTTTGGTTCGTTTAAACCACATATATGTTTAGCTTAAGCAATCGTAATTTCAGGGCTAAGGTACACATCTTGGATGGCATTTAGAAGAGCTACTCCCTCCTTCATGGGCCGTTGAAATGCCTTGCGTCCTGAAATCAAACCATGCCCACCGGCACGTTTGTTGATTACTGCCGTGGTTACCGCCTCGGCCAAATCGCTTTCGCCCGAGGAGGCTCCCCCCGAATTAATCAAGCCAATTCTGCCTGAATAGCAGTTGATTACCTGATAGCGGGCAAGGTCAATGGGGTGTTCGGAGCTGAGTTGTTCGTACACTTTTTTGTGCGTTTTTCCGAAATTCAAGGCCGTGTAACCACCGTTGGTGTCGGGCAGTTTTTGCTTGATGATATCGGCTTGAATGGTTACACCCAAGTGGTTGGCTTGCCCGGTTAAATCGGCTGCGGTATGGTAATCGATTCCGTCTTTTTTGAACCCTGAATTTCGCAGATAGCACCACAAAATGGTGGCCATACCCAGCTCGTGAGCGCGTTCAAAGGCGGCCGCAACTTCAACCAACTGCCGCTTGCTTTCATCTGAACCAAAGTAAATGGTGGCACCAACGGCTACGGCTCCCAGGTTCCAGGCCTCTTCGACCGACCCAAACGAAATTTGGTCAAATCCGTTGGGGTAAGAAATAAACTCGTTGTGGTTGAGTTTAACAATGAAGGGAATTTTATGGGCGTAGTTGCGCGAACAGGCCGCCAAAACACCAAAGGTCGAAGCCACTGCGTTGCACCCACCCTCTAAAGCTAACTTAACAATGTTTTCGGGGTCAAAGTAGGCTGGATTCGGAGCAAATGAGGCTCCGGCGCTGTGTTCAATGCCTTGGTCAACGGGTAGTATAGAAACGTAACCGGAATTGGCTAGGCGTCCATTTCCATAAATGGCTTGCAGGCTGCGTAAAACTTGGGGGTTCCGGTTGCTGCTGCCAAAACTGCGTTCCACAAAATCAGGACCGGGAAGGTGCAGGTGTTTTGAGGGAATGGTTTGGCATTGGTGGTCTAAATAGTAGGAGGCTTTTTCTCCCAGCAGTTGAGAAAGGGTGTTCATGGTTGATTTTTTGGGTGGGGCAAAAGTAAGATATTCGGTGGAATTGGTATAAAATTCGATTGCTTAAAAGAAAAGTGTTGGCCGGCGCCCCGGGCGAACCGGCACAAGGCGCATTCAAGGCCTATGGGATGTGCGTGCTGCGGAGGCCCGACTTTAGGAGGGACCCCGCAAAGCCGCACAGCCCAAGGCCTTGAAAAGCCGCGTACAGGTGAGCACGGGATAAGCGCCCCCAAAAAAGAAAACCAAAACAATAAAATCCCTTTTACAGCTGCTGAATGAACTGCTGGAACAGGTAGCGCGAATCGTGCGGGCCCGGCGCGGCCTCGGGGTGGTACTGCACCGAAAAAACCGGCAAATGCCTGTGGCGCATGCCCGCCACCGTGCCGTCGTTCAGGTGCCGGTGCGTGAGCTCCATGTCGGGATGCTGCTGCAGGCTTTCCATATCTACCGCAAACCCATGGTTTTGCGAAGTAATTTCGCCCTTTCCACTGCTTAAATTCAGCACAGGATGGTTTACTCCGCGGTGCCCATTCTTCATTTTAAAGGTCTGCAAGCCCATAGACAGCCCAATGATTTGATGCCCAAGGCAGATGCCAAAAACAGGCTTTTTTAATTGTATGATTCTCTTAGTCAATTCGATAGCCTCGGTGAGTGGCTCGGGGTCGCCCGGTCCGTTGCTCAGCAAAAAACCATCGGGATTCCAAGCCAGCAGCGTTTCAAACGGGGTGGTGCTGGGAAACAGCTGTACCTCGATTCCGGCTTGGGCCAACAAACGCGCCATGGAGTCTTTGAATCCGAAATCGATTAGGGCCACGCGTTTTCCGGTGGCGCTGGAGTAGGGAGTGGGTTCGGAGGCGCCTGCCTGTATTCCCAGGGCTTGACCGCTCATGCTGGGCGTGGAAGCCAGCATGGCCCGAGCCTGTTCTAAATCCATGTTGTTGGTGCTGAGCAGGGCGTTCATGCTGCCTGCGTTGCGTATTTTTTGCACCAGTTGTCGGGTGTCGATGTTGTGTAAAACGGGGATTCCGGCTGCGCTAAGCCAATCGTTCAGGGGAATGCAGCCGGGGCGGTCGCCGGGGGCATTGCCCGAATAATTCCGGCAAACCAAGGCCTGAAGGGTGGGTGCGGGGCTTTCTTGTTCTCCATGTAAGGTTGCGTAGTTTCCGATGTGTGGAGAGGTCATTACCAAAATTTGCCCACCGTAGGAAGGGTCAGAAAAGGTTTCTTGGTAGCCTGCCATGGCAGTATTGAAGCATATTTCACCGGTTTTTGTGCGGGGGGCTCCGGCCGCCAATCCGTAAAAAACGCTGCCGTCTTCCAGCAATAAAAACCCGGTATTTGGCTTCAAGGTGTCAGTAATCATTCCGAATCAATCGAGCTAAGTTTAAAGGCACATTGTTTATTTTTAAAGGGGGTTTGGCGATTTGGATACAAAAGCCGTTTCCCTGATGAAATAGAACAGAGTGGTGTGCAAAAGTAAGAAATGCTTTGAAAATTGTAGATTAGGGAGTTGGTTTTGGAGGCGGGTTTTGGATTATGGGTTGTGGGGCGGCAGCCGGGCTTTCCGCACTACTCCGCAGGTACCGAAAGGCTGGCCCAGCTGGTTTGCGGGGGCTCC
>CAILUT010000065.1 GCA_903837495.1 uncultured Flavobacteriales bacterium | reverse complement strand
CTGCGGTGGCTCCCAAGGTCGCCTCCTCGTTGCGGCCGCTGTTGCCCGCCCCGCTTGCGGGCTTTCCGTTCCATCCGGAGCGCGGGCGCCGAAACCGCTATGGAAGTACGTTGAACTCAATTACCGATAAACTCAGTGTGTTGGCTCCAGCCGCTAAGCTGGTTTGTGCCGGTAACCACACCGGCATTGGGGTGTAAACCCCAAACGATTGGTTGCCGTCGGCCGACCAGTCTTGGTACGAACGCCCGCTAAGAAATACCGTATTCCCGTCTACAAGCATTGAGGTGGATAGGGCAACATTTGTTCCGGTTGTATGCAAGGTAGATGTTGACAAGGCAGAGGTTACTTTCCAAACTTTGTTTGCAGGAACAGTATCAACCGTGCTGACCATCAATACCCGATTAAATTGAAGGGTTCCCTGGGCCTGAAGTCCCGCCATTCCCAACAGCAACAAACAAAAAACTGCTTTCATTTTTGCTTTAAAGGTATAAAATCCCAACGCCTCGGCTGCCTACGTTTTCAATTCTTTGGCTACGATAAGCTCATTACCCCTTCTACGAGTACATCTAAATCGCGCAAGGAGGTGTACACATGCGGGGTGATCCGAACCCCTTTCAAGCCCTCATAATCAATGGCCACGCAATGCACTTTGTATTTTCCAAACAAATGCTGTTCAATTTCGGCCCCGGTTTTTCCTCTATACCCCAAATGCACCAAGGAACAACTGGATTCGGGATTCAAGGGAGTATTGATTTCCACATCGGCCTTCGAGGCCACTTTCCCGGTCCAATAGTTTTTCAGGTACTGAAGCCGAGCGTGCTTGTTTTCGTTCCCAATCAAGCGCTGAAAATCCAAGGCCTCCCGAATGCCCTGTTCCAATGCGAAATTTCGGGTGCCCAAGCTTTCAAACTTCCGTATGTCGTCGCTCTCCGGCTTTTCAGGAGCCAACAGCGGCCATACCGAAGCGATTTTCTCTTTTCGTATGTACATCATTCCGGTGCCAAAAGGGGCGCTCAGCCATTTGTGCAGACTGGTTCCGTAGTAATCGCAGTTTAAATCGGGAATGGAGTAGGGCACATGGGCAAAGGAATGGGCCCCATCGCACAGCACCTCTATGCCCCTGGCCTTGGCTTCGTTGGCAATCTCTTTGACCGGCAATATCCGTCCGTTCCAGTTTATTAAATGGGTTACATGCACCAATTTTGTCTTTTTGCTCATTTTCGACACATAGGCCTCTTTGACCTGTGCATCGCTCATGCGCACCGGATCTAAATTCACATACACCAGCACAATGCCCTCTCTTTTTTCGCGTTGTTTCCAAGCGTTCAACATGTTGGGGTAATCGTAGCGGTCCACCAACACCTCGTCGCCTTTTTTTAGGTTTAGGCCAAAGATGATGGTTTCAAGAGCTTCCGAGGCATTTCGGTTGATGGCCAATTCTTCCGGACTGCAGCCGGCGTATTCGGCCAATTCCCGACGCAAAGGCTCACGGCCTTGGTCCAAAATGCGCCACATGTAATAGCTGGGCCCTTGGTTGCTTTGGTGGTAGTGGTGGTCCACGGCGTCTTGAACGCTTTTGGGCTGAGGACTCACCCCGCCGTTGTTTAAATTTATCAGGTTGTAATTTAAAGTATAGCATTGCCGTACCCAAGCCCAAAATGCTTCGTCTTTGGCATTTTCTTCGGGGCTGTTTGCCTTTAAGCGGGGTTGCCACTTTAGGGCTTCTTCTTTCCAGTTGGCCGATAAGGCCATGTTGGGCAGTCCAACGGCAACACCCGCGGCCAAAATGCCGGCCTTGCCCACAAACGATCTACGCGTAATTCCCATAGCAATAGGTTTTTGCACAAGGTAATGGATTTGTTTTGAGCTTCAAAATACCCCCAGCTTTAAGAAGGTGTGCAAAGGCTTGCACTCCCTTTTCGTATCTTGTTGCCATGTCTGTTATTCATTTACTCAAAGCCAGCGCCGGAGCCGGAAAAACATACCGCTTGGCCTATACCTACATCCGTTTGGCGCTGCAATCCAAAGGCCAATGGCAGCGCATCCTGGCCGTTACTTTTACCAACAAGTCCACCCGCGAAATGAAGGACCGGATTCTGAGCAGTTTAAGCCAACTGGCCCGCGAACCTCAGAATAGTCCTTACATCAAAGAGCTCTGTGCCGATTTAAACCTGCCTCCCGACGATTCCACCGAACTTCAGGAAAGGTCCATGCAGCTGCTCAGCGAGTTGCTGCAAGACTACGGCCGATTTCATGTGCTAACCCTAGACAGTTTTATGCAACGCATGCTCCGTTCCCTGGCGCGCGAAATTGACCTGTCGGCCGGATATGCCATCGAAATGGATAGAGACAAGATTTTGACCGATTTGGTGCAACGGTTAATGGACGAACTGACCTCAAACAGCCACATTGCCCATTGGTTGAATCGCTTTGTGGCCGACCGGCTCGAGTCGGAAAAAAGTTGGGATTTTCGACGCGACCTGATGGCCTTTTCTGGGCAAGTGCTGGAAGAAAAATTCCAGCTAAAACAAGAAGCCCTGCTCGCTTTCCTTGAAAACGAAACAGCCATGGAAGCCATGCTGGACTTCGCCAACAAACAGCTGGATGACTGGTCCCAAAACATTCGGTCCCTTGCACAAACGGCCCAGCTGGAAATGGAAGATGCCGGGTTTGGCATTTCTGATTTCGCTCATGGAGACAAAGGCGGCATTACCCTGCTTAAAAAAGCGATGGACCCCGACCTGCTGGAATTGAACGGAGTGCAGGAAAAAGTCCGAATCGTTCAATTCGCTTCAGACCCAGAAGCTTGGTTCACTGCTGCCAACCGCAGGGCCGGCGTGCCCCGCTGCGAACGCCTGTTCCATGCCTACTGCATTTTGTTTAATGCGATTGTTGAAACAACACCCATGGCCTTTTCTTGCTATTTGCTCAAGACAAGGGTGTATGAATTGGGCCTGATTGGCGAAATGATTCGCCTGCTCGGACAATGGAGGGACGAGGAAAATAAACTCTCCATCTCCGACGCCGCTCCCATCCTTAAAAAGGTGATGGCCGACAGCAACCAGTCCTTTATTTTCGAGAAATGGGGCAATTATTTTGACCATTTTTTGATCGATGAGTTTCAAGATACCAGCGAACTGCAATGGACAAACCTGAAACCTTTGGTTGAAAACGGATTGGCCCAAGGCAAGGAATCTCTGCTGGTAGGCGATGTGAAGCAAGCCATTTACCGCTTTCGAAATGGAGATTGGCGCCTGCTGGAAGAAACCGTGCCCCAGGAATTCGCTGGGCGGGTTTTGGCCGCCCCCATGACTGAAAATTACCGGAGCTTAATCGGCATCATTGATTTTAACCGGGATTTCTTTGAATCTTGCCCCGGAATCATGGCCGAAGTTGTAGGCCAGCAAGGACTGCCTGAAGATTGGCTGAATAAGTTCCCTGAAATCTATAAGGACGCAGGCCAAACGCCCGGAAAAGCGGAGCAGTCCGAATTCAGGGGTTTGGTTCAAGTAAACCTGCCCCTTCTTGGCGATAAAAAGGTGGAAGAAATCCGTAGAGATTGCTTTAACCTAACCATTAACCGGGTACGCGATCTGCTGGACAACCATGGCTACCTGCCCGGACACATTGCCTTTCTGTTCCGCGACAACAAAGCCATCGATGCCTTTGTGGAAGCCTACCAGGAACGGAAAAAGGAGGAACCTCATTTGCATTGGCCCGACATCACCACCGAAAGCGCCGCCCGACTGCAAATTCACCCGGCCGTGGTTGTTTTATTGGGCGTTTTGCACGCCTTAGGACGCAAACCCGATCCGGTAAGCTTGGCTCAGGCCTCCCTGAATTACCGCCGCTGGATTCTGCACGAAGCCGAAGCCCAACCCGAACGAGCAGTTTGGAACCAAGACCCTTTTTTGCTCCGCATTGAACCCCTGCTCGAAACCTGGAGGCATGCCGCCTTGGTCGATGTACTGCGTGACGCCGCCGTTGAACTGCAGCTGTTTAGCCATGGAACTTGGCAGCCCTTCATCAAGGCTTTTCTGAACCTGGCCGCCGATTGGTCTCAAAGCGAAGGCGGAAACTGCGCCTATTTTCTGGAATGGTGGGCCATGGAAGGCGAAACACAAAGCCTAGGCCTGAGCGAGGATTCCAACAACATGATTGCGACCACCATCCACAAAAGCAAAGGGTTGGAATTCGATGTGGTACTGGTGCCTTACCTGTCGGGCGAAGTTCAAAAATACAACGACCTACTTTGGGCTGAACCCAATCCCCCGCATCCGGAATTCCCCCCTTTGGTTCCGGTTCCGTTCTCAGGAAAATTGAAGAATTCGATGTTCCGAGACAAATGGGAGGAAGAAACCTTGAACCAATGGCTGGATGCCCTGAATTTGCTGTACGTTACCTTTACCCGCCCAAGACGAATGCTGGAAGTGTGGTCGCCCCTAAAAAAAGACAACCTGCTGGTCGCTGCGGCAGATAGAAACTACAGCCGCATTGAATCGATGTTGTTGTTTGCCTTGCATGAATTGCAGCCCGAACAAAAGGCCGACGACCTTGGCTATTCCTTTTGCTTTGGCGAAATTCCTCCGCCAAAAATCAGGCCCGAACAGCCTCAAGCTTTGTTTCAGGTAGGCCTTCCTCAACCCGCCGACCGGCGTTTAAACCCCAGCATAACCATACTGGGCCAAAGTTCCGAAGAGTGGGAACAGCGGCAGCAGGCCTTGCGTCGGGGTTTGATTGTGCACCGCTTGGCCGCCGGACTGGATGGCAGCCCCGAAACCACCGAAAAACTGCTCACCGGTTTAATGCTTGAGGGCTTGTTGGAAGAAAGCGAACGCGGGGAATACCTGGACCTAATTCATGTTTTGTTGGCCATGCCCGTGGTTCAGGAAACCTTTGACGGAAGCTGGCAGGTCTTGAATGAACAGGCCATTTTGCTGCCCGATGGACGGCTGCGCCGGCCCGACCGAGTTGCTATTCGTGGAAACGAAGTGCGGGTGATCGACTACAAAACAGGCAGCAAAAAAGAAGAGCATCACCGGCAAATTCAAGATTACATGCGCTTGCTGCAGCAATTGGGATTGGATAATCCGACCGGATATCTGGTGTATTTAGATGAAATGAGCACTGAAACCGTAAACGCCCTATGAACAAGTATTTGAATGAAGTGGCCCGGCAGCTGCTGCACGAACATGGGCAAGATTTAACCTCGGTTTTGGTGTTGGTGCCTACCCGACGTTCGGGTTTGTTTTTGCGAAAACACCTGGCCGAAATCGCCGGCCGGCCTATTTGGTCGCCCCACATTCAAACCCTGGAATCGTTCTTCGCCGAATCCTCAGGCCAAACCTTGGCTCCGCAAACCGATTTGCTGATGCGCCTGCATCCCATTTTCAACCAAACGGTGTACGAAGAACCCTTTGAACGGTTTTATTTTTGGGGACAGGTTATTCTGGAAGAGTTTGAGCGCATTGACCAAGCATTGGCAGCGCCCCAAGAATTGTTTCGGGTGTTGTTGGAAGAACGCGAAATCGATGCGGCCTTCCCCAGCATGGAGCCCGAAGCCAGGGCCTTGGCCATTCGGTTTTGGAAGGGGTTTGTGCCTGAAACATCTAAAATTCAAGACGAGTTTCTGCGCGTTTGGCGAAACGGAAACAACCTGTACCAGGCCTTTCAGGCCCACCTTAAAGAGCAAAGATTAAGCTATCCCGGGCAGGCGGTTCGGCAGTTTGTAGAACAAGCCGAAGCTGCACAGATTCCCTCCTTTTCGCAGATATACTTGTTGGACCCGATTTGGATTACAACGGCCCAAGAAAAGGCCATTCAAAAATTGGCTCGAAACCAGAATTTGCAGGTTTTTTGGAATCCCAGCCACAGCGCTGAGCAGTTGGGCAGCGATGCCTATTACCGCCGCCGCAAAGCGTGGCAATCCAGCCTGGGAAAGGCGCGCGAAATGCCCGAACCCGAATTAAGCGCACAAATAACCGCCTATCAAGCCGGAGGCCAAGAAGGACAGGCCTCGTGCTTGGCCGGCCTGCTGCTCGATGAATCCATCTCCTTTGAAGACACCGCCGTGGTGCTGCCCTCTAGCCTGATGTTGATGCCGGCCCTGCGCTATTTGCCGCCCAGCGTTCAAAGCCTAAACATTTCCATTGGGCACCCGGCCACAGGAAGTTCCATTCCCCATTGGTTTTATGCCCTTAGCCGCCTGCAAAAATCGGTGCGGCGTGAGGCTGCGGGTCAAGAAATTTGGCTAAAATCGTCCCGGCTGCTCAAATTTTTGGAATTGCCGGCGGTCAGCGAAGGGTTTTCTAGTCAGGCCGCCGGTCTGACCGAGGCCATCATCAAAAGCCGAAAGCCCGAAACTGCCCGCTCGGAATTGCAACCCTATCCCGCTGTTTTGGCTTGGTTGGACCCCTTAATGCAAGAACAAAACCACATCATCGATCTGGCTCAAAAGTGGTGCGACCGGTTGGCAGAAGAAAACCTAGATTCCCAGGGCGTGTTTACCCAAACCGCCTTCTACTTGTCGGCTCAGCTTCGCCGGGTGCGCGAAGGCTTGAGGCCGTTTTTGAGCAGCTTAACGGCCGAGGCCCAATGGAAAATAGTGGACAGGGTGCTGAAATCCACCAAAACTCCGTTCAGCGGAGAACCTTTAACGGGATTGCAGATATTGGGCCTTCAAGAAACCGCCAACCTGGACTTTAAACGGGTCATCGTTTTGCAAACCAACGAGGGCAGTTTGCCCTCCTCGGGTTCAGCCCATGGCTTGATTCCCTTTCACCTGAAAAAGGCCTTTGGCATGGATTTGCCTGAAGACCGAGAAAAAACCGAAGGTCTATTGCTGTTTCAATTGATGGAACGGGCCGAACGGGTAGATTTGGTTTACAACAACCAGATAAAAAGCGGAGATACCGGAGAGCCCAGCCGATTTATACGGCAATGGGAGTTGATGCACAACCAACTGAATCCCCTGCCCAGTTTGGCTGAGCCCTTGAACATCCGGCCTCAAAGCCCGATTCCCATTTCCATTTCAAAACAAGGTGCCGTAGGCCTGCGTTTGCAGAATTACCTTGGCGAAAAAGAACTGTCGGCCTCGACCTTAAACGATTTTATGGCCTGTGGGCTGCGTTTTTACCTGAGCAAATTGCAAGGCATACAGCCGAGGGAGCAACCGGCAGAACAGATGGATGCCGCCATGTTGGGAACGTTGATTCACTCCGTGTTGGAAGATTTTTACAAGGCGCATCCATTGGGGGAGCCCATCGACAAGGAATGGATCCGCAGCCAAGGCAACGAAGCGCATTTAAAGGAATTGGTGGCCAAGGCATTGCAAGGGTATTTTAAATCGGCCCGGCCGGTGGATCAAAACAAAGGAGAGCTGGTGCTCTTGAATTCGGTGGTGCTGTTTCATGTAAAGCAAGTGTTGAAGCAAGACGCTGAAAGCCCGTACTTGTTCTACTTTTTGGGGGCTGAAGAGCGCCTAAACCTAAGCTATGAACTGGAAAATGGAATGCAGGTTAAATTCAAAGGCTATGTGGATCGGGTAGATGTATTGATGCGGCCCGACGGCGAAGTGTTTCGGTTGTTGGACTACAAAACGGGGAAATATGTAGAGAGCAAAATAAGCTTCGTTGCCGTAGCCGAGGCCTTTCCGAACGAGAATCCACACAAAAAGGAATTGTTTCAAGTTTTGCTGTACGGTTGGATGGCCATGAAAGGGGAACTTCCGGGCGAGCGTAAAATTGCACCGGGATTGTGGTTTATTCGAAGCCGAGACAGCGACGGAAATTTGCGGTACAAGAAATCGGATTTGGAGGATTTTCGAGACTTAGCCCAGGAGTTTGAAGAGCAGCTAAACCAAGTGCTGCTGAATTTGGTGGATTTGGAACAGCCATTTGAGCAAACCGAAAACCTGGCCGAATGTGCTTATTGTGCGTTTAAGACCATGTGTGGGAGGTAGGGGCGGAGGGTTGCAGGGCGGGTTCTTTTGGTTCTTTGCGGGCTATTGGGTGCAGGTTTTGCTTGGTTTGATGGATTTGGGATAGGGGAAGCGGGTTCCTGTAATGCTGCCCATTTTTTGTGGGATTCAGGAAGAGGGGAACGCTGCAAATTTGAATTGGCAGGATGTAGCGGCAAAACCACAGGGATTTATGCCCTTGCAAGCTGCATTCGGATTCAACACATCGGCTTTTCTTTTTGACGATTTGAGAAAAACGTGTACATTGGATAGCGGGAAATAATACTTCGCCTATACAACCAAATGGGTGGCTTGGGGAGGTTTTATAGCGGGTATAAATGAGTTATGCGTCATGCTTTAGAAGAAAACACTCACTTGAATCAGTCTAATTGATAACAAGAAATGATTGAAATAAAAAAATATTTCCAAAAAATGGTTGCTATTTCTGAAAAAGATTGGGAGTTCTTTTCATCTAAACTTATAAGACGTGAATTTGCCAAAAATTCAATAATTTT
>CAILUT010000064.1 GCA_903837495.1 uncultured Flavobacteriales bacterium | reverse complement strand
GGAGAACCAGAAAACCGCGAGGGCTCGGCCAACCACCGATCGCATTATTTGAGATTGCCCGCCTTAAATCAGAGTTTAAGGCTAACAGGAAAAGGGGTAAACGTAATCATGAACGACGATGGCACCCTGGCTCCGCACATAGATTTTCACAACCGAACCAACGATTTATGCACCTTTGATCAAGGCAGCCATGGAGACCATTGTGCGGGCACCATTATGGGAGCTGGAAACTTGGAACCCCGTGCAACGGGAAATGCTCCTGGGGCACATTTAACCGTGTACAACTATACCACCGATCCCAGCTCGGGAATTGGCTTTTTCTCTTTCCCAGCTTCGTACACCCAAGACAGCATTGTATTGACCTCCTCATCGTACAGCGACGGCTGCAATGCGGGCTACACTTCGTTGTCGCAATATTTGGATCAAACTTCAAGAACCCACAGCAGTTTGCTGCACGTATTTTCGGCCGGCAACAGCGGCACGAGCAACTGCGGATATGGAGCCGGATCCAATTGGGGCAACATTACAGGCGGGCAAAAACAGGGTAAAAATGTAATTGCAGTAGGAAATGTGTTAAAATCAGATGCCTTGGCAGGTTCTAGCAGCAGAGGTCCGGCAAAAGATGGACGCATCAAACCAGACGTTTGTGCGGTAGGCACGGATGTGTATAGCACCTACGACAACGGAACCCAATACGCCTCGTTAACAGGAACCTCAATGGCTTGTCCTGGGGTAGCTGGTTCTTTGGCGGTGCTTCAAGAAGGATACCGGAAAATGAACAACCAGCAATTCCCGAGCGGCGGTTTGCTCAAAGGATTGTTGATGAATACAGCAGAAGATTTGGGGAATCCCGGCCCGGATTTCAGGCATGGCTATGGTCGGGTAAACCTAAGACGTGCCTACCGTGCCATGCAAAACAACTGGTACGCCTACGATTCGTTGGACCAAGCTCAAACCAGAACATTTACCGTTCAGGTGCCGGCCAATATGCGCGAGATTCGGGTAATGGCTTATTGGCAGGACAAAGCCGGTCAGGTTTTGTCGGCCCGGGCTTTGGTGAACGATTTAGACATGACGGTGACCGATCCAAACGGAGTTTCTTGGCAGCCCTGGGTATTGAATCCAGCTCCCAACAGTACCACCTTAAATCAAAACGCCACACGCAGCCGCGACTCCTTAAACAACATGGAGCAGGTAACTCTGTTGACTCCGGTTGCAGGAACCTATACCATTACCGTAAGCGGTTATGCTGTTCCCGAAGGGCCCCAAGATTTTCATGTGGTTTGGGAATTGCTGCAAGAAGAGGTGGTTGTGGTGTATCCTGCGGGCGGCGAAGGATTTAGCCCTGGAACTCAGGAAACCATTTATTGGGATTATTATGGGGCGCCCGGTGGATTTACCCTTGAATATTCAACCAACGACGGAAGCACCTGGACCAGCATAGCCAGCACGGCCAGTACCACGCGAAACTACACCTGGACCGTTCCGAATGTATTAACAGGAAAAGCGCGGGTACGGGTAACGCGCGGCAGCTTGAACGACATGGGATTGGCTCCATTCTCGATTGTTGGAATACCCGGTGGTTTGAGTTTTGATACCATTTGCCCCTATTCGGTGCAACTAAAATGGAATCCTGTAGCCGGAGCCACCGGCTATGATGTATTTATGTTGGGGCAGCTTTACATGGATTCGGTTGGAACAACCAGCGGAACGAGTTTCACTGTAGCACCGGTAAACACAGCTCAGGTCAATTGGTTTAGTGTGCGGGTAAGAGGTGCCAATCAAGCGGTAGGTACCCGAGCCCGAGCCATTCGGCAGAATCCGGGCTGGGGCCCTTGCACTCCTATTTACGATTTGGCCATGGAATCCATTGTTTTTCCTTTTGCCCCCAGCACTCCCTCCTGCTTTAACCAACAAGGGCCTTCTGTAAAAATTAGAAACCGGACTTGGACCGATTTTGTGAATGTACCCATCCATATGTCGGTGAATGGACAAACCATTACAGACACCTTAGACTTTTTGGGATATCAGCAAGATACCCTGTTTGTGTTTAGCAGTCCTTTGGCCTCCATAGCAACAGGAACTGGGCCTCATTTGCTTAGCATTTGGCATAGCGACACCGTTGACAATGTGGGATTCAACGATACCATCAACATTTCATTTAGTTGGGATGGGCAACCGGCTTACGTTCTGCCCTGGAGAGAAGATTTTGAGAATCAGGCCTTTTGTCCTCCGCTTCCTTCTTGCGGAACCGCCCTTTGCAATTTGATTAATGGAATCAGCAACACGAGCAACGGTCAGGGCGACGACATGAACTGGCTGGTTTGGTCGGGCAATACCCCAACGGCGGGTACTGGACCGGTTCAGGATTTTTCGGTTGGCAATCCGAATGGGCGCTACGCGTATTTATCCAACTACAACTGCAACAACCAAACGGGCATTTTAGAATCGCCTTGTTTGGATTTAAGCCAAGCCATTCGCCCATACACCATGCTGGCTTACCATTTGGATTCGGCAAACGACGCAAAAATCCACATGGATATTTTTGCTCGGGGGCTTTGGCATGCTGGTTTTGGCAGCTATGAGCAGGGAATTCAAGATTGGCAAACGGATACTTTGTCGCTCGTCGATTTTATTGGTGAGCCCATATTAATTCGGTACCGAGGAATTACAGGCAGCAATGGACTGGGCGATCCTGCCCTTGATTTATTAAGGGTTTCGGACTTTAACCCGGGAATTCAGGTCAACGATACCTTGTGTTTAAATGAACCAAGTTCAATTCAGGTTGGAGGCGATGGCATTTTTGCACAATGGGCCTGGCAATTTGGACCGAATGCAAATCCTTCGGTTCATACGGGAGAAACACCTCCATCGGTTGTATTTCAGCAAACAGGTTTGCAAACCATTCAGCTGCAGGTGCAAGGCCACGACAGCATGACCACCGTTCAGCGTCAGGTTATGGTGATTGAGCAGCCGAATGCAGCATTTAGCAGCAGTCAAGGAGTGGGCGGAAACATCACCTTAAACGGCAGTGGTTCGGGCTTAGGGAATTATACCTGGTGGATTGGAAACAATGCCCCAATTTGCTGCGACTCCATTGCAAATACAACCCTTCCTGTAGGAACATACCCCATTACCTTGGTGGTAGAAAACCTGTGCGGCAGCGATACCAGCAAATCGGAATTGGTGGTGTTGGGCCTGAACGAAATGGAGGCCGCTGGCCTGAATCTCTTTCCCAATCCAGCATCCGGCGGTGCAGCTACCCTAAGCTGGACCCAAGCCAATGTAGAGCGGGTACATGTATTGGACAGCCGCGGACGACTTTTGAGAACGCATGAAGTTTTACCAAGTCAAAAGGGATTGTCGATTCAAGGCGACTGGTCGGCCGGAATGTATATGATTCGGATTGAGGCTGTAGAAGGTCAGTACCATCTTCCTTGGTTGTTGAAGTAAAAGGCTGGTAAATTCAGGATTAGCTAAGCCGAGGCTGTAGGTTGGAATCGGCTTTCCCGATGAAAGGGTAGGCGGCAGAGATTCAGCTGGGCAGGTATTATTCCCCGCGGGCTGGTTTTATGGCAGGCAGGCCGCAGAGATTGAGCCGGGCTATTCCCCGCGGGCTTGGTTTATGGCAGGCAGGCGGCAGAGATTCAGCCGGGCTGGTATTATTCCCCGGGGGCTGGTTTTACGACAGGCAGGCGGCAGAGATTCAGCCGGGCTATTCCCCGCGGGCTGGTTTTATGGCAGGCAGATAGCGTTTTGCCGGCTCATGCATGGCAACAATGGCCGGAATGGAGGGCAAAACACTGGGCCTGTTCCCTTTGATGCGGGGCCGCCTAGGAAGTTCGTCTTTGGCATGCTTTCCCCCAACAAAACTGTAGCGCTGGCTCAGCCTAAATGCCATAGACTGTATCGTGGTTACCCGCCCCAGAAGCTCTGGCTTGTAGGCAGGGTGAATCCCATGCCGCTGGTCCAAAATTTCTTCTAAGGCCAGCCAGAGGTACCACAGCCCAACTTCAACTTCAATTCCCGATCGGGCTTTCAGCAGGTTGCCTTGAATACTCATTAATTCCTCCACCAAGTGCGGCGGCAGGGTTGACTCGATGGATGAAATTTCCATCCCAAGCCAGCGGATTTCTGCTCCAAGAGCGATGACAATGTTTCCCATGTTCAAATGTAAAACCAAGCACATCAATTATCCGTTTGTTAAACGTTTAATAAACGTTTAACAAACGGATAATTTCTACAGGCATTGCTGTCAAAGGGTTTGCGGAGGCCTCAAAAATCGCAAATTTTTGGCTTTTTTTTTAAAATGGGGGTTAAAAATGGATTAAAGCTGGACGGCAGGGGCTTTATTTTCTGGTCTGTGGGTGCTGGTGAGCTGGCCGATCGGACTTAGGGGGGGACTCCTAAAATTGCCCCCCAACTGCCCGGGCAAGATCCCCCATCGCCGTTGTGGAATCTGCCTGTTGAGACCCAAGCGAGCAAAACCGAATGCACAGAAAAAGGTTCGGGCTGCAGGCCAAGAGAGGCCTGAAGCATAACCTTGAAATGGAAAAGTGAAATTGGTTGGGTTTGATTGAAAATTGCCTCAGAAATCAAGCGAAGAACGGACTCGCTGGGCTTCCAATCCAAGGTTAACACGCTAGGTTCTGGGCTTTTTGAAGGTTTGGTATTGGATTGCCCTTAGAAAGCAAAAGCCTTGGACAGTTTTGGTTTAGGCCAGGTATTTTTCTGTGAATTCTTGTTCCGACAATATTGGGATTCCAAGGGATTCTGCTTTGGCTCGTTTGGCCGGCCCCATGGCTTCACCTGCCAATACAAGGTTGGTTTTAGGGCCAACGGAGCCGCTCGATTTTGCCCCCAATTCTTCAACCAATCGGATTATTTCTTCTCGGCTCCAGCGACTAAAACTACCCGAAACTACCACCTGCATGCCCGACAAAGGCCCTTTGTGCACTTTAATGCTGCTTAGGTCTAAGCTAAACTGCAGGCCCGCTTCTTTTAATTTTTGCAGCTCTTCTTGCTGTAGAGGGTCCGCAAAAAAGGAGATTAGGGATTGGGCAATCACCGCCCCAATTTCTTCTACTTGAATCAAATCCATTTCAGAGGCTTGGGCCAGAGCATCTAAACTACCAAAATGCCTTGCCAAGGTTTTGGCAACCGTTTCGCCCACATGCCTTATCCCCAAGGCAAACAAAACCCGATCAAATGAGACTTGTTTGCTTTGTTCTAAGCCCTGCATAATATTGGAGACCGATTTTTCTTGGAAACCCTCTAGGGCAAGAACATCGGTTGGGTTTAATTGGTAGAGATCAGAAATGCGGCGAACCCCAAGTTCGTTCATAAAAAGGTCTAGGGTTTTTTCGCCCAGGGCCTGAATATCCATGGCTTTACGGCCTACGAAATGGGTTAATTTTCCGAGCAGCTGAGGCGGGCAGGTAAAGGGGTTGCTGCAATAGCGAATGGCCTCTCCCGGATTTTGGCGCAGTTCGGAACCGCATTCTGGGCATTGGTCGGGAAAAAGAAAGGGCAATGAATGGCTGGGGCGTGAAGAATAATCGTTTGCCGTAATTTTAGGAATGATGTCGCCGCCCTTTTCAACCCGTACTAAATCGCCGGGCCTTAGGTCCAATTCTCGAATAAAATCGGCGTTGTGAATGGAAGCCCGTTTTACCGTAGTTCCGGCCAACAAAACAGGGCTTAAGTTGGCTACGGGGGTTATGGCCCCGGTTCTGCCGACTTGCACTTCTATGCTGAGCAATCGGGTAAACGCTTGTTCGGCTTCAAATTTAAAGGCAATGGCCCAACGGGGCGATTTGGCTGTAAATCCCAGCTCCTGTTGTTGGTTTAAATCGTTGACTTTTAGCACCATCCCATCTATATCAAAGGGCAAACTTGAGCGCCTTTGTTCAATGGTTTTTGCCTGAGCCAGCACTTCTTCAAGGGTATTTGCCTTTTTGAGCAAGGGCGGAATAGGGAAACCCCAGGCTTCAAGCTGTTCTAGGTTTTCCCAATGGCTGTTTTTTCGTCCTTGTTCTGAGGCCCAGTAATAGATGAATGCATCTAAGCCTCGGCGGGCTACCTCGGCCGAATCTTGCAATTTAAGGCTGCCCGAAGCGGTATTGCGTGGGTTTTTGTAAAGTTGTTCAGACCGTTCTTCGGCAGACAATCCTTTTTCAATCAAGTGTTGTTCCAAGGATTGATTTAAGCGTTCAAAAGCGTCTTTGGGCATATAAATTTCGCCCCTAACCTCGAGTTCGTGTGGAAAATCTGTACCCGAAAGACGAAGGGGAACGCGTTGGATGGTTTTTACATTCAAGGTAACATCGTCGCCTTCGGTTCCATTTCCACGGGTTAGGGCTTGAACTAAGATGCCATTTTGATATACCAATGAGATAGCCACCCCATCTATTTTGGGTTCACAAACCACTTGAGGCAAAAGCCCAAGGGCCTTTTCGGTACGTACAAAAAAAGCGTTTAAATCAACCTCATCGTAGGTATTGTCCAGGCTAAGCATGGGGCGTTTGTGGGGCAAGGTTTGAAACCGTTCGGTTAATCCACCGCCTACGCGTTGTGTGGGCGAATCGGCTCGTTTCCATTCCGGATGCAGGGCCTCCAAATCTTGCAAGCGCTTTAAGAGAACATCAAATTCCTGATCTGAGATCAGGGGTGCATCTTCCAAATAATAGCGGCGGTTATGTGCTTCGATTTCTGCACACAAGCGTTCCATTTCATCGCGTTCCGGCGAACAATCAAACAGATTCATTTTTTCTGGGCCTTTAAAAATCTAGGATTCCCCCTAAAATCAACGAAAGATTCCACGAATTTAAAGATAGTACTTCTAAGCAAAAGTTGCCGTGTGTTTTCATGCCCATCGGCATCGGTTTCTAACCACAAGCAGCCCTGTGATTTAAGGTGAAGTTCTGCCCATTTCAAAATGCATTCGTAGTAAAACAAAGGTTGGTTTTGAGGACTAAAAAGGGCGGTATTGGGCTCAAAATCAATTACGCGTGCGTCCAATTTAGAGGCCATTTCCAAAGGAACATAGGGTGGATTTGAGACCATTAAATGCATTTCTTCGCCCCTCCAACGGTCGGCATGCTCCATAGGAAACAAATAAAAATCAACAGGCAAGCTTAAACGCTGAGCATTGGTTCTGCCCACCTTTAAGACAGGTTCAAAGAGATCGATCGCATGAACTTTCCATTGGGGCTTGGCCGACTTTAAGGCCAAGGCGATACACCCACTTCCGGTACCCAGGTCTAAAACTTGCAAAGGAACAGAGGTGGGATTGCTTTTAAGAATCAGTTGAACCAATTCCTCGGTTTCAGGTCTAGGGATTAATACATGTTGGTTTACCTGAATGCTTAAGTTTAAAAAAGGCTGGTAGCCGGCTATATAGGCATAAGGTTCTTGGGCCATGAGCCTGCGAATCAGCTCTTGCTTTTCTTGAACGCTGCTGTTTGGAAAATCTTGGCTCAAATACCTGAGTAAGGTATTGGCTTCATCCTCGGTATAACCTGCCTGAATTAAATCAACCTTAAATTCCGCTTCCTCCATTCAATCTAAAAATAAGGGTTAAAAATTGCTCAAGGAAATTCCAAAAGTCCAGAGAAAATCCAAGTTTCGTCGGGTGCTAATTACAATGTTTTCGTAGCTAACCTGAGCGCCGGTTCTGAAAGAAAAGACAGAAAACAAGGGGACCGTAATGCTTAGATTGCTGTCG
>CAILUT010000063.1 GCA_903837495.1 uncultured Flavobacteriales bacterium | reverse complement strand
GCTTCCCGCGGCTCTCCTTCCGTACGCCAATCTAACCCCAAAAACATACCATTCGTGCATTCGTGGCTTTTTAGTGGGTAGTTATTAGTGGGTAGTGGGTAGTGGGTAGTGGGTAGTTCTTTGGTGCCATTCTGCTAAGCTCCCCGCCGCTTACCTTCCTACCCCCGGCTTACCTTCCGTACGCCAATCTAACCCCAAAAACATCCCATTCGTGCATTCGTGGCTAAGCTCCCCGCCGCTTACCTTCCTACCCCCGGCTTACCTTCCGTACGCCAATCTAACCCCAAAAACATCCCATTCCTGCATTCGTGGCTAAGCTCCCCGCCGCTTACCTTCTTTTCGCCAATCTAGCCCCCAAACACAAACTCTAAACCGTGTTTTCGTGCTGGGCTTTAGCCGTTTAACGCCTCGGCCCCAGCAACAATCTCCAAAATCTCGTTGGTAATGGCCGCTTGTCTGGCCTTGTTGTAGCTCAATTTCAAGGCCTTAATTAATTCACCGGCATTATCGGTGGCTTTGTGCATGGCCGTCATTCGTGCTCCATGCTCGGCAGCATAGCTGTCTAAAACCGCCTTAAAAAGCTGGGTTTTTAAGGACAAGGGTATCATGTTTTCGATGATTTCGGCCTTCCCCGGCTCGTATAGGTATTCCGAAGAACCCTCTTGGGCTTGTACTTCGGGGCGCATGGGCAAAAACGTTTCTTCCAAAATGTTTTGGGCTGCGGCCGACAGAAATTGGTTGTAAATAAACACCACTTTATCGGTATTCCCTTGACGGAAATCGGCCATCAGCAATTCGGTGATTTTTACCGACTCGCTAAAGCTAAGGTTGTTGTATAGGTCGTCGTGCTGCCGCTGCAAGGCAAATCCGCTTCGGTTCACCCAGGCAGTGGCTTTTTTACCAATACACACAAAATGAACTTTGCCTGATTTATGAAGTTCAGACAATTCGCCCTGAAGCAGGGCCGCGGCGCGCCGCAATACTTGGGCGTTAAAGGCCCCGCAAAGTCCGCGGTTTGAAGTTAGCAGCACCAAGGTAACCGATTTGATTTCCCGTTCGGCAAGGTAGGGGCTTTCGGCATCTTCGAGCGATTGAGCGACGTTGTTCATGATGTCCTGAAGCTTTTGGGCATAAGGACGCATTTTCAAAACGGCGTCTTGGGCACGTCGAAGCTTGGCGGCCGAAACCAATTTCATGGCACTGGTAATTTGCCGGGTAGAATTTACCGAGCTGATGCGGTTGCGGACTTCCTTTAAATTCGGCATAGTGTTTCTTGCAAGTGGGCTTAGGCCATAGCGCTGCTGACTTCAGCGGCTACTTTTTCCAGAACAGCAGTTAATTCATCAGAAAACTCTCCTTTGCGCAAGCGCTCCAACACATCGGCATGCGAAGCTTGCAGGGCACCTAAATAGCGCTCTTGAAACTCTTTAACCTTTGGAATGGGAACCGAGCGCATCAGGTTTTTGGTGCCCGCATAAATCATTGCCACTTGTTGTTCAACCCGCATAGGCTGAAACTGACCTTGTTTTAAAATTTCGACGTTTCTTGCCCCTTTGTCAAGCACCGATTTGGTAGAGGCATCAAGGTCAGACCCAAATTTTGAGAAGGCTTCCAATTCCCGATATTGGGCTTGGTCTAGCTTTAAAGTACCGGCCACCTTTTTCATGGACTTAATTTGGGCGTTGCCGCCTACCCGAGATACCGAAATACCTACGTTGATGGCGGGGCGGACTCCCGAGTTAAACAGGTTAGATTCGAGGAAAATCTGCCCGTCGGTAATGGAAATAACGTTGGTGGGGATGTAGGCCGATACGTCGCCGGCTTGCGTTTCAATGATGGGAAGGGCGGTTAAAGAACCGCCGCCTTTCACTTTGCCTTTCAAAGATGCAGGCAAGTCGTTCATGCCTGCCGCGATAGCGTCGTTGGCGATGATTTTCGCTGCACGCTCCAGCAATCGGCTGTGCAAATAGAATACGTCCCCAGGATAGGCTTCGCGGCCGGGCGGGCGGCGCAAAAGCAGAGATACTTCGCGGTAAGCCACAGCTTGTTTCGACAAATCATCGTACACAATCAGCGCTGGCCGCCCTGTATCGCGGAAGAACTCTCCAATGGCGGCTCCCGCAAAGGGAGCATAAAACTGCATGGGAGCCGGGTCGGCGGCCGAGGCTGCCACAATGACGGTGTAGGGCATAGCTCCCTTTTCTTCTAGAACCTTGGCAATGCCCGCAACCGTAGATGACTTTTGGCCAATGGCTACATAAATGCAAAATACCGGTTCGCCGCGGTCGTAAAATTCTTTTTGGTTAATGATGGTGTCGATGGCCACGGCGGTTTTGCCGGTTTGCCGGTCTCCAATAATCAATTCCCGTTGACCACGACCAATAGGAATCATGGCATCGATGGCCTTAATTCCCGTTTGCAAGGGTTCATTCACCGGCTGCCGGAAAATAACTCCGGGAGCTTTGCGCTCTAAGGGCATGTCAAAACGCTCCCCTTCAATAGGGCCTTTGCCGTCAAGAGGCGCTCCCAAGGTATTGATTACCCGACCCAGCATGCCTTCGCCCACTTGGATTGAGGCGATTTTTCGCGTTCGTTTGGCAATATCCCCTTCTTTTACTCCCCTGGATTCGCCCAACAAAACGGCACCCACGTTGTCTTCTTCCAAGTTAAGAACGATGGCCTTTACGCCTCCGGACAATTCAATCAACTCTCCCGCTTCTACGTTGTTCAATCCGTAAATCCGGGCTACCCCGTCGCCAACTTGCAATACGGTTCCAACTTCTTCCAAATCGCTGCCCTGATTCAGGCCAGCCAATTGTTGGCGCAATATCGCCGTTACTTCTGCAGGTTTAATCTCTGCCATGGTTTATTTATTTGATAATCACTTTTTTAATTCCGTATTTTCGGGCTACGCTGTCGCGTTGTTCTTTGTAGAGCATGCCCCTAGTGGTGCTGAACACCTCGGCCATTCCTTTGTCTAAACGGCTATCCCAAATCAAATCGTTGGCCACAATAACATCGTTTACAATGTAACGTTTGCTGGGCACTTTCGGATACTCCACTTCGCACACCTTTTTTAGGCTAGGAAAGCAAACCAAATAGTACTCGACCCTGCCGGTTGGATTCGACGGAGTATAAACTCCGGGGTCGCGAAAAACATGGTGGCGAATCGTCATAAGCGTATCGTTGCCTTGAATGGGCAGAATGTTAAAGCCGCCGCCGGCCTCGTCGTCCAATATGCGAAAAGAGGTTATGCCATCTAGGCTTACCTTTTCGTCGTTGATTTTAATTTTAACGCTTTGGGCGAGCAACGAGCCCAAGCCCAATGCAAGCATCAGGGCAAGCAATAAGATGTGTTTCATGGCAGTGGGAATTAAGAGCCACGCTAAACCAAGCAGACGCGGCAAGCCGAAGGGGCTTGCATTCGTATATTGGGTATGCGGATTCATGTTTCCTCTAAGGTACAATTAAAATTCGGCCACGTAGGGGTTGTCTTCAAACTCCCGCTTAAATGAATCCAACTTGGTTTTAATGCTGGCATCCCATTGCTGGTCTTCTACGCGCACCACAACCCCTCCAATAAGTGCGGGGTCAACAGATTCTTTAAGTTCAATGTGCAACTTTCCCTTAAACAGGGTTGAGGCTTGAACCATTTCTTTGATTTTGGTGCGCGCCGTTTCGGTTAAGGGTACGGCCGACCGAACCAGTACCCGAACAACCCCCATTTGCTGACGGTAAAGTTCGTCGTATGCCTTGGCCACCTCGCCCAATATATTCGTGCGGCGGCCGCGAAGCAACTTTTCAAAAAACTGAAAGGTTAAAGGCTGAAAGCCCGCTGCAAATGCGGCCGTAAAAAAAGGCAGCTTCTTGCCGGGAGCCAATACAGGATTGTTCAAAAATGCACGAACTTCCGATTCAGAACTCCAAACCTGTTGAAAACTCAGCAGGTCCGCATGCACGGTTGCAGCAATGTTCTGCTCATTGGCCAAACTCAACAAGGCTCCGGCGTACCTAGACGCCACCAAAGATAGGCCGCTCATGCTCTTAGTTTAATGACATTTCGTTTAGGGCTTGCTCTACCACTTTGTGGTGCTGCCCGCCCTCTTCCAATTTCTCTTTCAATATGCGTTCTGCAATTTCAACAGAAAATTGAGCCACCTGATTTCGCAAATCGGTAACCACACGGGCTTGTTCGTTCTTTATGGTCTCGCGGGCCTGAGCCAACAATTGAGCCGCCTGTTCTTTGGCCTGTTCTTTGGCCTCCTGAACAATGGCGTCTTTGGCCGCACGGGCTTCTTTTAAAAGTTGGTCGCGCTCCTTGCGGGCCTCCATCAACAGGGCCTCGTTGTCGGCCGTCAACTGCGCCATGCGCAATTCAGCCTCTTTGGCCGATTGAAGGGCCTTCTCAATGCCCGACTCCCGCTCATGCAACGCAGTTAATATGGGTTTCCACGCAAATTTGCGCAGCACAAACAGCAACACCAAAAAGGAGATGGTCATCCAAACCACCAAACCAATCGAAGGATTAAGTAAATCCATGTTTTATCTTTTTTTCAAAAAGTTAAAAGAACCTGCCGGCCAATCGCCGGCAGGCGACTTTTTGTTTTTTTAGGCATTCATAGCCAAGAAGCAAATAACAGCACCGAACAAAGCTACACCTTCAATGAAGGCAGCGAGCACGATGGCTGTTCCGCGAATATCGCCGGCCGACTCCGGTTGACGGGCGATGCTTTCGGCGGCTTTGCCTCCAATTTGTCCAATGCCGATACCGGCACCAATGGCTACCAAGCCGGCTCCGATTCCTGCGCCCAATGGGCCGTAGGAGGAGATTTCTAACATTACATTAAGCAAATTTGCCATGTTGTTGGTTTTATGTGGTTTACGAATTAATGAGCATGTTCATGGCTGTGGTCGTGTTCTTCAACAGCGGCACCCAACATCAAGGACCCCAGCAAGGTAAATATATAGGCCTGTATGGCGGCTACCAGCAATTCTAAAATCAGCATCGCCACCGTAAATAATGAGGTTACAACACCCACCGTATGGCCTACTACCGATTCAAACGCGAAGGTGATGCCAATGATGCTCATAATTATAATGTGGCCCGCAGAAATGTTCGCAAACAAACGAATCATCAGCGAAAAAGGCTTGGTCAGCAAACCCACAAATTCAATGATGAGCAACAACAACTTGACCGGAACCGGTACCCCAGGAAACCAAAAAATATGGCCCCAGAAATTTTTATTGGCTACAGCAAGCTGTACAACCAAAACCACAGCGGCCAAAGCGAATGTAATTGCTATGTTGCCCGTTACATTCAATCCCCCTAAAAACGGAACCAAACCCAACAAGTTGTTAATCCAAATGAAAAAGAAAATGGTCAACATTAAAGGCATAAATCTGCGGTAATGCTTTTCTCCAATGGAAGGCTTTACCACGTCGTCGCGCACAAACAAAATCAATGGCTCAAGCAGCGATTGCAAGCCTTTGGGGGCTTGGCCAGTACGGCGGCCGTAGGCCTTTGCCGATGCCATAAAAAGCAGCAGCAACAACAGCACCGACAGCAGCATTCCAAATACGTTTTTGGTAACGGAAAAGTTATAAAACACCGCTTTCCCGCCCAAATTTATAAGCCTAGCCTCTTGTGCCTCAACCTCTACATGCCCCTCCGCATCCAATTTTGGCTGCCCCGCAGCATCTAAAACAGGCACGGTTAACTTTCCGTGGTGGTAGGCATATTTGCCATGCACCAATCCCTGCGCATCCACATGATGCAATTCAGACGAAGAAAAAACATCCCAGCCTTGACCAGGAAAATACAACATCACCGGCAAGGGAATGGAAAAAGGACCAATATGCAGGCCAAAATCATCGGAAATGTGATGCAAGATCTCTGGAGTACCAAACGATTCTTCGGCTGCATGCACTTCCTGCGCAGGGGCCGCGGCTTTTAATTGCGGTGCAAATTGACTAAAAACAAGGACAACAAGTAGATATATTCGGCGCATCCGAGCGGCTTTCGTTTTTCGAGGGCAAAGGTAGAAATTATCTGCAGCCCGCCCTCCTTCATGCTTAAAAAATTGCCGAAAAAGTTGTGGGCACGCTCTTGGGGCAGAATTTGGGCGGGTTCCGGGCTTTCGTGGGCAGTCCGCGGTGGGCAGCAGCGGGCCCAGCGGCTTTGCGGGGGCTCCCAAGGTCGCCTCCGCAGCTCGCGGGCCCCCTGCTGCCCCCCTTGCGTGCTGCCCTACTCAATCCCGCCCGCAGCCGCCTCAATTTTAAAGCAGAGCAAACCTATTTTTGCCTTTTTCTTACCCGGATTGGCCCTTCGCCTTTTTCTTCCAATATTTCATTTAATTTTGTGCCATATCTATTTTCGAATCCCAACCCGTATGAATTCTAAACTTTACTCGAAAGCCCTGTTTTTGTCCCTATTTGTATTGGGACTCTTTTCAAGCAATTCCGTTCAAGCCCAATGCAGCGGAGGCGTTGCATATTTGTCGCTGAGCCCCACCCAAAGTTGGCAAACTTTTACGGGCGGTTATGCGGGCGAATACCAAGATTTTACGGCTATTGCCGGAGCTACCTATGAGTTTTCTTACTGCGCTGCCGACGGCGGAAGCTCTTCCTACGACACCGAAATAACCCTGCAAAACGCGAATGGAACGCCCCTGGCATACAACGACGACTTTTGCGGTGCACAGTCGCGGCTAACCTGGACGGCTCCCTCCGCAGGAACCTATCGGCTGCTTACCACCGAATACACCTGCATGTCCAATTCCATCTCATCTACCTTGGCCTATCGTATATTATCGCAGCCCAACCCCAACAACGATGTGTACCTGTCGTCCGCCTCTTTCGGCAGCGAATACCTGCGCATTCCATTGGCCCAAGTTCAGGCTCAGGTGTTTAGCGGCGAGGTTACCAACGGTAGCACCTCTACCGCCACCGGTTTTGGCTTAAAAGTAGATGTAATCAATGCCGGCAACAACAGCATTATTCAAACCTTTACCAGCGCCCTAACAAACGCTCCTGGCGGAACGGTGCAAGCGTACAACAATTTTGGCAGCTGGACTCCCAGCACCATTGGCACCTTCCGCATACGGTACACCGCCCTGGCTACCAGCCAAAATGGAAATGCCAGCAACGATACTACCTCTTATCTTTTAGCCGTAACCGATACCGTGTATGGCCGCGACGACAATGTTCCTCTGGGCACCTTAGCCATTGGCTCCGTAACGTCACCAAGCCCCGGTGAATTGGGCGTAAATTATCAATTGTTCGCCCCCGCCAACCTAAAATCCATTGGCATTCGGGTTAACAACAGCAATGGAAGCGCTACTGGGTTCACCTTAAATGCAATCGTTCGGTCAGCTTCTGTAAATGGTACTCCGGGTGCCGTTATTGATACCACTGTTTCGTACACAGTTGGAGCCAATTTAAATGGATGGATTAATTTGCCTTTGCGCAACGGCCCATCAAACCTGCCTGCAGGAAAAATATTTGTTGGTTTGTTGGAAGGCAATCAGCCCATTCCTGTTTCCATGTTCGACAACATCTTTACCCTAAGCAGCAATTGGGTAAATTCCCCTGGAGTAACCACAGGGTGGCAGACCTTTGAAAGTTTCCAAATTGTTCAAACCTATGGAGCCCGCATCAATGTGGGTCCTCCCTGCCCAAACTTAAACCCCAACACCACCGTTTCGCAGCCCAGCTGCAACCAACCCTTAGGGAACATCTTAACCAATGTAAGCGGCGGCAATGGACCATACACCTATGCTTGGAGCAACGGAGCCACCACATCTGGCCTGAACAACGTTCCAGCAGGCACTTACATTGTAACCATCACCCAAACTTCAACCGGCTGTTCGGTGCTTGACACCGTGGTGCTAAACCCAGTGAACATCCCCACCATTAACTTCTTGTTGCCCACAAATGCCTTGTGTTTCGGCCAGAACGGCCAAATCACGGCCAACATCAGCGGGGGAACTCTGCCTTACACCTATTTATGGTCGAACGGCAGCAGCAACGACACTTTGTTTGCTCCTGCGGGTGCATATTCTTTAGGCATCACCGATGCAGCCGGTTGCCAAGCCAGCTCTCAGTTGGCTACCATTGGCGGACCTCAATCTGCAATTTCTATTGCGAGCAACATCACCAACCCGTCATGTGGGCAAACCAACGGCAGCATTACCTTAGCCGTTACTGGGGGCACTCCTCCTTACAACATTACCTGGAGCAACGGTGGCACGGGATTGTCGCTCGTTAATTTGGCCGCAGGGTCTTTTATCGCTTCCATATCTGATGCCAACGGATGCCTTGCCACTTCAACCATTGCCTTGGTTAACCCCAACTCGCCCACAGCGGCTAGCCAAGCCATTGCAGCACCAAGTTGCAACGGCGGAAACAACGGCAGCATTTCTTTGAACGTGAGCGGAGGTCAGGCCCCCTACACCTACGCATGGAGCAACGGCTCAACCACCGCAATCCTCTCCGCCGCTTCGGGTACGTACAACGTAACCGTAACCGACCAAGCTGGGTGCAGCACCGTGCTGTCGGGCTTGGTTATTCCTGTTCAACCCGCCATTCAATCGGCCATGGCTACCACCAACGTGGACTGCAACGGGAACCCCGGTACGGCAACGATTACCGCCTCGGGTGGAGCCGGAAGCTTCAGCTTCTTGTGGTCGAACGGAGCTACGACCTCCAGCATAAGCAACCTGCAACCCGGACAATACACCGTTGTGGTTACCGACCAAAACGGCTGCAGCTTGGTGGATACTGCCACCATTCTTCAATCTACTCCCATGTCGATCGATCAAGTAAATGCAACGCCAGCCTTGTGTGCCGGACAAAACGGTTCGGTTAGCCTTGTCATTAGCGGAGGTCAGGCCCCATATTCCTATGCTTGGTCTAACGGCAGCACAAACGCCATTTTGAATGCCCCTGCTGGAACAGGATATTCTGTTGTGGTTACCGATGTGGCCGGATGCACGGTGCAAGCCGGCAACATTAGCATTACCGCCCCAGCGCCCATCTCCGCTACCTTTAGCGTTCAAGACGCCAACTGCGGAGCCAGCGACGGAAGCATTTCGGTCAATGCCATTGGTGGCACCGGTTCTTTAACCTATACATGGACCAACGGCACTATTGGTGCAACCAACTCAAACCTAAGCGCCGGATTTTATGAGGTAACCATCACCGACCAAAACGGTTGTTCGGTGGTAGATACTGGAATTGTTGGCAACATTGGAGCTCCTTCTGGTACGGCCACAGTATCGAATGCCAATTGCAGCGGCGACAACGGAAGCATTACGACCACCATTAGCGGAGGCCAAAGTCCGTACAGCTATGCCTGGTCCAACGGCAGCAGTTTATCTGTTCTTTCTGCTCCCGCCGGTTCCTATACTTTGGTGGTAACCGATGCCAGTGGTTGTATTTTGAACTTAGGCCCTTACAGCATTACCGAACCGGCCCCTCTAACCATTTCGGTTAGCACAACCGATGCCAGCGGCCCGAACACGCCCGATGGAAGCGCAACAGCTTCGGCGAGTGGAGGCACTTCACCTTACACCTATTCTTGGTCGGGCGGAAGCAACAGCAATTTGCTGCCAGGAAACTATTCGGTTGTGGTAACCGATGCCAATGGCTGCAAAGATTCAACCGCCTTTACGATTGGTTCATCCATGTCTATTCAGCCTGAAACCGCTGGGTTTAGCCTATATCCAAACCCCGCAAGTACTCAGGTTCAGCTGGACTTGAGCAGCTTAAAAGGAAGTTGTGTAGTGCGTTTGTTGGATTCGCGCGGTCGGGCATTGACCCAGCTTAAAGCCGAAGGCGGCCAAGGCCTCAGCCTAGATGTGTTGGGCTATGCTGCTGGAGTGTATGTGATTGAAATCCATAACGGAGAGAACAACTACCGTCAGCGTTTGATTTTGCGTCCTTGATGCTTTAAATCTAGATTTGAAAAGAGAGCCGGGTTCGTAGAGCCCGGCTTTTTTTTGCTTTAAAATGGGCTTCGATAAATAATGTGGTTGGAGTAATTATCGAGGTGGCCTGCGGTAGGGATTGAACCGAGTTGCCCGCAACCCCGCTGGGCCCAAGGCCAGTTGCTGCGGACTACCGGCGAAAGCCCGCGACCGCCCCAAAAATTACAACAAAACAGCCCTGCCAATTTTGGGCGGCGAGATTTGGAATAACAAAAAAAAAAGGTACATTTGCAACCCAGTTTATGGGAGCATAGCTCAGCTGGTTCAGAGCACCTGCCTTACAAGCAGGGGGTCACAGGTTCGAACCCTGTTGTTCCCACCCTTTAATCCCCCTTTTAAGGGGGATTTTTTTTTAGCCCTGCCGTCCTACGAATTGCCTCCAGCGCTCAATCAAATCTTGCATGCCCGAAGGCGGATTTGCAGTAAATTCCATTGTTTCGCCGCTTTCTGGGTGCTGAAAACCAAGCATTTCAGCATGCAAGGCCTGCCCGGGAATGCAAGCGAAGCTGTTTTGAACATAGCTTTTGTAGCTGCCGCTGTTTTCGCCGCGCAGCACGGCATTGCCGCCATAAAACGGGTCGTTAAATAAGGGGTGGCCAATGTGCTTCATGTGCACTCGAATTTGGTGGGTTCGGCCTGTTTCGAGCCTGCAGTGGATCAGCGAAACGTAACCCAAAGGCTCGATCACCGAATAATGCGTCAGGGCATGTTTGCCCTCGCTTCCGTCTGCAAAAACGGTATAATGTTGCCGATTTTTGGGGTCGCGGCCAATGTGTCCCTGAACGCTGCCCTGAGGCGGGTTTGGAGTTCCCCAAACCAAAGCCAGATACCGGCGGCGGCTGCTGCGTTCAAAGAATTGCCGAGCCAAATGGGTCATGGCCTCTTCGGTTTTTGCAATGACCATTACTCCGCTGGTGTCTTTGTCGAGCCGGTGAACCAGGCCAGGGCGTTCGGCAGACTGACCGGGCAGTTGACGAAAATGGTGCAGCAGGGCATTGACCAGGGTGCCCGAATGGTTGCCGACTCCTGGGTGTACCACCATTCCCGCAGCCTTGTTGATGACCATCAGGTGTGCATCTTCATACAATATGTGCAAGGGCAGGTCTTCGGCTTGCAGCTGGCCCGAAAAGGGCGGGGTTGGAAAAGACAAGGAGACGATGTCGCCGGGCTTGATGCGGTAGTTGCTTTTAACGGGCTTTTCATTGGCGAACAGGAATCCGGCATCGGCCGCCTTTTGAATGCGGTTTCGGCTGGTCTGTTCCATCCGGTTGCTCAGAAATTTATCGATGCGAACAATGGCTTGGCCGGGGTCAACCACCCAGCGCTGATGTTCGTAAAGTGTTTCCTGTTCGTCCTCGTCCCAACTTTCTTCCATGCCTACTAAGGTTGCACCAGCAGGCGCTGTACTGAAAATCCGCCTTCGCTCAAATTCACTTTTAACAAATAGGTTCCTATGGCCGTATTGGGAAGGGAAAAGGTTTGGCGAAGGTCTCCGTTTGAGGGGTATCGGCACAGTTCGCGGCCTGTGGCATCCAGCAAAATGGCGCTGGACCAATCTGCAGGCGAAACCAAGGTAAATTTGTCCTGGGCTGGATTGGGATAAACCAGGAGGGGTGTTTCGGGCGCTTGGGTGGGATTGCTGAGTTGATCTAGGTTAAAATCGTTGGCCACCATAGGTCGCATCATAGGCGCGCCTGGAATATCAAGGGTTTCCCAAGACTGGCCTATGCGGTAAAAACAATGCTGTGAGGCGTCGTTGTTGCGGTCGAACCCAATGTTCACCTTAAAAATCTGGTTTTGCAGCCAACCAATGTAGAAGGGCCCTGAGGTAAGCGGCAGGGGTTGTTCTAAAATATAGGTGGTAAATCCGTTGTTCTGGTAGATTCGGCGGGCGTTTTGGTCGAGCGGGCTAACCCCAATCCGTACTTTTTCGGTGTACAGCGGATCGTCGTCTAGGTTTCTCCACACGTGCAAATCGATGTTGCGCGACAGGTTGTTTTCTTTGACTGGGCTAAAATAGATGCTAATGCCATACAGGGTGTCGGCAAAATTGTTGTTGAACTTCATGGCCATGTATCCGGGCACGCCCAGCCAGGCAGCGACCTCGGCAGTTCCGTCGTCGTAGGCAAAATAGTTGTGAAAAGGCTGAACCACCTCGACCGTATCGTTGGCAAGCAGGGCATCGTTGTTAAGTTGAGTCAGGTAATGTTTAATTTTAAAGGTGGCGCTGTCTTGCAATGGGAAAAAGCCACCCAAGGCAAAATCGTAGGTAAAATCGGGATTGCTCCAACGGCTGTAGGTAGAATACCCAGAGTTGGCATAGGGTCCAATCACGCTGGTATCAAGGGCAGAAGGGTTGTAGTTGGCCGGATAGGCATTAAAAACTCCGTTGTTTTGGTCGAGGATATCAAAACCATAGCTGATGGCCCGGGCCTGGCTGCCAAGGTTGCTGATTTGGTTGACCCATTTTTGCTCAATGTCGGGCATGGTAACCTGGGTCCAAGGCATGGCGGTGTATTCCCTTAAAAAGTGGGGTTGAACCGACACAAAAGCAACGTCATCGTGAATGGTGTCGGCATGCGATCGGAAGCGGGCTAAATACACATAATCCAAATTCCAGTGGTCTTGGTTTCCGCTTTGATTGGCATAATTTACCCAGCGGAACTGAAAACCCTTTTTCAGGAATCGGGGATTGGTAATGGGAATGTGCACAATGCGAAAAGCCCTGTTGGAATCGCCCGGGGCGCTCCAGATGTGATGCCATTTTCCTTGTTCGGGGTCCTTAAATTCCAAGATTAGGGAGTCTTGTGCTGCGGGCGCATACCCTCGACCTTGGGGTTGAACCCAGAACGAAAGGTACAAACTGTCAGAGGCCGGATACTGAAGGTTGATGGGTTTGGAACTTAACCTGTCGCAACGGCCATAAGCGGAGCCTGAAAAATCATAGGGATTGCCGAACTCATCGGTTCCATCAAAGGTAACCACACCTACTGTTGGTGGATTTACCGCCATGGTATTGTTGATGTAGGTTTGGTTTTCAATCCACACGCTGCCATCGCCGTTGGGAAAATAAATGCGTATCGTGTCGGTGGTGTCGGCAGAAATCAAGCCTTCGGGCAGTTGGGGAATAGTATCAATGCTCAGGGTTCCTGTATCGTACACAATTCGAAAGGGGGAATAGGCCCAAACTAGCAGGGTGTCTTTAACGGCAAAGGGGTCTAAAGAATCGTTAAACTGAATAATTTTATGGGGGACATTTAAAAAGCTGTCAATTTGATTGCCCTGATTCAACACATAGGTGTAGGAGGGGCTGCCGGTATATTGGAAAGGCCATTGTTGGGGAGCTGGTTCTACCCGAACGGTGGTGCGGATCGTATCGAGTGGGGGGGCATAAAACCAAGGTTCGTACCGCATAAATCGATGCGTACTAAAATCGTCTTTCAGGGGAAGACTGAGGGTATCGAGCCGATAAAAAACATGGTTGTTGGAGGAGGTGTACGAAAAAAAGGGAGAGCCCATGCCTTGGGCCATGCGGGTGGCCAAGTGGTTCCACTTACTGGGGTTGTAATCCAAAGGCCCTGTCATAAATTGGGCGGGCAATGCCCCTGCTAAAAGCAAGAGTGCCAATACCAAAAACAAGGAAGAGTAAAAGCGTTTCAAGCCGAGGTAAATTCAGAGAGTTAAGATAAACTATTCCAATGGGATTTCAAAATCGGTGACGGCTGAATCGGGGGTTAACGTTTGATTTATGAGGGGATCTACAACGACTACCAACTTGCTTCCTTTTTCAATTCGGCTGCCGGGCTGCAGTTTTTTACCCTTAAACAATACATCTAAGACGGGCGGATTCATGTCCAGTTTTGGGGCACTGCGGTCGGAAGCTAAAATTTGTTGAATTAGAAATCCGCGCTCTTTAAAATCGGCTTGCAGAGCTCTAAGGCTCATGGAATGGTAGTCGGGCACACTGATTCGGGCTTCGCCCAAGGCCCGTATAAACAGGCGGATTTTTCGACCTCCTTTGGCTAGGCTTCCCGCTTGTGGAATTTGCTCGAGCACGCTGCCTTTGCCAACGTGCTTTAGGCTGTCGGGTACATCGAACAAGGTATCGGCAAAAATGCCTTCAAGCGAAGCGTCGTCAAGCAATTCCAAGGCTTCTTGCATGGGCATACCTACCGCATTTGGCACGGTGATTTCTTCGCCATGCCGGGTAAACCAACGAAAAAAACCGAAGGTTAAAAAAACGAGAAGCAGCAGGAAAATTCCGGCTCCCAGGGCATTTTTAACGACGGCAGGCATACCCGGTTTTGCTGATGGTTTCATTTGAAGAGAGAATAAGCGAAGATACGGTTTCTGGGAAAATTTGCCGACTGAATTTTGAGTACCGAAGGAATGCGCCCACGCATCAATCAAGGTCCATGCCTTTGCCAAGATTTGGCCGATGCATCATTTGGCGCACCGCATATTCGATTTGTTCGATTTCGCGGCAACCGATAAACCATTGCTGCTCGTTTTTCAAAAACAGGCGCAATCCTCGATCGCCCGACAAGGTAATGGCACGGTCGCCGGTTTTAAAATTGAATTTTAGACCCCAACCCCAGAATTCGCGGTCCAAGGCAAACGCCTGAGTTTCGACCGAATCCAAATCTTCTGGGGCAAAGTGCCTAAACCTGACTTGAAACGGAAACAGCCGCACATACAATCCGCTTTCGCGCACACGAATTTGAACCTTGGCCAGGGCCACAAGGAGCACAACCCCCAAAAACGCGGCCAAAACACCCATTACAAAATTGGCAGAAGCCAGCGGCACATTCTCTTTATAGTAGGCAAAATAAAACCATACTCCAATCATTCCAAGAGCAATAATTCCTAAACCCCAAACCTTCAACGCTGAAACTCCAACATCTTCAGCGTGAATATTTTTCTCTGCCAACATGCCGTAAAAGTAGAAAAATAAATGACGCTTAACGAAAAGATTCCATTCGCTTTTTCAAGGACCCTATTAAATTGAGGTTTGGGCCTGAGCTATACACAGCCCAATCAAACCGTCTTTGTTCAAAGGTTTTGCAGTACCCTAAAGCCGTCCAAGCCCAAGGCCCTGAAATTCAATTTCAACGTTGTAGGCTATATCGCCTGGCCAGCCGGACTTAAACAGGCAGTATAAACTGTGGGTTGCATCGGGCATAGGACTGTGGTTCTTTCCGCCTGCAAGGCTTTATCGGGAAACGCAAAATGTCGGGTTTCACGTTAACGCTGGGGCAGACGGGCGACGCAAAATGTTGGGTTCACACCTACATAACCGGCTTAATTACCCCTACGTTAACATCGCTATCCCCCTTTTTTGACCAAAGAGATTTCCGTACATTTCTGCCTTAGAACTCAAATAGATCGACATGCCCAGAAAAGCGCCGACCAAAATTTTTGTGCTTGACACCTCTGTGATATTGTTTAACCACGCCTCCATCGAATCGTTTGCCGAACACGATGTGGTGGTGCCCATTTCGGTGCTTGAGGAGTTAGACACCTTTAAAAAAGGGAATGAAACCAAGAATTTCGAGGCCCGAGAGTTTATTCGAATCATGGACCAGTATTCCAAAGGCTCTTCGCTGAACACCTGGATTCCTTTGAACGGAAAAGGCTTGGGCAACATTCGGGTAATGATGGAAGAAACCGCCGAACCCGATGCGCGCAAAATATTTGGTTCCGATAAGGCCGACCACCGCATATTGAACGTGGCCCTGCGGATGCAGCAACAAAACCCCAACCGCAAAGTAATTCTGGTAAGCAAAGACGTAAACCTGCGCATCAAAGCCCGTTCGCTCAACATTTCGGCGGAAGACTTTGAAACAGGAAAGGTGAAAAACGTCGATGAGCTGTACCGTGGAAAAAGCCAAATTGAGGACGTTTCTCAAGACACCATCGATGCCCTGTACAACGAAGGATTTGTGCCGAGAAAAGCCTTGTTTTCTAAAGACCCCCTGCCCAACCACTACTTTATTTTAAAAAACAACAAAACCTCGGTGCTCTGCTTTTTCAATCCGGTAAGCCGCTGCATTGAACGGGTTGAAAAACGTCCCTGCTACAACATCAAACCCCGAAACGCCGAACAGGTCTTTGCCCTGCACGCGTTGTTGAATCCCGAGGTGAAATTGGTAAGCATTCAGGGCGTTGCGGGTACCGGAAAAACGCTGTTGGCTTTGGCTGCGGCACTGGAGCAGCGCCGCGATTTCAAGCAAATTTACTTGGCCCGTCCGGTGGTGCCCCTGAGCAACAAAGACATTGGATTTCTTCCGGGCGACATAAAAAGCAAGCTGAATCCGTACATGGAGCCTTTGTACGACAACCTGAAGTTTATTCAGAATAGCTTTGACGAGCGCGACAAAGAGGGGCAAAAAATTCCTGAAATGCTGGAACAAGAAAAGTTGGTGGTTACCCCTTTGGCCTACATCCGCGGGCGCAGCTTGTCGCAGATTTTCTTTATTGTGGACGAGGCGCAAAATTTGACTCCCCACGAAATAAAAACCATTGTAACCCGCATGGGCGATCGGGCGAAAGTGGTGTTTGCCGGCGATATTTATCAGATTGATACGCCGTATTTGGATACGCAAAGCAATGGGTTGAGCTATGTGATTGACCGCATGCACAGCCACCCCATTCATGCCCATGTTACCTTGGAAAAGGGCGAGCGCAGCGAGTTGGCGAATGTGGCCAACGAATTGCTGTAAGATATTTGCATAGAATTTTGGGTATTGTTCATAACTAAGCAGCAGGAGGATTGGAAGAGCCAAGCAGCGTGAAGCGACTCATCAATTTGGATTTATTGCGGGGCGTTTCCGCGATTGGAATCATGGTTTACCATTATTTGACTTGGATGTATGGTGAATATTCGGCAGACACCATTTTTGGAAGGATTGGGGTGTATGGGGTTTCTGTTTTTTATGTGCTGAGCGGCCTGACCTTGTTCCATGTTTATTATGAACGGATGAAGCCTTCTGGGGTTGATGTTCGGGCGTTTTTTAAAAAAAGAATACTGCGTATTTTTCCTTTGCTTTGGTTGGCTACGGGAGTTTCAGTGCTGTTGTCGTGGAAGGCTCCCGACCCCCAGATTTTGATGTTAAACCTAACCGGCTTGTTTGGTTTTTTTTCTTGGGACACGTATTTGTCTGGAGGGGTTTGGTCGATTGGAAACGAACTTGTTTTTTATGTATTCTTCCCCTTTTTTGTTTTTTTTTCAAAGCGAAACATCGCGTTTATGGTTGTTCTTTCCGTCGCGTTGTTCGGCCTTTACCTGTACTTTTCATTTGGAGTTCTTCCAAGCTGCCCAGAGCCAGAACAGTGGAGAAACTACATAAACCCATTAAATCAAGTTTTTTTATTTCTAGGGGGATTTTTGGTGGGCTTGTTTTTTAAAAATCAGAGGTATAAAAATGGGGTATTGTTCATAGTATTGTTGGCTTCCGTTTTTTTATTTGTTTTTTATCCTGTATTCGGGCCACAATTTGCAGTTAAAACGGGTTTTAACCGGCTTGTTTTTACTTCCTTGTGTTTGGTGATTTGTTTTTGTTTTTACAAGATAAGCATGCCCTTGCCAAGGTTGGTTGGCCGAGGCTTTTCATTTTTGGGTGAAATCAGCTATTCGGTGTATTTGTTGCACCCGCATGTGTACGATTTAATGGGACGATTCCGGTTCCAGGTTTACCCAATTTCTGGATACGCAAGAACGGGGATTTCCATTGTTTTGACCTTGGTAGTTAGCTACTTTGTGTATCGATATTTTGAGCGGGTTTTCATGCGGTTAGGAAGCACTTCAACCCAGCATGGTTTTTAGCCACGAATGTACGAATGGGTTGAGCTATGTGATTGACCGCATGCACAGCCACCCCATTCATGCCCATGTTGCCTTGGAAAAAGGCGAGCGCAGCGAGTTGGCGAATGTGGCCAACGAATTGCTGTAAGATATAAGGGTTTTACATGTGGGCGGTGGCCGGGCTTTCGCCGGTTGTCCGCGGTTCCAGCCTTGCTGCCCAGCGGGTTTGCGGTGGCTCCCAAGGTCGCCTCCGCACCTCGCGGGCAGCTAGGCCGGTCCCTTGCGGGCAACCTGGCTCAATCCCTACCGCGGCCGCTCAAGGCTTGAGCCCCCAAAAAACAAAAGGGCGTATTCTTAATTTTACCAAGTAATGTAAAGGCGTCCGTCGTCGTTCAGGTTTCCGCCTACGGACAAAGAGGTATTGGTTCCGGTATTGTAGCAACCGCCCCCGCCGCCGTGTCCTCCAATTCCGCCGTTGTTGCACCAGGGGTTTCCGCCGCCCCCGCCGGAATAACCGCCGCCCCCGCCGCCGCCGCCGCCGTTGCAACCACCGCCACCACCCCCGCCAAATCCGCCTGCAACCCCACATCCGCCCAACCCGCCTGCTCCGCCATTTACAAATGCTGCCCCGCCCGTACTTTGGGAATAGGTGCAGCCGTTGGCCGTTCCTCCTCCGGTCTGAGTCCCGCCGCCGCCGCCGCCGCCGGTTCCGTTTTGGGTGCAGGTAGCTCCAAGGCCGCCCGCTCCATTGCTTCCGCCGGTTCCGGGAGTGCCGCAAGACCCTGCTGTACCCGAGCAACCGCCCCCGCCACAGTCTCCTCCATTGATGCTTGATGGCAGGTTGTTGTTTCCATATCCCCGGCCGCCGCCGCCGCCAGCCACCAGCAAAGGAATGTTGTTTGCGTCGGTAAACCAGGTTCCGCCGCCCCCGCCGCCGCCATTGCCGTTGTTTCCTTTCCTGCCGACCAATATTTTATATTGTTGACCCGGAGTTGCGGTAAAGGTTCCCACCACATAGGCGCCGTAACCGCCGCCGTCGCCACCGCGGGCTCCCCAGCCTTCCACTTGAATGGTGCAAACCCCCGCAGGGGCTGTCCACAATTGAATGTTGCCGGTAAAGATAAAATTGGCGTTCCCTCCTGTAATGCAGGAACTAACAACCACCGATGCCGTGTCGGATTGGGTGCATCCGGTGCTGGAATCGGTCAGTTGGTGAACAACGGAGTAGGTTCCTGCGGTTGACCAAGTGCAGTTGGGCGAGGCCGAGGTTGAGGTGGCGGGATTTCCGCTGGCAAAGGTCCAAATGTGCGACACTCCGTTGGTGGTGGCTGGGGTAAAACTTACAGATTGGTTTTGCCCAGGGCTTGCCGGCGAAACGGTAAAGCCGGGGTTGGGAAAATTTGGAGGGCAGTTTTGAATAAGCAGAATCTGGCTGCTTGAATCTTGGCAGCCTTGGCTGTCGGTGGCTCTAAGAACTACGGTTACGGTATCGGGATTGGCAAAGGTTACCACCGGATTTCCGATGGTATCGGAAGCAGGGCTTCCGTTTTGAAAGGACCAAGACAGGGAATTGCTGGTATCGGTGGCTAGGAATTGAATGGGAGCGCCGGCGGAAGGAAAGGCCGGCTGAAAGGTAAAAGCGGCATTGGGAAAAAGGGTGCATTGGCAGCCTGTTGGCCGCCAGCCTACAGGGAAAAAGGTTTCCACGCAGCGGGTGTTGGTGTTGTAAATTTGAAGCCCTACTGCGGGGTTGTTGATGGCGTTGCGTTGGGCGGTGGTTAATCGGGGCAGCAAAAACCCTTTTTGTGTGGATTCCAGTTCTAGAATGGCCGAGCTATCGGCGATTCCAGGATTTGTACTGCCAATTTTTACTCCTTGGGAGTGGACAAAAGCCAATGAAAAGAGGCCTAAAAAAAGGAACAGATGTTTCATAGGAGCTGGGCTGCGATTTTGACATCAAGGTATTAAGAATTATTGATAGCGAACAACCACGATTCCAGACCCTCCGTTCCCGCCAATGGGGCCGTCGCTAGACCCACCACCACCTCCGCCGGTGTTGGCTTGTCCATTTTGCCCATTTCCAGGGTAATTGGCTCCATTTCCACCACCACCCAATCCACCAAGACCAACAGATCCTTGCCACCTTGCACCACCACCGCCACCGCCGTACGTAACCGAACTTCCTGTTATGGTGCTGGTTCTTCCCGGTCCGCCATTGCGGTTGGTAGCGGCTCCTCCGGCGCCACCACCACCGCCACCATCACCATTGTATGCAGCCCCAGAAAATCCATAGCCGTTTCCGCCTTGAGGAGAAGTTTGGGTGGCATTGCCTCCTTGGCCGGGCCCTTGCGGCCCGCCGCCGCCGCCGCCCGATCCGCCATTGGCTCCGTTGGGGCTTACATAACCGCCGCCCCGGCCTCCACCAAAAGCGACAATGTTGGCAAAACTGGAATTGCCGCCATTTTGCCCTACGCCGTCTTGAATGGTACTTCCGGCACCCCCGTTTCCTACCACTACGCTGTAGTTTCCTGGACTCAGCAGAATGCTTCCTTCTACAAATCCCCCGGCGCCGCCGCCCCCGCCTCCGGCATTTCCATCGCTTCCGCCGCCGCCTCCGGCAACAATCAAGTATTGTACCGTACGCCCGCAACCGGGATTAAACGTGGCATTGCTGCTAAACGTGTGAATGGTCCAAGGGCCCGAGGTGCTGACGCTGCCGCCCGTTGCTGGGGCGCAATTGATAACGGCAATGGAGTCGGTATGCGAAGAGGAACAGCCGGCGCTATCGGTCAGGGTAAGCGAAACGGCATAGGTGCCGGCATTGGTCCAGGCAACTTGGGGGCTTTGAACCACCGACGTAGAAGGGCTTCCGCTTTGGAAGGTCCAGCTGTAAGTCATGTTGGGGGGTGCAGAGAAGTTGGCTCCTTGGTTTATGTAGCCCGATGGAACGGAGAAAATGGCATTGGGATAGGCTTGGCAATCGCAATGAATGCTGCGCCAACCACCTCCGGAATAATACATTTCAAGGCAGTTGGTGCTGGTGTTGTAGATTTGAAGTGCGGCAGCGGGATTTGCTATGGCGTTGCGCTGGGCAGTTGTCATTCTAGGAAGAAGAAAACCCGCCGTAGTGGAACTGATTTCAACCACAGCAGAGGAGTCGGCAGGGGTATTGCTGCCAAGGTGTATTCCTTGTGCCTGGATTAAGCAGGTGGCGGCAGCGAAAACAACACAGAGGGGGAATCTCATTTTGGCGAACAAATGGGTGCAGGGCAAAATTACAAAGAGCAAAGGGGTTCTATGTAAAGAAATCATTGCCATTTAGTACAGGCGTAGGGTTTAGGCCAGGTTGGGGCTAAGCCAACGGCGCAGGTCTTCCCAGGCTTGGCCTTTTCGTTCTGCCAGGTCTTTTCCTTGTTCTTCGGTAATTTTACCAAGTCCGAAATACTTGGCTTCAGGGTGGGCGAAGTACCAGCCACTTACGCTGCTGGCGGGCACCATGGCCATGGATTCGGTGAGTGAAATTCCCGACATTTGGGTTGCCTGCAACAAATCAAACAGCCTTGGTTTTTCGGTGTGGTCTGGGCATGCTGGATATCCAGGAGCGGGGCGTATGCCTCGGTATTTTTCTTTGATTAGAGCTTCGTTGTCGAGGTTTTCTTGGGGTTCGTAGGCCCAGAATTCCGTCCGCACCCGGGCATGTAGGTGTTCGGCGAAGGCTTCGGCCAAGCGATCGGCCAGGGCCTTGAGCAAAATGGCTCGGTAATCGTCGTGGTCGGCTTCGAACCGGAGCACATGCGCTTCTATGCCATGTCCGGTGGTTACGGCAAAAGCACCCATGTAATCGGGATGGGAATCTGAAATAAAATCGGCCAGGCAGTAGTTGGGTTGCCCGGCTTGTTTTTGGTTTTGCTGCCGCAAAAAATGAAAGCGGGTCAGCTCTTGGCTGCGTGATTCGTCGCTAAAAATCCGCACGCTGTCGCCCTCGCGCTGTGCGGGGAACAATCCAAAACTGGCATTGGCGGTAAGCCAAGATTCCTGAACCAGTTGGTTGAGCATCAACAGCGCATCGGCGTACAATTCGCGTGCTTGTTCGCCAACAATGGCATCGTCAAGAATGGCGGGAAAGCGTCCGGCCAGTTCCCAGGTTTGGAAAAAAGGCGTCCAATCGATGTATGGAACCAGCTTTTCGAGGGGGTAGTTTGTTAGATGAAATAGGCCAAGCTGTGCGGGCGGCGCAATGGTTTGGGCATTCATGTTGGGCTTGGCGGCATTGGCACGTGCTGTGCGCAGGGGAATCTGGTTTTTTTCTTCCTGTTGCCGTTCAAACCGGCTGCGCACCTCTTCATATTCTTGCTTCCATTGTTCCAAGAACGCCTCTTTTTTGTCGCCCAACAGGGCTTCGGCAACGGGGACCGACCGGCTGGCATCTAAGACGTGAACCACAGGCCCCGAGGTGTAGGCGGGAGCGATTTTTACTGCTGTATGGGCTTTTGATGTGGTGGCTCCGCCAATAAGCAGGGGAATGGTAAATCCTTGGCGCTGCATTTCAGAAGCCAAAAACACCATTTCTTCTAAGCTTGGGGTAATAAGTCCACTCAGGCCGATGATGTCAACCTGATGAGCCTGGGCTTGGGCTAGGATTTTTTCGGCCGGAACCATAACTCCCAAATCTACAATATCGTAATTGTTGCAGCCCAGCACCACGCCTACAATGTTTTTTCCGATGTCGTGTACATCGCCTTTTACGGTGGCCATAAGGATTTTCCCCTTTTTCTGAACCTCGCCTTGGGCTTCTTCTTCAATGTATGGAATGAGTTGAGCCACGGCTTTTTTCATGACACGGGCCGATTTAACCACTTGGGGCAGGAACATTTTTCCGGCGCCAAACAAATCGCCAACGTGGTTCATTCCATCCATTAAAGGGCCTTCAATCACATGGATTGGGCGTTCGTAGCTGAGTCTGGCCTCTTCCACATCGGCATCGATGTAATCTACAATGCCTTTTACCAAGGCGTGGCTTAGGCGTTCTTGAACGCTTCCTTCGCGCCAGGCTTCGGTTAGAACTTCT
Source organism: uncultured Flavobacteriales bacterium (assembly GCA_903837495.1). Classification (GTDB taxonomy): domain Bacteria; phylum Bacteroidota; class Bacteroidia; order CAIKAF01; family CAIKAF01; genus CAIKAF01. Next base: position 50,409 of record CAILUT010000063.1, on the reverse strand, counting down.
TTGTGTCGGGCTTCTTTAAAATCTTCGGCCAAAATCAGCAGGCGTTCTGTGGCATCGGGCCGGCGGTTTAGCAGCACGTCTTCCACATGCAGCAGCAAATCGGCCGGAATTTGGTCGTACACCTCCAATTGCGAAGGATTTACAATGCCCATGTCCATGCCCGCACGAATGCCGTGGTACAGAAAAGCGGAATGCATGGCTTCGCGTACCCGGTCGTTGCCTCGGAAAGAAAAAGAGACATTTGAAACCCCGCCCGATACTTTGGCATAGGGCAAATTCGCCTTTATCCAGTGGGTGGCTTCAAAAAAGTCAAGGGCATAATTGTTGTGCTCTTCGATGCCGGTGGCAACGGGAAAAATATTGGGGTCAAAAACAATGTCGCAAACAGGAAATCCCACCTTTTCAACCAAAAGGGAGTAGGCCCTTTGGCAAATGACTTTGCGGCGTTCAAGGGTGTCGGCCTGACCTAGTTCGTCGAAGGCCATAACAACCACGGCGGCGCCGAACTTTCGTATTTCGGTGGCTTGGCTTAGGAACTCTTCTTCGCCCGCTTTGAGAGAGATAGAGTTAACCATTCCTTTTCCTTGCAAGCATTTTAATCCAGCATGGATGATTTCCCAGCGGGAGCTGTCAATCATAATGGGGATGCGAGAAATTTCGGGTTCGGCGGCGATGAGGTTTAAAAACCGCACCATGGCGCGCTTTCCGTCCAGCATGCCTTCGTCCATGTTTACGTCCAAAATTTGAGCTCCGCCGCGGACTTGTTCCAAGGCGATGCCCACAGCTTCGTCGTAGTTGTTGTCTTGAACCAAACGCAAAAATTTCCGGGAACCGGTTACGTTGCAGCGTTCACCAATGTTAATAAAATTGGTGGTAGAGGTGGCTACCAAGGCTTCGAGACCAGATAGCCGCAAGAGGGGCTGAAGGGGCGAAAGGGATTCAGGCATAGCAACAAAGATAGGGCTTCGCAGTTGAAGTTTGGACTGTTTTAAGGACAAGGAGAAGAAAATTGAAGCTAGGCTACAAACGGCTTTTTCGTTACTTTGTTCTATGAAATCCCTGGCCTTAGCACATTGGTGGATTCGGGAGCTTCGTGCCTGTGGCTTGCGCGAGGTGGTGGTATCGCCAGGATCGAGGTCGGCCCCCTTGATTTTGGCCTTGGAATCGGAGCCCAAAATCGCCTTGTACGTGCAGCCCGACGAACGCTCGGCGGCATTTTTAGCCTTGGGCCTATCGCGGCAGGCGGGCCGCCCTGTTGGTTTGGTTTGCACCAGCGGTTCGGCGGGCCTAAATTACGCTCCGGCATTGGCCGAAGCCTACCAACAAGGGGTTTCTTTGTTGGCAATTACCGCCGACCGGCCGCTTCGGTATGTGGGGGCATACGAAGGCCAAACCCTGTGGCAAGAGGAATTTTATGCGGGTTTTATTAAGGGCCGCATGGTGGTTTGCGAAAGCAATCCCGGAAATCCAAAGGAAGCCTGGGCCCTTTCAACACAAGGAATGCCCGGCCCGGTGCACATCAACATGCGGTTTGAAGAGCCCTTGTACAGCGGGGCCCTGGAGCAGCCCATAGAGCCCACATTGTCTCAAGCTCTTTTTTCGAGGTTTGATTTTGGACAAACGCGGCCCCTGGACGCATTAAAAACATTGGATTTGCCGGCGCGGCCAAAGGTAGTGGTTCTGGCCGGGCACATGGGGCCGCAGCAAGCCCAAGCCTTGCTTCCGTGGATTCTTGAATTTAAGAAACGGGGAGGCCTTTTTTGGGGGGATGTTTCTTCTCAGCTATGGCCGTATTCTTCGCAGGATCAACTGCCCGATTGGCTTTGGGAGCAAACCGAAGAAAAAAACAGGCCCCAGCTTTTGGTGTCAATGGGCGGATCGGTGATTCCCCGGCGTTGGGAGGCCTATTTTGAACGGTTTCCAAACCAAACCACAGTGCATGTGGATCTTTTTGGTGAAAAAGGCTACCGGTTTCGGCCGGATGGCTGGTGCTGGACGGGCAGCCCCGCGGGTTTTTTCGAGTCCTTGCCCCAGGAAATGGAAGCCTTAAACTGCCCTGCATGGAATGCAGAACCGGGGAGCGGTTGGTCGGACGTAACGGCCACCGCCGAATTGCTGAGGGGCCTGCCGGGAGATTCTGTGTTTCATTTGGCCAACAGCATGGGCGTTCGGTATGTTCATGCCTTGCAGGATTTGTTGCCGAAAGGAATAGAACTGTGGTGCAACCGAGGGGTTAGCGGCATTGACGGGACGCTCTCGACGGCGGTGGGGCAGGCATTGGCCCAGCCAAACAAATGGCATGTGGTTTTAATGGGCGATTTGGCCTTAAACTACGATTGCAACGCCATGCTGAGCCAACCTAGGCCAAACAACCTAGGGGTGGTTGTGCTCAACAACGGGGGCGGGCAGATTTTTCGGAATTTGCCGGGGCCTAAAAGCAGGTCGATGGATGCCGAGACGTATTTTGTGGCCGGTAGGGAAGGTGATTTTGAATGGTTGGCTCGGCGCAATGCTTGGGCTTATCATTGCGTTCAAGATTTGGGCGAATTGAGGGCGTTTTTGCATCAGAGCAAAGGGATTGTGGCGGGGCTTTTGGAAATAAAAACGGAGGCCCAGGCAAACACCGAAGCTTGGGCGGGACTGCTTTCGGAGCGGAGGGCAGCATGGAATCAGGCCGCCCGCGGCAGGGATTGAGGCAGGTAGCCCGCACAGATGGCGGGGACTGGCCCGCGAGGCGCGGAGGCGACCTTGGGAGCCCCCGCAAGCCCGCTGGGGCAGCCCCCGGCAGCTGCGGACTACCGCCGAAAGCCCGGCTGCCGCCCAGCCAAAAAAAGGAAGACTTGGGCCGCACTGAAATTACAAATCTCTGCTGTATCTTTAACCTATTGTTACCAACCTGCTTGAGTATGAAAATAGGGATTTCTTTTCTTGTTGTTTTGTTTGCTGGCCTGACTTTTGGCCCTGAATTGGCGGGCCAAGCTTGTCCGGGTTGCGCCGTGAACAACAGCTGTTATGTGCCTGGCGGTGGGCTTTGTCCGGATTCCTTGCCGGCGGCTACAGTAGCCCAGAGCTATGCTCAAGACGTTACCTTTTATTTGCCAAAGCAGATTGATGCCGGCCCATTTTCGGGCGGCCTACTGGGCATTGTAGATTTGCTGCAATTGCGCATTGATGCTATTTCGGGCCTGCCTTTTGGGCTAAACTGGAGCTGCAACATGAACAGCAACAACTGCACGTATTTTCCCTCGTCGAACGACACCCTAGGTTGTGTAAAAATTTGCGGAGTTCCAGTAGGAAATCCGGGGGTGTATGCCGTTACCATTTTTGTAACGGCCACCGTAGATGCGGGTATTTTGGGAGCACAGCAAGCCCAAACATCCTTTCCGAACGTATTGGTATTGCTGCCTGATACGGCTTCAAATTTAGGTTTTTCAATGGCTCCAGGCATTGGCTGCGCGCCGTTGACCGTGAACTTTATCAACAATTTTCCCAGCAACGGCTATGTGCCTGTGTCGGGGCAAACCCAGGGGTTTTTGTACAATTGGGATTTTGGAAATGGATTGCAATCCAACATCGAAAATCCGCCCGCGGTTACTTTTTTCGCCCCTGGGCAGTACCCTATAAATTACACGGCCACCGTCGATACGTTTGGGTTTCAGCTGAGCAACGTAACGGTAACTGCCGTAAATTGTACGGATTTTGGAAGCAGCCCCGATGTGTACATCAAGATTTTTGATGGGTCGAACGCGGAAATTTTCAACAACGAAAGCAACCAAACCACAAGCTTGCCTTTTAATGTACCGTTAAGCATCAATGCCACAAATCCGCCTTACCGATTGGAAGTGTGGGACGACGATTCAGGGTTTTTGGGTACGGTCGACGACAATTGCTACGACAATACGGAAAATCCGCACCCGGCGGTGTCTATGAATTTGCCTCCGGTGGGAGCGTTGGGGGCCACCACCCAGTATTATATTAGTGGGAATACGCCTTTGGCCTTCAACTATACATACACCAAGAATGTGTTTCAGGTACAGGTGAGCGATACAGTAACGGTGTTTCCGGTTCCGCCGGTTCAGAGTTTGGTTTTGCAGCCTGGAAGTTCGGTGTGCAGTCCCGACTCGGTTCAAATGCGGGTAAATTCGGGGTTTGGATATGAGTGGTTTTACAACGACACCATGTTGCTGGCCGGGGCGCTCACAGAAGTAGCCTATGCCCGTCAAACGGGCAACTACAAAGTTCGGGTGTACGACCTAAATACGGGCTGCTACTCGTTTAGCCACGACACCCTAATCACTGTTGCTCCGGGCATTCCCAGCAGTTTCGCTGTTTTGCAAAACCCGCCCGGAACCCTGAACTCGTCGATTTCAGGATTCTATTCGTTTCAATGGATTTTTCAGTCGGGCAGCAGCTGGGTGGCGATTCCAGCGCCTCAAGGGCAGCAATCCAATTATGTGCCTCCGATTGGGGGATATTATGGTTTGATTGCAACAAATCCGGAAGGCTGTACCGACACCGCTTTCTTTAATTACAACGGCACCTCGATGGAATCTTTAGATGCCCGTTTGCTGATGTATCCGAATCCGGCCAAAGAAGGCATCAACATCCGTGTAGATGGAGCAGCGCTAACCCGGGTTAGCATTTTGGATTTTTCTGGACGGATTTTGTGGGAACAAGAATGGACGTCGGGCGTTTTTGAGCTAGATGTTCCTTTGTTTGGTTGGCAAAGCGGATATTATTTGGCGGTGGTAGAGGGGTCGATGGGCCGCCGGGCTTTGCCTTTTCTGAAAATTGACTAAGCCTTAACCGTGGGATTTTCTTTGGGAGCAAAGCTTAAAAGCCGGTTCATTTGGCTGGTTTTTTGGGTTTTAAGCCTTGGGCTTCATGCACAAGCCGACCGGTTTGTTTATTTCGGGAAAGTTTTGGATGCCGAAACGGGAGAAGGTTTGCCTGGAGCTACGCTTCAAAAGGGTAAAGAGGTTTTGGGGCTGTGCACCCCGACCGGAGAATTTCGGTTTGAATTGGAACAAGCAGAAACGGAGGTTTTGGTGCGGTATGTGGGCTATACACCGATGGAGGTTCGGCTTCGCGTGTCGGATACAGGAACCGAGATTCGCTTAAGGCCCGCGGCAACGGCTTTAAATGCGGTGGTGGTTACCGGCAGCCGCTACGGAAAAAGGGCCGCCGAAGAAACCGTAAGCATTGAAGTAGTAAGCCGAGAGCTCATCAAAAACACCTCGGCCGTGGAAACCGCTGAGATTCTGAATCGAGTTCCAGGCGTTCAGGTTTCAGACGGGCAAGCCAACATTCGAGGGGGTTCGGGCTATGCTTATGGGGTGGGCAGCCGGGTATCGGTTTTGCTGGACGGCCTGCCTATTTTGGCGGCCGACCAAATGAATTCGGAATGGCAGTACCTGCCCTTAGAAATGACCGAACAAATTGAAATCATAAAAGGAGCCAGTTCGGTGCTGTATGGTTCGGGCTCCATGAACGGGATTATACATGTACTAACAACCTGGCCGGGGGCCGAGCCCGAAACGAGGCTGGGAGTGTATTCCGATGTGGTGGACCAGCCCCGCACGCCAGAACAACGCTGGTATTCAAGCGGCGAAACGCCCCATGCCCAAGGCTTGTTTTTTTGCCATTCCGAACAAATAGGTCAAAATTTCGACCTGGTGCTGGGCGGAAATGCCCACATAGAACGAAGTTTTAGGCAGTTTAACGACGAACAGCGGCTGCGGTTTAACCTAAAAACCCGGTATCGAATCCCCTCAAAGCCCGGAATGGTTGTAGGGCTTAATGCCACTGCCATGTACGAAAACAGCAACCGGTTTTTGCTTTGGTCGGGGTCTGACGCCAATGCGTACCGTGCCTTTGCTTACAGCGACGACCGCTATTCTTTTTTTAACATAGACCCCTTCTGGTCTTGGCACCGCGGCAAAGCCAACCACCAACTAAAAACCCGGTTTTTTCGGAAACTTCGGGTAGGAACGGGAACCGATATTGATGACATTGCCAACATTGCCTTGGCCGATTATCAATTTCAGCAGCGGTTTTGGAACAAAAAAATAGTAGCCACCCTGGGCATGACCGGCAGCTATGGCTGGACCCAAAGCAATTTGTTCGTGCCCGAACTGCAGCTCGATTCCCTGGGCAATCCTGCCCGCTTCTTTGAATTGTTCTCGGCCGCCGTCTTTGGGCAGGTTGAAGGCAGCTTTAACCGCTTGAATGTGCTGTTGGGCATTCGCTATGAAATAAATGGCTCTGATTTGTTGGTCGAAGGGTCAATTCCTGTACTTCGGCTGGGAGCCAATTATCGGGTGTCAGAACAAAGCTTTTTGCGTTTTTCGCTGGGCCAATCCTACCGCATGCCCAGCTTGGCCGAACGCTTTTTAAGGGGGAATGTGGGGGGCCTTAACATCTTCCCAAATTTTGATTTGCTGCCCGAAACGGGAATCAACAGCGAACTGGGCATAAAGACCGGATTCAAACTAGGAAAAAACGGCTCGGGCAGTTTTGATGCCGCCTTGTTTTGGATGGAATTTGACCGCATGACCGAATACAGCCTAGGGTTTTACCCGCCCCCAGGAACCGACACAAGCTTTTCTTGGCTGGGCTGGAAATCGCTGAATACTGGCAGGGCGCGCATTGCCGGATTTGAATGGTCTGTTCAAGGTTCCTGGAAAAAAGGCCCCCTTCGCCTTCAACCCATGCTTGGCTACACCTACAGCTTTGGAACCAACCTTGACCAAAATCCAGACATGCACAATGTAGGACTGTTTTTAGAACGCATGGCCGGCACTTTTTCCCAAAATTTACAAGGCAGCCCCGAGGCCGATTTGCTGCTGCCCATGCGCAGCCGCCACATGGTTCGCCTAGATCTTCAGGGGGATTGGAAGCGCTGGGGTTTTGGAGTCAATGTGCGCTACCAATCTTTTATTGAAAAATACGATCCGAACTTTGGCGTCATTTCACTGGCCATTCCAGATTTCACCGAAAGCTATTTGTTGAATCGAAAACACAGGAACGGAGATTGGATTGTAGATGTTCGATTGCAGTACCACATCCCCAAATGGAATTGCCGGGTGTCGTTTTTGGTGAAAAACATGGGCAGTTTGGAATATGCCGACCGGCCGGGAATAATGAATGCCCCGCGGAGTTTTACCCTGCGCTGGGACTTTTCGTGGTGAGGGAATTAGCCATGAACCGGGCTGTTTTCGCCCTGAACAAACTTTAAAAAGGCCTGATTTGCAAACCGAAAACCGCCAGGAGTAGGGTGTTCTCCGCTAAAATACCACCCGCTTGTATGCCTGGGGCAAGCTTTGTGCAGGCCTTCTTGGCTTCCGCGTTTTTTCATAAGCTCTTTTGCAACCCTTCATTTTACTGGGAATAAATTTGGGCTTGGGTGTTGATTTTGAAGAAAACCACCTTTGTTCTTTGTTAAGCCGCGGGGGGCTTAGCCAGGAATGCACGAATGGGGTGTTTTTGGGGCTAGATTGGAGCAAGGAAGGTGAGCGGCGGGGAGCTTAGCCGAATTGCACCTAAGAACTACCCACTACCCACTACCCACTAACAACTACCCACTAAAAAGCCACGAATGCACGAATGGTTTGTTTTCGGGTGCCTCAAAGCTATGCACAGCAACGGATACAGCAATTTACAGCATGAAATTTGTCCATTACTCCCGTTTTTTCATAAGCCCTGCTGCCCCTCTTGATTTTCCTGAGAATAAATTTGGGATTGGGTGTTAAAACGCGGAAGTCAGGTGGAATATGCCGACCGGCCGGGAACAATGAATGCCCCGCGGAGTTTTACCTTGCGCTGGGACTTTTCGTGCTGAGGAAATTAGCCATGTACTCGGCTGTTTTCGCCCTGAACAAACTTTAAAAAGGCCTGATTTACAAACCGAAAACCGCCAGGAGTAGGGTATTCTCCGCTAAAATACCAATCGCCTGTATGCTTGGGGCAAGCTTTGTGTAGGCCTTCGATGGATTGAAATACGAGTTTGATTTGGGCTTGTACTCCCCCCGGGCAAAGTTGTTCGGCCATTTTTTGGGCCAGCTCTGCGTCGCTAAATCGAGCATACAGATTGGCCACCCAGTTGCGTTCCCCGTCCAAGCCTTGTTCGCTGGCCCTTAAGATGTTGGCCTCGGTTTGCTTGAGTTCGGAGTTGAGGCCGGCTTCCGAGAGCAAGGCTAGAAGCGCCCGAAAGGCGGCCAAATCGCCCAACCTCGCCATGTCGATTCCGTAGCAATCGGGGTATTTGATGATGGGAGCAGAACTTACCACCAAGATGCGCACCGGCTTTAACCGGTCCAGCATTTTAAGAATGCTTTCTTTTAGCGTAGTTCCGCGCACAATGCTGTCGTCAACCACCACCAGGCTGTCGATGCCAGGCCGCAGGGAACCATAGGTAATGTCGTACACATGTTGAACCAAATCGCTGCGGTGGCTGTCGTCGGTAATAAATGTGCGCAATTTGGCGTCTTTTACAGCGACTTTTTCAACCCGTACTTTTCGGCGCAGCAGGGCCAGAATTTCCGATTCAGACTGGGGCATTTCGGCGTAAAGCTGCCGGGCGGTTTGCTCTTCAATGCGGGATTCAATGCCCTTGATCAAACCATAAAATGCCAGCTCGGCCGTATTTGGTATAAACGAAAACACCGCATTTTCAAGCCCCTCGTGTAGGGCTTCAAGCACGGGGGCGGCCAACTGTTCGCCCAATCCTTTGCGTTCCTCATACACATCGGCATCGGTACCTCTAGAAAAGTAAATGCGCTCAAAAGAACAGGCACTTGCCAACCCGGGTTCTAAAACCTGCACCAAACGCCCTTGACCTTCGGGCGAAATTAAAAGGGCTTGTCCAGGGTTCAGCTCCTGAATTTCGGTTAATTCGGCATGGAAAACGGTTTGTAGCGCCGGACGTTCCGAGGCAACAGCAATCAATTGGTCGTTTTCGTACCAAAAGCAAGGCCGAATGCCTTGGGGGTCGCGAATCGCAAAGGCATGGCCATTTCCGGTAAAGCCGCCAATGGCATATCCACCGTCCAATTTTTGAAAGGTTTTTCGAAGAATCAATTCAAAATCGGGAAGATTGCTGGGCCGCCCTCCGCTTTCTTTTGCCCCCAATGCTTGGTCTAAAAAATGGCCCATGCGCTCCATAACCGTTACGGTATCGGCCGTTTGGCTGGGGTGCTGCCCAAGTTCGACCAACTGCTGAAAAAGGTCTTCGGTATTGGTTAAGTTAAAATTTCCGGCCAAACAAAGCATCTTTTCTTTCCAAGGGCTGTCGCGAAAAAAGGGGTGGCAAGATTCGATGCCGTACGTTCCATAGGTTCCATAGCGCACATGGCCCAGGTACACATCGCCTTCAAAACGCAGGGGGACATTGGGCCTACTTCGCTGTTCTTCAATATGTTGAATGATTTGAAGAATGGGTTGTGCCGCCACCGAACGTGCCCGGAGAATGGGCGGAAACCCGGCCGGAGTATCGGAAGCCAAGCAGGCCAATCCAGCACCATCTTGCCCCCGGTTGTGCATTTTTTCGAGCAGCAGATACATTTTCTGTAGGGCTTGTCCCAATGGAGGGCGCGCGGCACTGTTGCTTTGTTTTTTAAGGCGAATCAGGGCCAGGCCGCATTCGTGTTTTAAGGGGTCGCTCATGCTTGGGGATTCCAGCCACAAAGGTAAACAGCCATGTAAGATTTTGGCGTTTTTTTGAAAATTATTCGTTGGGCGGAGATCGCCGCCAAAACCTTACTTGGGCTGAGGAGGAAGTTCGACCGGGCCGCGCGCCGATTTACGCCCCCGCATTTGATCGGCCCGCTGCCGCCAACGCGAGGCTTCTTCAACTCGACCATAGTAGTTTTCGTAGCCAAAGCGGTTGGCCATCATGCTGATCCGCAGCTGCCGAACCATACGGTGGATGCGGCTTTCGGTTTCCAATACCCCAGGCGGCATGTCGGCTACGGCGTCTCCAGATTCTGAAACCGGTACGTAAGCCGTATCGCTGCGCAATTGGTAAAAGTAACTCAGCGGCACCAAGCGAAGGCCCTCGGGCAAGATTACATCGCTGCGCCGCCCTACCTCTTCGTCCACCAACTCGGGGCCCAACAACACCGGCCTACGGCCCGCATTTTGCCGCATCAATTCCTGAATCCAAATTTCAAAGGCCTGTTGTATGCCTTGTGGATTTGGGTCGCCCGCCTCAAAGGCTTCTAACTTTGGCAGCAAGCTGTCTAAGGCCGGTTCGGTACCTTTCCAAACCTCCGGATGCCGCTGTTGCCCGCGGTGCAGATACCAAGGCCGCCGAAACAATTCTTTGTCTAAAATAACCACGTCGGGCCGCAGGTTTTTGACGGTTTGCAGATACATGCTTGGCGATACAAAAACATCCCATTGCCGGGTGATTACCAAGGCGTTTTCGGGCAGGCTAAGCAGGGCGGCGCGGGCATACCTTTCTACCAACACATCGCTGCGGCGGTTGGCTCGCTCCCCATGCTTAAACAGCAACAAAACCGGCAACAATGCCGCCGGAAGCAAAATCAACCATGCGGGTTTTACCGTTTCAGACAGGTAGCGAAAAAAGGCATACACCGGAAACAGCAGGAGCAGAGTGGCCGATAAATAATAGGGCTCAATGTCGGGGATGTCGTAGTTGGAGGCGTACCACACGCACACCAAAAGCTGTATGAACAGCCAGGGCCAAGATTTGCGACCAAACCACAGGCCTAGGGCGGCGGGCAACAGAGTCCAGTACAAATCAACCGGCAGCCCTTTAATAAACAGGCCGATGTTCTCTTTGCTGAATTCCCAGCCCTGAAACATCCAGACTCGGTACTGAGCTCCTGTTATGTGGTTCCAAAATCCGCTCAGGCTGCTTAAATCGCCAAAGTAGGCAGCGGGGTTTTGTTTGGCCAGCAAAAGCAATCCGGCATACAACGGCAAGGCCGCGGCCAAGCCGGCGCCGGTCATAATTCCACCTTCCAACAACCGCGCTTTCCAGGTTGAATGCGCCTTCCACAAGGCCCACAACAGCCCAGGAACAACCACGATTGAAATCAAATGGTTTGAAAACAAAAGACCTGTACTTAGGCCCAGCCAAATGGACGCTTTAATGCCGGCCTTTTGCTGGTACCGAATCAATAGCCAGGTCCACAATCCCAGCAGGCCAATGTGGTAGCCGTACACTTCTAAACTTACAGCCTGCGACCAAACACGCAAAGAAAAAAAGACCGAAAGCACCGCCAACAGCATCAGCCAGGGATTCCCCTTGTGGTGTAAGGTGCGCAATGCGGCAAAGAAAAAACAGGCCCCCAGCACCACCATAAGCAGGTTTAAAGCATTGCTCACCAACAAAGGTTCGGCAAAGCCCAAGGTTCGCACCACCGCAAAGCCCAAAAAGGTAAACAAAGGATAGCCAGAAGGGTGGGCTATGCCGGGAAGGTATTGTACGGTTGCCAGTTCGCCCGTGTCAATCTCTTGAATGCTGAGCGACATGGTGCTGCCGTACACCAAAAACAGAATGGCCGAAAGGGCCGCTGCGGGCAACCAGTTTTGAAGGGATTTCATGGGCTTAGAGGTCATGGTCAAAGATAGGATTCCGGCGATTGATTTCAGTATTGGACTGCCACTCAATCAAACACGCGCAGCACCACCCCATCAAAGGCGGTGTTGTACCGAACTAGGGGGTATTGGCTTGTGCCCGATTCCCGTCCGCCGGTGATGATATTAAAGCGGCTTCCGCAGCCGTTGTTCGGACAATCTACATCGGTCAAATAAAATCCATTCGACTCCAAGCTTACCTTTCCGCAATCGCCCGTATGGTTGCCGGGGCAGTGCAATTCATAGGCGTTGAACTGGTCCATCGATACCCGATACACCAAGATGCCTTTGCTGCCGCCGGGAATGAAAGCATATCCACCTACGCCCTGAAGATCAACAAATTGAGGGTCGAACACATAGAGCGACACCTCGACCGGAATTCTAGGAATTCCAGGGGGATAAGAGGGCGTACAGCCCAACAATCCAAAGAAAAGCAAGCCCCAATGCAGTGTTTTCATCGTGTAAAAGCGTAAATTTCGGCAATATGCTTCGATTTCGGCTTATTGCTTGTGGAATTTTCGGACTTTTTGCAGCTGTTTTTCCTGCTCGGGCTCAACTTGCCATGGAAAACGGCTTTTTATTGCCGCCCTACGACACCTTGTATGCCTTAGTGGTGTTTGCCGAGGTAGATTATTCAGAGCGCTGTCCTGGGAATTTGGGTGAGCCATGGATTTCAGATTGGGTGCAAGGCCCCGGCGGAACCCTGCCCCCACCACAGGCTCCACAGCTGTTTAGCTCGGCGCCCGACCTAGAAAATCCAGGATTGGTAACCATGTTTTACGAGCAGGCTTCTTTTGGGCGCTATCAGCTGTTGGGCGATTACCTGCCCGAGGTGTTTCGAGTGCCCTGCCACCGGTTGTCGCCCCGAGATTACGGCATTTTGCCGGTGCTTGAACAAGTAAACCGATTTTTGGGCCACCGGGGTTGGCAAACGGCACACGGCTTGCCGGCTTCGGCCTTTGACCAATGGACTACCTCTGCCCCAGGGCAGCCCAAACGCAAAGACAGCGATGGAAAAGTGGATCTGCTGTATGTCATCTGGAAAAACAACCGATACCTGCATGGCCTTTCTACCCTTGACCATTCGGGATACGGGGTAACCGCATACCGAAGCCCAGGTTTTGGACCCTTTGATGGATTAAACAGCGCCGCTTCGTTTAACCAAGGAAAAGGCCTCGGACATAGCCTTCATGTGCTGGTTTGTGAACATTTGCATGGCTTGTTTGGCGGCAACCATTGGCATTCTGGCGGGGGAGCCGGAACCCATTGCCTGCCTATACCCCCCGCCAACTACGGCCTTACCGGGCAAATGAACTCCAGCATGATTTCGTTTGCCGCTTGGGACCGCTGGATGATGAACTGGAAATCGCCCCAAAAGGAATTCTTAATCTCGGCCCCCGACAGCCTGGGCCAAGAAATCAACACCGAAGACCTGCTGGCCGAAGAAGGTCCAGATCGCCAGGTCTTCTGGCTGCGCGACTTCAGAACCACCGGCGATGCCTTGCGCATTCGCCTGCCCTATTTGAACAGCGACAGCGGAAAAGCCAAGGTTAAAAACCAATACCTATGGCTGGAGTACCGCAGCATGGACCACCCAACAGAAGAATACCTGAGTCCTCAGCACGATTGTGCCTTTCGGCCCGACGCCGAACTAAAGCAAGGCAGCCCAGGCGTGTACGCTTACCTGCAAATTGGAAAAGACCAGCGCTGGGGCGGCAGCGAGCTGTATGCCGAACGGGCCGACCTGCCCAACAGCCTAGGTTCCTTTTTGTTCCCTTTGCCCGCCGATGGTCGTTGGGATTTCGCCTTTCGCAGCGACCTGAATCCAAAACCCCACGGCGGTGCATGCAGCTGGGGCAATGCGGCCATTCCCATTGACCGTTCTCGAAGCCTGCCCAATCCCTTTACTGGCTTGCACGATTTATATTTGGCCTACGACGCCAACGGCGACGGCAGTTTGCTGGGCAAAGAGGATTTGATGCCTGGACTGGCCGAGGCCGAGGGCGATTCGGTGCTCTGGAACTACCGCAAGGGCGGCGACGGCTTTGACGCGTTTGGGTCCTACAGCGGCAACACCGAATTGAGCTTGTCCACCAATCCAGCACCGGTGCCAGTGTACACCCAAACCACCCATTACGAATCGGCCTGGGCCGGCGACCCCAACGCCGCCCACGAAAACCGAACCATTCACCTGAATGGATTGCGCATTCGCATCGAAGACGACCCCAAACAGAAACAGGCTCGGATTGTCTTAGAACGCCGTTTTTACCAACTTCAAGGCGCACTACGCTGGTGCGGCCATATTGTTTTGCACGGCGAAACTCAACCCAAACTCCGCCTAAAAAAGGGCTGCCGCCTGCGGCTGGAAAACGGAGAAAGTCCCGTGCTGGCAAAAGCCCGGGGAAATCCACCCAGCTTGCTGCAGCCTACCGTTTTCGAGTTGAGGCCCGGCAGCAGCCTAATTCTGGAAAAGGGCAGCAAGCTGTTCTTGGGCCCAGGAACCGAGCTGAGGCTACACCCAGGAAGCAGCATAGTAAAACGGGGCGGCAAGATGCGGGTGCACAAAAAAGCCAAATGGGGATATGTTCGGTAAAAAGTGGATTGCCGGGGCGCTCTTGGCCTTGCTGTTCTTGGCCTCTTGTGGCAGCACCAAAAACAACCGATTTGGAAATCGGGTGCAAAAAACCGGAAAACAGGCCCGGGTTCAAAAAAAAGCAAGCCCCAAGTTAGCAGTGCAAAAAAACGAACAGAACTGCAAGGCCTAGATTTTTTGGGCGGCGAATCGAACATGGACCAGCGGCAGCGCAAGCAAAAAGCCCGCACGACAGACAAGGCCGAAAAGCAAAAACAAAAAGAAAAAGAAGCGGGTTTAACCGAAAAGAAAACCCTGACTCAGAAGCAAAAAAAGGCCTTGGCCAAAAAAAAGAAAGAGGCCTTGAAGCGGCACATGGACATGCAAGACAAGGGCACGCAAAAGCGGATGAAAAGGAATTTGCGAAGGGCTCGGCGCGGTGGATAGGGCGGCAGCCGGGCTTTCAGCGGTAGTCCGCCGGCTGCGGGGGCTGCCCCAGCGGGCTTGCGGGGGCTCCCAAGGTCGCCTCCGCGCCTCGCGGGCCAGGCCCCGCACCCATTGCGGGCTACCCGCTTCAATCCCTGCCGCAGGCCAATCGAACGAAAAACCCCCTCGGCAAGCTCCAAACCCCATCCCTAAACCAGAAAATGCCTTACTTTTGAAGCATGCGCTTTGTTCTCTCTTTTTTGCTTTTAACCGCGGCCCTGCGCCCAAATTTGTCGGCTCAATCCTTAGATGCCTTGCTGCTAAGCACCCTAAAAGGGCAGCGGCCTGCCGCCTTGTCTGAAATTTCCATTCAAGGTAAATCCTATTGGTCGGTTTTGGCCAAAGTCAACCCCGCGTTTTCGGCACAACAAGCCCAAAAGGCCGGAATTTTGGTCGGCGCACAAGCCGGAGGCGTGATTTCCCTTAAAATTCCAGTTGGAAAGACCGATCTGTTGCTGGACTTGCCCGGAATCAATCTGGCCGTGGCAGCACCCAAAGCCCAACCCAGCTTAGAACGGGCCCGAAAAGACACCCGGGCCGACAGCGTGCATCAAGGCCTTTCTTTGCCCGCTCCCCTGCGCGGAAAAGACGTTGTAATTGGAATTACCGATTGGGGGTTTGACTATACCCACCCTACTTTTTACGACAGCGCCTTGCAGCAAACCCGAATTCTGGCGGCTTGGGATCAGTTCAAGCAATCGGGCCCCGCACCCGGTTTTGGCTACGGCACCGAATACAGCAACCCCGCCGAATTGCTGCAAGCCGGCAGCGACACCTCTAACATTTACGCCGTTCACTACCACGGAACCCATGTGGCCGGAATTGCCGCAGGCGCGGGAGCCGGAACCAATCATGTGGGAATGGCCCCCGAAGCCGACCTCCTTTTGGTTACCTTTTTGGTGGACGCCGGAGCCGTTTTGGACGCCTTTCAATGGATGAAGCAAAAGGCCGATCAAGCCAACAAACGCTTGGTGGTAAACATGAGTTGGGGCCTCTATTATTTTGGAACCCTTGACGGGCAATCCCTGTTGAGCCAAGCCATGGACGCCCTAGCTCTCCAAGGAGTAGTATTTGTTTCGTCGGCCGGAAACAACGGCGATGTGAATTTCCACCTGAGCCATGAATTTACGGGCGACACCCTGCGCAGCGGAATCGAAATGTATCCGTATTCTGCCCACCCCAACATGTGGGGGCAATGTTTGAGCTTTTGGGGCCAGCCCAACAAACCTTTTGCCCTTCAATTGGAGCTGCGCAATGCATCGAACCAATACTTGGCCTCCAGCACTTGGTACCAAAGCAACCAAGGACCGGCGGTTTTTCCAGACACGGTAATTTATGCGGGCGGAGACAGCCTACGCATTTCGGTGTTGCTGGAAGCGGCCCACCCAATAAACCAGCGGCCCCACGCTCAAATCAAGGTTCAACAGATTTCGGGAAACCTAAAGCTGAACATGGTAGCCACCGCGGCTTCGGGTACCTTGCATGCATGGAATGTAACCGAATTAAACAACGGAGTAGGCAATTGGGGCATGCCTTTTTCCGCTTGGGTGAACGGTTGGGCCGCGGGCAACCGCGATTATGGAATTGGAGAGCCGGCGGCGGGAGCCTCGGTGCTGTCGGTGGCCTCGCACACTCCCGAATTTTTTCCGGCCCCCGGAAGCCCCATGGCCAATGGTTTTTTGTCTTTGTTTAGCAGCAAAGGCCCCTTGATTACCGGAAAAATGAAGCCCGACGTTTCGGCGCCCGGTGGAAACATTACCTCGGCCGTAAATTCCTACACCAACGCCTCCTACACCTTTGCGGCCTCGGTTTCGTTCAACGGCCGAAACTATCCCTTTGGCAAAGCCAGCGGCACATCTATGGCTTCGCCTGCCGCTGCCGGTGTGGCGGCATTGGTTCTGCAAGCCAATCCCAATTTAAGCGCCGAAGAAGTCCGCGACATTTTGCGGCAAACCGCCCGAGAAGACCTGCGCACCGGCGATTTGCCCGATTCTGGACACGTTCAATGGGGCCACGGAAAAATAGATGCCCTTGCTGCGGTACACCGAGCACTCAATCTGAGCAATATGGTTTTGAACAGCCACGGAAACCAAGTGTTTGTTTTCCCAAACCCCAGTTCAGGAAAGATTCAAATGAATAGCCAAGATTGGCCAGCAGAAGGAAAAATGGCCGAATTGCATGACCAACATGGTCGGCGCCTTCGGCAAATTCGCTTGTTTGCCGACCGCAGCAGCCACATTGAACCTGCTCTGCCCCCAGGAATGTACGTGCTCAGCTGTGGCCGATTGCACTGGTCGCTCAAGGTAGATTAAGCCCCCCGCTGCCGCAAAGGCCCACCCCACCCGCATTTTTAATGGCCTGCATATCAATTTAACGTTCTTTAGCGTTATTGAATAAAAACCCATTGCCTATCGACACACCGCGACGCTTCAAACCTCTACAATCCTTGAACTATGAAGCCGTACCTTGTGCTGTTTATGGGCTTGATCGCCGCCCCGCTGCTAAGGGCTCAATCCCCAACCTTGATTCTGGAAATTGAATTTGCCCAAGGTCACACAAGCCTTTCCGAAGAACATTACAAACAGCTGGGCAGGCTTAACCAGCGGTTTTACTTATCAGAGAAGGTGTTTGTGGAAGGGAGATATACCGCCTCAAACCCCAAAAAAGGCCCCGGATTGGCCCAGGCCCAAGCACAGTCGGTACGGCGTTGGCTGCACGAAGAAGGCCTCAGCGACCAGCAAATAGAAATTCACATAAGCGCAACCAGCAAAAACCCCGGCGTCTTTTTATCGCTGAAGGAATTGACCCAGGTAAAACAAGACCAACCTGATGTGGTAGAAGCCGACACCGATGTGGTGGCCAAAACAGGCTTTAGGCTGCGCATGAAAACCAAAGAAAGCCATTTGGCCGACAAAGTGGAACTGCGGCGCATCGACCAGCCCGAACAAGCCCCCATTTTGGTGAACGAAGCGGGCAAAAACATGGTTTCGACCTCGGTATTCGAGGTGATTTCGCACCCCGAAGGAATTCAGGTTGAGGTTTTTCTGGCCCTGCCTGCCGAACGGGAATGGGGCCAAATGCTGCCCTATGTGTACGACAAATTGATGGGCACCTGGGAAAAAAGTCCGTTTCAAAAGGCAAAAATCGGGAAACAATCCTTCTTGCGGACCCCTTTGCCGGCACAGGGCTTGCTGGCCTTAATGGCACCCATGAAAGGAAATACAAGGCAGCTCAACCTGAAAATGGACCCCCGCCTTGCGGTTTTATCGGGCCGACTGTGGATGGAAAACCCCATGGGCATGCAGGCCGGACAGTGCAGTCTTGACCAGCGCAGCATTGCCTTTTATTTGCCCGAACAGGCCCTTATTCAAGGCTGCAGCTTAGAAACAGTAGATTCTCACGGCGAGGTGCAGGTTGTGAATGCCGATTGGCTGCTGTCAGAACTGCGCAAGCAAAGCCGCCGCAAAAGCAAAGACCTTAACATTAAAATTGGCCGCAAAAGCCTGAGTCCGGCACCCCCTTCAACCCAAAACCAATAAGCCATGAAAACCCGCACCTTTCTATTGTTCGCCCTGTCGGCCCTAGGCATGTTGAGCGCCCAAGATTTTCCTTACCAAACCCTGACCTTTGAACAGGCTTCGGCGGGACGGCATACCATGGACGAAAAGGGGAGCTTATTGCACATGGTAACGGCCCTGAATTTTGAACTTGACAGCCTGTTGTGCTTGGAAAGTCCCCAGCAGATTTTGTGCCCACAAACCAAAAAGGGGCGAAAGCATACAGCGGCCTTGTACCGCTGGGATGTACCCACCGACCGCTGGTTAAAAACCTCGGGCAACCTAAAGCCTAAAGTGCTGGGTTCGCATGCGTACTTTGTGTTTTATGTGCAATGCCGAGGGCTGTATGCCTTGATGAAAGAAACGGAAGTAAAAGGGGAAACCCTTTTGGATTTGCCGCGGGGATTCAAGGCCGAAAACCTGATTTGGTGGCAAGACAACCTTCAGATGGCGGCCCGTATTTTGCCCGACTCCAAAACCGGCAAATTGCGCATACCCTGTGGCAGCGTTTCGGCCTTGGCCCGCATTGAAGGAACACTAATCGATGCCCGTGGGCAACGGTATGCATTGCAAGCCACGGCGGGCGAAATGCGCCGAAACGCCTTTTTGCCCTTTTTGCCGGAACCAAAGGCCCTAAAAGCCAGCGCGGACATGCTAAAACCCGTTTCCAATCAACCCAAAGATTTAATCACCCTTAAATAAATCAACCATGCACATTAAAACAGCCATACCGGTACTGATGCTGTCCGGATGCTTGCTGGGAAGCCTCCCAGCTCAAAAAAGCCAATCCATTGAAACCGCAGTAAAGCGAAGGCTAATAACTTGCCGAGGTTCGGTGGAAGAACTGTACTCAGGCCAAAAGCTAAAGCTGGAGGTTAAAAACCGCAGCCGCGACACGGTGGTGTTTCATGTAGATCCAGGCCAAATATTTACACCGACCAATGCCGCCTATCAGCCCTTGATTGCCACCCGCCAAAAAACCATACGGCTGGCTCCGGGCGAAGAACGGCCTGTGTATGTGAATGCGTTGTGCGGCGATCAACCCAAAATGTCGGCCTCAGACGGAACCACAGACTTTACGATGGGCGGAAGGGCAAGCTCCGCCTTGGCGGCCATGTTGCAGCAAATACAGGAATTGGGCTGGGAACAAAACATCAACATGCAAAACCTGGTTTGGGCCTTTACCAACGACATGTCGATTGCCAGCTTGGAGGTAGAGGGCCTTGATGCCCTATCTAGGCAGAAGCTAATGCGATTGATGACAATAAAAAGTGGGCAGTCGGAGCCTTGGTACCAAATAAAATACCGCCCGGCCGACCCAAGCAGCCCCATTTTATTTTCGGGAATTGCCGATGAAATTAAGGGCGATTTAAAGTACGAGCTGGCACAGACCGACGACATACGGATTCAGGTGATCGATGCACAAGGCCGCATACAAAAAACCTTGGTGTTTATTCCCGGGCAGGCCCCCGGCAGATACACCTTGCCGCTGAAGTTCGCTGCCGAAGAGCTGCCCCTTGGACAATACAGCGTTCGCGTTGAGGGGCGAAACGCCCTAACCTATGCCAAGTTCAATTTTGAAATTTAACGCCGCGGCGGCGGCGTTGCGGGGCCGTACCGTGCTGCGCCGCTGCGGAACAGCGACGGCCTCGCTACAGCGTCCAACCGTGGTGCGCCGCTGCGGAATACCTAAGGCCTCGAACGTCGCTGCGTCGCTGCGCCGCCGTTACCGCTCCATATACGCCTCCATAGGCAAACACGAACAAACCAAATTCCGGTCGCCATGGGCATCGTCCACCCGACTTACCGAGGGCCAAAATTTGTTTTCTTCTACATACCGCAATGGGAACACGGCTTTTCTACGGCTGTAAGGGCGCGTCCAATCGTCTTGGGTGGCCACAACCGAAGTGTGGGGTGCATGCTTCAATACATTGTCTTGTGGGTCGGCCAATCCAATTTCAATTTCTTTGATTTCCTGGCGAATTTGAATCAAAGCATCGCAAAACCGCTGCATTTCTTCCATGCTTTCGCTCTCGGTCGGCTCAATCATTAAGGTGCCCGCCACCGGAAAACTTACGGTAGGCGCATGAAAGCCATAATCCATCAATCGCTTGGCAATGTCAACCACTTCAATTCCAGCCTTTTTAAATCCGCGGCAATCCAAAATGAATTCGTGGGCCACCCTGCCGTTTTCAGCGCTATACAGCACCGGGTAGTGGGGCTCCAACATGGCTTTCATAAAGTTGGCATTCAATATGGCAACTTGGGTTGAGCGGGTTAGCCCTTCGGCTCCTAGCATTCGAATGTAGCCATAGGAAATCAACAAAATCAGGGTGCTGCCCCAAGGCGCCGCCGAAACCGCCGGGATGGCTTGTTCTCCGCCCACGCGGCGTTCATGGTGGCCAGGCAAAAAGGGCGCTAAGTGAGCCTTAACTCCAATCGGCCCCATACCAGGGCCGCCACCGCCATGCGGAATGGCAAAAGTCTTGTGCAAATTCAAATGGCAAACATCGGCCCCAATGTTTGCTGGCGAGGTTAAACCTACCTGGGCATTCATGTTGGCTCCATCCATGTACACCTGCCCTCCGTGCTCGTGAATGATTTTGGTTACCTCTATAACCCCTTCCTCAAAAACCCCGTGGGTAGAAGGGTAGGTAATCATTAGGCAAGACAATTCATGGCTGTGCTTCTCGGCTTTGGTACGCAAATCGGCAAGGTCAATGTTGCCTTTTTCATCGCAAGCCACTACCACCACGTTCATGCCGGCCATCACGGCCGAGGCCGGGTTGGTGCCGTGCGCCGACGATGGAATAAGGGCAACCTTCCGTTGCTGGTCGCCCCGGCTCAAATGGTAGGCCCGAATCACCATCAACCCCGCATATTCACCCTGAGCTCCACTGTTGGGCTGCAAGGACACCTCATCAAAACCTGTAATCTCGGCCAAATCGGTGGCCAATTTGTCAATCATGGCCTGATACCCTTGGGTTTGCTCGGCAGGAGCAAAAGGGTGAATGGCTTGAAATTCAGGCCAACTTAAAGGCATCAATTCCGAAGCCGCATTCAACTTCATGGTGCAAGAACCCAATGCAATCATGCTGAAATTTAACGCAATGTCCTTTCTTTCCAGCTGCTTGATGTACCGCATCAATTCGGTTTCAGACCGATGTTGATTGAAAACAGGATGGGTTAAGAAGGCCGATGTTCTTCGCAAATCCTCAGGTATAGACACCGAAACCCCCTCCAACGACTGGGTGGTTAAAACCGGTGCCGCCAAGCCGGCTACTTCTGCAAATACATGTATTAGGGCATTTAAATCTTCGGTGCCGGTTGTTTCATCTACCGATATGGTAAGGTAGCCGTTGTCGTGCCGATAAATATTGATGGCCTGCTCTCGACATTGTGTCAGCACGCGTTCTGTTTTCGAGTCGGCAACCACCGCCAACGTATCAAACCGCGCTCCGCCCATTAGGCTGTAGCCCAACCCTTGTAGGGCGTTGCTTAAAACCTCTGCTTTGCTTGCGGTGTCAAGGGCAATAGACCGAAGCCCCTCGGCCCCATGGTACACCGCATACATTCCTGCCATGATGGCCAGCAGGGCCTGAGCCGTACAAATATTTGAGGTGGCTTTGTCGCGGCGTATATGCTGTTCTCGCGTTTGCAAGGCCATACGCAGTGCCGGTTTGCCTTGGGCATCTACCGTTACACCAATAATGCGCCCTGGAATTTGACGCGAATATTCTTTGCGGCAAGCAAAAAACGCAGCATGCGGACCCCCAAATCCCATAGGTACGCCAAAGCGCTGGGAATTTCCCACCACCACATCGGCACCCCATTCACCCGGAGGTGTAAGCAAGGTTAAAGCCAACAAATCGGTGCTTACCACTACCTTGACCGATTGCGCGGCACAGGCACTTGCCAATTCCGAAAAACGACCTACGCTGCCCCAGCAGTCTGGATAGCATACTAAAGCCCCAAAATACGCTGGCCCCGGCTTGAAATCCGATATCGGACCTACCTCCAATTCTATGCCTAGAGGCTGACTCCGAGTCAACAATACATCGTAGGTCTGGGCATATACCGTGTCGCTCACAAAAAACTTCATGGCGTCTGCCTTTACTTGCTCCCGGTTGCGCAATCCCAACACCATCGACATGGCCTCGGCCGCGGCCGTAGCCTCATCCAACAACGAAGCATTCGCCAAATCCATGCCGGTTAAATCCATGACCATGGTTTGATAGTTCAAAATGGCTTGCATCCGACCCTGGGCAATTTCCGCTTGATACGGAGTGTACGCTGTGTACCATCCCGGATTTTCAAAAATATTGCGCAAAATAGGCGAAGGAGTGTAGCTGTTGTAGTAACCCTGCCCCAAGAAATTCTTTGCCACTACATTTTGGCTTGCCAATTCTTTGGCATGCGAAAGGTAGGCTGCCTCGGTCATTGGAACATCCAATTCTAATTTCTTTTTTAAGCGGATGGCGGGGGGCACAACCTCAGAGACAAGGCCCTCCAAATCAGCCGATTGAACGGCTTTTAACATGCGTTGCAATTCCCCCGAATCGGGGCCTAAATGTCGGTCAACAAAGGTGGCGTGCGGCATACAATTGACAATGGGTTTTTAAGTCAACGCAAAATTAAACATATTTGTTGGTGGAAAGCGCGGTTCTGCGTCTTAGCCTTAACCTTTTTATCTCATGCGAACAGTCTTTCTCTTTCTATTCTTTCTCGGTTTCGGCCTCAACCCTTTGCTGCTGGCACAGGGCCAGATTCTATGCATGAACGGCCGCGAAATCCAAGCCGGGTTCTTGGACTTTAAACCCGCCGCCGGGGTGGTCTATTACCAAAAAAAGGCGGGAAAAGGCCCCATTAAAGCCATTCCTGCCTATTCTGTTTTTTCATTCACCGACTCAAACGGCGAATCCGTTTTGTACCGGCAAGACAGCACCCTCCGAAATTTTGAACTCACTGAAAACGAAGCCCGTGCTTTTGTGTTCGGACGACGGTCTGCCCGAAAAAACTACGAATCCGTATATTCCTACATCGGTGGTGGCTTGTTTGGTTCCGCGTCCCTTGTCTTAAATTACTTCTGGGCCCCCGGCCCGGCCCTCTTGTTCATGGTTGGCCAGGCCTACATGCCTCCAAAGGCCGAACGCGTCTTAGAACACGGCCCAGGCAATATGTTTGGCCCCTATGCCGCCGACACCCTGCCGCCGGGAATTCAAGCCATAAGCCCAACCGATACTCCTTTTGTTAACGACCCCCTGTTTCAAGAAGGCTACCGCCTGCAAGCCGGAAAACGAAAACTCAGAAATGCCCTAATGACCGCCGTTCCCGCCATCGCCGCCGGCATGGTGGTACGTTATTATTTTATTCAATGATTCCATCTCCCTTTGCACGCCTAAAACAGGTAGCCCTGAGCCAAGACCTGGCCGACCCGCTTGCCTCTTTTCGCGCCCGCTTTGCTTACCCAAAGCTGCACGATTCCAATTCCATCTATTTTACCGGGAATTCCTTGGGCCTTATGCCTTTGGCCGCCCGCGATAGCTTAACGCAAGAACTCGATACCTGGAGCCAATATGGGGTTGAAGGACATTTTCAAGGCCCTCAGCCCTGGGTGTCTTTCCACCAACCTTTCTCGGATTGGCTGGCCCCTTTGCTCGGCGCTCAGCCCCAAGAAGTGGTAGCCATGGGCAGCCTCACAGCAAACCTTCATTTTCTCTTGGCTTCTTTTTATCGGCCCAGTTCTACCCGATTCAAAATTCTATGCGAAGGCAGCAGCTTTCCCAGCGACTTTTATGCGCTCGACTCTCAGGCGCGTTGGCACGGCTTTGACCCCGCTCAAGCCGTTGTAGAAATCCATCCCCGCCCCGGCGAGCACACCTTGCGTACCGATGATATCCTAGCGCAAATCGAAGCCCTGGGGGCTTCCCTGGCTTTGGTTATGTTGGGGGGAGTAAATTACCTGACCGGCCAATTTTTTGACCTGCAGAACATCGCAAAGGCGGCCCATCGGGTGGGGGCCAACATGGGCACCGATTTGGCCCATGCCATTGGCAACGTGCCGCTGTCGCTGCACGATTGGAACATCGATTTTGCCGCCTGGTGCTCGTACAAATACTTGAACAGCGGGCCCGGAGCTGCGGCAGGCATTTTTGTGCACGAAAAACATCTGGGAAAATCCGACATTCCCAGGCTGGAAGGCTGGTGGGGGCACCAACCCGATACCCGCTTTTTGATGGGAAGGCACATGCAGCCCGCCCACACCGCCGAAGCCTGGCAACACAGCAACGCTCCCGTTATGAATATGGCGGCTCAGCGCGCTTCTTTGGCTTTGTTTGCCGAGGCAGGGCAAGACCGCCTGCAGGCCAAGCGCGAGAGTTTGGTTCGGTTTTTTCTGCAGGCTTACCACGCTCTGCAACAGGATTTGCCGGCCGGCAGCTTAGATTGTTTGACCCCCGAATCCCTGCCCGACCGCGGCTGTCAGTCCAGCTTGGTTTTCCCAGGCCGGGGCAAAAGTTTCTTCGATTGGCTTAGCCGCGCCGGAGTCATAGCCGATTGGCGCGAGCCCAACGTGGTGCGAATAGCCCCCGTGCCCCTCTACAACACGCATCTAGAGGTCTGGACCTTCCTCGATTTGGTCCGACAAGGGCTTAGGGCTTGATTTTTTTCTTTTTTTGGGCGCCTATTCCCGCTTTCGGCTGTAGTCCCAAACACGGCGGCCTTAAGGCCTATGCGCTTGCGGTGGCTCCCAAGGTCGCCTCCTCAGCGCAGGCCTGTGGGCCGCCGCGTTCGTGCCTGCCGCCTCAATCGGGGGCGCGGCCAACTCTTAAATTAAACGCACAAAAAAAAAGCCCCGACCTAAGTCGAGGCTTTGGAGCGGGAAACGAGACTCGAACTCGCGACCCCGACCTTGGCAAGGTCGTGCTCTACCAACTGAGCTATTCCCGCAGATTGGGAGGCAAATTTACATTGATTTTCTGTTTTCGCAAATTATTTTCGACCTGTTTTTTTTGCTAAACCCACCATTCGCTTTATTTCGTTTAATTTTAGCAATGCCTGAACCGGTGTCAGGTTGTCCACATCTAGGGTTTCTAGCTCATCTCGGATTGATTCTAAGGCGGGATCGTCCAGCTGAAAAAAGCTGAGCTGCATGTTTTTCCCCGCCTCCAACCCGTCCTTCGGTTTCTCTTGTTTTCGGCTGGATTCCAATTCTGCCAGTATTTTTTCTGCCCTTCGAACTACGGTCAAGGGCATGCCGGCCATTTTCGCCACATGAATGCCAAAGCTGTGTTCGCTGCCCCCCGGCAGCAATTTGCGCAAAAACACCACTTTCCCTTCTTTCTCTTGTATGGAAACATGAAAGTTTTTTACTCTCGGCAACTGCCCTTGCAATTCATTCAGCTCATGGTAATGGGTGGCAAACAAGGTTTTGGCCCTTCCGCCAGAGTGGTTGTGCAAATATTCCACCAAGCTCCAGGCAATGGAAATGCCATCGTAGGTGCTGGTGCCCCGGCCAATTTCATCCAACAAGACCAAACTGCTGTCGCTCAAGTTGTTCATAATGGCGGCGGTTTCGTTCATTTCAACCATAAAGGTCGATTCCCCTTGGCTTAGGTTGTCGCTGGCGCCTACCCGGGTAAAAATGCGGTCGGTAATTCCCAACCGGGCTTGCACGGCCGGCACAAACGAACCCGCCTGGGCCAAAATTACCGTTAAGGCCGTTTGCCTTAGCAGGGCGCTTTTTCCCGCCATATTTGGCCCAGTAATGACCAATATTTGCTGCTGATCCCCGTCCAAATGAACGCTGTTGGGTATGTATTTTTCGCCCGGGGGCAACCCTTCTTCTATTACAGGATGCCGCCCGTCAATCAATGTAATGCTGTGGTTTTCGGCCCATTCCGGACGCCGATAACCCCGATCCAAGGCCAAGCTGCCAAAGTTCAACAACACATCTGCCATTGCCAAGGCTTGAGCCACCTGCTGCAGCTTCGGAATCAGTGGGTGCAAGTCCCTTAAATACGCTTCATACAACCGGGTCTCCAATTCCACAATCTTCTCCTCGGCACCCAAAATCTTCTCTTCATAGGTTTTGAGCTCGGGGGTAATGTAGCGTTCCGCGTTTACCAAGGTTTGCTTGCGCATCCACGATTGGGGCACTTTGTCTTTGTGAACATGGGTTACCTCTAAGTAGTATCCAAACACATGGTTGAATCCTATTTTCAGTGAGCCGATTCCTGTGGCCTCAATTTCACGCTGCTGTATATTCACAAGCACGTCTTTGCCCGAATACGCCAGCTGCCGATATTCATCAAGTTCGGCATTAAATCCGGCTCTAAAAACAGGGCCTTTGCCCGGCTGAACGGCCGGCTCGTCTTCAAAATCCCGATGCAACCGCTCGGCCAGTGCACCTACTTCGGGCAGGTTTTCTGCCCAATGCACAAAGGCCTTTGGCCCTTTGCTGAGCACGTCGTCGGCCAGGGCTTGTGCGGTTTCTAAGGCCTGTGCCAACCTGGGTATTTCACGGGGCGACAACCGAAGCGTGGCCAAACGCCCCACAATCCGTTCCAAATCGCCCGCTTGCTTTATTTCGTTTTTCCAGACTTCCATGCGTTGGGGCTCGGCAACCAAGGCCCCTACCATATCCCAGCGCTGTTCAATGCCGGCCTTGTTGCGCAAGGGCATCAACAACCAGCGCTGCAGCAGACGCGAGCCCATAGGACTAACGCAGCGGTCCATTACCTGAAACAAAGACCTGCCGCCGGGCGCCACCGAGTGCACCAGCTCTAGGTTGCGAATGGTAAAATCGTCCATCCAAACAAATTCCGACTGGTTTAGCCGCTGTATGGTGTTGATGTGCGGCAGGTTTCGGTGCCGCGATTGCTCTAAATAATGCAACACCGCCCCCGCCGATATGCTGGCCAAGGGCAAATTCTCCAGCCCAAACCCTTTTATCCCCGCCACTCCAAATTGCTGCTGAATCCGGTCTTCGCAAAACGCGGATTGAAAAACATACTCTTCGAGCGGGTACAAATACGTGCTGGCCCACAGGCTTCGCCCCCAATCCATTCGGCCACGCGGCAAAAGGATTTCTCGGGGTTGAAAGGCCGATATCATTTGCTTTAAAAAGGATTCATCGCCCTGCCCTGCAAAAAAATCCCCGGTCGAAATGTCCAAAAAAGCCAATCCAGAATCCCCTTGCTGTTCGGTTCCAATGCAGGCCAAATAGTGGGCACTGACCGAATCCAACACTTTTTCGTTTAAGGTCAGTCCTGGACTTACCAGCTCGGTAACACCCCTTTTTACAATGCCTTTCGCCGATTTCGGGTCCTCAAGCTGTTCGCAAATCGCTACCCGCAAACCCGCACGAACCAGGCGGGGTAAGTAGGTGTCTAGCGAATGATATGGAAAACCCGCCAACTCAACAGTGGCCGCACCCCCATTTTTTCGCTGGGTTAGGGTAATGCCCAATATCTTCGAGGCTGCAATGGCATCTTCACTAAAGGTTTCGTAAAAATCCCCCACCCTAAACAGCAAAAGGGCATCCGGATGGGTCGCCTTTACCTCATAATACTGCTTCATCAATGGTGTTTCCTGCGATGCTGTTGCCACCCCTTTTTATTTTTCCGAAGGTACACATTCCGCCACGGATACAAAAACCTGAGGAGCAAGCTATCTTTGAACCATGCAAAAGAAAACAATGACGGAGTTGATGCGGTTGAGCCCCGAAGAGGCTAGAACGGCCCCCCGGCTGCCCCTGCGGCTTCTGCTTGAAAACGTGCGCAGCGCCCACAACGTTGGGTCGGCGTTTCGCACCGCCGATGGGTTGGGAATGGAAGGACTCGATTTGGTGGGCTACACCCCTTGCCCGCCCTCTAAAGATTTGCTTAAAGCATCGCTGGGTGCCGAGTCCACCGTTCCGTGGAAACATTGGGAATCAATTGAACAGGCTTTGGATTTTTATGCCCAACAGGGCTATCAAATTTGGGCGCTGGAGCAGGTACATGGCAGCAAACCCTTGCATGAATGGCCTTGCCTTTGGCCTCAAAAAACCCTTTTGATTGCCGGCCATGAGTTGGACGGGGTTTCAGAAATTGCTTTGCAAATGTGCCAGGGAGCCGTCGAAATACCTCAAAAAGGCAGCAAACATTCCTTAAATATTGCCACTGCCGTGGGCATGGCCATGTGGGAATGGACCCGGCCTTATTGGAAAGTTAATCTTGAATAGCTGTAAATTAGAATAATTTCATAAATTTACCCTCCGTATATCTACCTGTCGTATGCAAAAACGCTATATCCCATTCTTTCTAGCCATGGCAATTATGCTGACAGGGCTTTCGTCCTGCAGCTACCATTACGCTCAGAAAATCAAGGTTTACCGCAAAGCCACCTTGGGTACGCCAAGCCGCAGTTCCGATATGATTGCGAACGGCAGGTCAAAAACAGGCTATTTCTCCGATATGATGCACAGTTTTGGAGTGGGTGCTACCTACTGCATGAACGACTTCACCTTAGTGGTAAACGATATTACCGCCAACGTAAACGGCACCATTCTGATGGCAAACCTGCATTACGAATTCCGTTACAATTTTTTGCCCATCGGTTATAAAAGCTCTTTAAGCTTAAATGTGCCTTTGCATGTAGGTGTTCCTATTCTTTCGGACGCAACGGGCACTTCCAACAGCAGCGTGTACATTACCCGAGTAAAAGACATCGGTCCTATGGACGTCAGTGTATTTATCCCCGTCACCTTAAACGTAAATGTAGGCCGCAACGCCTTGGCGGGAGTGCGCGGGGCGGGCCTTGGGTTGGGCGGCGGATATATGATGGCCATTGCTCCTGGCAGCGATTTTGCCGGAGTGGGTCCCTTTACCCACGGGCCCTACGGTGCCTTTGATTTTCGCTTTGGCATTTGCACCCTTGGCAGCTTTGCCATGTACAGCATGCGCCACGAAGCCTTTCAAATGGGCGGAAAATTCACATTTACGTTTTAAATCGGCGTTTCGAGCCCTTAGGCTAGCCACAAGGCCACATGCCTAAGGCGGAAACAGCATACATTCAATTGGGGGGCAATACCCCTGGAACTGCCGATTGGTTTTTTCGCTGTGTTGCCGAAGAAATACCCCAATGGGGCATAATACAAGCACTTTCTTCTTGCTACGAAACAGAACCTTGGGGTTTTAACAGCCCCGATCGGTTCTTGAACGCGGTGCTGTCCGTTCAAACCGATTTGAGCCCCGAAAAGCTGATGCAGACCTTGCTGCAGATTGAGCATAAGGCAGGAAGAACCCGCAACACCGATGGCAGATACGAAAGCCGAATCCTCGATTTGGACGTGTTGGCCATAGGTGAACAAATTGTGAATAAAAAATCAATAATACTGCCCCACCCACGCCTACATTTACGCAACTTTGTGCTGCAACCGTTCAGCCAAATTGCACCACAATGGGTTCACCCGATTTTCGGAAAAACCACTGTGGAACTGCTGGCCGGCTGCACAGACCCATCTGAAATAAAACGGTTGACAAATCAATATGCAGCACTGGCGATATTTGGTGGTTGAAGGCAACATCGGGGCAGGAAAAACAACCCTGTCAACCATGCTGTCTGAACATTTCACCGCTCGATTGGTCTTAGAGCAATTCTCCGACAATCCTTTTCTGCCTGGATTTTACCAAGACCCCAATAAATTTGCTTTTCCCCTGGAATTGTCTTTTTTGGCCGAACGCTATCAGCAATTGAAAGACGAATTGAGCCGCCCCGACCTGTTTCGCCCTTTAATTGTAGCCGATTATTTTGTGCTTAAATCGTTAATCTTTGCTCAGATTACCCTTGAACAACATGAATTTGAGCTGTTCTCCCGCTTGTTTAAAATTATCCGCGACAGCCTGCCGCTGCCCGATAAAATCATTTATTTGCACAGCAACCGCGAACGGCTTAAAACCAACATTCAACAACGGGGGCGTTCTTACGAACAAAACATCCAAGATGAGTACCTGGAAAAAATACAAAACGGATATTTTGGATTGTTGAAAAGCCTAGATACCTTGCCTGTGGCTTTGGTCGATGCCAGTGGAGTTGATTTTGTTCAAAACCCCAGCGATTTTCAGCGCTTTATTCGCCTGGCCGATATGCCTCTGGAACCGGGGGTGCATTATTTTGACAGCGAACGCCTGCAGCACCTGTAAGTTTTAGTCGGAGCTCCCGGTTTCGGGGGTTTTTAACGGTGGACGCAACCGCGCCTTTTGATAGGTGCGCTTGGCTTCCTTTCCCCGGCGCCGAACCCTTCGTTCTGCTATGGGCAAGCTCAGCTCATTCTGGCACTCCTCAGAGCAACACCCCTGATGGGCCTGGGCACAAGAGCCACATTGAATAAAGAGCAGATGACAGGCTTCGTTGCGGCAGTTGGTGTGGTCGTCGTTGGGCTGCCCGCATTGGTGGCATTGGGCAATAACATCGGAACTGATGCGTTCGCCCAGCCGCTCATCAAAAACAAAATTTTTGCCGATAAACTTATTGGGCAGGTTCGCGGCCTTGGCCTGCCTCGTGTATTCAATAATTCCGCCTTCCAGTTGATATACCTGTTGAAACCCTTTGTGGCGGAAATAGGCCGAGGCCTTTTCGCAGCGGATGCCCCCGGTGCAATAGAGCAAAACCGGTTTTTGTTCTTGTCCTTTCAGTATTTCTTCCACCACAGGCAAGCTGTCTCGAAACGTATCGACATCGGGGCAAATGGCTCCTTTAAAGTGCCCAACTTCCGATTCATAATGGTTTCGCATATCGACCACCACCGCATCGGGGTGCTCCAACAGGGCGTTGAATTCCTTGGCATTTAAATGAGGCCCGGGTTGGGTTACATCAAAGCTGAGGTCTTGCAATCCGTCGGCCACGATTTTATTGCGCAGCCGTACAATGAGTTTAAAAAATGCTTTGGGATTGGATTCAACCGCCATGTTGAGGCGTATTCCTTTTAAAAACTCAAAGGCATAGAGCTGTTGCTTGAAGGCTTCGAATTGGGTTTCGGGCACAGAGATTTGTCCGTTTATGCCTTCGGCGGCCACATAGGTTCGGCCCAAAATTCCAAGTTCATTCCATTGTTGGTACAAGGTGTTGCGGAATTCAACCGGGTTTAAAATATGGGCGTAGGTATAAAAGGAAAGGGTAATGCGGGCAAGCCCTTCTGACTCCAATTTTTGGCGCAGGGTTTCTCGGTCGTATTTGTTGGCGGGCAGGGTAGAAAAGTCCTTCATACTCGGGTGCAAAAATACGAAATCCTAAATTGCTGTGCATGGGTATTTTGGAGGGGGTTCTGCGGCAGGGATTGAACCCGGTAGCACGCAAGGCCGGCAGCAGGGGGCCCGCGAGCTGCGGAGGCGACCTTGGGAGCCCCCGCAAAGCCGCTGGGCCCGCTGCTGCTGGACGCGGACTACCGGTGAAAGCCCGGCGGCCGCCCAAAAATGTGCTTTTAAGGCCAGAAAAAAGCAAAAAAAAAGGGGCCGAAGCCCCTCTTTTAACCCTTCGGTTTAAAATTATTTCGCTGCTACCACCAGTTTGCGGGTAACTGTTTTGCCGTGGGCAATGAAAGTTATGTGGTAAACGCCGGCCGACAAAGCGGAGGTGTTTACAACGTGGTGGTGTGTTCCAACCTGCATCATGCCTTGAACAGGTGCTGCGATGTCGCGGCCGTTCAAATCGCGGGTATAGATTTCAACCATGCCGGGCTCGTTCAGGGTGAACTCTAGGTTCGACACGTCTTGAGCAGGGTTGGGGTACATTTCGCTCAACAGGAAGCTGCTGAAATCACCAATTTCGGTAGGAATAGCGTTGCTGCTGCCCAAGGGCTGCAAGCCCATGCGAACGGTGGCTACTGCGTTTCCAGCGTAAATGTAGTAGGTGTAGTCGGCAGGAGACCAATACAAGGTGGTTTGACCTTGGTGGCGGTCGCCTCCGATGCCTGGAACCACAAATTTTCCTACTGGGTCGGTAGTGGCAGTTTGAGCCGACTCCAACATAACACCTGCGTAGAACATGGTCGTGCTATCGGTAGGAGGAATTTGAGTTGGGAAAATCTTCATGCGGATGTAGCGGCCGGTTTCACCTTGGCTCCAAGGAGCAATGGTATGGATGTCGTCGGGGAAGCCGAAGATATCAAGACCAGACTGGGTGCGGTTTGCTAAGAATCCTGACAACTGAGTTCCAGGAGTAGATACCCGAGCTGGAACGGCTTGAGAAGCCGCGTTCGCAATCAAATAGGTTTCAACCCAATACACCGTCTTTACTGGTGTTAGATCTCTGGCTTCAAAATTGGTCATTACGTGGTACTTCTGCTCGTTGGGAGCGTTGGGGATTGATGCATCAGTTGCATTGTGGAACACATACTGATAATCGGTTCCGGCTACGGGGTTTGCGGCAGGCAATCCTTCCATAGCATAAACGGTATCGTTGATTACAACCGTGTGTTGGAATACGTTGTCGTTGGGGTTGATCATGTCGGCGTTGGCACCTTGAGATTCAATGACTACCCGGTAGGTTCCCAATGCGGTTGGGGCAGCGATGCCTGCGTATCCGCGAACAACCCGAGTTGAACCTGCAGCCAAATTAAAGGTGCGTGAATCTTGACCTACAACCGTATTTGCAATATCCAACAACTTCACCGAAACGGTTACGTTTTGGTTCATGCCACCCATGTTTGAAACGGTTGTTCCCCAGTACAAGGAATCTAAACCGGCTGTGATGGTTGGGGTTGTTTGGAACAATTTGGTGTGTAGGGTATCGCCGCTTTGAAAGGCTCTTGAAT
Source organism: uncultured Flavobacteriales bacterium (assembly GCA_903837495.1). Classification (GTDB taxonomy): domain Bacteria; phylum Bacteroidota; class Bacteroidia; order CAIKAF01; family CAIKAF01; genus CAIKAF01. The sequence continues at coordinate 17,396 of CAILUT010000063.1, read as the reverse complement.
TAAGGAAATCGAATGAGAATTGAGCATCGGCCTGAGAAATCTCATAGTTCAATGGAACGCCGATGTAGATGTCGTCAATCATCCAAGAGTAGTAATCGGAATCCCAAACGAAACGGAATTGGAAGTTGGGAGATCCACCTACAGTTAGGGGCACGTACACGGTGCCTGAGTCGATGCTGTTGGGAGTGGTTCCTGCAGCCCAAACCTGAGTCCAAGTGGTGCCGTTGTTGGTAGAAATTTCTACGATGCGGTTGCCTTGAAACACACGGGTATAGTGTTCAAAAGCTAAACCTACAACCGGGTTGGCCGAAAGGTTGATAATGGGCGAGGTCAAGATGGAGCGTTGTGGGGCAGGAGCTGGTCCTGATCCAAGTGCGCCGGCGCAGTTAGGGCCTTGGTCATCCAACCAGTTAGAGTCAAAAATCACGAATCCATTGGAAACGGTGGTTGAGTTAATAATGGAGGGCTCGCAAGCACCACGACCACCAACGGTATTGTCGGGCACGGTGCTAGTGCCTCGGAATTCCCAAGCGGCATCGTTGTCGTTTTCCAATCCATTGGTGCCGGTAGATTGCTTCAGCGGATTGGTCCAAGGACCCATTTCGCCGGCGAATCCGAAACTCCAAGTTTCAGAATACACAACGGAAGAGAAAAAATTTGAAGCGCCTTCTGTGGAATTGTTTCCACCAGTAAAGGGCAACTCATACAGGCTTGCGATGGTCCGCTCTGGGCTGACCTTTTGGCCTTGTGCTAGTCCTGCAACAGCAAAAAGAGCAGCGGGGAAAATGTACTTTTTTAGCATGGTTAAACGGTTATTTGGAGCAAGGTACGAATTAATCTTTTTATTAGCCAAATGTTAATTCGCATTATTTTTAGCTTGGACTTGGAATCTCAGTTGGGTGTTATTTTGTACATTTCGAACATGAATAGTTTGTTTGTGCGTTTTTTGTGGGTCGGAGTGCCCTTTTTGTGGATTTTGGGATTGAATGCCCAGGGAAATTTGCAGTTTAATCAGGTCAAGCTGATTCAGGCCATTGACTCTGTGCCGCAGAACAAGGTATGGAAGGTCGAAAGCGCGGTCTTGGGCATTTCGCAGGGCATTCGGGTTTCGCCTACTTTTTACATCAATGGCGATACCGTGGTGTTGGGTTACGATTCGTACAATGTAAGTAGGTGGGAGAATGTTACCTCGGTGGTGGTGCAGGTTCGTGGGCAACTTTGCAATACCGTAGTTCGGATGCGCTTTTTGGGCAGCGGCGGCGGCTCGGCCATTGATCAAGACAATTCCAGCGCCACCTTAAACAGCACCTACAACCAATTTACCACGGTGGCCACCTTCAATCCGCCGTCGCCGGGGAACAACGAGATTGACCGTTGGAATTTTTGGTTGGCGGTGGCAAATCAAACTTCAGGGGGAACTCCCGAATTCAGGGTAGTCGTGAATTTGGCCAACGGGGCTCAAATTGTTGAAACGTATACTGCTAGCGCTGGGTGTGGTTGCTGCTATTCTGTGAATAATTCTTGGGCAAATCTTGTAGGGAGTTCGGGCAGCACGGTTGCCCTTTCCAGAATGGATCGAACCCGCCCTCAAATATCCAGCTCTTTGCCCATGTGGCTGCCGGCGGGCACCACCCTTCAAGCGGGAGGAAACGTAAAGGCTTTGTCTGTGATTGAATTTAATGTGCTGCCTTGACCCTGTTTGCTCTCGTTGTTTTGAGAGTTATGCCCGCGGTTTTAAGCCTCCTTCGGAAAGGCAGTCTGGATAAACAACCCGTCGTCTTTGTAAACAAGTTGCCGTTTGAGGATTATTGCTGATTTTACAAATACAAGCACTCCAATTTATTAGAGCTTCTGTTTTTTGCCGTAATTTCGTGGTAAAGTAGCTTTAAGGCCTTAAAATTAAAAGGGTCGATTTGTGTTTAATTATAAATTTAGAACAACGAATATTTTCCATTTTTAATGATTCTTACAACCGAATTTAGTTGAATGAACCCGTTTAAATTATGAATGAGAGCAAGTTGGGTTGGATTTTTGTTTTTTGCCTTGTTTTTAGTTGGCTCTTTTCTGACGTGTCGTGTCAGAACAGATTTCTAGAACAGAATCCACTCGTGCTTTCAGCGAGCGGAGTCTCGGAATATCGATTTGCCGAACTCATTCGGAAAAATCGGCATTTGTTTTCCAGCGAACAAATAGCCGAACTTAAAAAAAGCATTAGCAAAAGCAATTCAATCGTTGAAGAAGAATTAGAGGCCTGGCAGAAACAAAAAATAGAATGGGAAGAAATGTGGAATACTTGGGTGGAGGCAGGCGATGTTCATTCTGTAGAAAAGGAATTGGAAGGCCTTGAAAAAAAAGTCAATGACATTGTCCAAAAACTGAGTCAAGACTTGAAATCCATCCCTAAAAAGGGAATTTACTTGTGTGTACTTTATGACTTAGATCCATTTTCGTTTTCAAATTCAAATCTACAGACATTAGCCAATAATGCAATTGCTCCAAAAGCCATTGAAGATTTAAATGGCCACCTTATTGAATCGGCAAAAAAAATTTCAAGCTCAGAAGACGGGCAGTCAATTGTTAGCCACATCAAAGACCAAGTTTCTGGAGATTTAAAGATATCGGAGGTGCTTTTTTCTCAACAATCCAAGTCGAAAACCGCATTCGTTTCTGTTTTAAAATTAGAAGTTTCCCCAAATTTTAAGGATATTCCGAAGGAGGAAGGTGCCAAAGCAGCCCAAACGCAGGTTAATTCCGTTTCAATAGACTTACTTAAAATTGACACCGAGCAGATGCAGAGCTTAGCCAAGTATGAAGCCGCCTGGCCTAGTGACATACAACAGATTCTTTCCAACAGCAAATCTGAGTTTTTGGGGTCCTTAAAAAATCAAGAGGCCAAGATGCTGCTGTTGTTCCAAAGCGCGAAAAAAAGTCTCGATGTTTTGGAAGAAGAAATTTCTGTGCTTATAAAAAGAAGGGACGGGAAAATGCAACGGCTAAACGCATTGCAAAGCAAGTTAAAGATTGCCACCAGAAATAATTTAGAGTTAGACCTTCAGAATTTATTCCAAAAGCTAAATCAATCCCTTGACAATCTGTTTTCAGCTTATTTGGAGATTAAATCCAAAGAATATTTTGGCCGATACCATATAAAAGTAGGCGGGGAAAGATCCTTACCTGAAGAACTCGCATCCCAGTCTTACGCCGTCGTTCAGCAAATGACAGATAATTTTGAAAAGGGTATTTCCTTTAGCCAAGTAAATCAGCTTATTCAAAGTGAAACCGCGGAATCTTTTAGTAAACAAATAAGCCGAGGGCACGATTATTTCCGCGAACTTGATACCGTGTGGTTGTTTCCACAACAAACTGAAAACGGCTGGGACCTTTCCGTTATTGCTTCCTTTAAGTGGTTGGCAAAAGAAGGTAATAGAGAATCTGGAATCAAAGGAAAGGGGAAATTAGAGATGGAATGGGTGCGCATTCCCGCGGGAAGTTTTCTTATGGGCAGCCCAACCCATGAGGCTCAACGCAACTCAAATGAAGGCCCCCAGCGACAGGTTAACATCGCCTCATTTAACTTAAGCAAATATGAGGTGACCTTTCAGCAATACGATCTTTTTTGTTTAGAAACCGGCAGGGAACTGCCCAGCGATGCTGGGTGGGGACGAGGCAACCTTCCCGTAATAAATGTAAGTTGGGAAGATGCAAAAGCCTTTGCAACTTGGATTGGCGGGAGGCTGCCAACCGAAGCAGAATGGGAATATGCCTGCCGAGCTGGCGGCACCCTGCCCTTTGGAGTTGATTCTTGCCTTGATGCCAACAAAGCCAATTACGACGCAAATTTTCCATATTTGCTATGCTCAAAAGGCCGGTCGGCCGCCAAAACAAAGCCGGTTGGCTCTTACCCTCCAAATCCATGGGGCCTATTTGATTGCTTTGGAAATGTATATGAATGGTGCGAAGACTGGCTTGGTTCGGGATATTATGCCTTTGGCGAAACTGAAAACCCAAAAGGTCCTGAAGATGGATTTGAAAAAGTACTCAGAGGAGGGGGATGGTACTTTCGCGGCAGAAACTGCAGGGCTGCCGCACGCTACTCAGCCAATCCTAAGGAAAAGAGCAATTCAATCGGATTTCGGGTTCTTTTACCCGATTAAGACACCAGGCTTAGCTCTTGATTTATTCAATAAAGCACAGAGCCTCACCCCATTCTGTACCTTTTACCCCCAATTCTGGAAAAGGTCCGATCGATTTCCCCCTGGATTATCCCCCCGCCCGCCCCAGGGGTTCACCCCCACAATCCAAGCCCCTAAAACAAAAACGAAATACTCATCTTCAAAAATACGTTCTTGCCCGGACCCCCAACCAAAGCATTCGGTCCATACCGATAAAACACCCCAACCCCAAATCCCGAATTGTTCAACACCAATAGGTTGTCAACACTTAAGCCCGATTCAAAATACCCCCGCTCTAAGGTCGAACCCAATAGGCCTTCATGCCCCTCGCTGTTTGACCAACCACCCCAACCCATGTTGTGGAACAAAGACAAATTCGGCCTAAACACTTTTCTCCACTTTACCCAATTCGGAAAGGTATGGTTGATAAACCCATACACATAGTAATTCCCAATAAATTCAGCCGGCATCATGGTTTCAAAGGCGTTCCGGCTTACCAACGAAAAATCGGTGTAACTTCCCCGCCCATTAAACAATACTTGGGCCGGAGCCCGCTCCGGAACCCAACCCGCCATTAAGGTTGCCTGCGATCTGCCCCATTTTTTCCAACTGTACCTTTCTTCGACTTTCAGCTGAATCCGCGTGTATTCCTGTCCGCCCGCCGGCCAAGAAAGTCCCCGACCCACCTGAAACCACAATACGGGCTTGTCGGTAGACAAGGCCAAGCGGGTTCCGCCAAAGGGGATGTACTTTTCGCCCAAACCCCAACGCAAACTCAAACCCACTTCGGTCAAATTAAACCGCCTAAGGCTGTCGGTGCCTAGGGCATACCGGTATCCATCGGTGGGGTTTTGCCAGCGGTGCTGACCATACACCTGAATTTGCACATTCGCCACCGGGCTGCTTTCCAAACTTATCCGCGTTTCTTGTATGCTGTCGAACACCGAAACCGCCAACTGCCTGTTTAAATCGTTCAATTGCAGGGGCGGCACAATGGCCATTTCGGTGGCCGCCCGCTCAATTACATCTTGCCGATAACCCAGCCGAAGTTTGGTGGCCGATTTGCGGTGCAAGGGCCATTCGGAAAACACGCCCCATTTCAAGGCCATGTCTTTAAACCCCCAGGCCACATAGCCCCCCACTTGCCACCACGAAATCAACCGTTCGTTGCTTTGCAATCCCAGCCCCAGCCGAAATCCTTCGTATTGGTTTGCCCGCATCAATTCATTCAAATTCCAATCAACAATCCCCGTCCTGAATCTTCCGGTAACCAGCGCCTCCAATCCCTTTAAACGCTGGTCTAACTTCATTTCTTTGCCCACGCTGTCCATCACGTGGTAGGTCAGAGAATCCTTGCTCTCCCGCTCTTCTCCTCCAAAGGTGTTCAGCAATCCTTCGCTGTTTTTTTCCCATTGTTCATCCAGCTCCACCGCCATGGCACTAAAATCGGAAGGCCGAATCCGCTCCTTGCGTTCTATGTTTCTTAAATAGGTTCTGGCCTGCACCACCATGGGAACGCCGTTGATGCTGGCGCTGCGCAAATGCAAGTCCAATTGCTGCTGTACCGGAAACCAGGCCATGCTGTCGCAAGGCTCGTAGCGCTGAACAATGGCCACCCGATTTCCGGTTGAATCGACCGGCGAGGCCACCGCGCTTTGCAGCGCCACCCGACTGGCATTGATGAACAATTGCCCTTGAATGCCTCGGGGGTTTTTGGACTTTAAGGGATAATATTGAATCAAAAGCAGGGTGTCGATTCCCTGAACCAAGGTGTCGGCAATGTCGTAATAATACATGCCAAGGCCCTCTTTGCTGATGGGGTTTTGGTACGATACGCCCAAGATTTCAAAGCGGTCTTCGTAAAAAGACAAGCTTTGCATTTGGGTGGTCAGGGTAGAAATGATTGGATTTTGGAGTCCCGAGGTGCGGCTGGCTTTGATGGTTTCTTGAAAGCGGCCGGGCTTTAAATGCCGGCGTTCTATCACCGATTCATTTAAAAAGAAATACTGCTTTTCGGCCATGTTTTTTACTTCAAGCAGGGCGCTGTCGGGCTTTTTCATCCGCAGGCTGTCGGTCATGGCCAACAGGCTGTCGGCTTGTGGGCTTAAACTAATGCGTTGATATACGGTGGCTTTCCATTTGGGCAGCGACAAGGGATTTAGGCTGTCGCGTTTGGCCAATATTTTGCGCACCCAGCGTTCGGCTTCCGACATTTCGGCCAGGTACTTTACCTCGTTTAAGCGCACCGACGAGGCCTTTAGTGCTACCCGCAACGGTGCAGCACCCTCTACCAGAACGGTATCGCTGATGTAGCCAATGCAAGAAAACACCAGGTGTGTGCTCCCGCTGGGCATGTTTAGTTGAAACCGCCCATCCATATCGGCCGCCACGCCTTTTCCGCTTCCACGCATCACCACCGAGGCGAAAGGCAGGGGCGCTGAGGTGCGTTCGTCCACAATTTTGCCCGAAACCACCACTTGGCTCAATAGGCCCAAATGGCACATTAAGGCCAAAAGAAGGAGAAAAAACCAGCTCGTCCGCACCTGCATCCCTCAGGGCAATCGCCGTGGTTATTGGAATTTTTTGTCGGCCATTAACACCGCCCGGTATAGGTCAATGCGTCCGCCCGATTTCGACAAGCTGCCGAATTTCACTGTTTTTTCATCGCCGGGAAGCAGCACCTTTTCTTTGGATTTCACGGCCGATTTCATCAGCACCGAAATCACGTCTTGAGAAGTCATGCTCGGATAATAGCTCATCAACACCGCCGCAACACCGGCCGCAGCGGGAGCCGCCATGCTGGTGCCCTGTGCATCGTCGTATTTGCTGTCGGGAACGGTGCTGTAAATGGCCACCCCGGGCGAGAACAAATCCACGTTCTTTTTGCCGTAGTTTGAAAAACCGCCTACTTGCTGTGGACTCTCTTTCCAAGAACCGGCTCCAATGTTGAACCAGGTGCTGCTGGAACCGCCTGATTGATAGTATTTGGTTGGAAAGCGGTCTTCTTTGTCCACGTTGATGGACTCGTTGCCGGCGGCATGCACCAGCAAAACGCCTTTGGCGGTGGCATAGGCCACGGCATCGTCCACCACTTTTTTGTCCCACGAAAACCCTTTTCCAAAGCTCATGTTGATGATGTTTGCTCCGTTGTCGGCGGCATAGCGAATCGAGTTGGCAACGTCTTTGTCGCGCTCATCGCCATCGGGTACGGCGCGCAAAACCATAATGCGCACGTTGTCGGCAATGCCGTCCATGCCAATTCCGTTGTTCCGCACGGCGGCAATAATGCCCGCCACGTGGGTGCCATGGAATGCATCGGGGCCTTCCACCAGGTTGTTTCCATAAAAGCGTTCGTCGCTGTTGGCGTAGTTGTCGCCCACAATCGCACGGGGGTCAAAATTCACGTTTAAATGGAAGTTTGCCTGCGAACCAAAGTAATCTAAGGCGCGGTCTAAGCTGCGGCGAATATCGGCCAGGGGAACCTCGGGATTTCGTACGGCAATCATTTTCACCATGCCCATGGCCTCGGCCACCTCGCTGCCTTCGGCAATGCTCAGCGACTCTAGGTTTGAACCTTTAATTTCATCAATGCCTTGGCTTTTGGCCTCGGCCAAAACTTTGTCCAGCATATCGGCAATGCCTTGATATTGCTTTAAACCGCCCTGAGCTTCCGCCAAATCGGTGTCTAAAGCGGCTTTGGCCGCGCTGTATTTTTTAAAATTAGCCAAATCGGCTATGCCCACGGTTTTCTCGGTTTTGCCTTCAAATGCAGGACCATAAGCCGCCACAATGCGGGTCATTTCCAAGGCATCTTGGTTGATTTGTGATCCGTCTTTGCCGCCAATAAAATTCCAGCCGTTCACATCGTCCACATAGCCGTTGTTGTCGTCGTCTTTTCCGTTTCCTGGAATTTCGCCGGGATTCACCCAAATCACCTCTTTCAAATCTTCGTGTTCAATGTCCACGCCCGAGTCGATTACAGCCACCACAACGGTGCGGCTTTTTTTATTTTTTAAGAATTCATAGGCTTTTTTCGAACTTACACCGGCATATCCGTCGGCTTCTTGGTTCAAGTGAAACCAATCTTTGGGGGGCGTGTCGGTCTGTGCCGAAAGCGGCAAAACGGCCAGCAAAAGGCCATAAAACAGAGCAAGACCAAGCTGTGAAAAACGAGTGTTCATGGTAGTTGATGTCTAAATTTCCGTGCAAGATAGCGAATTTACTTTAGGTGTACGGTTCTGGTTTTTTGGGGGGCGGGTTCCGGGCTTTCAGGGCTAGTCCGCCGGCAAGGGGCCCGGCGGCAGCGGCAAAAAAGGAGCTCCCAAGGTCGCTCTTTTTTGCGCGCGCCGCCCGCCCCCTTGCCGTTGCGGGCTAGCCTCTTCAATCCCGCCCGCGGCCGCATAAGTCCTTTATCTTTGTTTCTTTGTGTTGGCTTATCGCATGAAATTATTTCCCCCACTTCCCTGGATTTCCACCCTTCGTCCATTAAACCTCGGTTTTTTGGCCCTTGCCGCTTGGATCGTTTCTCCGTTCATGCTGGGTAGCCCTTTGTTTGCTTGCCTGCTGATGTTAATGGTCATGGGCAACCTGCACAACGACCTCCGCGATTTTCGGGCCGACGCCCTAAACCGCCCCAACACCAATCCCTTTCAAAGCAAAGAAAACCGCCGCCTGGGCGTTCTGCTTTTGTTTTTGGGCTTTGCCCTTTTTCTGATTTTTCTGGGCATGGTTGATTCAACTCCCCAGGTGTTGGGTTTGGTGGCCTTGGCCCTGGCCCTTTGGCTGTACAATTCTTGGCTTCAATATTTCCCGATTCTTGGCAATGCTTGGCTGTCGAGCATCATGGCATTCTGCATGTTTTTGTTGATCCACACGGGCCCCCTTCAACTTCAGCAAAAAATGTGGGCCTACACCGCCGTAGCCCTTGTGCATTTTGCCCGTGAGTTGGTAAAAAGCCTGCAAGACCAAGCCGGCGATGCACAGCACAAACCCCTTCGGTATGCCCTGCCGCCGGCTTGGTTGTACCGCCTGTTGGCCGCTCTTTCTTTGTTGGGCCTGTCGGCCTTGTCGTATTTTCTTTGGCGCAGCGCAAGGTCGCCCGTCCTTATTGGAATGGCTTTTGTTTTGCCTTTGCCCTTTGTTTTGTTTGACCGGAACTACAAACGGCTGTCGTTCCTGCTAAAGGCTTTTATGCTGTTGGGGCTGCTGATCCTTTATCTTTGCTTTCTACGTCCTTAATGCCATGAAAAACCCCGCCCTGTCCGCCTTTCCCTTTTCCTTGGTTTTGGGTTCTGCCTCGCCCCGCCGCCAAGAACTGCTGCAGCAATTGGGATTTGACTTCCAGGTTTTGGTGCGCCCCATCGACGAAGAAAACCTGCCAGCTATGCCGGTGAACGAAGTGGCAGAATGGCTGTGCCGAAGCAAAGCCCAGGCTTTTCAAGATGTGCTTGATGCCGATCCAAAGCTATTGGTCTTAACGGCCGATACCGTGGTTTGGAAAGACAACACCCTGTTTGGGAAACCTGCCGATCGGCAGCAGGCCATAGGCATGCTGATGGCCTTGCAAGGCCAAACCCATCAGGTAAGTACCGCCGTTTGCTTGGGCCATAAAAGTGGGCTGCAGAGCTTTACCGATACGGCAAAGGTCCGTGTGCGCAGCTTGAACCTGTCCGAAATTGAATACTATGTGGATGCCGCCCAGCCCTTTGACAAAGCCGGAGCCTATGGCATTCAAGAATGGTTTGGCATGGCTTGCATCGAACGCATCGAAGGAGATTTTTACACCATAATGGGATTGCCCACCAACAAACTGTACCGGGCCTTGCTTGAATTTAACCCTGCTGTATGAGAATCGTTGACACCATTCCCCACGATGAATTTCGGATTTCCATTCTAAAAATGAACGACAAATGGCTGCTGCGCATCGAGGCGGGGCCCTACGAGCAGGTGTATAAATTCACCACCGAAATGGCTGCCGACACCGATGAAATAAAGCGCCTGGCCAGCCCCGAATTTTTAGAAAGGGTGAAAATCCAATTTGATGCCATGCACGGCATTTTTTTGCCGGCGGTTCGGAATTTAAAAGGCCGGTGACGCAAAATATTGCGTTTCCGATGCCGTTTGCCGTTTTTCATGGTTTCAACGTAGAGACGCAATATCTTGCGTCTCCAAACCGACGCAACATCCTGCGTGTCCCATGGCGTCAACGCAGAGACGCAAAATATTGCGTCGCCGATGCCGTTTTTCATGGCGTCAACGTAGAGACGCAATATCTTGCGTCTCCAAACCAACGCAAAATATTGCGTCTCTACCGGCGCCGCTGCGGGTCCAGCCATTCATGCCCCAAATCGGTAAGGCCATTCAGCAAAGCAAACAAAGCCGATGTGGTAACAATGCAACCCATCACCACCGGATAATCCATGGTTTGAATGCCCACCACCAATTCCCTTCCTAATCCTTTCCAGCCAAAAATGTATTCCACAAACACCGCCCCGGCCAGCAAACTGCCAAACCAACCGGTGAACGAGGTCCAAACTGGCCCCAGCGAGGCCCGCAACAAATGCACAAACCAAACTCGACCTTGAGTTAAACCCTTGGCTTCGGCGGTGCGAATAAACAACACCGATCGGTTTGATAGCAAGGTGTTTTTGGTCATTTGCAGCATCACCGACAGGGGACGAATGCCCAAGGTAAGGGCCGGCAAAATCAAATGGGGTAGGGCCAAATGCCGTTCTCCGGTCAGGTTGTCAATGCTGTACAAACTGCCCCAGGGGGGCAAGCCGGTGAACTCCCTGAGCACATACCCAAACAGCCAGGCCACAAGAATGGCCGAAAAAAAACTGGGCAAGGCCATGCCTGCCGTACTTAGGCCAAGCAATCCCTTTTCCCACCACCGGTTTTCGTTTTTAGCCGCTACAAAGCCCAATGAAATGCCAAAGATTCCCGCCATCAGCATCGAAGCCAATGCCAGGATTAGGGTGGCGGGAAAGGCCGAAGCAACAATATCGCCCACCTGCCTGCCGGTTTGATAGCTTTTTCCTAAGGAAGGCCATTTTAGTCCCCAAGCACAGGCTCGGTCCGTGCCGCACTTAAGTCCCAAAGGGCTTAGGTCGTTCATGTACCAGGCCACCTGCTGCCACAAAGGCAAATCCATGCGCAATTCCGTTTTAAGGGCGGCAATGGTTGCCGAGTCGGTTTGCTGCCCTGCCAATTCATACACCGCTTGATCGCGGCTGTTCAGCAAGCCAAAAAACAAAAAGGAGAGCAAGGTTGCGCTTCCTAAGGCATACAAAATGCTTTTACCGAATATGCCGGCGATGCGCTTCAACGTTGCAGCAAACTGGATAAGGCTTCGGGCGAGGGCAAGCTGCGGGCCGCCCATTTCCCAATCACCTTGCCGTTTTGAATCAACACCAATCCTCCGTTGCTGCGCAAAATGGTTTTCAAGGCTTTTTCGTCGTTAAAGCAAACAGGAATGTCCATTTGATTCTCGTTTTTATACTCATTCAACACCTCGTCAAATTCTGGAGCCGCCAACAAATACAGCACCCCGCTGTTTCGGGCCACAGGAATCAAGGCTTTTTGTGCCTCAACAACCGATTCAGAGGCCTCTTCTAGGTGATTAAACACGCCCAGCAGCACGAATCCTTTTGAATTAAACAGGCTGTCGCGGAATTCTTCGCCGGTGTAGGGGTCGCGCAATGTAATGTCTTTAATTCCGGGTTCTTTTCCTTTTTCAAGCACCGTTTGGTCTTGCTTCCAAAACAAATGGGTGGCCTCGAAGGTGGAATCAAGCCAATCCCAATTTTCGGTGGGTTGCCGCACTTCAAGGCAATCGCTTTTGCGAACGTACACCATTTGAACGGCCACCCGGTCGGGGGTAAATACAGCGCCTTCGCGAATGTCTTTTCCAATGGCCCAAGCGCGGTAATCTTTAAGGGGTTCGTAGGCAGAACAATACACTGAAAATCCGGTTGAAAGGAGCAAAGCCGCGACCATACCCCAGTGCGCCCCGCTTTTGGGTTTCCAGGCCCGGCTGGCTTCAAACAGCAAATGAAATACGCCCAACAAAACGGCGGGCAGCCACCAATCGAACTGCAAACCGCACAGGGCTGCCATTCCTAGGGCCGAGGCCGACAGCATAGCAAGGCGTGAGGCGTTGCTTTCTTTTGCCTTGGCCAAAGCCGACTGCTTAATAAACAAGGGTAAAATAAAGACCAACAAAAAGATGTCCTTATAAAAGGACTGCCAGGGCGTCAGTTTCAGGGCATCTCCAAAGCAGCCGCAATCGGTTACTTTTTCAAAGTACGCCGAATAAAAGGTAAGGAAGGAGAAGAAAACGGTGAGCAGCAGAAGCAACCAAGCGCTCCACCGCAAATACACCCCATGCAGCAGGGCCAAGCCCAAGGCAATTTCGAGCACACAAATAAAAATGGCCAAGGCCAGCGCGTTTTTCTCGAACAGCGAAAACACCGTCAACAGAAATGGCACTCCGGCGGCATACTCTGATTCCTCCATGCGGACCTCTTCTTTTGCATATAGGGCATCTTTAAACGCCTCGGCGCAGGGTTCGTTTTTCATTTTTGCCCCGTCTTCCGTTAAAACCAAATCGGTTTTGTGGGTTAGGTCGTGGGCAAAAACTTCAAAATACTCCCCCAGTTTGTACGAAAACCCGTAGGGATCGTTGGCCTTTATCAAGCCCGACAAAATGAAAATGGTGCCTACAATCAGGCGCGAGGTCCACAATAGTATTTTCATAGCTACGAATGTACGATGTCAAAAAACCTTGAGCAAAATACTTAACGAAACAATAACAAGTTTTCAGCGCCCTCCCTATTCCATGCGGCTTAAAACCGCGTTGCGAAAGCCGCTGTCCCGCATAAAAAACAGGTCCTCAAACAAAAAATACCACTGAAAATAGCTTTCAGTCAAACTCCGCAAAGGCCCGTAAAACGGAGCAGATGAAACCAAAAAACCCCTGCAGTGCTGAACAACCCAGGATTATAAAACAACCCAAAGTTTGGAGAATTCAGCCTTGCCTTGTATGTTTATAGTGGAACAACGCTTAAACCAACCCGGCTTGGGGATGTACTTGGAATTCTTGCTGCTTGGGCGGCGGGGTTGTAGGTGGTAGTTAAACTGGAAAATATGGAAAGAACTATGGTTGATTGTTTGCCTTTGTGTTCAATTGTTTGCTGGCATGGAAGGGGCGGGAGTTTTGCGTTTGGAGTCGGGTTTGGGGCAAGCGCCCTGGAAAAGCAAGGCCGAGGCCAAAATGCGACAACGCTGGATGGACGTTCGCCTATACAACCAAATTGGGAGGATTGGGGGAGGATTGTAGCGCCTATAAGCGAGTTATAGGAAAATGCCTTAGTAACACATAAACTCAAATAGAATGGTAAACCCAATAATTAATTTTGATGAATTTACACTACCATTTTCATCTAAATTGACAGAAGTAGAAGACAATGAAGAAACTTCGGAATCAGATTCTGAGATGGAAGATGATGAAGAGTTGGACGCTTCTGAAGTAAAAGAAAATATGGAATCGAGTATTCCAAAAGAGGCAATTTTTATTGGCGGAATTGACTCTGAAGTTGACAATTGGACAACTTGGAGTATTCAAAATGAGTATTATATTATCCCTCTAAATGATGAAAAGTACGATTGGGCGTTATTTAGAATAAGTTGGGACGATAATTGGGGAACATGGAATTGGAGTTTTGACGCAAGACTAAGTGGTTATAGAAGTAATTCTAAGGAAGCTGCGAAATATATTTTGCTTAGGCTTTGGGAGAGATGGGAATTAGATTTAAACGACACAGACAACGAACCATATATTAATTTACTAAATAGGATATAGTGGCATCTTCCTATAACAGCACCTACAAGAAATTGGCGGTTCAGTGGTTAAATGAACATTTGTGCTTCGTATCAATTCCAGTGGTGGCAGATAGTTTTCGATTCCGAAATCGCCAACTTCTTGTAGCCGCAAAACGTCAGACTGTCTAATAACCTCCCATTTAAACATTTCAATTGTTAATAAATTTTGGCCTGTTTATTGCCTATTTCTCCCTAAAAATCGGTATTTTTATTTATGAAATTTATCCAAGGAAAACCCCGAAATCAGTGGGAGTTGTATTGCCTGGATGCGCATGTCGATGCCGATAATGAGGTTCGTCGGATTGACCTATTCGGGGAAACATTGTCGCATCGGGACACCATTTACCTCTAAGCTAAAAAAACGACAGTGCGGAGATTAACCGCTTTAATCTAAGCATATTATGCGGAGAAAGTTTTATTTGCGGAGAATAAGGGGTATATTTGACGCATAAATTGCGGAGAATGAAAATTTATATCCACGAAAAAGAGAATTGGACCGACTTCACTTGGGATAATAAAAAAGTGATGACAAAACTTGGTGAAGCTAGAAATAAACAGGGCAGAATTCTTGGTAAAATGGAATCACTGGGTTTTGATTTGCAGAATGAAGCGGTTTTGAATACGCTTACTTTGGATGTTATAAAATCATCTGAAATTGAAGGTGAGTTTTTAGAAATTGAACAAGTACGTTCCTCCATCGCTCGTCGACTAGGAATTGATATTGCCGGGGCAGTGGAATCGGAACGCCATGTTGACGGAATCGTTGAAATGATGCTTGATGCTACACAGAGGTATGAATTGCCTTTAACTAAAGACAGATTGTTTGGTTGGCATGCAGCGTTGTTCCCATCCGGTTGGAGCAATCTAAATAAATTAACAGTTGCAGACTGGAGAAAAGACACGATTGGTCCAATGCAAGTTGTATCTGGACCTATGGGAAAAGAAAAAGTTCACTATCAAGCTCCAAGCTCAGACAGGATAGAACTAGAAATGAAAAAATTCTTCGAATGGTTTGAAAACGAGAAAGAAACAGATTTGGTTCTAAAAGCCGCTATTGCTCATTTATGGTTCGTTACAATTCATCCATTTGACGATGGAAACGGGCGAATTACAAGAGCAATTACAGATATGACATTGGCCCGTTCTGACAAAAGCATCAGGCGATTCTACAGTATGTCGGCGCAAATTAAAGTGGAAAGGAAACAGTATTATGAAAAACTTGAAAAAACACAAAAAGGAAATTCAGATATAACAGAATGGATTTTGTGGTTTTTGCAATGTTTAATAAATGCTATTGACTCCACAGAGGGGACTTTATCGAAAACACTTCATAAAGCAGAATTTTGGAAAATACATTCCACCACAATTCTCAATGATCGGCAACAAAAAATAATAAATAGGCTTCTGGATGGATTTGATGGAAAGTTAACAACCTCGAAATGGGGCAAAATCAATAAGTGCTCTCAAGATACTGCTCTTCGAGATATTCAAGATTTGATTAAGAAGGATGTATTGCAAAAAGAAGCAAGTGGTGGACGAAGTACAAATTATGAACTAAGAGAAATGCCAGGCGGCAAGAATGTATATGAAAAATAGGCGAAACGGCAGTAAATTCAAAGGTTGTAGCCCAGCTTAACATTGTAATGGTTTGATACGTTTGAAGCCCGTAATCGCCTACTTTGCCTATACCAACCGCCAGACCGTTTAATACCCCCCCCCATTTAAACATTTCAATTGTTGATAAATTTCAGGCAGTTTATTGATGGTTCCCCCTAAAATCGGTGTTTTTATTTATGAAATGCATCCAAGGAAAACCCCGAAATCAGTGGGAGATGTATTGCCTGGATGAGCATGTCGATGCCGCTGCGCAAGCCATTTCAAAAGCCAGATGATATACGGACTCCCCGCCGCCCGCGGTAGGGATTGAACAAGGTTGCCCGCAAGGCTGTGGGCTTTAATGCCCGCGTGCTGCGGAGGCGACTTTAGGAGCCACCGCAAAGCCGCTGGGCATAAAGCCTACAGCCGCGGACAACCTGTGAAAGCCCGCAACCGCCCAAATCAACACCCTGTTTTAAAAAAGTTCCAAGCCCTGTTTTACGAGCATTCCTAAGCCCATTATGAGGACAAACCAGCCGAATGCGCGTTTGAGTTTTGCGCCGGGAATGCGCTGGCTTAGGCCGATGCCAATGAAGATGCCTACGATGGATACTCCGCTGAAGGGCAATAAGAACGACCAATTGGGGCTGAAATTTGCCAGGTCTCCGCCGAAGCCAATCAAGCTGTTGGCCGCAATGATAATCAATGTGGTGCCGATGGCTTTTTTCATGGGTAAGCCCGTAACCTGAACCAAAACGGGAATGATGATAAAGCCTCCGCCCGCCCCCAAAAGTCCGGTTATTAGTCCCACAGCTAAGCCTTGCCCAGCGACAAGAAGTCCTTTTTTTAGGTTGAACGGTCCGGTGTTTTGGGCTAAATCGACCGTGCTTCCGCGGATCATGGACCGGGAAGCCAGCACCATAAGCAGGGCGAACAGGCCCAAGAGCCAAGCGCCTTTGGCGATGCCCAGAACGGAGTCGGGCAGCAGGGGCAGCAACCAATAGCGCGTTAAAAAAACCGAAACGATGGACGGTGCGCCGAAGGCAAGCGCAATGCGCAGGTCGGCCTGCTTTTTTTTCAAGGCCAGGCTGCCGCCGACCAAGCTGCTGCTGCCTACAACAAACAAGCTGTACGAGGTGGCGCTGAGCATGTCGAAGCCCAGCAAATACACCAAAACAGGAAGGGTAAGTATGCTGCCGCCGCCGCCAATAAGTCCCAAGGAAATTCCGATGAGCAGAGCCGAGAACCAACCCAAAAGTTCAACCATGGTGCCAAAGTACGGGTTTCTGAACCTACACAGGGGTAACCTAGGGCACCTATTTTACTGAGAATAAATTTGGGCTTGGGTGATGATTTTGAAAAAAACCACCTTTGTTCTGTGTTTGTGAAGCCGCGGGTAGCTTAGGCACGAATGCACGAATGGTATGTTTTTGGGGCTAGATTGGCGTAAGGAATTTAAGCCGCGGGGAGCTTAGCAGAATGGCACCAAAGAACTACCAACTACCCACTAATAACTACCCACTAAAAAGCCACGAATGCACGAATGGGGTGTTTTTGGGGATAGATTGGCGTAAGGAATTTAAGCCGCGGGTAGCTTAGCAGAATGGCACCAAAGAACTACCAACTACCCACTACCCACTAATAACTACCCACTAAAAAGCCACGAATGCACGAATGGGGTGTTTTTGGGGATAGATTGGCGTAAGGAATTTAAGCCGCGGGTAGCTTAGCAGAATGGCACCAAAG
>CAILUT010000062.1 GCA_903837495.1 uncultured Flavobacteriales bacterium | reverse complement strand
TTGGCCTGTTTATTGCCTATTTCTCCCTAAAAATCGGTATTTTTATTTATGAAATTTATCCAAGGAAAACCCCGAAATCAGTGGGAGATGTATTGCCTGGATGAGCATGTCGATACCGACAATGAGGTGTGTAATACTCCCTAATTGTTGGACCAAAAGTTGGCATTGCTAAGTTAAGATTTTTATCAAGCGGCTGAGAGTTTTAAACGTTTACCGAACAGATAATCAGATACGTCCTTTTTACCTTTGTATTGGGGACCGTTTTCCCCCTATGGGGCCCGAATCGGTAGCGCGGTTTTTGGGCTGAATACCTCATTCCCATTTTTCGTTCCAAGAAACGGTTGATTTTTTGTCCGCTTTCCGCCCTTTGTTTTCAACGATTCCAGAAATTATCCGTTTTTAAACGTTTACCGAACGGATAACTCAGCCCCCCGCCTTTACCTTGCGGGAAAAACATGAAAAAACCGGCTCTGCTTTTTCTGCTCTATGCCTGCCTGTCTGTGGCCCACAGCCAACAGGCTCCTGCTTTGTTTGCTTCCATTGAAGCGCAATTTCCAAACCTGCCTAAAGGGCTGTGTGCTGCCGTTTCCTATCAGCAATCGCGCTGGCAGCCCCTGCACGATTCCTTTTCCTGTTCCGGACGCCCCGTTCCACACGGCATTTTAGGCTGGATTCTGGAACCCGGTACCGTGTACCGAAATCACCTGCAACGGGTAGCCGATCTTTCCGGCATGGGCCTTTCCGCCATTCTTGAATCGCCCCAAAGCGAGGTTTTTGCCTGGCATAAGGCACTGGATTCCCTGCGCGCATTAAACCCGCCCGCCCAAGCCGAAGATTGGCTGTGGCTGGCCTTTGAATTGGCTGAAATTCCGCTTCCAAACGGCAGTTCGACCGATTGGGCTGGGTACTATTGGCTGGAAGAACTGGCCTCGATTTGGCAGCATTTAGGCGGCCCCTCGGCTTCCGTTCAACGCTTTCGGCCTGCAGCTCCTTTCACTCCCCTTGAACGCAGTGGATTGGATGGCATAGCCACCTACAATCCAAGCCCGGCCTGCAATTTCAGCAGCCGAAACGGAGCTTCCGCTACGGCAGTCGCCATTCATACTACCCAAGGTTCTTTTGCCGGAGCCTTAGCTTGGTTTATGTCCTGCCAATCTCAGGTGTCCTGCCATTACCTGATTCGGTCTTCCGATGGAATGTTGCTGCAATTGGTGAACGAAGACCTCAAGGCCTGGCATGTTGGCACCGAGAATGCCTATTCCATTGGCATTGAACACGAAGGCTTTGTTTCAAATCCAGCGTGGTACACCGACACCATGTACCGGGTTTCGGCCCGTTTGGTGCAGCGCATTGCCGGGCGGCATTCCTTAAATGTAGGCCGAAGCGCCTGGTGGCCTTGGGCCGCCACCACCCATTATGCCCAGGCCCAACGTCCTGGTTCCTGTACCCGAATCAAAGGGCATCAGCATTTCCCAAATCAAACGCATACCGACCCCGGTCAGCACTGGAATTGGCCTAGGTATGCCGATTTGCTTCAGCCCGGATTGGCCATGGAAACCGTACTGGGGCCCTCAGGCAGCCTTGTGTTTCCACAGCAACCTCCATACGCCAACGACAGCTTAAAACAATGGCGCATTCGCGTGCCGTCGGGCCGGGTAAAACTGCAGTTTGCTGCGCAAGACTTAGAATCGACCTGGGATTATTTGAGGGTGTACGACGGGCCGGGAACGGATTCCCCATACCTTGCTCAGCTAACCGGAAACCAAGTCTCGGCCCCCCTGCTAAGCAGCGGCAACGAAGTGGTTCTGCGGTTTCAAAGCGATTGCGCAATTTCAGGACAGGGCTTCTCATTGAGTTGGGAAGGCGTTTCTGGTGCCGGAGAAGACAGCATACCACCCAGCATCCAAATTGATAGCCTGGGCAGCCCTTGGATAAGCCAGGATTTTCTTCAGGGCTTTACCGATGTTGATTCTGGCGGAAGTGGTTTGCACAGCACCTACTGGAACGCCCTGCATCACGACGGGCAGGGTTTTTATGGACGAAGCCCTTTGGGCATGTTTGCCGATTTCTTTGATCCGAATTTAACAGGATTGCACCCGCAATGGACGGTGGTTTCAGGGCAATGGCAGCAAGGAACCGGGCAATTGTATCCTTTAAATCCCAACCAGATCAGCGGCGTGTCGGCCGCCGTGCCCCAAGGCAGCAGCGGCGAACGGTATTGGGCCTTCGACTTTGTGGTGTACCCCAATGGGCCGCACCCATTTGCCTCGCTCTTTTTGGCGGCAGACCAGGCGGCAGGGCCCGGCAGAAACAACAGCTTGGAATGGAGAATAGAAATGAACGGAAACCTTCCAGTGTATGTTTGGAATCAAGGTCAGCCGCAGTTGTTGGCAGGAATTTCGGCCGCGGTGCAGCCGGGGCAACTGCAGCGGGTCTTGGTATGCCGGCGGGGCAGCACGTACCGGTTTTATTTGAATCAGCAGTACTTAGGGGAATTGCTTGCTCCCCAATGGAATCAAAATTCGGCCCAGTTCATATCGATGGAAACGAAAGACGCCATTGTGGCCTTCGATGCGGTTCACAGCGGGCCGGGCCGCCCCCACAATACCGTTGCCTGGGTAACTACCGGCTTGTTTCCTATTGGGCATTTACCCAACCCAAACCCCAATCCCACGCAAGCGGGGGGGCGCATATTGTCTTTGGCCAACGACGGAGCCGGCAATGTTTCGTTCTGGCAGGTGCAAGACCTAAACTTGGATTTTACTCCGCCCTATACTTCGAGCTGGATTAACGATGGCTTGGCTGCCGACAAAGACACTTTGCTGGGTATGGGCTGGTCGATGAATTGGGCGGGTTCGGCCGATCCCCATTCTGGATTGTCCACCTACGAAACCTGTTTGGGAACTGTTTGGGGCCAATGCGACATCCTTCCATGGCAAGCCGTAGGCCTTAGTCCTTTTTGGACAAGTGTGCCCGGAGGATTAAACCTGGGTCAAACCTATTATTCGGGCGTGCGCGCCAAGAACGGAGCGGGCATGTTGGGGCCCCCGGTTTTTTCGGATGGGGCTCTTTGGCTGGGCTCGGTGGGCCAAGTTGCTTCCTTCAGCGGGGATTGGGGCTGCCTAGGTCCAAACCCATTTTTGTCTGAGTTAAACCTGCGCTTGGGCGGATTAACCGAATCCTTGCCGGTGTTGCTGTTGGATGCCTGCGGAAAAACAGTGTGGCAGGGAAGGCTGCCGCAAAGTGGAGAACTTCGGATTGAGGGTCTGTCTGGCTTGGCAGAGGGCATATACCTGCTAAGCCTTCCGGGGCTAAAGGGCATAAAAGTGGTGAAAACAGGCCTTTAAATTTTCTACCTTTGGCAAAAAACGAGCATGTTACCAACGGCAATTAAGGAAATTTTGACCTGGGAACCCGGCGGCCAACCTTGCGAGGTGGGAGGCTGGGTTCGCACCTTTCGAAGCAATCGATTTATTCATTTGAACGACGGTTCAAATTTGGCGGGAATCCAAGTGGTGGTCGATTTTGAATCCTTTCCGGCCGAATTGCTGCAATCCATAAATCCGGGAGCTTGCTTGCGGGTGCGTGGCCGGCTTGAAGCCTCGACCGGAAAAGGGCAGGCGCTTGAAATTCATGCCGAGGATATTGAGTTGATGGGAAAAGCCGAATCGGACATTCAGGCTGCGGATTTTTATCCCCTGCAGCCGAAGGCACATTCCTTGGAGTTTTTAAGGGAAATTGCCCATTTGCGGTTTAGAACCCAAACTTTTGGGGCGGTATTTCGCATTCGGCATGCCATGACCTTTGCCATGCATCGCTTTTTTCATGAACGCGGGTTTTACAACATTCACAGCCCTATTTTAACCGCCTCGGATGCCGAGGGTGCCGGAGAAATGTTTCGGGTAACCACCCTTTCTGCCGAACAACCCCCGAAAACCGAAGAGGGGGCCATCGATTTTTCAAAAGACTTTTTTGGAAAACCAGCCCATTTAACCGTTTCGGGGCAATTGCAAGCCGAATTGGCGGCCTTGGCCTTGAGCAAGGTGTACACCTTTGGCCCTACCTTTCGTGCCGAAAACTCCAACACCACTCGGCACTTGGCCGAATTTTGGATGATCGAACCCGAGGTGGCTTTTGCCGATTTAAACGACAACATGGATTTGGCCGAGGCCAACCTAAAGTACCTAATGCAGTATGCCTTAGACCACTGCGCCGAAGACCTAGCCTTTTTGAACGAACGGTGGAAGAAAGAAGAAGAAAGCAAGAAAAAAGAAGAACGGTCGGAGCTGGACTTGTTGGAACGGATTCAATTTGTATTAAAGGAGCCTTTTGCAAGAGTTACCTACGAAGAAGCAATACGGATATTGGAGGAATCGCCCTACCAGAAGAAAAAGAAATTCCAATACCCTGTGCAGGGCTGGGGCACCGATTTGCAATCGGAGCATGAACGGTATTTGGTAGAAAAGGTGTACAAACGTCCGGTCATTCTAACCGATTACCCCAAGGAAATTAAAGCCTTTTACATGCGGTTGAACGAAGATGGCCGTTCGGTTCGGGCCATGGATATATTGTTTCCTGGCATTGGCGAAATGGTGGGCGGAAGCCAACGCGAAGAACGGCTGGAATACCTGCAAAAGCGCATGGCCGAAATGCACATACCCGAAGAAGAGTTGCATTGGTACCTGGATACCCGCAGGTTTGGAACGGTTCCCCATTCGGGCTACGGATTGGGCTTTGAACGGCTGTTGCTCTTTGTAACTGGCATGGGCAACATCCGCGATGTGATTCCCTTTCCGCGGTTTCCAAAAGGGATTGCCTTTTAAAAAAGCGGGGCCTTGCATAAAGGCCAGGGGTTCTGCATGGGGGGATTTTTACCCGATGTGCTGTACTCTAAAACCCATAGACTTTCACCACGAGGCGCTTGCGGCAGGGATTGAAGGGGGTTGCCCGCAAGGGTGTTGGGGCCTGGCCCGCGTGGCGCGGAGGCGACTTTAGGAGCCACCGCAAGCCCGCTGGGGCAGCCCCCAACAACCGCGGACTACCCCTGAAAGCCCGGCTGCCGCCCAACAAATCCCTCCATTTCATTACAGCTTCCAATCGCCCGGAAACAAGGGGCGAATGAATAAGGCCAGGCCCGCGAGGCCCGCAATGCAAGCGGTACGCAGCATTCCATCCAGATACATGTTCGGTAGGCTGGGTAGGGCTTCGCCCAGCAAAAACAGCAGAGCTGGAATGCCAACAACGGCCAGGGTTTTGAAGTTCCAGGGCCACATGTGAAAGCGCAAACCAATGAAAACCAGCTTGCTAAGGTTGTATGCCGCCACGCTGCAAAAGGTGGCAATGGCTGCACCCTGCAAGCCCCACATCGGGATAAGCCAAATGTTGAGTGCCGAGGCCATGCCAATAAGTCCCAGCAACAGAACCATGTTGAAGCGGTAGTACTTGGAATTGGCAATGATGGCGGTGTTGATGCCGGTTGCCGCGTCAAGCAAGTTGCTGAGGCCCAGCCAAATTAAAATGGGCAAGCCAATGCGGTACTCGGAGGGCAGAAAAGCCAGAATGTTGCTGCGGTTGCTGAGTAAAATGGCCAGCAGCACGCCCGCGCCGTACAGCAGGTATTTGCTGCTGCTTAGGTACACTGTTTTTATTTTTTGCATTTGGTTTTCGGCCAAGGCCTTAGAAATCAGCGGCGATGCGATGCGTTCTATGCCCCGGTAGGGAATGAGCACCAAGGTGGCAAAGTACCCAAAAACGGCATAAATGCCGGTGGAAGCGGTGCCCAAAAAGCGCTCAATAAAAATGGCATCCAGGCTGATGATAAACGAAACGGAAAGACCAGATACAATGGCATAGGCCGAAACAGAATGAATTTTGCGCCGGAAATCGGGGTGGGGACGCAAGCTGCCCGAACCGCCCCAATTCCATTTTTGTTTTTGCTGCAGAAAGAACATCAGGGCCAAGGCAGGAAAGGCCAAAGCCAAGGTGTAGAGGTTTAGAAAGTTGGAAAAGGGCAATCCAAATCCGGCCAGGGCCAAAAGGGCAAGAAGGATAAAAATGCGCTGCCCTACTTCTTTGCTCAGGGTGCCGGGGGTGGAGTACAATTCCGTGCGGGTAAAGGCATCGAGGTTGAAAAAAAGCAGGGTTGCGACGGTGGCCAGGGGCAACAAATGCAGGTAATTCCAAAAGACGCTTTGGGCGTTAAGCAAGTAGCTAAAAACGAGCTTTCCGACCAAAAAATACAGCAGCAAAAACAAGGCGGTTCCAAGGCCGGTGTAAAACAAGGTGGTTTTTATGTCGTTGATGTTTCGCTCGTGAAAATCAGACTTAAACTTAATGAGGGCCGAGGGAAATCCCAGGGTGAACAGCTGAGCCAGAATGGCGGAGTAGGCCACCAGCAATTTTACAACTCCGTTTTCTTCGGGGCTTAAAAAACGGGGTTGAAGCAGGGCACTGCTCACAAATCCCAGCCCAACGCCTATAAATAGGTAAATGGTGTTTTTGCTGCCCTGCCGAATTAAAATTCCCATGCTTAGGGTTGAAGGTGTTCAAGGCTCAGGGGCGTTCCTCCTTCTACATCGGTGGCGAACCTGCGGCCCAGAATTTCCGGAAAAAAACGGGGGTGCAGGCCTTGGGCGGGCCGAATGCTGCGCACATTTTCGGGGCTCAACACCTCGCCTTTCTTTACGTCTTTGGCCACGAAGAGCGAACGGGCAAAGGGGCTGTTTTTGCCCTGAACGGGAAACGAGGGTTCGCTTTTGCCCATCATGGCTTCGGTTTGACGGACCTGAGACACCAGGGTGGCGAATTCGTTGGGTTCTAGGCTAAAATGCGCGTCGGGGCCTCCGATGCTGCGGTCTAAAATCACATGTTTTTCAATCATGACGGCACCCATGGCTGTGGCAACTACGGGAGCCAGCACGCCTTCGGAATGGTCTGACAAGCCTACTGGAACTCCAAAGCGTTGCTGCAAATCTTGCATTTGAAGCAGCATCATGCTGGAATCGGCCGCGGGGTAGGCCGAAGTGCATTTTAGCAGCACAATTTGCTTGTTTCCTACCCGGTGGCAAGCGTCAACGGCCCATTCAATGTCTTGCAGGCCGGCAATGCCGGTCGAGATAATCATAGGCTTGCCAAACGAAGCTACGTATTCGATGAGGGGAATGTCGGTAATTTCAAACGAAGCGATTTTAAATGCGGGTACATTTAACGTGTTTAATAGGTCGGCCGCACTGGGGTCGAACGGACTGCTAAAGCAATCCATGCCTAGGGCCTTGCATTCGTGCATCAATTCGGCATGCCAATCCCAGGGCATTTCGGCTTCGCGGTACAGGTCGTGCAGGTAGGCTCCGTCCCAAGCGGTGCCGCTGCCAATTAAAAAAGGGGGAGTTTTGTAGGGCAGGGTTAGGGTATCGGCGGTATAGGTTTGAAGTTTAATGGCATCGGCTCCGGCCTTGGCCATCGCCCGAATGGTATCCAGTGCGATGCCAATGTCTTGCCGGTGGTTTGCCGACAATTCAGCAATCAGGTAAACGGGCTGTTCAGGCCCCAACAAGCGTTCTCCAATGGAAATCATAAGCCGGTCTTTTTTTGTTCCACGTTCTGATTTAACTCAAACAAGGCCTGCTGGCCTTCAAATTTAGGCCACATTTCCTCGTAATTTAAACAGGCATGCAAATGCAATTCCTGCATAGAGCGTTCAATAACCAACAGGTCTTCAGGGGTATCTAAGGTCAACCGAATGTGGTTGTAGTTTTTGGAGTGAAGCACTTGGGCTTGGTGGGTTGCTTGGTGTTCGCCCAAGTACATGTAAGGAGTAACGTGTTCGCGTTCGGCCGGGTGCAGTGCATTTTTTTCGGCTTCAAACAGCAATTCGGCCGAAAACATTTCCATGTCTAAGCCACGGGGGAAGGTTCGTTCCAGGCTATTTGAAACATAGGTTCGGCCTTGGGGCAGCGCCGAATAGGTTTGCAGGCCTTGCTGCAGCACATCGGCGCAAATTAGGGGGCAATCGGCGGTAATTCGAATGAGGTGTTGAAATCCAAAGGCATGGGCGGCGCCGGCAAACCGGGCCAACACATCGGTTTCGCTGCCTCGGAACACCTTCCAGCCTAAGGTTTTGCCTCGTTCTTCCAGCAGGTCGTCTTGGGCTAAGTTCGAGGTGGCTAAAACCAGGGGGATATTCAGGGAATTTAACCGGTGGTCGATCCACTGCAGCGCTGTTTTTCCCAAAATGGGCATGTCCACTTTTCCTGGGAGCCGGGTTGAGCCCATGCGAGCTTGAACCAGAATTCCGGTGTGCGCCTGTATGGCTTGCATGGTGGGGCTTAGGAGTTTGTGGGGGTTTGGTCAAAAAAAGCCCGAATTGCATCGACCACGTAGCTGAGTTGTTCTTGGCTTAGAGAGGGGTACATGGGGATGCTCAGGCATTCGGAATAAAAGCGTTCGGCTTGAGGGCAAAGGCCAGGGCCATATCCGAATGAAGTTCGGTAATGCGGCATCAGGTGCAGCGGAAAATAGTGAACTTGAGCAAAAATATGGTGTTCACGCAGGTAATCGTACAAGGCTTTGCGCTTTTGGGTACGCACCACATACAAATGCCAGGCATGGTCTTCGGTTTCAGAGGGGGAGTCGGCATGCGGCAATTGCAAATCGCCTACGCCCGAAAGGGCAGCGTGGTAAAAGCGGGCTATTTCTTTGCGGCGGATTAAGTTTTCTTCGGCTCGGTTCAGTTGACTTAAACCCAAGGCTGCCTGCATATCGGTAAGCCGATAATTGTAGCCCAACTCTTGCATTTCCATGTACCACAGGGGGTATGGGTCTGAGTCAGACAAGCTGGAATCGGCCAAAGAGGCAGGGTTTGTAAACCGATGTTGGTCGCGGGTAATGCCGTGTGTTCTTAAAACAAGCAGGCGTTGATGCACTTCAGGATTGGAGGTGGTAATCATGCCGCCTTCGCCGCAGGCGATGTGTTTAACGGGGTGAAAAGAAAAGATAGCGGCATCGGCCAGGCTGCCGTCGCCGCAGCGAAACTTAGAATCTCCGCTGCGCTGTGCACCCGGGGCATGGCAGGCGTCTTCCAACATCCAGGCACCATAGGCGTTTGCGATTTTTTTTAGAGCGGGTAAATCGGCAGGTCTGCCGGCAAAATCGACCGGAATAATGCCTTTTATTTTTGAGCCGTATTGGTCAAACAGGGCTTGAACGGCATCGGGGCGAATGCTGCCGTAGGCATCGGTTTCGGCAAACAAAACATGAGCTCCGGCATACAAGGCGCAATTTCCACTGGCGGCAAAGGTAAGGGGGGAAGTAACCACATAATCGCCGGGGTTTAAGCCCAAAGCCAACACAGACAGGTGCAAAGCCGCGGTGCCATTGGCCACCGCGACGGCGTAGGGGGCGCCAATGTATTGGGCAAAGGCCGTTTCAAACTCGGCAATTTTAGGCCCCTGAGTCAGGTAATCGGATTGAAGTGAAGCAAGAACGGCCTGAAGGTCATCGGGACGAATGTCTTGCCGGCCATAGGGTATGGGATTCATACTCACAGGGGTTTGAATTCGGGGTCAAGGTGTTCGCAAATCAAGTTGCGTATGTCTTCTACGCTCAACCACTGGGTATTGTTTCCGCTGCTGTATCGGAAACCTTGTTCTACTTTTTGGGCCTTAAAGTGCTGTACAAAATCGTTCAGGTTGAAGTTGGGCACCTGGGGCAAAATGGCGTAATAGGGGCCCATGTCGTAGGTGGTAAAGGAATCGGCCTCGGTAATCATTTCTTCGTGGATTTTTTCGCCGGGCCGTATGCCCACCAATTCGGGTTCGATAGAGGGGGCTATGGCTTTGGCCACATCGAGTATTTTGTACGATGGAATTTTGGGGACGTACAGTTCTCCGCCCCATTGCTGTTCCAATGCAAACAAAACCATATCGACGCCTTCGTCCAACGATATATTAAACCGGGTCATGCTGGCATCGGTAACGGGCATTTTCCCTTTGTGTCGGATGTGCATAAAAAACGGAATAACGGAACCGCGCGAGCCCATTACATTGCCATATCGAACCACGGAAAAGCGGATTGGGCGTTTTCCGCGGATGTTGTTGGCCGCAATAAACAGTTTGTCGGAGCACAGCTTGGTGGCTCCATACAGGTTGATGGGCGCAGCGGCTTTGTCGGTCGACAAGGCAACCACCCGGCTAATTTGAGAATCAAAGGCGGCGGCAATAACGTTTTCCGCCCCCATGATGTTGGTTTTTATAAACTCGGACGGGTTGTATTCTGCGGCGGGCACTTGCTTTAAGGCGGCGGCATGCACCACCATGTCTATGCCTTCAAAAGCCCGGCATAGGCGCTCTTTGTCTCGGACATCGCCCAAGAAAAACCGGAGTTTTTTCAATTCGGCAGCACTAAATTCCTGCTGCATTTCAAACTGCTTAAGCTCATCGCGGCTAAAGACCACAATGCGGCGCACCTCCGGATATCGGGTTAGCAGGGTATGTATAAAGCGCTTGCCAAAGGAGCCCGTTCCACCGGTTACTAAAATGGCTTTATCGTCGAAAATGCTCATGGGAAAATGCGTGTTTTTTAAAGGCGTCAATGTACGAGTTTGGCGTGAGATTTAGGATTTCTAGACCTTGTTTGTCGGCCAAATCGGCCAAAACCCAATAGGATTGAAAGCTGTACAAGAATTTTTGAAGGACTTCGTGCAGGCGTCGCGGCCGAAAGCTGGTGTGGTTCATGTGTGCCACTTGCTTGTCGGCATCGTAAAAATGCTGGTGGTCAAGCATCACCCGGTTTTGGTTGTCAACATGCAGGGTTTGCAGCCAGGAATGTTCGGCGCCCACCAATCGAATCTGCGGAATGCCCAACCGAATGGCCACGGCCAGGGCTGGAATCAACACATTGTGCGGACGCGGAAGCCCCCAGCCATTCAAAACGGCAAACCGGCAAAAGGTAGCCGGGCCTTCTAAGGGCGTGGCGTTGTAGCCGCAGGCCTTCAAGTTGGGATTTGCCCCCAACAGCGCTTTAAACGACGGGGCCTGAAGGGTAGGGTATGGAACAAACAGCAGCATAGGCCAACCGGTTTGTTCTTGCAAGGTTTGGTGCAATCTGCGTTTGTTGGCCAAGATGTCGGCAGGAATAGAGCCCTCGTCCATAAAGGTGAGCTCGGGGGCTCCAATAACGTAGGCCGAGGGTTTTAGGCGTTGAAAATCGGGCGAGAGGCAAAAGTAATTCACGGCACAGAACACCTTGTTTTCAGGTTCTTCAGGAAACTCAGAAAGCATGGACCGCAAAGAGGGCCCGTTGCCCAAAATCCACCATTCTACGGCGGGTTTCACCGAAGGCCGAAAGGCCCGAAATTTTTTAGAAAGCCAGAGGTATTTAATCAGGCTTAAGAAGAACTGCAGCAATGGCATGGGCAAATATACGGATTGTCTGGCTGCTTGGCCTAAGCCCTGCAATCGGTTGGCACCCCAGCAAAAATCCTCAAATCTACAGCGGCTTTTTTTAATCTGCCTCTGCCGAGCGAAACGAATAAAAAACGCCCACAATAAAGGACTGGGGGTTGGGCCCCGAACGAAACCGTTCTTCAAAGGCCAATTGCAGGCTTATTTCGTGCCGCTTACTGAGCTGAATCGAGGTGCTAAGCCCCAGCCGGTACCGGTCGGGCTGCTGCCGCCCCGAGCGGTTTAAAGGCCACCAACACTCCCCAAATAGGGTGTTGTTTCCTTTCCCTCCAAGCCAAGAATACCTTATCCCAGCCTTGGTTCGCCCATGCATCAGCCAAGGTTTATTTTCTCCACCCAAGGTGTTGTACCTAGCCTGATACCGAAGCCGTACAAAGGGCCGCCAGCGTTTAAAGCGGTGCCGAAGCTCCACGTCAATCTGAGGCCGGTGCCTCAAGTGCCAAACATCGGTTGCTTCGTCTAAGGTGTTGGATACCCTCCAAGCAAATCCCAACTGCAAATTCCGGACGGGCTCATACCCCACCGAGGGTTCCAAAAAAAAAGCATCAATTTGCCCATTCATGCCCTGCCAGCGGTGTTGAAATTCCAAGCCCAAATCAACCTTGCGGTGCACCGATTGCTTTGCCGAAGCCCCAACCCAAAGGCGAAGGTCTTGACCCCAAAGTGGCTTCCACAAACAAGCCGCCAGCAAAATCCATTTAATCGTCGTCCCCATCGTCGCTTTGCATGGAATCTTCTGACTCTGACCCCGCGTTGCTGTGGTAGTACAGCTTCAAAACCGCCGTATCTTTCATTAAATTGTATTTCATGACCCCTATGCGTTCAATGGGCAAACCTGTTTTTTCGCGGAGCTCGGCAATCAACGCCTCGCGCTGCCCTGGGTGCACCTTGTCAATGCCCACATACACCATGTTTTTTTCTTCTAAATTTTTGAACAAAGGCACTTTTTCTTTGAAGGCAAACAAGGCCAAAAGGACCAAGTTCGATGCCACAATTTCAGTCAAACTCATTGCCCCTGCCGTTAATGCATTGATTACGGCCATGCCAATGGTCGTAAACAAATAGGTCATTTCTCGAATGGGTATTTGCAAGGTTCTGTACCGAATGATGCCAAAAATGGCGAACAGCCCCAGGGCCAAACCCAGTTTAATTTTTATGTCGCTCAACAAAAAACTCAGCAAAAACACCACTGCACCAATCAACAAAAACGAAAAAGCATAGGTCCTGCGCTTGGATTTTTGATAATACAGCACAAACACCAAAATCAGCGAAAAGAACAAATGCAAGGCAAAGGCACCCAACAAATGCAGTGTGGCAGGCCAATCGGCCAAAGGAAGACTCGGACTTAAAAGAAAGGCATGCAGAATCATGGACTTTGATATGTATAGGATATGTTAAATAGAACGGCTTGATTGGGACTGAACCGAACGGTTTTTATTTTCAAGCCGTTTTCCCAATTGTGAATTTCATAATAGGTTAATTTTCCCGATTTTCCATAGTGTTCTGTCCGTTCCCATTCTCCGCTTTCTCCCTTTTTTTCAACCAAAGAATCGGTTCTTAACCCTTTGCCTGCCTTTAATTTTACTTCTGCTTTCCAATCTCCTTTTTCCGAGAAATAAAACAAGGTGTTTTTTTCGATGTCGCCCGACGAGTTGTAGCGAATCAACTCCTTTAATTTGCCCTGTTCATCGTAAATTTCTTTGCGTTCAAGGCGGTTTTCTTGGCCGGTGGCTGTGGGGTAAATTTTAGTAACAGTACAAGACTGCACATTCGCCTGCCTAAGGTCTTTTGGCGATTGGGCTTGGGCACAAAGGCAGCCTAAAAATAAAAGGGATAATAACGAACGCATCATTTTGGCAGAATTAACACAGGGGCTTCTGAAACAGGTTTGCCGGACTCCAAACTTACTTGTACAAAAACCGGCATGAGTCCAGAAGGCTCATTTCCAGTTGAATCGCGGGCATAAGCGTACAGGGTATAATTGCCCGGTTGCAGGTTTTCGAACCGGAATCGGCCTTGGTAATCGGTGCGAAAATCCTCAGAATAAATTTCATTGTTGCCGTAAATTAAATAAACGCGCTCTTCCGGCTGTGGATATTCTGCAATCAGATTGGTAAAAGTTAGGTTGTATTTGCGGGCCAGCACTTTCCCCGTCAAGGTCAAATCGCCGCCCGTTCCCTCCGGATTGCTGCAGGCTGTTGTCAGGGAAAGCAGCAAAAATGCGAGGCCATGCACGAACGAGTTGTAAACAAAACGGGACTTAAGTTTCAGCATATCAGTTCACTAGGTTTTTTGGGCCTCGAATATTAAGTGCAAGTTAAGAACTTTTTGTGCAGTGCAAGGGTTTTTTGGTGGCGGTTGCGGGCTTTCAGCGGTAGTCCGCGGTGGCTGTCAGGGGGCATTGCGGCTTTGCGGGGGCTCCTAAAGTCGCCTCCGCAGCGCGCATGCCCCTGCTGCCAGCCCCCTTTCGGGCTACCTGCTTCAATCCCTACCGCAGGCCAAGGCATAAAAATACCCAACTCTATTTTTAACCCCAAAATTTGCAATGCAATTTTTATTTCGGTGCGCATCTATTGTAAATGTTCCGGTTCGCTTTTGGCCTAGGTTATCCATGCGTTCGAAGTGTTAATTCCTAATTTTAAGAATTTTAACGAGGCCTGCAGCATCCCATTTCAAATGTTGGATTTTGAATTTGGTCAACCTTTGGGTTTTAGATTTAAACCCACAGATTTTTTAGATTATTTATTTTTATTCAATACCATTTCCATGCGTTCTGCAATTTTTTGGCTGCCCACAGAATGGCCTTCAAACCATTTTTTTAAGGCTGTTTTTGTTTGGTCTTGTACTGTTTTTTTTTGCACGTTTTGAAGCCAGTTTTGTGCCGTTTCTTTTTTCTTCAATTCAGTACCTACGTTTAGGTGTAAAAAGGCCAATGCTTCTCGGCTGTTGGCATGCTTGGGCCCAAAGGCAACGGGAATGCCTGCTGCGGCCGGTTCGAGCACACTGTGGACTCCACGGCCAAATCCGCCGCCCACATAGGCCGCGTTTGCAAACCGATACAGTCGGCTCAATACGCCTACAACATCCAGCACCACCACATTTGATATGCTTGTGTTTTTTTCTGAACTCCAATGCTGAGCCTGAGGGAATTTTTCTTGGATTCGTTTTTTTAGGTCTTCAGTCCATTGGTGGGGCGCAATAATCCAATTTACATGGGTTTGTTCTGCCACAATAGGTTCCCACAGGTCTAAATCGGCGGCCCAAACGCTACCCAAAACCACCAAAGGCTGCACATTTCTCCAACACAGGTGTTCGGGCCAGTCCAATGTTTCGGATTGCAAGGCCAGGGTTCGTTCTACCCGTGGGTCTCCGTCGGCAACTGCGTTTTTTAAGCCCATTTCGGTCAAAAAATCCCGGGTCTCTTCGTCTTGGCAGCTAATGTAGGCCAGTTTTTGCATTTGGTTCAACACAAAACGTGCGGGCCAACGTGCCAGGTTTTTAGATCGGCCTGGGCTAAAGGCCACCAACATAGAAGGAATGCCTTGAAGGTTTAACAGGTGTAGGCAAAGGGGCCAAATTTCAGCTTTGGTAAACACCGCCAATTTGGGCTTAAAGTGCAAAAGAAATGCGTGGAGCGCAGGTTTTATGTCGCCAGGGAAACCGACCACCCAGCGGGTTTTTTCTGTGGGTTTTGCGATTCGATAACCAGAAGCAGAATAAAAACTAATTAGAATTTGATGTTTGGGATTTTTGGATTCCCAGCATTGAATTACCGGAAGAATTTGTTCGTATTCTCCTAAGGAGGCACAATGGAACCAAATCAGGTCTTTGTTTTCGGCATTTTCAGGCCAAGGGTCTAGGAGCATGTTGCTCCGCCCTGCGGCCCCGGCATGCCAGGCGGCTGCGCGCCGTATCAGCCATTCCCAAAATCGAACTCCCAGCGTGTAGGCCCACATTTCGACTAATTAAATTCAATGAATTCCCGTTTGCTGCGCGGGTACACAGGAAAAAACCAACCGGCTTTAAGTCCCAACCACAGATCGCTGCGAAATCCGCTGGGCAACACCCCAACATCGTATTGAAATTTCCTTAGGTGTTCCTGAAATCCTTGAACGGCTTCAATTCCAATGTAGAAATTGATGCTTTGGTTGTTGGACATCAATTGATACCCAAACCATTGGCTTAAATAAAAACCAGAGCTCATGCGGTCGTAGCCTTTGTCGTAAGGGGCGGCCAACTGAGGCACAAGTCCGCCCGAAGTTCTGAGGGCATACCAGCTGCTTAGGTAACCCAGCCCAAAGCGCAGGGCAAATCCAGAATTCCCGTTTGGCCGTCCAATGGGAAGCACCTTTCCTACAAATCCTCCGGTCATAATTCCCTGAAAGGTGGCTCCTATTCCGGGAAAGGAACCATCGCCAGCAATAATGGGCAAGAGGTTGGAGGCAAAGCCCGGTTCTTTAATTTCTTCCCCAAAAACGAAGTGGGCGGTGGCCCCCCATTGCCAGCCTTTAACGCTTTGCCTAAAAAAACCTCCACCCACAGGATATACCAAAGCAACCCGTTCGGAAAAGGCCCCCATGGGCAATCCAAAACCACCCGAAACTTCAATGTTGCTAACGGCTACCCGCTGCATTTGAGGTACCTGTGCTTGCCCGTTGAAACCCAGCCCAAAAAAGGCAAAAATCAACGGAAAATGCAGGAGATTTTCTCTTAAGTGTTCAAAATAGTTGTTCAAGTTATGCTACTTTTGTGCTAAGTACAAAGCTATGCGTAAAATTCAGATGGTTGATCTTCAAGCGCAATTTGAAGAAATTCAACTCGAATTGTCTGGGGCCTTTGATCAAATTTTGAGCAATACAGCCTTTATCAATGGCCCCGATGTCCAAGCCTTTAAGACGGAGCTGTCGGATTATTTGGGTGGAGTTCAGGTGGTTCCATGTGCCAACGGCACCGATGCCCTGCAAATCGCCATGATGGCTTTGGGCCTGAAGCCTGGCGACAAAGTACTTGCCCCATCGTTTACGTATGTAGCCACAGCCGAGGTCGCCGCGCTGCTTGGCATGGAATTGGTGTTTTGCGATGTAGATCCCCACACCTTTAATATTTGCCCGGAATCGGCGGCCGCTATTCTAGAAAAAGAAGACATTAAGGCCATTGTGCCGGTTCACCTGTTTGGTCAATCGGCCAACATGGATGCGGTAATGGCCCTTGCCAAGCAATACGGTTGCGTTGTGATTGAAGACATGGCTCAGGCCATTGGCTCTTTTTACCAAGGGGATTCGACAACGGGTTTTGCGGGAGCCATAGGCCATGCCGCGGGAACCTCGTTTTTTCCCTCCAAAAATTTGGGATGTTACGGCGATGGGGGAGCGGTTTTGACTCCCGATACCGATTTGGCGGCCCGCATGCAAATGATTGCCAACCACGGGCAAAGTGCTTTGTATTACCACGATGTGGTGGGAGTAAATTCCCGGCTTGACACCCTTCAAGCGGCGGTGCTGCGCATTAAATTGCGGCGCTTGCTCGAATATACCCGCGCTCGGCAGCACGCGGCCGGCAGTTACGATGCCATGCTGGGCGGCATTGAAGGACTGCACATTCCCGTTCGTGATCCCAAATCGACCCACGTATTTCATCAATATACCCTGACCTTGTCGCGGCCAGGCAGAACCGACTTGATGAAGTTCCTTGAAAGCCAAGGCATTCCAGTGAAAATTTACTACCCCGTACCTTTGCATTTGCAAAAAGCGTACAACCACCAGGGCTATACGGCAGGGGCCTTTCCTGTTTCAGAACATTTGTGCGATCATGTATTGAGTTTGCCCATGCATACGCACCTGCAAGCCGATCAACTTGAATTTATAGGAGATCGGGTTCGCACCTGGTTTGCCTCACATTAATACGTTGAAATTTTAAGCATGAATATTTGTGTAATTGGAACTGGATATGTTGGATTGGTAACAGGCACTTGCCTGGCCGAAACCGGAAATCAAGTCGTTTGTGTTGACATTGACCAACAAAAGGTCGAGAACATGAAAAAGGGCATTGTGCCCATTTATGAGCCACAGCTGGATGTGTTTTTTGAGCGCAATCTGAAGCAAGGGCGTTTGAGTTTTACCACCGATTTGGCCGAAGGAGTTCGCAATGCCGAGGTGTTGTTCCTTGCTTTGCCCACCCCTCCGGGCGAAGACGGTTCGGCCGACTTAAGCTATGTGTTGGGAGTGGCAGGTCAGCTTGGCCCCTTGCTGAATTCCTATAAAGTAATCATCGATAAAAGTACGGTTCCTGTGGGTACTGCCGATTTGGTTCGCGAGGCCATTTTGCCCGGGGCCACGGTTGAATTTGATGTGGTTTCAAATCCAGAGTTTTTGCGCGAAGGGTTTGCCGTGGAAGATTTCATGAAGCCAGACCGCGTTGTGATTGGCACCGAAAGTCCAAGAGCCCGCGAAATATTGACCGATTTATATTCCCCTTATGTTCGGCAGGGAAACCCCATATATTTTATGGACGAGCGTTCGGCCGAGATGACCAAATACGCCGCCAATTCGTTCTTGGCAACCAAAATATCGTTCATGAACGAGATTGCCCGCCTGTGCGAACGCGTAGGTGCCAATGTTGACCAGGTACGTTTGGGTATAGGCAGCGACGAGCGCATTGGAAAGCGGTTTTTGTTTCCTGGCTTGGGCTATGGGGGCAGCTGTTTCCCTAAAGACGTTCAAGCCTTGGTGCACACTGCAAACCAAAACGAGTACGATTTTAAAATCCTGCAGGCAGTAATGGAGGTAAACCAAAGCCAAAAGGCCTTTTTTGCGCAAAAAATTCTGCATTTCTTTCAAGGAGATTTAAAAGGAAAACGCATCGCATTGTGGGGCTTGGCGTTTAAACCCGATACCGACGACATTCGGGAGGCCCCTGCCTTAGATTTAATCGACACCCTGCGTGAAGCAGGTGCTGAAATTGTAGCTTTTGACCCGGAAGCCATGCCCAATGTAAAACAAGTGTTGGGCGATGCCATTGGGTATGCCGAATCGGCCTACTCGGCCTTAGACCAAGCCGATGCCTTGGTTGTTGCCACAGAATGGGCCGTTTTTAGAAACCTCAACATGGACGAAATTAAAAATCGCTTGAAAGCTCCTGTGGTGTTTGACGGCCGAAACATATTCCAGCCCGGAAAAATGAAGACACTGGGCTTTCAATACTTTAGCATAGGGCGATAGCCCTCCAAGCCTATGAAAAAACGTGTTTTAATTACCGGCGGAGCCGGATTTTTGGGCTCACATCTGTGCGATTATTTTATCGAAAAAGGCTATCGGGTGGTGGCCATGGACAACCTGATAACCGGCGATATTCGGAACATAGAACACCTGTTCTCGCATTCCGATTTTGAATTTTACCACCACGATGTATCAAAGTTTGTGCATGTGCCCGGCGAACTGCATTACATTATGCACTTTGCCAGTCCGGCCTCGCCCATCGATTACCTGAAAATTCCCATTCAAACCTTGAAAGTAAGTTCGCTGGGAACGCACAATCTA
This sequence comes from uncultured Flavobacteriales bacterium, assembly GCA_903837495.1. GTDB lineage: Bacteria > Bacteroidota > Bacteroidia > CAIKAF01 > CAIKAF01 > CAIKAF01. The sequence goes on along the minus strand of CAILUT010000062.1, from coordinate 43,367 downwards.
TTGGGATTGGCAAAAGCCAAAAACGCCCGCATATTGGTAGCATCGACTTCAGAGATTTATGGAGACCCTTTGGTTCACCCACAAGAAGAAACCTACTGGGGCAATGTAAATCCCATTGGGCCTAGGGGCGTGTACGACGAAGCCAAGCGTTTTCAAGAGGCCATTACCATGGCCTACAACCGCTTTCATCAGGTAGAAACCCGGATTGTTCGGATTTTTAATACCTACGGGCCCCGCATGCGGCTCAACGATGGCCGAGCTTTGCCGGCTTTTATTGGTCAGGCCCTGCGCGGAGAAGATTTGACCGTGTTTGGCGAAGGCAATCAAACAAGGTCGTTTTGCTATGTGTCGGATTTGGTAGAAGGCATTTATCGCTTGCTCTTGAGCGATTACGATGAGCCGGTAAACATTGGAAACCCGGCCGAAATCACCATCCTTCAATTTGCCGAAGAAATTTTGACCTTAACCCAATCCAACAGCAAAATTGTATTTAAGCCCCTGCCTGCCGATGACCCCAAGCAGCGGCAACCCAACATTGAACTGGCAAAACGCATTTTGGACTGGGAACCAAAGGTAGAACGGGCTCAAGGCCTAAAAACCACCTTGGAATATTTTAAGGGACTTGATAAAGTAGATTTGTACAAACCTAGTTTGAATTTTTAATGACCGCCATTGTTCACGAATCCTCTATTGTTCATGAAACCGCCGAGCTGGGCGAGGGAACAAAAGTATGGCAGTTTTGCCACGTTATGAAAGGGGCCCGAATTGGGAAGGATTGTTCCTTGGGCCAAAATGTCATGGTAGGGCCGGGAGTGGCGATTGGAAACAACTGCAAGGTGCAAAACAATGTTTCCATTTATGAAGGAGTAGTTTGCGGAGACGACGTTTTTATGGGGCCCAGCATGGTGTTTACCAATGTGATAAATCCACGCAGCGCCGTAAATCGAAAATCGGAATTTAAATCCACTTTGGTTGGAAGGGGAGTAACCATTGGGGCCAATGCAACCATTGTTTGTGGAACCCGGTTGGGAGAATATGCCTTTATTGGAGCAGGAGCGGTAGTTACCAAAGATGTGCCGCCCTTTGCATTGGTGTACGGAAATCCGGCCCGGCAACACGGATGGATGAGCCGTTTTGGGCAGCGGCTTACATTTGATGCACAAGGCAAAGCCCGTTGTTCAGAATCGGGCGAAACCTATTTTTTGAACGCCGATGGAGAGGTAAATATTACATCGGCTTCACCCTTGGTTTAGCCCAAAAAGATACCTTTGTAGCCTATTCGGAAAAGAGAACCTATGAATGTTTTTAGCGAAATTATCAACAAGGAAGCCCCAATAGCCGTTGTGGGTTTGGGTTATGTGGGATTGCCAATAGCCCTCGAATTTGCCCGGAGTGTCAAGGTTATTGGGTTTGATATCAATGTAGAACGCGTGAATATGATGCGCAACCGCATTGATCCAAGCCAAGAATTGGCCGCCGAGGAATTTGACCATGCCGACATTCATTTTACCTGCGATTTAGAAGATTTGCGTGCGGCACGGGTATATATTGTGGCGGTTCCAACCCCGATTGACGACGCCAAGCAGCCCGATTTAAAACCCCTGATATCGGCTACCACAACGGTGGGCCAAGTTCTAAAAAAAGGCGATTACGTAATTTACGAATCAACCGTGTATCCAGGCTGCACCGAAGAGGACTGCGTTCCGGTGTTGGAGGATTTGTCTTCTCTGAAAATGGGAGTAGATTTCAAGGTCGGATACAGTCCGGAGCGCATCAATCCGGGCGACAAAGAACATACCCTGAAAAACATAATAAAGGTGGTTTCAGGAAACGATGCAGAGGCATTGGAAACGGTAGCGCAGCTGTACGAGATTGTTGTTGAGGCCGGAGTGTTTCGGGCCTCTTCTTTGAAAGTAGCCGAGGCCGCCAAAATCATTGAAAATACGCAGCGCGATGTCAATATCGCCTTGATGAACGAGCTCTCCATTATTTTCGGCAAAATGGGCATAAACACCTACGAAGTATTGGAGGCCGCCGGAACCAAATGGAATTTCTTGAAATTTTCGCCAGGCTTGGTTGGGGGGCATTGCATTGGTGTTGACCCCTACTATTTGACGCACAAATCGGCCCAATTGGGATACCATGCGCGGATTATTAATGCGGGCCGCGACATCAACGATGGAATGGGCGCCCATGCGGCTCGGCAAATCATCAAACGGCTTATTGCCAAAGGGTTCGACATAAAAGGAGCAAGGGTGTTGGTGTTGGGTACTACGTTCAAAGAGAATGTATCGGACATTCGAAATTCAAAGGTGGCCGATTTGATTTTCGAACTGCAATCGTATGGCATTGCGGTGGACGTTGCCGACCCGCATGCCGATTCGGATGAAGTAAAACACGAATACGGTTATGGCTTGGTTCAAAATCCGAAAGGCCCATATTCGGCAGTGTTTGTAGCGGTTTCGCATCGGTCTTTTGTAGAGATGACGGAAGCGGATTTTGCCGAATTGTTGGCCAATGGAGGTATTTTAGCTGATCTTAAAGGGCTGTTCCGGAATCGGTTCCGTACCTTTGAGTACTGGAGCCTTTAATTCGGAATATGGTATATACAAAACGCATATTGGTTACCGGAGGAGCCGGATTCATTGGGTCGCATGTAGTTCGGCTCTTGGTGAACAGCTACCCCGACTACCTTATTTTCAACATAGATAAGCTGACCTACGCCGGGAACCTTGAGAATGTGCGGGATGTTGAAAAAGCACCCAATTACCGGTTTGAGCGCATTGACATATTGGATGCGGACGCGGTTTCGCAGTTGATGCATCAGATGGATTTTCAGGTTGTTGTGCACTTGGCAGCCGAGTCGCATGTGGACCGATCGATTGAGGATCCTTTGGCTTTTGTGCATACCAATGTTTTGGGCACAATAAATTTGTTGAATGCGGCCCGTGAGGCATGGGCGGGGCAGTTTGAAAACCGCTTGTTCTACCACATATCTACCGATGAAGTATATGGAAGTTTAGGCACTACCGGTCTTTTTACCGAGACAACGGCCTACGACCCTCGGAGTCCATACAGCAGTTCTAAGGCAGCTTCCGACCATTTTGTGCGGGCCTGGCACCACACCTATGGACTTCCGGTGGTGATCACAAACTGCTCCAACAACTATGGCCCGAATCAATTTCCGGAAAAGCTGATTCCGCTTTTTATTCACAACATACGCCACCGCAAGCCCTTGCCTGTATATGGCGATGGGCAATACACCCGCGATTGGTTGTATGTGGTTGACCATGCTCGGGCTATTGATGCGGTATTGCACCGGGGTAAATTGGGCGAGACCTACAATATTGGAGGCTTTAATGAGTGGAAGAACATCGATTTAATTCAATTGATGTGCCGTTTGATGGACCAGAAATTGGGATTGCCCGAGGGCGATTCAGCCTCTTTAATTACGTATGTAACCGACCGCCCGGGGCACGATCGGCGGTATGCCATTGATGCTTCAAAAATAAAACAGGAATTGGGTTGGGAGCCATCGGTTACCTTTGAACAGGGCCTTTCCTTAACCTTGGATTGGTATTTAAACAACCAAGATTGGCTGGACAGCGTAACAAGTGGGGCCTATCAGCAGTATTACGACAAGCAATACAAAAATCGGTTTTAATGCTGTTTCGTTTTGCATTGCTTTTTTTGCTGTTGGGTTGTGGGCCGAATTCTGAAAAGGAAGAGTGCCTGCAGGTTTCGGATTGGCAGCAAAACCTAGATTCATTAAGCAAGCCCGCCTTAGAGCAGATTTCGGTTGCCATTCAAGAGAAAGATAGCCTAGCTTTAGAAAGCGGCATTTCTGTTCTGCAGAACGTGCTGAAGCAGGCCAAAGCTTCAGCCCAATCGGCGGGGTGCATGCAGCCCGATAGCCTGAGTCCGTTGTTGGCCATGCAGATACATGCCTACGACAGCTTGGCTCATGTTTGGTTGCCCGAGATAAAGCCCTTGTTGAGTATTCATTTGAGTTTAGCGGAACAGAAGCACATTACACAACGGTTGCACGGCATGCAACAGGCGGCTCAGCGGCTGCGGAATAGGTCTGAACAACTTTTGTTGCATTGATTTTTAGCCTTGAGTTGGCTGCGGGCGGGATTGAACACGGTAGCCCGCAAGGCCACAGGCAGCAGGGGCATGCGGGCTGCGGAGGCGACTTTAGGAGCCCCCGCAAAGCCGACATGCCCCCTGCCTGTGGACGCGGACTACCGGTGAAAGCCCGTTACCCGCCCCAAAAACCACATCAAATTGCAGGAATCTATGGATTTGCTGCCGAAATAATGGATTAAACTTTCGGATTCGGAGATTTAACCCTATCTTTGCCAACCTTTTTAGGTAAGCCCGCGGATGTGGCGTAATTGGTAGCCGCGCCAGACTTAGGATCTGGTGCCGAAAGGCGTGGGGGTTCGAGTCCCTTCATCCGCACTTTTTTTTGCTGACAGTCGCTGTCCAACGGCCTAAGATGCTCTGCAGGATTGCTTTGGTTATACCCGCCAAATCCCTGCGAAGCTGTTCGGCCTTTTTTTAGATTGCAGTGTTTTGATTTACGATTGTAATTGTACAGATATGAACATTACCCAGGAACGCGTTGATGAGCTGAACATCCTGATTCATGTAGAAATTGCCCCTGAAGATTATGCTGCCGAGCTTGAAAAGGGATTAAAAACGATGCAGGTGCGGGCCAATGTTCCGGGATTTCGTGCAGGAAAGGCTCCCATGGGAATGATTCGTAAAATGTATGCGAATTCTATGCGCAGCGACGAGGTTTTTAAAAAACTAAATTCGGAGTTGTACGCATTTATTGAGCGTGAAAAAATTCGGTTTTTGGGAGAGCCCTTGCCCAGCGAGAGCCACCCGGATGTGAACGATTGGACGGCCGATGGCCTCTTTAGATTTGCATTTGAATTGGGATTAATGCCGGCTGCCGAGGTGCATATTCCGGCCAAAAACGAACTGAAAGCGTATAAAATTACCGTTTCGGATGCCGAAGTGGAAAAAGAAATTGAGCGGTTAAGAAAAGGGCAGCCTTCGTTTCAAGAGCGCGAAGAGCTGAGCGAGGAAGATTCGGTTTTTGGGAGTTTTACCCATTCGTTGGAGGGTCAGGAAGAGCCGACCACTACCTCTTGTTTCTTTCCCTTAGCTAAGTTGGAGTTGGACGAAGCCAAGCAAGCCCTATTGAATAAAAAGCCGGGCGATGTAGTTTCTTTGCCTACCCAAGGTCTTTTTGGCGATGCCCACAGCGGTTCAATTTACTTGAATTTGCCGGAAGCAGACCTGGAGGCTTTGCCAGAAACCGTTGAATTTACCATAAGCTCCATTTCGCGGATGGCTCCGGCGGAACTGAACCAAAGGTTCTTTGATTCGATTTTTGGGGAAGGTCAAGTTAGCGACGAAGAACAAATGCGCGAGCGGATTCGGCAATCTTTGCAAGGAAATTTGCAATCCAGTGCCAATCAGGAATTGTTGACGGGCCTGCGAGAATGGCTGATTGACAGCAACCCCATGGAATTGCCGGAAGCGTTTTTGATGCGGTGGTTGCATGCCGGTCAAAAAAAGGACAAGAGTTTAGAAGAAATTCAGGAATCGTTCCAAAAAGACCGTCGGTATATTGTTTGGGAGGTGTTGCGCACCAAATTGCTGGGTCAGCATGCGGTGACGGTAGAGGCGCCTGAATTGATGGCAGAATGCCGATCTGTCGTAATAAATCGCTTGATGCGTGCAGGGTATCAATTCAACGAAACCCAATTGGAAGATGTGGTTGCCCGCTTTATGAAAGACAAAGACGAAGTGCTTGGAATCCATGAAAATCTGTTGGAATTTAAAGTGCTTGAGGCCGTTCGGGAAGGCATGAATATCGCCGAAACCGCCCTTGATTCAGAGGCTTATTTTGAGCTTAAAAAGGCTTAAGCTCAGTCGCATTTTCTGTATATTTGTAGCCATCGGCGCCAATGCCGAAGGTAAATTATTGGTATATGTTCCCACACGATGAGTTTAAAAAATACGCCGTAAAGCACCGCGGAATTTCCAGCATGCATCTTGACACCTATATGTCTTCGGTTGAAAACATGACGCGGACGGTGATTGAAGAGCGTCCGGTGAATTTTAGAGAGGTTGACGTGTTTTCGCGGTTGATGATGGACCGGATTATATTTCTGGGAACGCCCATTGACGATTACATTGCCAACATCATTCAGGCTCAGCTTTTGTTTTTAGAGAGTGCCGACAGCAAGCGCGACATACAAATTTACGTTAATTCACCTGGAGGTTCGGTGTATGCAGGCCTTGGAATTTACGACACCATGCAATGGATTGCTCCCGATGTAGCCACCATTTGTGTTGGATTGGCTGCCAGCATGGGTGCCGTGTTGCTGTGCGCTGGTTCTTCCGGCAAACGCACCGCCTTGCCTCACTCACGGGTTATGATTCACCAGCCATTGGGCGGGGCTCAAGGACAAGCGTCCGACATTGAAATCACCCACCGTGAAATTCAAAAACTGAAAAAAGAATTGTATCAAATTATAGCCAACCACTCAGGTCAAACCATTGAAAAAGTGGAGGCCGACTCCGACCGGGATTATTGGATGATTGCCCAAGAGGCCAAGGAGTATGGCATGATTGACGATGTATTGTTGAAACAACCCAGCAAATAATGGCTAAAACACCGGCCCAGATTTGTTCCTTTTGCCTTCGTCCGCGTACCGAGGTTGATTTGCTAATTAGCGGGCATAAGGCCGAGATTTGTTCGGATTGTGTGGAGCAGGCCCATGAAATTGTGCATGCCGAACGCATTTCAACGCCCAAGTCAAAAGCAAGTGGAAAGGTCAATCTGCACAAGCCCAAAGACATTAAAGCCTTTTTAGACGAATATGTAATTGGGCAAGACGAGGCAAAAATTACCTTGGCGGTGGCGGTGTACAACCACTTTAAACGCATAAATCAAGCCTCAATAAAAGAGGATATTGAGATTGACAAAAGCAATGTGATATTGGTGGGCGAAACGGGAACCGGAAAAACCCTGATTGCCCGCACCATCGCTCGCATGCTGAATGTGCCTTTTTGCATTGCAGATGCCACCGTGCTAACCGAGGCCGGCTATGTAGGCGAAGACGTCGAAAGCGTGCTGTCCCGCTTGTTGCAAGCCGCCGATTACAACGTTGAGGCCGCTCAGCGGGGAATTGTTTTTATTGATGAAATCGATAAAATTGCACGGAAAGGCGACAACCCTTCCCTGACCCGCGATGTGAGCGGAGAAGGTGTTCAGCAGGGCTTGCTTAAATTGCTGGAAGGAAGCGTAATCGGTGTGCCTCCTCAGGGTGGGCGAAAACATCCAGAGCAAAAACTAATTCAGGTTGATACCCGTCAGATTCTATTTATTTGCGGTGGAGCCTTTGATGGCATTCAGCGGCGCATTGCCGATCGCTTGTCGCGCCAATCTATTGGCTTTAAGGCCCAAGGAAAGGCGCGCCCCCAAGAGGAAGAGGTGCTGCAATATGTAGCCCCCCAAGACATCAAATCGTTTGGCCTGATTCCAGAATTGGTGGGCCGACTGCCGGTGGTTACCTATTTGTCGCCCCTAGATGCACCCGCCTTGAAACGCATTTTAACCGAACCCAAAAACGCCTTGTTAAAACAGTACAAGCGCCTGCTTGAAATGGACCAAGTAGAATTGGAGGTAGAAGAGGACGTGTTGGACCTGATTGTAGAAAAAGCCCTAGAATATAAATTGGGTGCACGTGGCCTGCGTTCTATTTTTGAGGCCATTATGAAGCAAGACATGTTTGAGGCTCCCGACACAGGAAAAGCTCGGCTGTTGATTACATCTGAATTGGCCAAGAAACGCCTGGCCCATTCGCAGTTTGGCACGGCGGCTTAAGCCCAATTTATGTCGGATTTACCCCAACTTATTTATGGCTGGCATCCCGTTTTGGAGGCTTTAGAGGCCAAGCATCCCATCGAAAAGATTTTGCTTCGAAAAGGAATCAGCGGTCGGGGGGCGGAACAGCTGCTGCGCATTGCCCAGGAACGGCAAATTCCGGTTCAAGAAGTGCCGCATGAAAAATTAAACCGAACGACTCGAGGGCAACATCAAGGGCTAATCGCTTTTCGGGCCTTGCTGCCCAATCCCGATGTACAGGATATTGTGGCCCAGGTTTTTGAATCGGGCCAAACCCCTTTTATCGTTCTGTTGGACCAGGTGTCAGATGTGCGCAACATGGGAGCCATCGCGCGCAGCGCGCTGTGCTTTGGAGCCCATGCTTTGGTTGTTCCCTCTCGGGGCTCGGCCCTAATTAGCGAAGACACCATAAAATCGTCGGCGGGAGCTTTGTTGCATTTGCCCTTGTGTCGAGTATGGAACTTGAAAGACAGCATCAAAAGTTTGAAAGAAAGCGGGTTGCACTTTTTTGCCGTCCATGAAAAAGGAAGCTTGCAACCGCATCAGGCCGATTTGTCGCAGCCATTGATGCTGATGATGGGTTCAGAGCACGAGGGCATTTCCCCTGCTTATTTGAGCATGGCCGACCATTCCATTGCAATACCTCAAACGGGCCCGGTAGCATCGTTAAATGTTTCGGTGGCGGCGGGTATTTTGGCCTATGAAACCTTCAAGCAGCGGCGGGGCTGATTGCCCTTTGCCCATGGATTTTGTTCAGGCCTGTGAAAGCGCCTGGGGATTGGAATTGTCGGGGGTACGGCTTCAGGCCTTAGGTCAGCCCTCAGAGACCTGCATTCGATTGCATCCAAAACGGGCCTTGCCCAACAGCGGTTTAGAACAAGTTCCTTGGCATCCCCATGGCCGCTATTTGAAGCAGCGTCCGGTTTTTACCTTAGATCCCTCTTTTCATGCCGGGGCTTATTATGTGCAAGAAGCTTCGTCGATGGTTTTGTGGTCTTTTTTGCAACAACTTCCTAAGCCCGAGTTTGCAATAGATTTGGCGGCGGCCCCCGGAGGAAAAAGCACCCTTTTGTTGGATTGGATGAACGAAGAGGGCTGGCTGCTGGCCAACGATCCCATTCCCAATCGGGCTTTGGCCTTGCAAGACAACCTAAAAAAATGGGGATACACCAATGTGCTGCAATCCAACGCCAATCCAGAGCAATTGGCCCTACAGTTGCCTGGGCAGGCCGATTTGGTTTTGCTCGATGCCCCCTGTTCTGGTGAAGGGATGTTTCGAAAAGATGCCTTCGCCCGTCAACAGTGGACGTTGAATTTACGGGAATCGTGTAGGGTTTTGCAGCATCAGATTCTGCCTTATGCCGTTGAGCTTATAAAGCCGGGCGGGCATTTGATTTATAGCACCTGCACCTTTCATGAAGCCGAAAACCAAGGGCATGCTGCCTTGCTGCGCGGACTTGGATTGCAGTCTGTTTCAATGCAGATTCCCGAGGAATATGGTTTTGAAGCTTTGGCCGGAAATTTGGGCTGGGCGGCGTATCCTGGGCAGGTTCGGGGAGAAGGTTTTTATGTGTCGGTTTGGAGAAAGGAAGGAGTGTTGGACCGCAAATTGGAAAGGGCAGCGCCCAAGGAGAGCTCGGCGGGATTGCTTGAGGATTTCTTGCCCTTGGACCGGGATTGGAACACCATAGCCTACAAAGGTCAGTATTATGGGGTGCCCAAGCCTCTGCCGGCTTGTTGGAGTTCCATTCCCCGATTGCAATTGCTGGGTGTTTGTTTGGGAAAAATCGACAAGGGGCGTGTTGTACCTGACCCCCACTTGCCGTTTATAGAAGGCTGTGTAGCACCTAGGCTAGAACTGAATACCGAAGAGGCCTTGCGTTATTTGAAAGGGCTAGCTCCCGAATTCAGGGCCATGAATGCCCCATGGATTGTTGCGGAACATCGAGGTTTGGGATTGGGCTGGCTAAAAACCGCAGGGCAGCGGTTCAACAATGCCTATCCGCATCCTTGGCGCATTCGCATGGATTTGCCGGCACCCCAATCGGAGCCGAGATTGAATCTGATTTGGAAGTAATTCCAGCCCATTTGCCTCGGTTTTTCTACCTTTAGGCAAACTTTTTTATGAATCCATCTATGTTGTCGTTTCAGGTAGCCGAAAAATTAATGCGCTATGTGCAGGTTGATACCCAGTCGGATGCCGCTTCCCCCAGTCAGCCCTCAACTACCAAGCAATTGGATTTGTGCCGCATGTTGGTTGACGAGCTTCGGTCGTATGGAATTCCTCAAGTTGAATTGGACGAAAACGGCTATGTGTATGCGCGCATTCCATCGAACCTGCCCGAGGGGGTTTCGGCACCGCGCATTTGCTTTTGTTCGCATGTTGATACCGCGCCCGATTGCAGCGGAACAGGGGTAAAGCCGATTTTGCATCCCCGCTGGGACGGAAGCCCCATGGTATTGCCCGGCAACCCTTCGGTGGTTATTGACAAAGAGTACCAAACGTATTTGAAGCAACGCATCGGCGACGACATTATTACTGCCTCGGGAACTACTTTGTTGGGCGCAGACGATAAAGCCGGTGTGGCCATCATCATGGAATTGGCAGAGCAACTGATGGCCCATCCGGAATGGCCGCATGGCGATGTGGTTGTTTTGTTTACTCCAGACGAAGAAATTGGCCGGGGGGTGGATGCGATCAACATGGAAAAAGTGAATGCCGATTTTGGATATACGTTAGATGGCGGCCCCAGGGGAAGTTTGGAAGGCGAGAATTTTAGCGCCGATTATTTGGAGATTTCGTTCAAAGGCCGAAGTGCGCATCCCGGGTATGCGAAGGGTAAAATGGTGAATGCCATAAAGGTAGCAGCTGATTTTTTGAGCCGATTGCCGGCAGAAGGGTTGTCGCCCGAAACCACGGAAGCCCGTCAGGGATTTGTGCACCCCATGGGATTGAAAGGGCAGTTGGAACAGGCTTCGGTTTCGTTTATTTTGAGGGATTTTGACAGTGCCAAGTTAGAGGAACAGGCGGCTTTGTTGGAGTCCTTGGCAAGGGAAGCTTGTGCTTCATTTCCTGGGTCGGAGTGTAGCTTAATTCGGAAAGAACAGTACCGAAATATGGCCGAGATTTTAGCCTTGCATCCCGAGGTTATGGAATTGGCTCGGTTGGCCTATGCCGATGCCGGCTTAACGGTGAACGAATTGCCCATTCGTGGGGGCACAGACGGAAGCCGATTGAGCTTTATGGGCTTGCCTTGTCCCAACATATTCACCGGCGAAATGGCCATACATTCGGTTCAGGAATATGTAAGCGTTCAAGACATGGAATCGGCGGTACAGGTTTGTTTGCACATAGTAAAGCGGGCCGCATCCTAGTTGGCTATCGAAGCTGAATGCTGGCCTGAGTATTGGGGCCAACTTCGATTAGGCAATCGCTAAAGTCGGGAGGGCCAAACCGGCCACGGGCGTTGTTGCTAAAGCCATAGGCCTCGGTAGGAATGCCGAAGGCGTTTTTGTCCAACACCCCATTGTTGTTGGAGTCGTGGAAAACAGCCACCGCGTACTTAGCGGGGGGCACGTTCAAGCTCAGTGCAACCTGGCCTTTTTCAGCTTCAACGCTCTGCAGATGAACGGCTTTTTTGGGCTCCGTAAATCCGTCGGGTTTGTTGTAAAGAGCCACCCGCACCGAACCTTGGTCTGATTTTAATCCTTGAATGATGAGTTTTGCCTGCAAGGGTTCTGCCGGCTTTAATCCCAAACAAAAAAGAGCGAGTCCCAATACAAACCATGCGGGTGTACAAGGCCACAAGCACGCTTTAGAATGCAAAACCGGACTTGGATTTTTCTTGGAAACAGGGGGCTTAGCTTTTGGCATACATGGACTCAATTTCGGCAGCGTAGTTGGTGTACAGGTTTTTGCGCCGCAGCTTTAGGGTTGGGGTCAGTTCACCCCCTTCAATAGAGAAGGGGCGGGGAATCAGTACGAACTTTTTCACCTGTTCCCATTGTCCAAAGCGTTGGTTGATGTGGTGGATTTCTTTTTCGATTTTGCTTTTAAGCAGGGCATCGTTCACCAGTTCTTCGGGCGATTTTAGGGGCAGTCCTTTGTGTTTGAGCCAAGATTCGATGTGTTCCCAGGCTGGAGAAATCAAAGCCGAGGGGAAATTCCGGTCGGGACCAACCACCATTATTTGTTCAATGAACAGGGATTCTTTGAACGCGTTTTCCATGGGTTGGGGTGCAATGTATTTGCCCCCACTGGTTTTGAACACTTCTTTTTTTCGATCGGTAATGGCCAGAAATTTCCCTTCCCGGAATTCCCCGATGTCGCCCGTATGGAACCAGCCATCGGCGTCCATGACCTCGGCCGTAGCTTCAGGTTTGTTGTAGTAGCCCATCATCACGTTGGGGCCTTTGCACAGAATTTCGCCGTCTTCGGCAATTTTTACTTGAACTCCGTCAATAACGGGCCCTACGGAGCCAAACATACGACCAGAATGCGGCATTTGGTTTACCGTAATTACGGGGCTGGTTTCGGTGAGTCCGTAGCCTTCGAGCACCGAAATTCCGGCGGCGGTAAACACCCTGGCCAATCGGGGTTGCAGGGCTGCGGCACCGGTAACAATCACCTCAGCTTCTCCGCCCAAAGCCGCCCTCCATTTTTTAAACACCAAGGCATCGGCAATTTTCAGTTTGAACGTGTACCAAGCTCCGTTTTTACCATGCAATTCATAGGCATGCCCCAGTTTTAGGGCCCAGAAAAAGATGGCTCGAATGGGTTGAGGCTTGGCTCGGCCCGCGGCCACAATTTTATCGTACACTTTTTCAAGCAACCTTGGAACGGTGGTAAAGGCATAAGGATGCACTTCTTTTAGATTCTCGCCAATGGTTTCCATGCTTTCGGCGTAGTAAATGCTGGCTCTTAAGCTAACATAGAGGTATCCCACCATGCGTTCAAAAATATGGCACAGAGGCAAAAAAGAAAGCACCTTTCTGTCTTGGAACATGGGGAACAAATCGGTGCAGGTATTGACGTTTGAAAGAATGTTTTGGTGGCTTAGCATCACTCCTTTTGGTCGCCCGGTGGTGCCGCTGGTATAAATCAAGGTCATTAGGTCTTCGGTGCGGATGCTGCTGCGGCGCGATTCCACCGTTTGGGGTGCTGGATTTGCTTTTCCAATGGAAATCAATTCAGACAGGACTTGGCCTTCTGCATGCGATTCAAAGGTAATTACGTGCTGAATGCAAGAGACTTGGTCCTTGATGCTCAGCCACTTTTGAATAAATTCCTCTTTTTCGATGAACAAGATTTTCACTTGGGCATCGTTTAGGATGTAGGCTTGGTCGTCGGCCGATGCGGTAGGGTACATGGGCACGGTGATTCCGCCCAGTTGGCTTACGGCATAATCGGCCCAGTTCCATTCGGGTCGGTTAAAGGAAATGATGGCGGCCCGGTCGCCGGGTTCAAAACCCAGGCTGAGTAAGCCATAGCTGAGTTGGTTTACCGTATCAAGGCAAGTCTTGGCCGAATATTCGGTCCATTGGCCTTTTAATTTTCCGGCCAGCATGCTGCGGTCGGGGTATTGGGCTGCATATTCCAACAGCAAGTCAAAGTTGCGGGAGGCTCTCATTCGAAATTATTTTTGGAAAGTTACGGAAGTTTTTGGGCATTGCCTTCGGTAGGCTATGTTGAATTTAATTTGCAGGGAAGATGCCGCTGAATTTGGACGGAAGTGGAATGGGCTAGGCAAGGCAATGGCGTTCAGTCTGTGGATTCAAATTGGGGCGGCAGCCGGGCTTTCCGGGCTACTCCGCGGTCCAAAACGGGCCGGCCCTTGCCCGGCGGTAGCTCCTCGCGTCGCTCCGCCAGGCATGGGCCGGCAGCCGTTTTGCCCCTTGCGGGGTAGCCTCGTCAATCCCTGCCGCAGGCCTCTCGGGCCATTTTGCCGCTCGAAATCCCAAAGCCTGCCACCGGACTTGCAAAAAAGATGCGGACCATGTAACTTTAAACCTATGAAAGCAATTCGGGTTCTTGTGCTTTTTATACTGGCATTGGCTATGTTGCCTTTGCCTTCTGAGCTGTATCTGTGGATTCGTGCCGTGGTTTTTGTATCGGCGCTGCTCTGTTTTTGGGAAGAATACAAAAAGGGCTTGTCCTACTTCGCTATTCTTTTTTTAGCCTTAATGGTGTTGTACAATCCCTTTTTTCAGGTGCATTTGCGCGAAAAGGCCTTTTGGCTGGTGTTGGATCTGGGCTCAATGCTGTTGTTCGCCTACCCTTGGCTAAAGCCTTTTATAAAGAGGTCCGGAGCGGCCGAAGGCAATTAATCGCAGGCTGTTTTTAAGCCTTCCCAGGCGGCAGAGTCCAACACGGGTTTTTCGGTCAGCACTATATTTTCTGTGGCTTTTTTTAGGTATTCTTTGCGTTCCGAGAGGTCTGGATGGCTGCCCAGCCAAGAGGGAAGGTCGGATTGGATTTCGGTTTCCAGTTTTTCCATGACTCCAATCAGAGCACTGGGCTTAATGCCCGCGTTTTTAAGGTATTCCACCGATTTCAGGTCGGCCTCTTTTTCTAGGCTTCGGTCGTAGGCCGAGGAAGAAAGCTGGCTCAGAATTTCTTTGATGGCTTCGCCGGCCGCACTGCCACCTCCGGCGGCACTCAGAAGAATGGAAACGCCTACTTCTTTGGCCAGTTTTTTGGAAATGTGGTTCAGCTGAACGTGGGCCACCTCATGGCCAAGCACTCCAGCAAGTTCTTCAGGGCTTTCAAGGGTTTGAACCAAGCCCGAATGAATCAAAATGTGTCCGCCCGGCATGGCAAAGGCGTTTATTTCATCGTTGTTCACCAAATGCACCTGCACGCTGTTTGGGTCCAGTTGGTTGGCTTCGCACATTCGAGTCCACATAGATTGCAGCGCCTCGTTGGCCTGGGTGTCATCGCAGATTTCTTCCGAATCTTGAATGGCATCCCAAAGCAGGTCTTCTAGTTTTTGTTCGGTTTTTTGAGTCAGGATGTCCAAACCCAATATTCCAATCCAATTGATTTGAGAAAGTCCAAACCAAAGGCTGCCAAAAAGCAATAGGGAAAGGCTAAGATGAAGGAAAAAGCGTTTCATGGTTTTGGGTTGCAAAGGGCTTGGGTTAAGGGACCATACATCCACCAGCTAAGGTGTTTTCCTTTTCGGGTTTCTATGGCCGTAACAATGGTAACGGCAAATTCAAGCAGGTTGTACAGAATGGCCACGGCCATGTAGGCCAAATAGGCGTTGCTCAGGGAGCGGTCGGTTAAAATGATGGACCAAGTCCAGCCCAAGGCAAAGGCATTGATCAATACAATGGAGATTTGAGAGAGCAAGGCTTGCAGGCAATGCCAGCGCACAAAGTAGCTGCTTTTTCGTTGACCCATGTAGTAGCCCCAGGTGGCGATCAGGTTGATGATGGGAAACGGCAAACCAACAATCACCACCACCAGCGACATGAGGTAGGCGTTTGAGGCCTTTTCGGTTTCGTATTCCTGCGGGGTGTAGGGAAAAGGGGTTTTTGAAATCATAGCAGTTTAAAGATATTCCAAATCCAGTTGGCGAGCAAGAGCAAAGCGAGAGGCCAAGCGAATTGAGGTTGTTTAATTTTGGCTTCGGCCCGTTGGTAGGCCTGTTTTAGGCTTTGTGATTTGCACAAAAGGTCGTAGGCCAACCAAAAGGGAATGGCCAGCAGAAAAGCCAAGGCAAGGTATCCGAGGGGATTTGTCCATAGGGCAAGTTCAAATTGACCTTGGGCAAGGGCTGCGGCCGATCGGGTGGTGCCGCAGGCGGGGCAGGGAATGCCTGTTAGTTTTCGGGTTGGGCAGGCAAGCAAAGAGGATTCGGCCGGTCCGCCCCAGGCCAGGTAATACAGCAACCAGGCATGGCCAGCCAAGGCCAAACCGCCCAACAAAAGGTAAATCCTTTTGCCGGATTGACGCATCTTAATATAAGAAGGGCTGGATTTTCTCGAAGTTCTTTTGGCGGGTAGCGCCTTGAATTTGGAACCAGTCGATGATGGCCCAAATGCCCAAACCACCGCAGGTTAACAGTTTACCTACGCCCATTCCCGTATCGCCAATAAAAAATCGGTCAATGCCATACGTTCCAAGGAAGATGGAAATAATTAAGGCGGTTTGAGGGTCTTTTAGCTGCAAGGTCTGAATAAGAGCCCATTTTGAATCGTCTAGGGCTAGGAGGCGGTCTCTAACTTGACCAATGTGTTGACTTTCAAAGTACTTTCCGGTGGTTAGGATGTACATATCCACTTTTTGCGAATCCATAGTAATTTTAATTGGTTGTCTCAAAGTAAATATTTTTTTCGCAGAAAAGCGTTCTTAATCCGCATCTTGGAACAATTGTTGGGGTTAATTCGTTCTTACTCAAGAATTAACTTTTTTGTATGACAATAGGCATATTGGGCGAGTTGGAACTTCCCATCGTATCGATGGTGCCGGATACGGCAAGCCGGCTAAAGAAAGCGGGGCATCGCGTATGGATTGAACAAGGGGCTGGCGCGGCCGCGGGCTTTCCCGACCGCTTGTATGCCGAGGTGGCCGAGCTGAAAACAAGGGCTGAGCTGCTTTCGGAGTCGGAGGTTTTGTTGAGTGTTCAGGTGCCGGCCGCGGCCGATTTGGCTCAAATTCGCCCCGATGCTTTGTTGGTAACAAATACAGAAATGTTTGCCCATGCCGATGCACTGAAGGTGTTTGAGGGATTTTCGTTTGCCGTTTTAAGCATGGATGAAATTCCCAGAACCAGCCTGGCCCAAAGCATGGATGTGCTAAGCAGCATGGCTTCCTTGTCGGGTTACCGGGCGGTGTTGGAGGCCTCGACCTTGTTTACCCGTTATTTTCCCATGATGATTACGGCGGCGGGCAGCATTAAACCTGCCAAGGTCTTGGTTTTGGGGGCCGGAGTGGCCGGTTTGCAGGCCATTGCCACCGCAAAACGGTTGGGCGCGCAGGTAGAAGCCTTTGATGTGCGTTCGGCCGTGAAAGAAGAAGTTCAAAGTTTGGGTGCTCGCTTTGTTGAGGTTGCCGGGGCCAAGGAAGACGGCGGGGCAGGAGGGTATGCAGTAGAGCAAAGCGAGGACTACTTAGCCCGGCAAAAAGAAGAGGTACAACGCCGCGCTGTTCAAAGCGACATCATTATTGCTACGGCTCAAATTCGGGGAAAACGAGCTCCCCTGCTCATTACCGAAGAAACCATTCAAGCCATGCGCCCCGGCTCGGTGGTGGTTGACCTCGCGGCTTCAACCGGAGGAAACTGCGCTTTTACCCAAGACGGGAAATGCATTGAAGTAAACGGCGTACATATTTTGGGCAACAGCCGATTGGCCTATTCCATGCGGCAAGATGCCAGCCTGCTGTATGGGAACAACGTGTACCATTTCTTGACCCATTATTTAAAACAGGCCGAGCAAAACACCTCGATGCAGGATGAAATTTGCCGGGCTGTTCGTGTGTATCCCAAATCTGAATCCTAACGCTGCGCTTATGAATGCTTTGATTGAAATGCTATCGGCGAATTACCTGCTTATATTCTTGCTCGTGTTTACCGTAATTCTGGGGTTTGAAATCATCAGCAAGGTGCCAACGGTGTTGCATACTCCCCTAATGTCTGGGTCCAATGCCATCAGCGGGATTGTCATTATTGGGGCCATTTTGTTGATTCGGCAAAGCCCATCAGGTGCGTGGTTTGAATTAACGGCAGGCATGTTTGGCTTGGCTTTGGCCATGGTGAACGTGGTGGGTGGTTTTGCGGTAACCCAACGCATGCTCGAGATGTTTAAAAAGAAAAAGAAATAAGCCATGAACACAGCAATATGGTTTGATTTGGCTTACTTGATTGGATCGGTAGGCATTGTTTGGGGTTTGAAGCGCATGAGTTCGCCCGACAGTGCGGGGGCCGGCAATACCTTGGCGGCAATCGGAATGGGTTTGGCTATTGTTGCGGCTGTTTTTTATCCGCTGGGCGATGCCGACAAGGGCAATCTTGCATGGATTTTTGGTGGCTTGGCCTTGGGCTCGGCGGTAGGATTGCTGTTGGCGAAAAAGGTTGCCATGACCTCGATGCCCCAAATGGTTTCTTTGTTGAACGGCATGGGCGGAGCCACGGCATTGATATTGGGTTTGGTGGAATACCTGCGCATTGGGCCAGATAATGCGGCCTTTGGGTCGAATTTTGCTGTTGTTTTTGCCTTGTTGGTGGGTTCGGTTTCGTTTAGCGGCAGCGTATTGGCGTACTTGAAATTAGAAGGTAAGGTGGACGACAAGAAAATCACCCTTTCGTTTCATTCTGTTTTTAATTTAATGCTGTTGGCTTTGGTCTTGGGCGGCACGCTGGCCTTTAGCTATTCCACCGACTGGGGTCTAGGACTTTTGATTCTGTTTACGCTTTTAGCCTTGTTTTACGGACTTAGTTTTGTGGCACCCATTGGGGGCGCCGATATGCCGGTGGTGATTTCTTTGTTGAATAGTTTTACCGGAATTTCGGCCGCTACAGCTGGTTTTGTGTATGGTAATTTGATGATGATTGTGGGCGGAATTTTGGTGGGAGCTTCAGGCACAATTTTGACCTTAATGATGTGCAAAGCCATGAATCGGTCGTTGTGGAATGTAATTGTGGGTGGTTTTGGCACGGCAGCGGCCGGAGTGGCTTCTGATTCGAACCAACAGGTTAAGTCGGTTGGGTTGGCCGATGCTGCGATTCAGTTGGCCTACAGCAAAACCGTTTTGGTGGTTCCCGGCTATGGTTTGGCCGTGGCTCAAGCCCAAAAAGTGTGCAAAGAATTGGATGAGTTGTTGGAGGCCAATGGAGTGGATGTGCGCTACGGAATACACCCTGTGGCCGGTCGCATGCCCGGGCACATGAATGTGTTGTTGGCCGAGGCCGACGTGCCTTACCTCAAATTGCTGGACCTAGACGAAGCCAATGATTTTTTAAAACAATGCGATGCCGTCGTGGTTATAGGCGCAAACGATGTGGTAAATCCAGCCGCCGAGCGCGACCCCAGCAGCAGCATTTATGGCATGCCGGTATTAAAAGTTTGGCAGGCCAAAAACACCATAGTCATGAAGCGCAGCATGGGCAAAGGATATGCCGGCATTGAGAATCCCCTGTTTTTTGAAAAAAACACCTACATGTTGTTTGGCGATGCCAAGCAAACCCTGCAGGCCCTTGTGGCCGAGGTCAAAGGTTTGGGGTAATTGTTGGGCGCTTTTTAGCCCTTTCCCCAGCGAATTTTTGGAAATGCCACAGCACGGGTGCGGTTCCCTCCATCCCTGTAAAGTCAGCCCAAGGGCTGACTCCAGCCCATCGCCTGACTCCAGTTTGCGAGCGTTCTCAACAACCGGCACAGGGATCGCGGCAGGGATTGACGAGGCTACCCCGCAAGGGCCGAAACGGGCAGCCGGTCCTTGACCGGCAATTCCCTTGAGCTAAAAAACAACGCTCTGTTGATCCCTAAAATGACCATTAATTCTTCCTTGGGATATGTAGAGCTGAGTGGAAAGCAGAATTTAAATATGGAAATGGATTATTACCTTAAAATTCCATTGTCTTTGGTTACCCAAGCGGCTTTTCAGCGTTTGTTCAAGAAAAAGCGGGAAGAAATTGACCCCAATGCCGAGGATGCTATTCAATACCGAGACAAAAACCGACAACAAGCCTTTATCAGTGTAAACCTGAAAGGAACTACCGACAACTACAGCATTGCCTTAAAGAAGGAAAAGCCATCGGGAAAACAACAATAGGGCGATTGCCCAGGGTTTATTTAATCAGGGTCAAAAACTCTTTTCGAGTAACCTCGTTTCCAAAGTGCCCACCAAACACACTGGTAATGGTTGAGCTGCCTGTGTCTCGGATTCCTCGAGTGGTTACACAAAGGTGTTCGGCTTCAATAACCACGGCTACGTGGGGCGATTGCAAGACCTCGCGCAGTTCGGCGGCAATTTGATTGGTTAAGCGTTCTTGCACCTGGGGCCGGCGGCTGTAATAATCAACAATGCGGTTTAATTTTGACAGGCCAATGACTTTTCCCGTAGAAATATACCCAATGTGGGCTTTGCCTAAGATGGGAACAAAATGGTGTTCGCAATTGGATTGCACCCGAATGTTTTTTTCGACCAGCATGCCTTCGTACTTGTATTGATTTTCAAACAAGCTCATGCTGGGTTTGTTGGCGGGATTCAGGCCTGAAAATATTTCTTGAACATACATTTTAGCCACCCGATGAGGGGTATCTTTCAGGCTGTCGTCGTTCAAATCTAGGCCTAGAATGGCCATAATTTCCCTGAAATTTTTTTGAATCAGTTGAATTTTGGTCTCGTCGTCCATTTCAAAGGCATCTTCCCTTAAGGGAGTAGAAGGCGACCATTTTGCATGGTCGTCGTCGTCAACGGAATGTAAAATGGGTTTTGGCAGTTTCTTGCTGTTCATGTTTGAATCAATTGCTACCCCTGTAAAACGGAAGGGGGGCAAATTTGTTTACCTAAGCCATCCCTGGCCATGGTTAAAGAATCGAAAAAGGGGTTAAAAAAGGCCGTTCACTTCGGCATCAATCGACCGGATGATCTGCCCAAAATCTTCGGCATTGTCGGCAAAATTGATGTTGTCCACATCAATAATGAGCAGTTTTCCTTCAGCGTAGGTCGAAATCCAGGCCTCGTAGCGCTCGTTTAAGCGGTTTAGGTAATCCAGTCGAATGCTGTTTTCGTAATCCCGGCCACGGCGTTGAATTTGATTCACCAGGGTGGGCACGCTGGCCCTTAAATAAATCAATAGGTCGGGCGGGCCAATAAATGAGGTCATCAACCCAAACAAGTCCATGTAGTTTTTAAAATCACGGGTTGTCATCAGCCCCATGGCGTGCAGGTTTGGGGCGAAGATGTGGGCATCTTCAAAAATGGTCCGGTCTTGAATGACGTGTTTTCCGCTGCTGCGGATATCGACAACTTGCTGAAATCGAGAGCGCAGAAAATACACCTGAAGATTAAACGACCAGCGTTGCATGTCTTCGTAAAAATCGTTTAGATAGGGGTTGTCGTCTGTATCTTCGAAATGGGCGTCCCAGCCAAAATGCTTTTGCAATTTGGTGGTCAGGGTGGTTTTGCCTGATCCGATATTTCCGGCTATGGCTACGTGCATGGGTTTTACTTATTCAGACAACAAATATGCTATTTTTTGTCGGGATTGCTATGCCAGCGGTAGCTATCTTTTTGCCTATCAACGGAAAAACCAGTTTGGTCTGCCGTTCTTTTTTTTATTTCTGGAGGCCGTGGTGGATTGCTCAACAGTCGAACCTCCGTTTGTTCATTTTGCAGTAAAATTCCGCCTGGGCAGCGGTGTAGTTCGGTTGTTTCGGGCAGTTGACCAATTTGAAAAACCGAAATTAAGCCCCCAAAAATATCCCAAACCGAAATGCAGCCAGTTTTACTGACCAAGTAAAGGCGGTTTTGCTGTTCCAGCATCCAAGCGATTTCGGCTTGGGGGTCCTTGGTTAGTTGGTGTAGGTTGGGCACCTTAAATTCTTCCTTTAAGTGTTGATTGAGCCGAATCAAGGTCATGTCTTGGCCTGTAACCACCCACAATCCATTGTCGTAGCCAGAGGCTTCCGCACTGGCCTGTTCCAGTCCTATGTCCATAAAATTCAGGGTTGATCGAAGGGCTGCACCTCGGTTATCTACCCACAGGATTTGACTTTGATCCTTAAAAAAAACCAGGACCTTCAGCGGATTGTACACATCGATTGAGTAGATGTTCCCGGCCTGCAAAAAACTCTGGTCAAAAAAAAGGGTGTCGGTTTGATGCACCCTCAACACCTGATCGCTCCAAACCCACAGTTGTTTTCCGGGGTCGATTTGGTGCCCTTTGATGCCCGGCAGCTGGCCTTGAAAGGTTTGATTCCAACAGGGCCAAAGAAAGCCCAGCAAGAAAATCACACAGGCAATCAGCCTGCGCATGTTCTCAATTCTTGCAGCTGTTCAATATAGGTTCGGTCGTTGGACAAGCGGGGCACTTTGTGTTGGGCTCCTGCTTTTCCGCGGGAACTCATCCAGCGGTAAAAAAGGCCCTGTTCTACGGCATGCACCTTTGGAAGCGCCATGGCGAAATTGCCCGTTCGTTTGGCGTCGTAATCGGCATTTACTTTGCGTAATTCTGTGTCAAGCTGCTCGGCGAAATGTACTAAATCTGAGGGACTTTCTTCAAATTCTATCAGCCATTCGTGCCCGCCCGCCTGTTCTTTCGATTGAAAAATGGGGGCTACAGTAAACTCCCGAATACGAACTTGGCATTGTTGACAGGCTTTTGCCAAGGCGCTTTCTGCGTTTTCAACCATCAATTCTTCGCCAAAGGCATTGATGAAATGCTTGGTACGCCCTACAATGCGCAAGCGGTAGGGGCGCAGGGTTGTGAATTCCACGGTATCGCCAATCAGGTAGCGCCAGAGTCCGGCGTTGGTTGTAATGACCATGGCATATGCGATGCCCAATTCGACCGATTCCAAAGGAATGGCGTGGGCATCGGGTTCGTTGACCTTGTTTAAGGGTACAAATTCATAATACACCCCATAATCGGTCATCAGCAGCATGTCCTTGTGGTGTTCGCGGTCTTGAAGGGCAAAAAATCCTTCCGAGGCATTGTAGGTTTCGAGGAAGTGCAAATTGTACCCGGCAGACAATTGCTGGTACAAAGGTCGGTAGGGCTCAAAATTGACGGCTCCGTGTATAAACAGCTGCAAATTGGGCCAAACTTCGCGCAGGTTTGTTTTGCCCTGCAGTTCAAGTACGCGTTTTAGAAGAACCAACATCCAGGAGGGAACACCCGATAAAAATGTAATGTCTTCGGGAATGATGGCCTCGGCCAGGCGGTCTAGCTTTTCTTCCCAATTGCCCATAAGGGCAATTTCTTTGGAGGGGGCACGGAAGTAATGCATCCACCAAGGCATGTTTTCGAGCAGTACCGCAGAAATGTCTCCGGCTTGGTAAGGGGAATCGGAAGTGGTATGAAGGCTGCCTGAAAGCACCAAGGATTTTCCTTCAAAAAGGGTATGTTCCGGTTGCCAAGCGTTGTAGCAGGTAAGCACATCGCGGCCGCCTTTGTAGTGGCATTCGTCCAACGATTCTTTGGTAACGGGAATGAACTTGCTGCGGTCGTTGGTGGTGCCACTCGATTTGGCAAACCAACGAATGGCGCCAGGCCACAGTACGTTGCGCTCGCCGCTTAGGCTCCGTTCAATGTAAGGAAATAGAGATTCGTAGCTGCGAATGGGAACCCGCATGCGGAATTGATCGCAATTCCGAATGTTTTCAAAGTCATGGTCTGCCCCAAACAGGGTTTCGCGGCCTTTGCTTAAAAGACTTTGAAGGGTGTCGGACTGAATTTGGTCTGATTTCTCGGCCGTTTGGTGCAACCGATCCAAGCGCGAATCCAGATAGGCTTTAACCATTGCGTTGATAACAGACACAGGATTTGGTTTTGCTCAAAGTTAAACAAAGCATTGAAACGCAAGCCCCGAATGCGTAGAACTTAGGCCTGATGGTTGGAGTCTTTGGCTTTTTGGCGACTGGGCTTGGGCCCCGGATTGAAGCGGCAGGACGCGCGGCAGGGGCGTAGGTAAGGCAGCTGGCGGAGGCGACCTTGGGAGCCCTACGTACAGCCTGCCTTAGCACGCCCCTGCGAGCGGACTACAGCTGAAAGCCGGAAATGGCCCCCAAAAAAATCAATTAATCTTTCCCATCTTCATCCGAAGCAGGCTCGGCCTCTCCGTTTCCCTCGGCCGGAGTTTCGTACTTGGGCTCTTGGCCTGGACTTGGAGCCGTTGCCCCATGGTCGGTGTAGCGAACAGAATAGCCCGCGTCCTTAGAGCCTTTGCAGGAAAGCAGGCACAGGGCGAAAACGAGGGCGGCGGCGAATAAAAAGCGGTTTTTCATGCGAAACGTGGATGTGTGAAGGCAAAGGTAGTCAATGCCATGAAAGAATTAATTCATTTTCAAAATGACAAATTCGGTCCGCCGATTTTGAGCATTTTCTTGCTCGGTACAACGGTACTGATAGTCGTCGCCGCAACCGCAATAAGACTGTGGCTTGTACTCCCCATAGCCTTTAGGCAGAATTCGCTTGGCCGAAATGCCCTTTTTTTGCATGTAGGCGGCCGCCGATTTGGCCCGCTTTACGCTCAGAGCTTGGTTTGCCGCGGCGGGCCCCTGGCAATCGGTGTGCGAAGCCAATTCCATGCTCATGCCTGGAAATTCGTTCAATACTCCGACGATTTTGTCGAGTTCTGTGGCGGCTTGAGTTGTAATGTTTGCCGAGCCTACCTCAAAGAAAATGGGCTTGATTTCAATGACGGCTCCGATATCGGCACCTACCTCTAGGCGCCCCATCGACACATCCGACAATTCATGCAGTTTTAGCGGGTCTTTGTCTTTAATGATGTGGTTAAATGCCACTTGTTTTGAAATATACCCCGGTTTTTCTAGGCGAATGTCCCATTTTAAGGTGTCGAACAAGGTTTGGTTGTTGACGATTTGGTTGTGGGTTCCGGTGGGCGTGGTGGTCATGGAGGCAATGGGCTCGCCAGTGCTGCGGTTCACAATCGACATTTTTACCCCAGGCAGGGGCAGGCCGCTGCGCTTGTCTTTGATGGTGCAAATAATGGGAATGTCCAAATCCTTTTTTAAGGCATGCTTCAACTCCAACTCGGGCAGCCCGTTTTGAGTAGAAACCGCTTGCAGCAGGGTTTGGTAATTGGGTTCGCTGATTTCGATGGAGTAGGAGCTGCCCACGGTAAGGCGGGCCGTGTAGAGTCCGTCTGCGTCGCTGTACACCTCGGCCACTCGATTGCCTTTTTCGTTGATAATGCGAATCAAGGCATTTGGAATGCGGTTTTGTTGAAACGCGTCCACCACTACGCCTTTTACATCAACGATGGGCTGAATGGGTTGCAGGGCCCGAACGTGGTAGATGTCGTCGCTGCCTTTTCCGCCAGGCCGGTTTGAGCTGAGGTACCCTTCGCTTATGGCTTCGTTAAAAATCAGGGCAAAATCGTCGTTGGACGAATTGTAGCCTGGACCAAGGTGAATGGGCTGGTCGGAATTTGAGCCGTTGTTTACGGCAACAAACAAATCCAATCCGCCCAATCCGGGGTGGCCATCGCTGGCAAAAAACAGCAGGCCAGACGCATGGAAAAAGGGAAAAGTTTCGTGGCCAGCGGTGTTGATTCCTGGGCCGGCATTCACCGGAGGCAGCCAATTGCCGTCCACATCGCGCTCACTTACATAAATGTCCGACTGCCCAAAACCTCCAGGCATATCGCTCACAAAATACAGGCGTTGCCCATCGGGGCTCAGGCAAGGATTTGCCACATTGTAGTCGATGTGGTTGAAGGGGAATTTGCGGGGTTGCCTCCATTTTCCGTCGTCGGTTTGAGGCGAAAACCAAATTTCAAGCACCCTGCCCTGCTCTTCGTTCAGGCGTTTTTGGTCCCGATAGGTGTTGCGGGTAAAAGCCATAAGCTGCCCGTTTGCCTGAAAACTGGCCGGGCCTTCGTGGTAGCGGCGGTTTAGGCCCGACTCTACTTTTACCGCCGAAACCTGCTTTAACTTCCCCGATTTAGAGGCATGAGGCTGGGCGGAGTATAGGTTTAAAAACCCCAGTTGATTCCAGGCGTATTCATGCCGTATGGGGGAATGTCCTGACCTGGAACTGGCAAAAACAATTTTTTCGCCCCAATATGCGGCTCCAAAATCGCTCTCTTTGGTGTTGATGTTCAAATTGCTTAGCTCGGCCATGCTTTCTTGAGCCAAAATCTGCGTATGCCAGTCTGGATTGGCCTTGTATGCTGCAATGCGGGAATCTGTACCTCCGTTGGCATCGGTGCCTGTGGCTTGGGCAAACAGAGCTTGAGCCTCTGAGTACTGGCCTTGCTGTAAAAGCGATTGGGCGGCTGGAATCTGGGCTTCTGCGGGCAGATTGAACCGGCTCTGCAACTCTTTAAATACTTCGGCAGCTTTGGCCGGCTGCTGCGTTGCTAGGTAGCATTCGCCCAAGCGTTGCAGCACATAGGCGTCTTTTTTCTTGTTTGGAACGGCCTTGTAGGCCCGAATGGCCTCGGGATAACGGAATGCTTCTGCATGTTGGTCGGCACGGCGAAGGGCAGGGTGTTGCCCAAAAGCGGTACTCAAGCTCCCAATACACAGGGCAAGAAGTGCCGGAGCAACGAAAAGGACGCGTTGGCTTTGCTTCATACCGAATTAAAAATAGCGGGGACTAACCACCTTGTTTTTGTGTTTGAAATTGAAATCGTAGCGAACCATCAGTTCATGGCTTCCATACTGACGAATTTGAGCCACCGAGTTTAAGGCCCAGTCAAACGAATAGCCAATGCGCAAGGCGGGGGTAACATATACTCCCAACAAGGGACCCACGGCCGATTCGTGCCGGTAAAATCCACCTACACTTACACGTTCGGCAAAAACCATTTCCAACGAGCCTTCTACCTGCAAAGGAGCACCCATGGCCATTTTTATTTGGGTGGCGGGTTTTAAATCGAACCCGGGGCGTACAGGAATGTATCCGCCCGCTATCAAGAAAAAATGCCGGGCCTGCTGGGTGGAACTTTGGTTAAAGCTGTTTTCCAGAATTCGGGGCATGCTTATTCCTACATAGGCATTGGTATGGTCATAATACACACCAAATCCGGCATTGGGCATGGTGTTCGAAAAATCGGTGCCAAACACCGGGTCGCCAGGCTGATCTATGTTTAAGTTGCTCAGGTTGTTGTTCAAAAAATCCATGCCGCCTTTCAATCCAAAAGCCAGGCGGTGGTTTTTGCCCAATTCGAGTCGGTAGGTTATGTTTAAGGCCGCTGCCGTTTGAACGGTGGGACCCAGTCGGTCGTGCACCACATCTAAGCCCAATGCCAGTCCTTTGGCAACCGGGCTGTGAATTTGCGCGGTTTGCGTCATGGGGGCTCCGTCAAATCCCACCCACTGCACCCGTCCAAGGGCTAAGATGCTAAGGGCGTCGCGGCTGCCCGCATAGGCCGGATTTACGCTCAAGGTGTTGTACATGTAATGGGTGTACAAGGGGTCCTGCTGAGCCCGAAGCGTTCCGCCAAAACTCCATAAACTTAAAGCCATCACCAAAACGGCTTTTGCACAAAATAAGAAGGGCCTATGTGGATGCATGAGCTTAGCGGTTCAAGTAAATGTATCCGGTCAAAGGGTCTGTTCCGTTGCCCAAATCTAGAATGAAATAATACGTTCCGGTGGGCAATTCCTCGCTCAAGGGCAAGGTTCCTTCTCCGGCAGTGCCATTCCAATCGTTTAAATACGGTGCGGCCTGAAATACCAGCGCTCCCCAACGGGTGTAAATTTTCAAGGAATGATTCGGGAATTCCATCAAGCCTTGAATCACATACAGGTCGTTGAACCCATCGCCGTTGGGCGAAAAGGCTTCCGGAACGTTAAACATGTTGGGGCAATTGGGGTCAATAGGTACCGGCTCGCACGGGTTTAAAGGGTCTGAACCCAATGCCAATTCTTGTCCGTTTAAGGTTGAGTCGGCATCGCAATCCAATTGGTTCCATTCGGCAGAAGGTGGCAGGGTTTGCGAGGCCAGAACAAAGCTGCACGGGTTTAGCGGATTGCTGCCATCGGAATCTTCTTGTCCGTCGCTCACTCCATCGCCGTCGGTATCTGGATTTTGCGGGTCGGTGCCCATGCTCAGTTCGGTGGAATTGGACAATCCGTCCGAGTCGCAATCCAACTGAGCCCAATCCGTGGTGGGAGGCAATATATTTTGATGTATGGCCAAATACGAGCAGGGGTTTAGCGGGTCGGTTCCGTCGTTCATTTCGGTGCCGTCAACCACGCCATCTCCGTCGGTGTCGGGATTTAAAAGCAGGGTTCCAGCCGCCAGCTCCTCGCCGTTGGTCAACCAATCTCCATCGCAATCTAGGTTAACCCAAGCAGGGGTAGGGGGCAGACTTTGACTCAGCAATTCAAAAGAACAAGGATTTAGGGGGTTCGAAAAATCGCCAAACTCAACCCCGTCCGGAACTCCATCGCCATCGGTATCGGCATTCAGCGGGTTGGTGCCCAACTGCAATTCTTGAATGTTGGTCAGCCCGTCGTTGTCGCAATCCAAAACGTTCCACGATGCAGAAGTGGTTTCTGTTTGGTTTCCATATACAAAGGAACAGGGGTCGTTGGGGTTGGTTCCATCTGCAATTTCTGCCGAATCAACCACTCCGTCGCCATCGGCATCAAAACCCATAGGGGAATCTATTGCAACAGCATGGCAAGGCGCCGTTGAAAAGCCCAGCAATAGCATGGCAAAACCCATAGAAACGGCCCTCAAAAGGGCTTTAAACCACAGCAAATCCGCATTAAGGCTAAAGGTTGGTTTGCTAAACATAATACAAGTCAGGCATTTAAGTGCCTTTGCAAATAAAGGGATAAATTTAATTTTATTCGCCATTGTTGAAAAGATTAACAGACAAACAATGCCGATTTCTTGCACCGATTTTTTGGGGTATCGCTTCCATATTCTCTGCGAATTTAATGTTTTTCACCGCATTTTTTTTGGGCGGCTGCGGGCTTTCAGCGCTAGTCCGCAGCCGGTTGCCGGTTGCAGCAAGGCAAAAAGGAGCTCCTAAAGTCGCTCTTTTTCCCCTGCCGCAACTGCGGCAATCGGCTTTGCGGGCAAGCTGCTTCAATCCCTGCCGCTGGGCCCAGTTCTTTTTTGAACCCCGCCCATTTTACTAATTTGTTAAATACGTATGAACCAAAAGCATAGAAGTCCATTTCCTTTCTTTACCGGCTTGTTAAAAATGAATAGAAGGCGAGGGCATCGCAAAGAAATAATTTTACCTTTATCTCAAAGTTATAATCTTAAAGCCTACGCTGATGTTCAAACACGTACTTCAAAACTTAACCCGAATTAGCCTGGTTGCCCTGTTGGGTTGCTTTGCTGCCACACCGTCTTTTTCGCAATGCGTCAATCCCCCTGCGGTTCCTGCCGCTGCGGTTCAATCGGCCAACTGCGGTCAAGCCGCTACCCTTACGGCCAGTGGATCTACCGGAAACTACGCTTGGTACACTGTGCCCGTGGGCGGTACGGCTGTTGGTGTAGGCAATTCTTTTACTACGCCTGTTTTGTACAGCAACACTACATATTATGTAGCTGCTTACCAATCGGGAAACCCTTCTTGCTTAAGCTCAAGGGTTGCTCTGATTGTAAGCCCCAGCCTGCTCGCTTCGCCCTCGGTTCAAGGAGCCACGGTTACCTGCGGCGCATCGGCCACCATTTATGCTGCCGGCTCTTCCGGCAACTATTTTTGGTATGCAGGTCCTACCGGTGGTCCAGTTTTGGCCACGGGAGGTTCGTTTACAGCCTCTGTAACTCAAACAACTATTTTTTATGTGGAAGCATCCAGTACGGCCAATCCCACGCAGTCTGCAACCTTCAACTATACCGGCGGCCAACAAAACTGGACGGTTCCTGCCGGCGTTTTTAGCATCGATTTTGACGTGCGTGGCGCTCAAGGGGGTTCCAATACTTGGAATACAGGCGGTACCGGCGGTCGGGTTAGCGGAAAACTGGCTGTTACTCCGGGCCAAACCATTTATTTTTACGTAGGCCAACAGCCTGGAAGCGGCGGTTGCTGCAACTACATTACGGCTCCGGGTGGCTGGAACGGCGGCGGTGCCGGTTATTCCTATTATAATGGCGACCAAGCCCGCGGCGGAGGTGGCGGTTCCGATATTCGCATCGGTGGCACAGGCACCAACAACCGAGTTGTGGTTGCTGGCGGCGGCGGCGGTGCCGGTGGTCAAGCCTGCAATGGCGATCAAGACCGCGGCGGCAACGGCGGCGGTTTAACCGGGCAGTCTGGCTGGCGTTGCAGCAGCAACGACCTTTGTTATGTTGGAGCTGGGGGAACTCAGAATTCCGGAGGCCAAGGTGCCCAGTGCGGAAGCGGTCAAAACGGTTCTTTGGCTCAGGGCGGCAACGCTTGGGGCGCATACCAGAACAACTGCTGCCCTTACCCCGCTGGCGGTGGTGGTGGCGGTTACTACGGTGGCGGCGGTGGTTACAACATGGGCGGCGGCGGCGGCGGCTCAAGCTACGCCAACCCCAACAGCACAAACAGCGTGGCCCATGTCCAAGGTTTTCAATCAGGACACGGTCAAATTATTGTCAATTACATCACGCCCTACTGCGTCAGCGCTCGGGTGCCAGTTCAAGTAGCAACGACCCCAATTCCGAATCCCACCGTGGCAACAGCCAACCTAACTTGCGGCGATACGGCCTTGCTTCAAGCAACCGGCACCGGCTTCTTTAACTGGTATAGCGCTTCAACCGGCGGAACCCTTTTGCAAGGAAATTCGGCCAATTACAGTGTTCCTTTCGTTACCGACAGCATGGTGGTTTGGGTTGAAGCCCTTTCAACTGCAAATCCAGGAGGTACTGTTTCTTTTTCATACACCGGGGGTGTTCAAACTTGGGTAGTTCCTGCAGGTGTTTATTCTGTTGTTGTTGATGCAAAAGGTGCCCAAGGCGGAACTCCAAGCTGCAACAGCGGTTCATCAGGCGGAAACGGAGGTCGAGTTCAAGCAACCCTAGCTGTTACTCCAGGTCAAACGCTATACATCAATGTGGGTGGAACTACAACTTCGCCAAGCGCAGGTTGGAACGGCGGTGGTCAGGGCGGTACCGTTTCCTGCAACAGCAGTTGCCAAAGTGCCGGCGGTGGCGGTGGTACCGATTTGCGGGCCGGAGGTCAATCTCTGAATAACCGCGTTGTTGTTGCCGGCGGCGGCGGCGGCGGCGGATCATGGTGCAACAGCGAGCGCGGTGGTGCTGGCGGTGGAACCACAGGTCAACAAGGATACCGTTGCAACAGCCAAGATTGCTACACAGGTACAGGCGGTTCTCAAACCGCAGGAGGTCAAGCCGGAAACTGCTGCAATACAGGTCAAAATGGTGCCTTCGGAATTGGTGGAGATGCCTATCAGTGCGCCTATGCCGGTGGCGGTGGCGGCGGTTGGTACGGCGGTGGCGGTGCCACAGGTTGTTGGAATGGCGGCGGCGGCGGCGGCGGGTCATCTTACGCTGACCCCAACCTTTGCTCCAATGTGTCTCACAACCAAGGAACTCAAGCCGGCAACGGAGAACTAAGCATTGCTTATGTCGTTCCCTTCTGCCAAAGCCAGCGGGTGGCTGTAAACATCAATGTAGGCCCGCTTACAGCTCCTACCAATGTGATTGGAGACAGCGTGCTTTGCGGACAAACCGCTGTGGTTTCGGCAACTCCTGCCAATACCCCCATTCATTGGTATCCCAACCTAACCAACAATACGCCCATAGCCATTGGTTCAAGCGTGTTCTTGCCAGCCATGTACGGTTCCGATACCCTATACGCCACTTCAGCAAGAACAAACACCCTTTCAGGAACCAATACGTTCTCGTACACCGGGGCAGTTCAAACTTGGACCGTGCCCTCTGGAATTACTTCGGTTACCGTTGATATGTCTGGAGCAGAAGGTGGAGCCGCGGTTTCCAACCCCTCCGTAAACTACGGCGGCAAAGGAGGACGCGTTCAAACAACGCTTTCAGTAACTCCAGGTCAATTGCTCTATATTTATGTGGGTGAAAAACCCAGCGGTACCGGCGGTGGATGGAACGGCGGAGGCAACGGCGGTGGAAGCAGCGGCGGCGGCGGCGGCGGATCCGACATTCGCCTGGGCGGTCAAAACTACTCCGATCGAATCCTAAGCGCCGGTGCCGGCGGTGGTGCAGGTTGGGCTTGTGGAAACAACGATTATGGCGGAGATGGCGGTGGCAGCGCAAATGCCGGCAACGGAATTCGTTGTGGACAGCAAAACAATTGCCATTGTGGTTTTGGGGCTTCCCCAACTGCCGGAGGCCAAGCTTCACAGTGCGGTTGCAACAACCAAAGCGAATTCGGTTCGCTGGGCGAAGGCGGTGATTTTGACAACTGCTACGGCAACGGCGGCGGCGGCGGCGGTGGCCACTACGGCGGCGGCGGCGGCGGAGACGGCGGCGGCGGCGGCGGATCTAGCTTCGGCAACCAACAACTTACCTCCAACACCGTTCATACCCAAGGCTACAGAACCGGGCATGGCGAGGTTGTAATCTCCTACAACACTACACTCATTTGCCAAAGTGCTCGCATTCCAGCTGTAGTCCACATCGACTCACTTCCTGCTCCAACCGTCAGCAACAGCGTTCTGTTTTGCGACCAAGGAAGCACTACATTCAACGTAAGCGGCGGCCCCAATACAGATTACCGTTGGTTTGATGGCTTTAGTGGCAACCTCGTTGGTTTAGGTACCTCGTACTCCACTCCGGTTCTAACCCAAACCGATACCCTGTTTGTATTGTACATGCAAAACGGCTGCCCTTCAAAATACGACATAGGCATTGTAACCATTGTGCCTACTCCACGGGTAGATCTGTTGCCCATGGGCCCCTTCTGCAGCAGCGATGCGCCCCTGAACGGAACCCTAGGTTTGGTGTACAACACCAGCTCTATGACCTTTACCAATGCCGGAAAAACCGGTCAAAACGGACCCACTCAGTTTGATGCCGATAATACGTATGGCCCAGGTGTGGTGAACGTTTTAAGCGGTATTCAACAATGGACAGTGCCGGTAACCGGCAGCTATACCATCGAATCTTTTGGAGCCAGTGCTGCCGATGTGAACGGAAGCAATCTGGGGGGACTCGGCGCCCGCATGCGTGGCACTTTTCAGCTGCAAGCAGGCCAAACCCTTAACATGATGGTAGGCCAAATGGGCTCTGCACCCTCTGATCCACAAAACCACGGCAGCGGCGGCGGTGGCGGCACCTTCGTTACTCTGGGCACTACCCCAGCCGCGGCAACCCCATTAATTGTTGCTGCCGGCGGCGGCGGCGGTACTGCCGCCTATCAAAACGTGAACCAGCCCGGTAAAGGGGGGCAAACCACCAACAACGGCGACAATGGCGGTAATCCTGGAGATTATTGCGACAGCGGCGGCGGTGGATTTGATGGAAACTCTACCTGCAACGGCAATGCCAAATCCTACAAAAATGGAGGCAAAGGCGGCCAAAGCAACTTTGCCGGACACGGAGGCTTTGGCGGCGGCGGAGCAGCAATTTGGCACCCCGGCGGCGGCGGCGGCGGCTACGAAGGCGGTCAAGGTGGATTTAACCACAGCTCAAGCACTGCCCGCGGCGGCGGTTCCTACAACACAGGTGCCAACCAAAGCAATACGGCCAACGCTAATTTGGGCCACGGTCGTGTTGTCATTACTGGCCCAATGACTTCTCAGCCTTCTACCGGTGGCGGTGTTTGGACAGGAACCGGTGTGGTTGATAGCGTTTTGGGTACGTTTGATCCCGGACAAGCTCAAATTGGAACCAACACCTTCGTTTACAGCGTAAACGACAACGGATGCATCGGTGCCGATTCGGTCAACATTACCGTGATTCAAGGCCCCGATGCAACTATAACAAGCCCTGCAGCGACCTATTGCGATTACGATGCTCAAGATACCTTGCAAGCTTTGAATCCGAACGGAACTTGGTCAGGTACCGGAATTACCGGAAACAATACCCAGGCTTACTTTACCCCTTCAGCAAATGGAGCAGGCACCTATTATGCCGTGTACACCATTGTTGATAATGCTTCCGGTTGTACCGACCGCGACAGCGTTATGCTTGTGGTGAATCCTAGCCCCAACGCTGGACTGCTTTCGCCCAGTTTGTTGTGCTCCAACGGAGCTCCAACCAACCTACAGGCGCAAACCCCCGGCGGAACCTTTAGTGGCAACGGAATCGTGAATGCTCAGCTGGGTACCTTTAACCCCGCCAACAACGTGGTTGGAAGCAGCCAAGTGTTTTACACGGTAACGGTGAACAACTGTACGGCCAACGACAGCTTAACCGTGGTGGTGAATCAAGCTCCCAACGCTAGCTTTGTGAACCCTCCTACTCAGGTCTGCGAACAAGGCAATACCGTTTATTTGTCGAACGTAAGCCCTGGCGGATTCTGGGCTGGCAATGGCATTACCAATCAAATGTCAAGCGCCTTCACTCCTTCCATCGCAGGTCAGGGTATGGCAACGCTTACCTATCAGGTTTCCAACCAGTTCTGCACCGATTACGATACGGCCTTCATTTTTGTGTTTGGCAATCCTACGGTTATCCTTGCCGGTTCAAACAACCAGGTGTTGTGCGCCAACACCAACTTGATTTTGAATGCAACCGGAGCCAGCGTTTACAACTGGTACAACAACGGCAATTTGATTACGGGTGCGTTTGGTCCCAACTACACGGTTTCGGCCCCAGGTGTTTACTCGGTTAAGGGTACCAACATCAACGGCTGCCCCGACTTCTCGCAAGATGTAGTGGTAACAGCCGGAGCTCAACCCATTATTTATCAAATCAACGTTCCTACGGTCTGCGAAGGCAATCCAACCACCTTTACCCAGACTTCAGCTCCGGGCAACGGCAACACCTTGGTTTCCTTTAACTGGAACTTTGGCAACGGCAACACCGGTACTGGTTTCAGCGCTTCTGAGACCTATGCTCAGGCAGGAACCTACAACGCCGTGTTGACCATAACCAACACCGATGGCTGTGCCGACAGCATGATGCAAGCGGTTCAGGTTTGGGCCAAACCCGTTATTGACTCCATTATGGCGGTCAACAACTGTTTCCCTAGCCCAACCACCTTAAACTCGTATGTTTCTGGTCCTTCTATTGCGTCTTGGAACTGGAGCATCAGCGGGCAGAACCCTGCCTTTGGTCCATCGCCTGTAATCAACTTCCCAAGCCAAGGCACCTTCAATTATGTTTTGACGGTAAGCAGCACCGATGGTTGTGTAAGCACCAAGGACAGCTCGATTACGATTTATCCACGGCCAACAGCCAATTTTGTTGCCAGCGATGTGTGTCAGTTTGATTCCTTGCAATTCACCGATTTGTCAACGGGCAACCTGGCTTTCTGGAACTGGGATTTTGGTCAGGCTACCGATACGGTTGCCAACCCCATGTATGCTTTCAGTTCAACAGGAAACATTCCTGTAACCTTAACGGTAACTACTCCTGAAGGTTGTTCTGATGCCATCACCCAAACGGTAAACGTGCGTCCTACCCCAAGTTCAACTTGGTTTAGCAACAACGTAGGCATAGATCAGTTGACCTTCAACCCAACGGTGTATCCGTTGTTTGGTGGCAACTTCTATTGGACCTTTGGTGACGGCACCAGCAGCTTTGCACCCGTACCCACCAAAACCTACTCGAACTCCGGTTGGTACACCGTATGTTTGACGGTTGAAAAAGAAGGCTGCGAATCTACCTTCTGTGATTCGGTTCGGGCCTACGACATTTTCAGCATTGCTGAATTGGATGCCGGTCAAGGCCTTCAGGTGTATCCAAATCCATTCGGACAGGAGTTCAACCTTGGCTTTGCTCTAACTCAAGCGGCCGATGTGTCTGCCGACATCCGCGACCTAACAGGCCGTTTGTTGGGCAACTTCAACTTTGGTCAGTTGCCTGTAGGTACCCACCGTTTACCGGTTCGCACCGAGGCCATGGATCTTTCTGCTGGAATTTACCTGTTGAATGTGCACATCAATGGACAGGTACTGGTAACTAGAATCGTGAAAGACTGATAAAGTCAACTTGAATTGGAAAGGCCGCCCGTTTGGGCGGCCTTTTTTTTTGATTAAACGGTTGGCTTTTCTACTGCTTTGGTGGGGCAACCTAAATTGGTTTTTGGTTTGGCCGCTTCCCCCCCCCTACAACCCCCGCATACTAAACCTCAACCGCACCCGGGTGGCACCAATGCCATACTCGGCGTATGGGGCTGCTTCTAAATCCAACCAAATGCGGTGCTCGTATTCCTGCCAAATCGCCTCTTTTAGTTTGCCTTCGCCCACCCCATGAATCAAAATCACCTCTTTGCAACGCCTGCCCACCGCCCAGTCCAAGAACACTCTTACATGCTCCAATTGGACTTTTAAGGCCTCTTCGCGCTTGGGCATTCGGCCCTGAACATACAACGCCGGCAAATGCAAATCCAACTCATACACGCCCCGAGCAGAAATTGGGTAGGGGCTGCTTTGTTTTTTGGTTTTTTGAACAGGCTTTTCTTTCCCCAGTCCTACCCTGGCTCGGCCCACTTTGGGAAAGCTGGGCTTTTTTTCCCAGCTTATTTCTGTTGGGTTTGCCTCTGGACTCTTTCGTGGCTCAGGGGCAACATCGGGCTTTTTTTCTATGGCTTTTTGAGGCGGTTTTTCAGGCTTTGGGGCATGGGAATGGCTTGCATGTTCGTGGCCTAGCCCTATAAGTTCCGATTGCCTTGCCGGTATTTCCCAGCCAGGTTCTATTTCAACCCAATAGGTTTGTTCTCGGTACGAACGAATAAGGCCTTGCATGCGCGAATCGCGAAACATGACCCGTTGTCCTACCCGAAAGCCCATGGTTATCCTGCAAACTGGTTTTGAAACAAGGTCCAATACCGCCCCTTTGCCTGCAGCAATTCTTCGTGCCGGCCTTGCTCGGCAATTTCGCCTTGGTGCATCACCAATATCCGGTCTGCATGCTCAATGGTGGATAAACGGTGAGCAATTACAATAGAGGTGCGGCCCTGGGTTAGTTTTTGGGTGGCCTCTTGAATCAGGTTCTCGGTTTCACTGTCGATGGAACTGGTGGCCTCATCAAGAATTAAAATCTGAGGGTTGTACACGTATGCCCGTATGAAACTGATCAGTTGCCTTTGGCCCACCGATAGATTTACGCCCCGCTCTCGAACATTAAAGTCCAACCCCCCCGGCAAGGCATTGATCAACGAATCGGCTCCCACCGCCTTGGCTGCCCGCATCATTTCTTCCCGGCTAATGTCGGGATTGTACAAGGCTATGTTGTTGGCAATGGAATCGGAAAACAAAAACACGTCTTGCAAAACGATTCCAATCGAGGATTGCAGACGCTTTAAGGGGTACTCCCGAATGTCTATCCCGTCAATGCGTATGTGGCCTGAATCGGGTTCGTACATGCGCGAAAGCAAACTGATTAGGGTGGTTTTGCCTGAGCCGGTGCTGCCCACAATGGCGGTGGTGCTTCCGGCCGCAAGGCTTAGGTTCAGGTTGTGAATTACAGGTTCGCCGGGAACATACGAAAAACACACCTGCTCAAAGGCCACATCGCCCTTTTGAATGCGCAGGTCTGCCTGTTCTTTGTCAAGCATGTGTTCGTCTTTGTCCAGCAAAGCAAAAATACGTTCGCAGCTCACGATGCCCATTTGCAGAGAATTAAATCGGTCGGCCAACTGCCGCATGGGCCTGTAAAGCATATACACCCATAAGATGAAGGCAAAAATCGCTCCGGGCTGAATCTCGCCCTCTGGGTGCAATAGAATTTCGCGGCTGCCATACCAAACCACCAGGGCAATAGAAATGGCTTGCAATACTTCCACCACAGGGAAAAACACGCTGTAGTACCACACCGATTTAATGTGGGCCGTTCGGTGGCGGGCGTTTATTTCCTTAAAACGCTTTAATTCCACCTCTTCTCGGTTGAACGCTTGAACCACCATCATGCCTCCAATGTGTTCTTGAGCAAAGGTGTTTAGGTTGGCCACTTCGTTCCGGACTTCATGAAAACTTTTGCGAATGCCGTTTTTAAACAGCCAGGTGGCTAGGATTAAAAATGGGATGGGAATCAACGACACCCAGGTCATGCCGGGCGAGACCCAAAACATCCAGGCTAAAATGGCCACCAGCTTTAAAATATCCCCGGCAATGTTCAGGAAACCCTCTGAAAAAATCTGACTGATGGTTTCCATGTCGTTTACCAAGCGGGTCACCATGGTGCCAACCGGGCTTCGGTCAAAATATGCCATGCGAAACCGCATTAAATGCTTAAATAAGCCCTGACGCAAATCCAATACGATGGCTTGACCCAGCCAGCCTCCGTAGTAGGTTTGATAGTATTGTATTGCTGCCTCGGCCAACAAAAACAGAATCATCCAGAGCGACATCGCCAACACGCCCGAAAAGGTGCCTTTCATCACGTAGGTGTCGATGGTGTATTGCACCAGCCAAGGGCGAATGGGACTCAAAAAAGCGGCAAACACTGTTAAGGCTACGGTGCCCCAAAATACGCGGGTGTAAGGCCGAGCATAGGCAAACAACCGAATCAATATGCGGGTATCTAGAAATCCAGATTTGGTCTTGCCTGCCATGCTGCAAAGAAACAAAACATTCGCTAGGGCTGGGGAACAATGAAGACCTAAAAGCCTTAAAATAACCGAATTTATTCCTATTGGTTGGGGCGGACCTTGCGTCTGCCCCTATTGGGCAGACGCAAGATCTGCCCCTACGGAATCACGTTGAATTCAATCACCGAAATCGCATGCAGGTTGCTACCAACGGCTAGGGTTGTGCCGGCGGGGAGCCAAATGGGCGAGGCCCCAATTCCAGCGGTAACTGCGGTAATTCCAGTAGTTCCATTGCCTTGGAGGTTGCCCAATGATTCGGTCGAAAGGTAAAACACGGTTAACCCATTTACCAACAGGGTAAAATTTACAAACGATTGACCATTAAAATTGGTGGTGGTAGGACGCACCGAGGGCAAGATGTTCTCGACCTTCCACACTTTATTTTGGGGTACGGTTTGAACGGTGCTGACCAATTTAACCTGAGAGAATGACAGGGTTTGAGCCGGAAGGGCTGTGGCAGCTAAAATGGCCTGAGCAAAGAAGAGAAACACCCAATTTTTCATGCTTTTCTGGAATTTAATGCCCCAATTGCCGGAGCAAATGCCCCATTTTGTCGCGTTTGGTTTCCAAATAACTTTGGTTGTGCGGATTGGCGGGAATTTCAAGGGGAATGTTTTCGACGATTTCCAAGCCATATCCCAACAAGCCGGCTCGTTTTTTGGGGTTGTTGGTCAACAACCGAAGTTGCTTGGCACCCAGGGCCCTCAAAATTTGAGCTCCCACCCCATAATCGCGGTCGTCCATCGAAAAGCCCAATTTCAAATTGGCCTCTACCGTGTCGAGTCCTTGTTCTTGCAGTTGGTAGGCTTTGAGTTTATTTAGAATTCCAATGCCACGGCCTTCTTGGTTCATGTACAACACAATGCCTTTGCCGGCCTGTTGAATTTGTTCCATGGCGGAATGCAGTTGGGGGCCGCAATCGCAGCGGAAGGACCCAAAAATATCGCCGGTCATGCATGAGGAATGCACGCGCACCAACACAGGGCTGTCGGGTTCAATCTCGCCCAAAACCAAAGCCAAATGAACCTGGTCGTTTGTAGTTTGCCGAAAGGCCGAAAGGATAAAGTCGCCGTATTCGGTGGGCAGTTTTACGGAAATGGGTTCTTCAATCAGGGTTTCCCGTTCAATGCGGTAGCGCACCAGGTCTTCGATCGAGATGATTTTCAAATCGAACCTTCGGGCGATTTCGAACAGTTCGGGCAGGCGGGCCATGGTGCCGTCTTCGTTCATGATTTCAACCAGAACTCCGGCGGGTTCAAACCCGGCCAATCGTGCCAGGTCAATCGTCGCTTCGGTGTGGCCGGTGCGGCGAAGCACTCCGCCTCTTTTGGCTCTGAGGGGAAAAATATGCCCAGGTTTTGCCAAATCAGCGGGTTTGGTGTTGGGATCAATCAGGGCTTGGATGGTTTTGGAACGGTCGCTGGCCGAAATTCCCGTGGTAACTCCGTCGCCGGCCAAATCGATCGACACCGTAAACGGGGTGTGGTGCAAAGAGGTGTTGTCGCTTACCATTAGGGGCAAGCCCAGTTCGTCGCAGCGGTCTTCCACCAAGGGCGCGCAGATTAAGCCGCGGCCGTGGGTGGCCATAAAGTTTACAATTTCGGGGCTAATGTTGCGGGCGGCGGTAATAAAATCGCCTTCGTTCTCCCGGTCTTCATCGTCCACCACAACGATAACCTTGCCGTTGCGTAGGTCTTCGAGGGCTTCGTCGATGCTGTTAAAGTTAAATTCGCTCATGCTGCTGTTTGCCTGCCGCAAATATACCCAGAGCATTTGCATTGTACTATCCTTTTTTGCAAATAACTATTAAAAAAGGATAATGCTTTGGGCTGGGGTGGAAAAATCACCGGAACCTTTGGGCTATTGATGGCTGTGGCCGGTTTGGGTTTGATTTTTCTGCACTGCAAAAAAACCACCATGCAAGATCCCCGTTGGTTTTGCCTTTGAAAAGGGACAACAACTGTTCAATAAATTCCGTAAATTTACGTTTAGTTACTAGTAAAAATCCAATTATGAGCGAAAGGGCAACCGTTAAATTAAGGGGTAAAGCAACTGTAAAAGCGAAGCTGGGCGCGGTGAATACGGATTCTATAAAGGGAAAAGCCAAAATAGTTCGGTTTTCACCCGTTTGGGTTGTTTTGAATGCCAAAGATGCTCAGAACTATCAATTGGAGTTAATACAGCGCATTCGACTGGGGGTGAAAAAAGAGGAATGGAAAGAATTGATTTGGAATATAGGAGCCACAGAAAAGGAATTTGAATCTATTTTGCCCAGTTCAATCAGCAGCATGCAAAAGAAAACTGTTTATGGCCGAGAAACCTCTGAAAGGATTTATGAATTAGCCAGATTGTTTGGCTTAGGTTACCAGGTTTTCGATACCAAGGAAGCTTTTAGAGGCTGGTTGGTGGCTCCCTCAAAGGCGCTGGGAAATAAACCCCCTTTTCAATTGCTTGACAGCAGTTTTGGATTTGAAATGGTTGAAAATGAAATTCTTCGAATTCTATACAATGTGTATAGCTGATGTTGGTGTATAGGGTGGCAAACCTAAAATACCGAGATGAAACGTTGTCGGGCATTGGGGCTGAAAAAGTAGGCGGCCGCTGGAATAAAATCGGTGTTAAGGCTGTTTATTGTTCTGAAAACATTTCGCTGGCTTTGCTTGAGTACTATGTGCATTCTGTGAATTTGGCCCTTCTACCTGAATCCATATTGCTTGCAAAAATTCACATACCCGATGCATTTGAAATCGTAGAACTGGCCGATTTGCCTGAGGGCTGGAATCGGTATCCGTATTCTTCAAAAACAACGGATTTGTTTTCGAGTTTGGCAAAAGACAGGAATTTTTTGCATTGAAAGTGCCCTCGGCGCTGGTTGGATTGGAGTACAATTTCATATTAAACCCCTTGTACACAGATTTTGGCAAGGTTGAAATTTTAGAGTACATCGCCTTGCCTTTAGATGCGCGGTTAAAAGGCTAACTGGGTCCAAGGTCTTTCTGCTTTTGGGAACAGGTTCGCATTGGGGCGCCTGCGGCAGGGATTGAACGCGGTTGCCCGCAAGGGTGCCGAAGTCTGGCCCGCGTGGCGCGGAGGCGACCTTGGGAGCCCCCGCAAGCCCGCTGGGCCAGCCTTTCGGCAGCCGCGGACAACCGGTGAAAGCCCGGCTGCCGCCCAAGGTATTCCCTTACTTTTTAACTTTTTTCAGAGCCCCTCAAACAGCTCGGGCGGATACGAAATGTGTTCTAAGGTCAGGCCCCGTGCGGGGACGCTGACGCCGGCTTCGCTGCGGTTCCCGCTGTGCACCACCGCCATGAATTCGGCTTCGCTCATGCGGCCCCAGCCCACTTCCATCAGGGTTCCAACCATGGCCCGCACCATGTTGCGTAAAAACCGATCGGCCCGGACGGTCATCGCAGCCCGTTCTGCATCCCATTCCCAATCAATGGATTGCAGCTGACAAATGGTGGTTTTTGCGTCGTGGTTCACCTTGCAAAATGCCGCAAAATCGCGCACCTCGAGCAAGCGTTGCGAAACCTGTTGCATGGCCTGAAAGTTGGGCCAGCGCCGGCAGCGCCAAGCCCAGCTGTCTTCAAAGGGGTTTTTGTGCCGCAGCCAGCGGTAGGTGTAGCAGCGTTCTGTGGCCGAAAAGCGGGCATGCGCCTCGGGCTTGACTGGCCACATTCGTTTTACTGCGACCGACTTAGGTAAGATGGAATTTAGGGCATACAGCGTTTTTTCCATGTCTTGGGGCGGGGCGGCCAAGTCCAGATGTCCATACATGCAGCGGGCGTGCACGCCGGTGTCGGTGCGGCCTGCCCCGGTTACCTCGACCGGATGCCCCAGCAATTTTGCCAAGCAGCTTTCCAGCGTTTCTTGAACGGTTAGGGCATTGGGTTGCCGAGCCCAGCCGTGGAAGTCGGTGCCTGCATAGGCAAACTCCAAAAAATACCGAATAAAATCAGCCAAGGCCTTCCTCGTAAAATTCAATGGCTTTTTTCCAGAACTCAGGTACCGGTATGCTGTGGTTTTCGCGGTAGTCGTAGCAAACCATCAGAGTGCTGCCTTCGGCGGCCAGCATTTCGCCCGATTCGGTTTCTTTCATAAAGCGATAGCGCATCATAAAGCTTTTTCCTGAAATCTGCTCTATGCCGGTATGCACCAGCAAGCGGTCTTCTAAAAACAGCGGAGCCTTGTAACTGATTTCGGCTTTGGCTAAAATGATTCCCTGCCCCGACCAGTCTAGCTTGGGCATCACGGCGTTGAAGTAACTTACCCGAGCCATTTCCATGTACGACAAGTAATTGGCGTTGTTTACATGCCCCAGCATGTCGGTATCGCAAAACCGGATTTGAATGGAAGCTTTGTGGCGGAACATTAGGCAATTGGATTTAAGGAAACCGAAAAAATCAGGGTGGCATTGATGTCTTTGCCATAATAGAACTTGTCTAGCACCTCGTACAGGTCTTTGCCTCTAAAGTACGAGGTGTGCAGTTCTTTTTCTTCGCGCAGACTCCACTGTATGGTGTAGGTTGACTTTTCGGGGCGTTTGGCTTTGATGTAGCCCAGCATTTTGTGCAGGGTGTCCAGTTCTCCAAACCCATCAACGGTGTGGTACAGAAAAGACTGTTGGTGTCGGAGGTTGGTTGTAACCAACCGTAAGACATGCTTTTCGCCTTCTTGGCTCAACTCAAAGGTGAGTAAAGAGAGGTCGATGGATAAATACCGGGCAATTTCGGCCCGCAATCCC
Organism: uncultured Flavobacteriales bacterium; assembly: GCA_903837495.1. Lineage (GTDB taxonomy): Bacteria > Bacteroidota > Bacteroidia > CAIKAF01 > CAIKAF01 > CAIKAF01. The sequence goes on along the minus strand of CAILUT010000062.1, from coordinate 363 downwards.
TGCATTTCTTCCTGCAACGTGGCGCTCATGGTTGTTTTTTTACAAAGATAAGCAGCTTTGTGGCCGTTTGGCATCTGGGATTTGAAATTGGGTAGGATGTGGGTTGCAAGGTGTTTTTAAGAGTGTTGGTTCTGGGCGGAGGGAGGCGGTGGGGAGGCAGCTTATGAGGAGGAGGTCCGTGGGCTGGAGGCAGCCCATGGGCTGCCTTTACTCTTTCCCGGCGTTTCTAAGAGTATTGATTTTGGGCGGAGGGAGGCCGTGGGGCCTGTGGGTAGAGGCAGGCGGTGGGGAGGAGGCAGCCCATGGGCTGCCTTTACTCTTTCCCGGCGTTTCTAAGAGTATTGATTTTGGGCGGAGCGAGGC
>CAILUT010000061.1 GCA_903837495.1 uncultured Flavobacteriales bacterium | reverse complement strand
GGCAGGGATTGACGAGGCTACCCCGCAAGGGTGCCGAAGCCTGGCCCGCTAGGTGCGGAGGCGACGTTAGGAGCCCCCGCAAACCAGCTGGGCCAGCCTTTCGGCAACCGCGGAGTAGCCCGGAAAGCCCGGCTGCCGCCCAAATTAAAAAATCTCAAAAACCTATTTTAAAAAGGCCTGAAAAGGGCAAACACATGGGTGGGCCCTACACATCTCACCTGCCTAAGGGCCAAGACAACCGCCTCAATGCTGTACCATTAAGGTCTGCGAGAATTGACGGCCACCGCCGCGGCAGTGCACTACGTAGCCCCCGTTCGACCAATCGCCGGTGTGAATGTCCATGCTGTACACCGGTGGAGCGAATTCGTGCATGCGCTCGTACACCTTGCGGCCCTGCATGCTGTAAATGCTTATTTGATACCAACCCGCTTCGTGGATGGGAATGCGCAAGGTGGTTTTGTGGCTGCATGGATTGGGCGACAAGCTCATGGCCGCCTGCTTTATGTTGTCCATGCCCACCGCGGCACACTCCACAAACGGTATGCCCACTCCTACCCAATCGCTGAAACCTACGGTTTGCAACAGCGAAGGCGAAGCCCCAAACCAGTCTTGCACCACCGTTGCCATAATTTGCCGGTAATCAATGCCCAGCGGTACGTTGCCGCCCTGAAGGGCACTTAAATTCGGATTGGTTCCGAATACGTCTTTATTCACACAAGGACCGAAGGCCACCACGGGCTGGGCGTTGCCGTGGTCGGTTCCGAAGGAACCGTTCGATGGCACCCGGCGACCGAATTCCGACATGGTTAAGGTCAATACTTTCTCATCCAAACCCAGATTCTGCAAATCATCGTAAAAGGCTTTTACCCCTTCGCTGATGTGGTACATCAGTGCGGCATGGTGGCCCATGGTGGTGTCGAACTCCTCTACCTGATTGGCATGGGTATCAAAGCCCCCGATGCGGCACAAGAAAATGCGGGTTTTGCAGCCTCCGCTTAGCAATCGGGCAATGATTTTAAGCTGTCCGGCCAGGGGATTGTTTAAAGAACCCTGGGGAGCCACATAGGGGTATTGGGTAGGATAGGTTACGTTGGAATTGGAACCGGCCATGAACACCGAGCGCAGGCGGCCGGCATAGGCATTGGATTCGGCTTCAATTTGCATGATGTACTCCAGCTCATCGCCGGCATGGGTGTCGGGCAGGCTTGTAGGTGCAGAACCGCCCACCGAATTAATCAGGTTGTAAAACCCGATGGGGTCTGAAATGCTCAACCCAACTGGTATTCCGTTGTCGCGGTGAAAAGCCAAGGAAACGCCGTTGCCAATTTCTATGGCCAATGGGTCTTCCATTTGCGGGTTTGGATAGTCGTCGGGGTAATTTGGGTATTCATGGTCCAGGTACCGGCCCATCCAGCCCGATGAAAAATAGTCGTTGTAGCTGCCACCCATAAACCACACGTCTCGGCTGCGAAAGTGGGAACCGTTGGCGTAGGGATACGATACGTTTTGAATTACGGCCGCTCGGCCTTGCTCGTACATTTGACGCAAGCCGTCCATGTCGGGGTGCAAACCCAGCTGCCGGTTCGAGGGCAAAGAAGGGTCAATGGGAATGATGGAACGCACCCCTGTTTCGGGCAGAGCCAAATTGGGTCGGTGGCTGTAGTACATAGGATACTGATCGCGGGGAACCAGCATGTTCATGCCGTCGTTTCCGCCGTGCAGTTGAATAAAAATCAAAACTCTGTCGTTGCTGCTGTTGGCGGCAGCTTGTTGAAATATACCCTGAGGCGACAAGGCCCGAACAGGAACCCCGCTCAACATAAAGGTAGCACCCGCTCCGGCAACGCCGGTGTTTTTGATGAAGGATCTCCGGTTCATGGTTAATAGATTTGGAATTCGGGCGATTGAAGAATGATTCGGAACATTTTTTCCAGGGGCTGTTCAACCAGCATGGCATTTCCGTTTTGGGTAAAGGTGGTCCAATCGGTGGACCAACCGCTGGAGGTTAATCCGCTCAGCAGGCCATTGTCGCGGAAATAATCCAAGCGGGCTTGGTCTAAATCAATGGGCAGCAGCAGGTCGCACATTTCTTTAATCAACACATCGGCATTGCCGGGATTGCTGCAACGGGTTTGAACAAAGGCAGGCATGTCCAACTTAAACAATTCCAAACCGCTCATATCGGCCACTCCGCCGGTAATGCTGTCGGACCACAAATAGCGCATGGCCAAGTAATTCGGGCTAATCCACAGCCGGTTGAATCCGGGGAACTGGTAGTAGGGGTCAAACCCTGCTACATCGTAGGGCTCATGAAAAGGCATTCCTTGACCGCCCGTGGCCTCGGTCAGTTTATTTCCATAGGCCAAATAATGCCGAACCAAATCGTTGGGAGCAGGAAAAGAAAGCTCAAGGGTTCGCAAGCTGCCCACGGTGATTTCCATTGGGCTTTTAATGATGGCACCGATGTTGTTGTTTTGAAGCACCTGATCGTCTTGGTCAAAGAAATGGCTGGATTTCAGCAAAGCCTCGACCACCGGCTTGATTTCGTAATTCTGCTGAACCAGCAGGGCCGCAAGGGGTGCAATGATATCGTTTTCAATTTCGGGTGGAATGTCGTAATACACGAAAAAGCGGTACAGCTTTCGGCAGATGAACTTGGCGGTGTGGGGCGAAGCAAACACCATGTCCACAAAGGCATCCAATTCGGCCTCTACGTCCACCACTTGGTTTGAGGCAGGAGCGATAGAGGTATTGTTGAAAGCAGCGGTAAAGGTTTTGGTTCCGGTATCGTGTTGTGTGGCTATGGTGCCGTTGCCTTTCAGCTTTCCGCGGGGGATTCCGGTAATGGGGTCAACCGTTGTAAAACTGCCGTCCACATCCCAACCGGTGAGCAATCGGGTGGCTTCTTTTACGTCGGTTTCGGTAAAGGTGGTGTAGTCGGTGGGGCTCACCTGATCGCCTTTTCCTACGGTAAACAGTTCAAAAAATTCACGGGCAAAGTTTTCTTGGGGCGAACCAGCCACATTTAGTCGGCCGTCCAAATGCACCAGCATGGCATTGTCGATGCACATGGCTCGGGTTAGGGTTTTAAAATTCCCTAAGGCGTATTTGCGAAACAAAGCGTGCTGGTAATATAAGGCAGCTGTATTGTTAATTCGGGTCTCGATGGTTGGAAAATGGGTATGCCAAAACCAGACCATGCGTTCGTGGATGGTGGTAGGCTGGGTATGCATTTTATGGATCCACCAACCAAAGAACTGAATGCGGCGTTCGTCGTCGGGACTGTTGTTGGGGCCGGGGGCCGGACTAACCCAATCGCCGTTGGTTAGGGGATCAATGGGGGGATTTGGAATGGGGTCGTCCACCAAAAGTTGCTGCAAAAGTTGGGCAGCAAATTGACCGGTGGCGTTGGAAATCTCAGCTTGGGTAGGCCCAATAAGGGTACGCCGAAGTAGGTGACCGGCTTCCCGCTGGCTTAAAGGTTGGGTGTATGGGGCTAATGAGGCCATATCCTATGCGATTATGGATACCAATATAAACAAATCTTTGGGGAATATCCATCTTGCAACAATCCTTAACATTCTGGGATGCAGCATTAAAAACGGATTGAGTAGAGCAGCAGCGGGCTGCTGCAAGCAAATTGGGAGGGCAGCGAGGTGCCGAATAAATCAATTGTGTGCTAAGCGAAATCCCAGGCTCATTCCCCGCTTGTCGGGGAAGAAACTGTACCGGCAGGAATTTCGGCAACCGCCTTCGTGGTAATTCCAGGCTCCGCCCCGGATCACCCGGTAGTTTCCGCTGCTGGGCCCAGTGGGATTGCTGAGTGGTTTTGAGGTGTAGGTTGCATACCAATCTTGGCACCATTCCCATACGTTTCCGCTCATGTCAAAAAGCCCCAATTCGTTGGGCAGCTTTTGTGCTACTGGGTGGGTGGCGTTTGAGCTGTTGTCCCAAAACCAACCGATTTGATTTACCTCGTTGCTGCCGCTATATTTCGAGCTGTTTGATTTGGATCCGCCGCGGGCGGCAAATTCCCATTCGGCTTCGGTTGGCAAGCGGTACGATTTGCCGCTGAGGTGGTTTAGGCGTTCGATAAACAGCTTCACATCTTCAAAGCTGACTTGCTCGACGGGACATTCGGGGCAGCTTGGAAAATAGCTGGGATTGTTGTCCATAAGACTTAGCCACAAACGCTGGGTTACTTCCACTTTAGCAATAGCAAAACCGGCAAGGGTGATTTTTTGTACGGGCCGTTCGTCGTCTTCGCAATTTTCGCCTTCCGACCAAGGGCAGCCCATGGAGAAGGCACCGCCTTCCACCCGAACCATTTGAGCATCTACATACTGTCCAATCTCGTTTTTGCTCATAACCTGAGCGTTCAGATTGAGATTCAAAACTAAGAATGCAACGGCAAAAATGCCCCAAATTGTAACCCCGAACTGGAACATTATCACTGCTTAAGTCGATGCAATATACAAAAAAACCGCGGAGAGCCCTTTTTGGCAGATTAAATTATTGTTTTTCAACCAAATGGTATAGGAAACCTCTCAAATTGAGCATGTTTGGTAGTTTGGGTAGCCTTGATTGCTGAGCGGGAATTGTACCACAGGGCTGCACCAGGTAGGCTGGGGATTTTAGGTGTTTTTTCCTGACTTCCGTGTTTAACATCCAAGCCCAAGCTCCCCGCGGCTAACCTTCCTACCCGCCGCTCACCTTTCTTGCGCCAATCTAACCTCAAAAACATACCATTCGTGCCTCAAAACCTAAACCCCACATTTCCAACCAAAACACCTCTGT
>CAILUT010000060.1 GCA_903837495.1 uncultured Flavobacteriales bacterium | reverse complement strand
TGGGCGCTGCCCCAGCGGGCTTGCGGTGGCTCCTAAAGTCGCCTCCGCGCCACGCGGGGCAGGGCCCAGCAACCTGGCGGGCTACCCGGTTCAATCCCTGCCGCGGGGCCCCCTAAAAAAATAAAGGCCGTAAAAAATCAGAACCTGTTTTGGGGGCCTTGATTTAGAAAAAAGGCAGGGCTTTGCCCGCCTATTCTCCGCTTCCTTGTACTTAATCTAAGATTATCGGCCGGCCTCGTCTAGCCAGCTGCTGTACTTTTTAATGAGTTTCAGTACCACATACAGCAAGGTTGAAACCAAGGCGGCCAAATTCCAAAAATCGGCTTCAGGCCAAACCCAGAATCCCAATTCGCTGCAGCGTTCTAAATGCCGAATTCCCGCCATAACCAACAGCAAAGCTGCCAAGCCATTCTTTTCTTTTTTCAACACTTTTTTCCAGCTAAAACCTAGGCCCGGCCGATGCCAGGTCAAAGATCTGGGCAAAAAGGCCGGCCGGCTTTGGGCCCAATTCTGGTATTCAGACCCGAACTTGCCGAACAAAAACTGCTCTTCGGCAAACATAATGCGCTCGTAGTACAACCAAAAGGCCAAGGTAAATACCAAAATAAACCAAGCATGGCCGGTTAAAAGGGCCGGAGCCAGCCACATCAAAAAATTCCCCAAATACAAAGGGTGCCGAACCAAAGAATACATGCCCTGGGTGTTGATGCTTTCGGCCACTTGGCCTTCGGCGGTATTGCGGCCCGAGGTGTTTTTGGGCGTGTAGCCCACGGTGGCAATGCGAATCAACAAACCCAACAAACCCAATGCCAAGGCAGGCCAAGCCAGTGCAGGATAGGGATTGGGGCGCAGCCAAACAATCCACACCGCCAGGGCCAAAGCGACCAAGGGCCAGTAACTGCGCCAGCGAAAAAGCGACAAACCCTGCTGCTCGAATTCCTTTGCTAACATGGGGCTAAGGTACAACAAATGAGCCCCTGCTAAGATTGCTTAGCGCACCCACAACCAGAATTTCTGGTTGTAGCTGGTGTTGGAACTGCCATTGGCGGTTCCATTGGGGTTGTTGACGAGCCCAGAGCGCTCACTGCCACCAGAACCTGGTCCCCGATGAGAAACGGCAACATTGGTGTACCAGTTGGGGTTGTTTCCGCAGCCAAACCAGCAATTGATGCCGGCACCTTCGCCGCCCCAGCTGATGCATTGAATGTAATTGGGGCTGAGTGAGGTGGTGAAAGCCGACACAAAGCGCATGCAAGCCGACACATTAAAGCTGTTGTTGTTGGAATTGTGCTGATAGCTGCAGCTGCCGGGGTGAAAGTAGTTGTATTGAAAATTGGCGTTGTTGGTTCTGTACGTAATTCGGGCATCGGTGTGGCTTCGCAGGGCGTTGATTACGGCATCGGAATACTTGGCCGAAGCCCCAGACAAGCTGGTTAAATTCGCCAAATTCCCGAACGAGCCGGTACTTTCAACCTGAAACGCTCCATCTCGGTCGTCGCGCAGCACCAAGGTCCAGCCCCCGCCGTGGTTGCTCATGTCGCAGTACACGCTCATGGCCGGAAGGGCTCCACCCAAATCGGGGTCAACGGTATAGACACCCGAAGCCGCGTTGGGGTTGGCGGTAAGAATGTCTAAGCAGTTTCGTGGGTTGGAACTGATGGTAACGCTAAGGGTGTCGGCATAGGTGCATCCGGCTGAATCGACCGACAGAATAACCTGGGCGCTGCCCGCTGCCGACCAAGTTACGCTGGGCGAGCTGCTGTTCGATGTGGAGGGAGAACCGTTTTGGAAGGACCAAGAGAAGGTGGAACCCTGAAGTGCGCTGCTAAAGGTAGCGGCCGAACCGGCATTGATGGGGTTTGGAGCCACAATAAGGTTGGCGGGGCCTGCGGGGCAATCGCAAGCAATTTTTTTCCAGCCAAACTGAGGAAAAAAAGCTTCAAGGCAGTTGGTGCTGGTATTGTAAATGGACAATCCGCTGGCGGGATTGGCAATGGCGTTGCGTTGGGTGGTGGTTAACCTGGGCTGCAGAAAACCCTTATTGGTGTAATTTACATCCAATCCTGCCGAAGGGTCGGGGGCGCTGCCGGTGGGGTTGATTCCCACTCCGGTGTTTTGAGCCAGCAGGCAGATTGGGGCGGCAAAAAGAAAAACCAGGGTTAAAAACGGTTTCATGGTGGTATTGAATTTAAGAATGAAGGTAAAGAAAAGCAGAAATTACCTGAGCCGTTCAGATCATTTAAAATGAAATAGGGGATTAAGCCGCCTGCGGTAGGGATTGAGGAGGCTAGAGCGCAAGGGTGCCGAAGCCTGGCCCGCTAGGTGCGGAGGCGACTTTAGGAGCCCCCGCAAACCAGCTGGGCCAGCCTTTCGGCAACCGCGTACTAGCCCCGAAAGCCCGCAACCGCCCAAAAAAAACCTAAAATCAAGCACCTATAGCGCCCCGTTTTATTGAAAAACCGGCGGACAGGCAAGGACAAATAATTGTACCTTTGAGGCCTGACCAATTGCGTTTGCATGAGTGATTTGCTGCCCTCGAAGTGGAAGGATATTTTGGCGTTTACCAAGTTGCGGCTGGCCTCGCTCGTGATTTTTTCGGCCCTGCTGGGCTATGCCATTGGCGCCGAACAGATTGACTGGCTTACGTTTGTGGCTTTGGGCTTGGGTGGAACCATGATTACGGCGGCCTCGAACGGCATGAATCAAATTTTAGAACGTCAGCCCGACGGGCTGATGGACCGCACGCTCAACCGACCGTTGCCCACCCGTCGGATGTCTTTGGGTTTTGCCTGGGCCTTGTCGCTGTCGCTGGGCATTACTGGCCTGCTGCTGCTGTGGGTATTTACCAATCCGCTGACCTGTTTGATTAGCTTTTTGGCCTTGTTGTCGTACGTGCTGTTTTACACTCCGCTGAAATCAAAAACTCCGTTGGCAGTATTTGTAGGGGCCTTTCCGGGTGCTGCCCCGCCCATGCTGGGATATGTAGCGGCAACTGGAACCATTGATGCGGTTGCGGTGTTGTTATTTTGCATGCAATTTATGTGGCAGTTTCCGCATTTTTGGGCCATAGCTTGGCGCTTGGACGACGACTACCGGAAGGCTGGGTTTTATTTGCTGCCCTTTCCGAACGGTCGGTCTAAGTCGAACGCCTTTCAAATTTTGCTGTACTCCCTAAGCTTGATTCCGGTAGGTTTGGCTCCGTACTGGCTAAACATGATTGGTATGTGGCCGATGCTGGGGTTGTTGTTGGCGGGGCTGCTTATGGCGGTTCCGGCCATGCGCTTGTATTTGTATAGCGACATGAAGGACGCCCGCCGATTGATGTTCGCCTCGTTTTTATACTTGCCCATGATTCAAATCATCTTATTTTTTGCCTTATGAGTCAGCCCTTGGTATTAAAACCTTTGAGTCCGGAAGAGGAGCGCAGGGCGCAAATCCGTGCCAAGAACATCATGTTGTGGCTTTTTTTGGCTTCGGTTACCCTGTTTTTTGCGGCCTTAACCAGCGTATATGTGGTGCGCAAAGACGGCAGCGATTGGTTGGAATTCGCCTTGCCTGAGCCCTTTACGCACAGCACCATTGTATTGCTGCTGAGTTCGCTGGTGATGGTTTTTTTGCAGGGGGTGGTGCGCAAAGACCGAGCAGCGAACCGCTGGATTTTGTCGGGCGGCATTTTACTCACCTTTGTTTTGGGTTGTTGGTTTACTCAATTGCAGTGGGAAGGGTATAAAGCCTTGGTGGGTCAACAGATTTATTTGGTGGACAACCGCACGGGGAATGTATCGGGCTCCTTTTTTTACATCATAACGGGTGCGCATTTCGCTCACATAATCAGCGGATTACTTGCATTGTTGTGGTTGCTGGGCAACGCATTTCGGGGCAAATTGAGGGCGAACCACCACCACAATTTAAGTCGAACGGCCATTTATTGGCATTTTTTAGATTTCTTGTGGTTATATTTGTTCCTGTTTTTGAGTTATGCTGAACAACTCATTTGATTCAACAACCAACGCCTAACCGAACTATGGCTCACGCTGTTTCAACTGTAGATGCCCCTAAACCTTGGAGTGGTGGGGATGCTCCTTTCAACATTAGTTGGGGAAAAATGATGATGTGGTTCTTTTTGGTTTCAGATGCCCTGACCTTTTCGAGCCTGTTGATTTATTATGGAGCCACTCGGAACATGAACCGAGAGTTCTGGCCGAATCCCGATGAAGTTTACAACCACTTTCCCTTTGTTGAAGGCCACATTCCATTGGCTTTTGTTTCGTTGATGACATTTATTTTGATTATGAGTTCGGTTACCATGGTTTTGGCTGTGGAGGCTGGCCACCGTTTCGACAAAAAAGGGGTGGTTAAATGGATGTATTGGACGGTAATTGGAGGGTTTTTGTTTTTGGGTTCTCAAGCCTACGAATGGTACCACTTTATTCATGGTACTGCCGAGGGTAAAGTTATAGAACATGGTTTGGGGGTGATTCATGGAGCGAATATGATTGAAAACGAATATGGTCCAAAGCAGTTTGCCAACCTCTTCTTTTTGATTACCGGCTTTCATGGTTCGCATGTGTTTTCTGGGGTTCTTTTGAACATTATTGTTTTGATCATGGCGGCACGGGGCGTATTTCACCGTCGAGGCCACTATGAAATGGTTGAAAAGGTAGGTTTATACTGGCACTTTGTGGACTTAGTATGGGTTTTTGTATTTACCTTTTTCTACTTGATTTAACCTACACCCAAAAATACCGCTATGGAACTGTACGATAATTTTCAGCCGCACCTTCACTCTGCTTCCGACCCAATTCCAGCGCCTAAAACGGCTTGGATTTGGAAAATATTCTGGTACTTGCTTGCCATTACCGTTGTTGAAGTAGGTTTGGCCTTTGCCAACTACGAACTGCATTTCGTCAGCAAACAAGTGTTAAAGTATCTGTTTATTGGCATGACCTTGCTGAAGGCCTACTACATCATTTTTTCGTACATGCACCTGAAAGATGAAAAAAAGGGGTTTCAGTTGACCTTGGGATTTTTGCTGTTGCTTCTGATATATTTTGTAACGCTGATGATGATTGAAGGGCTGTACCAAGAAAATGTACGGCTGATTTTCCCTTCGTACTTGATTTCAGACGCTCCGGCTTTTGGGTTGTAATTAAAACAATCGAGGGGGGCGGGCTGTTTCTAAAACAATGAAAACAAAAAGCCAAGGGATTCCCTGGAAAAAGATTTGGGTGTTGGGTGGAATGCTTTTTCTGCCTGCGGTGTTGTTTTATTTCTTTTTGTTCAACACAACAGCCCACATTCACCGCCTTCCATTTTATGGTCCTCACGGGTATGGTGAAATTCGAGAACCTGGAAAGCGTCCCCGCACCGACACCTTGTATTATGAATTGCCGGCTTGGCAATTGCGGAGCATCGACGGCAAATCCATTGGGTCGGCAGACCTTTCGGGCAACATTTACGTTGCCCATTTTTTGCCCTTCCCGGTCAAAGACATTCCCGACGAGGTGGTGTATATGGCCTTAGATGTTTTAAAAAACGACAGCTTGGTGGGGTTTGTTAGCCTTGGCGAAGAACAAGCGAAAAGCTGGAGTCGGCCAACAGACTTTAGTCCACAATTTGCCGGGTTGGAATCGCGCTGGAGGTATTCCACCGACTTAGACAGCAGCTTTGGTTCGGCCGATGTTCATGCCTATTTGTTCCCTTCAACGGGCTTGCCCAATCCGGTACCCGACCCTATGTGTTTGGTGCTTGTGGACAAAGAGGGCCGCATTCGCGGCTATTACAGTCCGTTGTTGGCCAAAGATGCCAAGCGACTAAAAGAAGACATTGCCCACCTAAACCGGGAATATGCCTTTCATTTTAGAACCCATCGGTTTTACAAATTTGACGACAAACTGGAGCGAGGCCCACAAAAACCATGATGATTCGTCTGCTTTTGGGTATTTCTGCGGCGATTGCAACCGCATGTTCCAGTCCGGCACCTAAAAAAACATTGCCCATTTTAGGCCCCGTTCAGGTGCTGCATGAAAACGGAAAAACCGACACCCTTTACCACCGAATTCCGCCGTTTTCCTTGCTAAACCAAGACAGTGTAGTGTTTAACCAAGACAGCCTAAACGGCAGGATTTACTTGGTGGATTTCTTTTTCACGAGCTGCCCCACCATTTGCCCTAAAATGAGTTTGACCATGCAGCTGGTGTACGGACGGTTAAAAGACGACGATCGGTTTGTTTTGATATCGCATACCATTGATCCACGCAACGACCAGCCTTCAACGCTGAAAGCCTATGCCTTAAAGCAAGGGGTAAAGAACCACCGTTGGCAGTTTTTGACCGGCTCTGCCGATAGCCTATTTGCCCTGGCCGAATCGTACCTGGCCTTTGCTAAGGTGGCACCCGAAGAAGAAGGCGGTTTTACCCATTCAGGCTTTTTAATGCTGCTGGACGGCCAAAGACAACTTCGGGCTGTGTACGACGGAACCCGAAGCGAAATGGCAGACAGCATATACACGGACATACAAACCCTTTTCAACGAATGAATCCCGACACATTAAAAAAAACCATTTGGGGCATCTCCTTGGCCCTTCCCCTAGCGGTAGCGGCCTTGTATTTTATGCCAAAAGAGGCCTTTGCCGTTCCGGTGTTTGACATGTTGCCCATGGTCAACGCCATCATCAACAGTGCCACAGCCGTAGTTTTGCTGGCCGCCCTGATAGCCATACGCCGAAAAGAAATCGCCTTGCACCGGGCTTTAATGCTGAGTGCCGTAGCCCTTTCGGTGGTGTTTTTGCTGTTTTATGTTTTGTACCACGCCACCCACGAAAGCGTGCCGTATGGAGGCGATTTAGGCTACATCTATTATCCCATATTAATAACCCACATTTTACTGGCTATAATCATTGTGCCATTGGTATTGCTTAGCTTAAGCAGGGCCCTTCAGCAGCGATTTGATAAGCACCGCAGCATAGCACGCATCACCTGGCCTTTGTGGTTTTATGTTACGGTTTCGGGGGTGGTGGTGTACTTAATGATTTCTCCATTTTATCCATACTGATGCTTCGCAAGGTCTTCATAATCTGCGTATTTGCTGGATTAAACCTGGGTTTACAGGCTCAGTGTGTGATGTGCAAAGAGGCGGCCGAAGCAGAAACGCGGGCGGTGGGGATCAACGAGGGGATTTTGTATTTAATGGCGGCCCCGTATTTGGTGATGGCGGCAGCCTTTCTGGGGTACGTATTGTACCGCCGAAAGCGGAGGGCGGCGGCCTTGGGCGGCGGCGCCAAGTCTTAAATTTAGAGGGAAACCGTTCAATCGAGAATTCCTTAAACGGTTCCATTTAGGTGTGGGGCCGATTGGGGTTGGGCGGTTCAGGTGGAGCCTTGGGGCAACAAAGGGGCATCGAGGCCAGATTCTGCAGGCATGGCGGCAAGAGGGTTTCAGGACTTTATCCGATTTCACCTTTGGGCGGGCTGTGCCCGGGCCGGATTTTTTGGTTTTTTCTGCAAAATTGCGCTTTGGGAGCGGGGCCTAGGTCGGAATTCCAGGGCCTTCTGCAGGCATGTCTGCAACAGGGCTTCAGGACTTTATCCGTTATTTAAACGTTTAACGAACGGCTAATCGGACAGGGTGTTCGTACCTTTGTAGTGGGGGGCCAGCTTCCCCCCAGGGGGGAGGAATCGGTAGCTCCAATTTCGCCTTTGGGCGGGCTGTGCCCGGGCCGGATGAAGGAAAGGGATTTTGGGGGCGGCAAACGGGCGTTCGGGGCTGCCGGCAGTGTGGATTTTCGCGGCCATCTGCAGGCATGGATGCAAGAGGGTTTCAGGACTTTATACGATTTTACCTTTGGGCGGGCTGTGCCTGGGCCGGATTTTTTGGTTTTTCCTGGAAAATTGCGCTTTTGGAGTGGGGCCTAGGTCGGAATTCCAGGGCCTTCTGCAGGCATTGCTGCGAAAGGGTTTCAGGACTTTATCCGTTTTTTAAACGTTTAACGAACGGCTAATCGGCCAGGGTGTTCGTACCTTCGTAGTGGGGGGCCAGCTTCCCCCCAGGGGGGAGGAATCGGTAGCTCCAATTTCGCCTTTGGGCGGGCTGTGCCCGGGCCGGATTTTTTGGATTTTCCTACAACATTTCGCTTTGGGAGCGGGGCCTAGGTCGGAATTCCAGGGCCTTCTGCAGGCATTGCGGCAAAAGGGTTTCAGGACTTTATCCGTTATTTAAACGTTTAACGAACGGCTAATCGGACAGGGTGTTCGTACCTTTGTAGTGGGGGGCCAGCTTCCCCCCAGGGGGGAGGAATCGGTAGCTCCAATTTC
>CAILUT010000059.1 GCA_903837495.1 uncultured Flavobacteriales bacterium | reverse complement strand
AGTGTTACGAAACTCCCAATTTAGTACACTCAAGAATCCCGGCCCTTCAACGAATCTCGAATCTCAGTCAACAACTTAACCTCCTCACTCGGATCGGTGCTTTTCGCCTCCTCTTCTTCCGCGGCAATCCGCGCCTTTACTGTATTTATGGCCTTCACCGTTAAAAACATCGCAAAGGCTATGATCAAAAAATCCAACACATTCTGCAAAAAAACACCATAATTCAATGAAACCTCTGCCACCGCATCCTGAACCATTTTCCCCTGTTCCATTTGCTGCGAAACCCCCTTCTTAAGCACTATTTTTAAATGCGAAAAATTAACACCCCCAGCCACAATTCCCAATGGCGGCATTATAACATCGGCCACCAACGAAGACACAATCTTCCCAAATGCGCCGCCCATAATAAAAGCCACCGCCAGTTCAACCGCGTTGCCCTTCATGGCAAATTGCTTAAATTCCTTTAATACCGACATGCCTTAGTACTTTGTATTTAAAAAATTAAACCAACCTATCGCAGTGCAAATGCATCGAAATAGCCGAGTTCAAAGCTAAAATAAATTAGGGATTGTAAGGATGATCTTAGGAGTATTCTTCAGGGGACTGCCTAAAAAAAAGGTGCAGAATTGGTATCTTTGAGAGTATGAATCTTACGCCGGATACCTTGCAAAATGAAAACGCCGATATTCTTCGCCGTTATAGAGGTTTGTTGCGGGCAGCCTCCAAACAAATTAGCGATCCAACCGACAAAAAAAAGATTCGAAAAGCCTTTAACCTTGCGCTCGATGCACACAAAGACATGCGCCGAAAAAGCGGGGAACCTTATATTTTCCACCCCATTGCCGTAGCCCGAATCGTGGCCGAAGAAATTGGGCTTGGAACTACCGCCATCATCGCTTCCCTTCTTCATGATACAGTTGAAGATACTGAACTGACCTTAGACGACATGGAACGGTTGTTCGGCAAAAAAGTACGGGACATCATCGATGGCCTAACTAAAATTGAAGGGGTGTTCGATTTTACCGAATCCATTCAAGCCGAAAATTTTAAAAAAATCATCTTAACCCTTTCTGAAGATGTCAGGGTGATTTTAATAAAAATAGCCGACCGCTTGCACAACATGCGTACCCTTGACCACATGCGGCGCGACAAGCAACTTAAAATCGCCTCCGAAACCATGTACCTCTACGCACCACTGGCTCACCGCCTGGGTTTGTTCAACATTAAATCTGAACTCGAAGACCTGGCCCTGCGGTATGTGGAACCAGATGTGTACACCGAAATCGAACAAAAACTGCAAAAAAGCAAAGAAGTACGCGATAGATTTATCTCTAGCTTTATTGCACCTGTACGCCGCGCACTAAACGCCGATAACCTACATTTTGAAGTCAAAGGCCGTACCAAATCCATCCACTCCATCTGGAATAAAATCAAAAACAAGGGCGTCCCCTTTGATGAAATTTACGACATTTTTGCCATCCGAATTATCCTAGACGTTGAACCCGAAAAAGAAAAATTGGAGATTTGGCGAACCTATTCCATCATCACCGATATTTACCAACCTAAGCCCGACCGGCTGCGCGATTGGATTAGCTTTCCTAGAGCCAACGGGTATGAATCCCTACACACCACCGTTATGAGTCCCACCGGCAAATGGGTCGAAGTGCAAATCCGCAGCCGACGCATGGACGAAGTCGCCGAAAAAGGATATGCCGCACATTGGAAATACAAAGGGGAAACCGGCGAATCTGGCCTCGATGAATGGCTGTTTAAAGTCAGAGAACTCTTAGATAATTTCAGAGAAGGGGAAGCATTGGATTTGCTCGACTCTTTTAAACTGAACCTCTTTAGCGACGAAATTTACCTGTTTACTCCTAAAGGAGAACTGAAAACCCTCCCCGCCGGAAGCACAGCTCTAGATTTTGCCTACGAAATCCACAGCGAATTGGGCGACCACGCTCTAGGAGCTAAATTAAACAACAAACTAATTCCGCTCTCCCATAAACTGTCCTCGGGCGACCAAGTAGAAATCATCAGCTCGGCCCGGCAACAACCCATCGAAGATTGGCTGGGCTTTGTTGTTTCTGGAAAAGCCAAATCAAGAATCAAATCTGCCCTAAAAGAAGAAAAAAGAAAGGTCGCCGATGAAGGCAAAGAACTCCTAAAACGAAAATTACGCCGACTCAAAATCAATTATTCCGATTCCGATGTCCAAAAAATGATTCTGCATTTTGGCCTCGATGAAGCCCTTGACCTTTTTTACCGCATCGGAAAAGGGGGAATTAGCTCCCAACAAATCCGCGATTTCTATAAAAACGAGGGAATTCGAAGTTGGTACAAATACCTGAGCCTTAAATTTGCACGAAATCCCGAAATCAAAAAAAGAACCGCCGCCGGAGGAAAAGAAATTCTGCAAAAAATAAAACAAGAAGAAAACCAACTCCTGTTGGGCGACAACCTTGACTCCCTCAATTACAACCTCGCACCCTGCTGCAATCCCATTCCCGGCGATGAGGTTTTTGGATTTGTTACCATTAGCGAAGGCATTAAAATCCACAAAACAAACTGCCCCAACGCCGTCTCTTTGCTCTCCAATTTCGCTTATCGAGTCATTAAAGCCAAATGGACCGGAAGCCAAATCCCTGCCTTCCTCGTCGGAATTTATATTACTGGATTCGATGAAGTCGGTATGGTAAACCGAATTACTAAACTTATTTCAAACCAAATGAAAGTCAACATCCGTTCCCTCAGTTTTGACTCAAACGACGGTATCTTTGAAGGCAGAATGACCTTATTCGTAGAACATACCCGACACCTCGACGAATTGCTCGAAAAAATCAAGGAAGTGAAAGGCGTTCTAAGGGTTGAACGCATTACAGAAAATTCGCCCAACCCATGAGCAATTCCAATTCCCCAGAAAAAGTCCGGCAATTGTTCTCGGAACACCTCGAAAAAAATCAGCTCCGCAAAACCCCAGAACGGTTCGCTATCCTCGATGAAATTTACAGCCGAAACCAACATTTTGACGTGGAAGAACTCTTCGAAAGCATGAAGGCCAAAAACTACCGGGTTAGCCGAGCAACCGTTTACAATACCCTTGACCTCCTGGTAGAATGCAATTTGGTGCGAAAACACCAATTCATTAGCAGCTTGGCCCAATACGAAAAATCCGTCGGCCACAGCCAACACCACCACCTTATTTGCAATCAATGCCAAACCGTAACCGAATTCTGCGAACCTCGATTGCACCACATTCACCAAAGCATTGGAGAACTCCTCGGTTATTCCATCCGTTCCCACTCCTTTATCCTACATGGCGATTGCACCAACTCGGCTTGCCCCAATAAAACTCAGAACAGCCTATCCTAAAAAATTCAAATGATTGACCTCATTCCACCAGCCAATGCATTTAAATTCGATGTGCAAACACCCAAACCCGGTAAATTCCTTGTGCATTTGCAAGGACGATTGCTCGATAAAACCAACGGAATGAAACTGTATGACAACCTGATTTTAGCCCTCAACAATGAAAAAAAACCACAGGTCCTCCTAAATTTACAAAACCTAGAATACCTAAACTCCGAAGGCCTCAATACCTTAATCCGATGCCTAAGCTTATCTCGAAAAAAAGGCGGAGATTTGTGGATAACCCAAGCCAACCAATCCCTTAATTCGCTGTTCCTTTCAACCCGTTTGTCCGATTTGTTTTTGACCATCGATAGCCCTCAAACCTGGATAGAACTTCCCCAAGATTAACACCATGCCACACACCGATATTTTACTGGGCCTACAATGGGGCGACGAAGGAAAAGGGAAAATTGTTGATGTGCTTAGCCAATCCTATGGAGTGGTAGCTCGATTTCAAGGCGGCCCTAACGCCGGACATACCATTCACTTCGATGGCAAAAAATTCGTCCTTCATACCATCCCTTCCGGTATTTTTCGAGAAGAATGCCAAAACGTTGTGGGAAACGGGGTGGTGATTGACCCCGTTCGCTTTGAACAGGAAATTAAAAACCTACGTGCTGCCGGATATCAGCCCGAAAAAAACCTACACATCAGCCTAAGGGCACACCTGATTCTACCCAGCCACCGCCTGCTCGATGCCGCATCTGAAAAGGCCAAAGGCATAGAAAAAATAGGCAGTACCCTGCGCGGAATTGGCCCCACTTATATGGATAAAACCGGACGAAATGGACTTCGAGTCGGGGATGTGTTCCAAGCCGATTTTGAACAAAAATACCACCGGTTAAAACGCAAACACCTCGACATCGTTCGACCCCTCGATGCCGACGCGCACATCGACCCCAACGAAGAAGATGCTTTCTTTGCCGCACTCGATAACCTGCGATCCCTCAATTGCCTCAATACCGAATATTTCCTGAACCAAAAGATGACCGAAGGAATACCCATTCTGGCCGAAGGGGCACAAGGCACTCTGCTCGACATCGAGTTCGGTACATACCCCTTTGTTACATCATCAAACACCACCGCCGCCGGTGCCTGCGCCGGACTTGGAATTTCGCCCCGATGCATCCGAAAAGTGATGGGTGTGTTCAAAGCCTACACCACCCGCGTTGGCTCCGGACCTTTCCCCACCGAACTGCTGGACGAAACCGGACAAAAAATCCGCGACCAAGGTGCTGAATACGGCTCCACAACAGGCCGACCACGCCGCTGTGGCTGGCTCGACCTAGTCGCCCTCAATTATGCCGTCATGATCAACGGCGTAACCGACCTGATGATGATGAAAAGCGACGTGCTATCCGGCTTTGATTCCCTAAACCTCTGCACAAATTACCTGAACAACAATACCTTGTCTTCGCAAATGCCAATGGAACTTGATCAGGTTGTTCCCCATTATACCACCCTAAATGGCTGGAATCAAGATTTGACCCAAACCACTCAGACAGAACACCTCCCAAGCCCTTTGTTGAAATACATCGATTTCATTCAACAATTCACCCAAACACCAATTTCTCTGGTCTCCGTTGGCCCAGGTCGGGAACAAACCCTCTTCCTTTGAAATACACCCTTGCCATTCTCCTTTTTTACCTGGGTTTGGGTTTGTCTTACGCTCAATCCGATACCCTGAAAACCATCGACATTAAAAATGCCGATGTTCTACTCGGCGAACAGCGAAACGGACAAACCCTGCAACGGCTTATTGGACGTGTTAAATTCGAACACCGAGGCGCTTTCCTGTACGCCGATTCCGCCTGGCTCTGGAGCGAAACACAAAGCCTCACTGCTTTTGGACACATCAAAATTGAACAAGGCGATACCCTGCAAATTCTGGGCGATACCCTACATTACAACGGCTCCGAATCCAAAGCCACGCTTTTAGGACGGGTAGATATGGCCGACCCTCAAATGCGCCTAAAAACAAGCAAAATAACCTACCTCCGAAATCAAAATCGAGTCATCTACAACCAAGATGCCAAAATCAAAAACGGCAAAGAATCCATTGAAAGCAAAGAAGGTCAATACGATGCCGCTGCCCAATACTTTACCTTCCGAAATGGGGTGGTGATTAAAAGCAAAGATTACTTGGTCAAATCAGATACACTCCGCTACGACGCCCGCCGCGACCTCAGCAACTTCTATGGCCCAACCTACATCTATTCCTCCAATTCCGTTATTTATTTTGAATCCGGTTGGTACAACCAAAAAAACGAGGTGGCCCAGTTTAGCCGAAATGCCTCGGTCTTTAGCGACGGAAAATGGCTCTACGGCGACTCGCTGTACTACGAACAAAAAACAGGATACGGCCGCGGTAAAGGCAACGTTAAACTTATCGATACCCTTGAAAATCTGCAGGTTTTTGGAAATTTCGCCGAAACCTTCGACGAACTGAACCGATTTTATACCACCGATTCCGCTCAACTCCGCCTCTTTGAACCCGGAAAAGACACCCTATTCCTAACCGCCGATACCCTCTTTGGAAAAAAAATAGGCCAAAACCAAGATTTGGAAGGCCACGGCCAAGTGGCCTTTTTTCAACCTCAACTCCAAGGCCGATCCGACTTTTTTCGATACCAAAAATCCGATTCCCTTATGACCTTGCTGGGCCAACCTGTGCTCTGGACCGATTCCACCCAAATGACAGCCGATACCATCCGGCTTCGCCAACGCAACAATGGGCAAGATTCCCTTTTCTTAAACGGCCAAGCCCTTCTAATTCAGCAATCCGATACCCTCTTTCAACAAATTGCCGGCCTAAACATGCTCGGCATTTTCGCCAACAATTCCTTGCACCGATTGTGGGTATTCCAACAGGCAAATTCCATTTACTATCCCAGCGATAAAGACGGATATACAGGTCGAAATGAACTCAAATGCAATGACATACGCTTGGAATTTAGCGAAAAAAAATTGAACACCATGACCTGCCTAGGACAGCCCCGAGGCACCCTATTCCCCATCGTTCCCGAACCACAACCGCGCCTGCCGGGCTTTCTTTGGTGGCCCAACGACCGCCCCTTAACTCCCATCGATGTGTTTCGCCCTAGGCAGCATTTCCGACCCTCTTTAGCCCCCAGCAGCAGCAAAAATTAGTCTTTTATTTTTGGGGCGGGTGCGGGCTTTCAGGCATAGTCCTCGGGCTCAGCCGGTGCA
The DNA here is from genome assembly GCA_903837495.1 of uncultured Flavobacteriales bacterium. Classification (GTDB taxonomy): domain Bacteria; phylum Bacteroidota; class Bacteroidia; order CAIKAF01; family CAIKAF01; genus CAIKAF01. Next base: position 72,927 of record CAILUT010000059.1, on the reverse strand, counting down.
GCTGCGGCCAAAAAGGAGCTCCCAAGGTCGCTCTTTTTGGCGCGCGCTGCAAGCCGGCCAAGCCCTGTGGGCTATGCACTTCAATCCCTCCCGCAGCACTCCATTCAACAAATCCCCTCTTAAAACGAGGCCGGATTAATCCCCCAATCCGTGAAATGCTTTCTTTTTTTACCTTTGAGCCACCTCGGGGTGCCAACAAACGGCTGAGATAATACCCGATGCTCTTAGAGCAGAACCTGATCCGGATAATACCGGCGTAGGCAACGGTCACGGTTTCACCGTATCCCGAGGTATGTATTTTAACCTATGTGATATGAAACCTTCTGTTTTCTCTTGCGTTTTTCTGCTGTTTGGTTCCTCCGCTTTTGCTCAGTGGAATCTGCAATTAAACTCGGCCTTGACCCAACGCCCTTTGGCCGGTGCTACCTTTTCCAATGGATTTTTGATTCGAATTACCGACCCCAACGGCACAGTAAACCTGCCCTTTCAAGCCGAACAAACCTGGATTATTCGATACCTAGGCTTTCAATCCGACACCCTAATTACCCCCAAAAACCCCAATGAATGCCCCAGCATTTGGACCTTGAAACCCCAAGCCTTTGTTCAACCCGAATACGTTGTTCAATTGGTCGAATCTCAACCTAAACTTCCCATTACCCATACACGACTCGAAAAAACAGACCTAGAACCCCTAAACTCGGGCCGAGATTTACCCATGCTGCTCGACCAAACGGCCTCGGTCGTTACCCACTCCGATGCCGGTGCCGGAATTGGTTATACCGGAATCCGAATCCGCGGAACCGACCAAACTCGAATCAATGTAACCATCAACGGTATTCCGGTCAATGACCCTGAATCCCAAGGCGTTTTTTGGGTAAATACCCCCGATTTAATCTCCTCGGCCAGCAGCATTGAAATTCAACGCGGTGCCGGAACCAACACCCAAGGGGCTGGCTCCTTCGGCGGCGCCATTCACCTCAATACCCTTGAACAATCTCCAACCCCTTTCGCAAATTACCGCTTTTCAGCCGGCAGCTTTAATTCGCTCCGAAATACCCTCGAAGCCGGAACCGGTCGCTTAAAATCCGGCTTCTCTGCCGAACTGCGCCTTTCAAAAATCCAATCCGATGGGTTTATCGACCGGGCCAGCAGCGACCTGCGCTCCTATTACCTGAAAACAGCCTACCAAAACGAAAAATCCGCCCTGGCCTTTCACGCCTTCTCGGGCATAGAAAAAACCTACCAAGCTTGGTACGGGGTACCTCAACTCTTGGCCGACTCCTTGCCTTCTTTTAACCCCGCCGGAACCGACAACGGAAAAAAATCAACACCCTACGAAAACGAAACCGACAATTACCAACAAGACCACTACCAACTCTTTTTTACCCATCGCTTTAAAGAAAATATAAACCTGAGAGCCGCCGGATTTTACACCCGGGGACGCGGATATTACGAACAATACAAAGTTCAAGATTACCTGCCCAGGTATGGGCTGCCTTCCTTAGGCGACTTCCGAGACACCTCTGACCTAATCCGAAGACTTTGGCTCGACAACCATTTTTTTGGTGGAAATGCCGTACTTGCTTGGGCTGAACGCCATTGGAATCTTACCGGCGGACTGGGCCTTTACCATTACATTGGTCAGCATTTTGGAACCCTGAACTGGGCACAATACGCCCCCGAAAATGGGTATAATTTGAAGTATTACGACCACCCCGCTGAAAAAACCGAATACAATGCCTTTGCTCGAGCTACCTACAGCTTAAACGCTAAAATCGCCCTGAGTGCCGACGTTCAATACCGAGGTGTACATTACACCATTCAAGGGTTTAACAACCAGCCCAACCTTCAGGTTAATGACGTTTTTCACTTTTTGAACCCAAGAGGCGGAATCACCTGGAACCCCCACCAAATGCATGAACTTTCGGCTTTTTTTGGAATCGCTCAAAAAGAACCAAACCGAGTTGATTATGAAACCGGACCCAATCAAAAACCCCGGCACGAAGTGCTTCGAGATGTAGAACTGGCATACCGAATTTCAAACAAAAAAGCCTGGAGCCGAATAACCGGATTTTGGATGGACTACTCCGACCAACTGGTGCTTACAGGTGCCATTAACGACGTGGGAGCTTACACCAGAACAAACGCCCCAAAAAGCTATCGCCTTGGATTGGAATGGGAATGGATGATAAAACCAAAACCCTTCATCTGGTTTAGTGGAAATATGACCTACAGCCAAAACCGAATTCTTGATTTTATTGAATACCTAGACGATTACGACAACAATGGTCAAATTGCCATTGTTCGAGGTACAACGCCCATTGCCTTTTCGCCCGATTTTACCGCAGCAGCCACCCTTACCTTTATTCCATTCAAAAACCTCGAAATTCGATGGGCACACAAAGGCGTCAGCCAACAATTCTTAGACAACAGCGGTTTAAATTCACGAAGCCTGCCCGCCTTTTACTCCAGCGACCTTGGACTATTTTGGACACACTCCTGGAAAAATGGACTGGAATTGGGTTTGCATTGCACTCTATTTAACCTTTGGAACGCCAGGTATGCCCCAAATGGATACACCTTTAGCTACCTTTTTGGTGGGGAAACAACTACAGAAAACTTCGTTTACCCCATGGCAGGTCGAAATTTTATGGCCGGGTTTACCCTCCGTTTTAATTAAGCTCCCCCAAAAAGGGGATAGCTCAAAAAAATCCCCCCAAAAACGGGATTGTTTAGAATAATTCTAAATAAGTTCTTTGTCCTTGTAAAGAAGACAAATGAACGCTGCCCCCTCCCTTAGAACATTTTTGGTCTTGGCTGTCTGCCTCTTTTCTCAAATCATTGCAGCTCAGGGGTTTTTAATTAAAGGTACCATTACCGAGGCCGATGGAAAGACCCCCATTCAAGGGGCACACATTCAATTAGAAGGCAGTTCAAAAATTACAGCCAGCAATGCACTTGGATTTTTTGAATTGAATTACAATAAGCCTGGAAATATCCGCATAATTTGCTCCTCCATTGGGTATTTACCCCTGCGCGAAAGCCGAAAAATGGAATTGGGCGACACCCTTACTCTGCATTTATTGATGAATAGCAATTCTGCCAGACTAAAAGAAGCAATGATTCTGGCCGACCGATTAACAAATCCAAACCGGATTCCTGGATCCGGAATTTTTATTTCTCAAGCGGAATTGGCAAAGTTATCGCCTACCGACCCCAACCGTGCCTTAAGGGTTATTCCCGGCATCAGCATTCAAGAAGAAGATGGCTTTGGACTTCGCCCCAACATAGGCCTTAGGGGCTCGGGCGTTGAAAGGTCTAGCCGAATCACCATCATGGAAGACGGGATTTTAATGGCACCCGCCCCCTATTCTGCCCCCGCAGCCTATTTTTTTCCGAATGTGATGCGGATGCAGGGCATTGAAGTATTAAAAGGGGCAGGCCAATTGCTGTACGGCCCATTTACAAGCGGTGGAGCAATCAATTTTATTTCTGCGCCCATTCCCGATGAATTCAGCGGAAACGTCTCCATCTCGGCTGGAACCTTTGGCCATAGGCAAGGACAGGCTTGGGTTGGAAACAAACATAAAAATGCAGCCTATGTGGTTGAAACGGCCAACCTAGCCAACAACGGATTTAAAACCCTTGACGGTTCTGGGAATACGGGTTTTAATCGAAACGACTTAATGGCAAAAATTCGGGTAAACAGCAACGAAAAGAATGGAAAGCAACATGCTTTGACCGCCAAAATAGCGGGGGTAAACGAACAAGCCAACGAAACCTACCTAGGCCTTACCCGTCAAGATGCAGAAGCTACTCCCTACCGACGGTATGCCGGCAGTCAAATGGACCAAATTAATTCCAGCCAACGGCAGGGCAGTTTAACCTATTCATACACCCATAAAAAAGGGGAAATTAGCCTGACTGGATACAGAACCGAGCTGTGGCGAAATTGGTATAAGGTGGACAAATTTTACGACAGCTTAGGAACAAGCATTGGCCTAAATGAAGCCCTAAGCGACCCGGAATCCAATGCGGCCGCTGTAGCCGTTTTAAAAGGGGAATCCGACTCGCACAACAAAGCCTTAGAAGTAAAAGCCAACAACCGAAACTACCTTTCGCAGGGAATTCAATTCCGTTCTATTTTAAATTGGGGAGAAAAGGTAAAACAGGAGCTGAACACAGGGTTGCGCTTGCACTGGGACGAACACGACCGCTTTCAATGGTCCGATTGGTATGCCATGCGCAATGGAAATATGTACAAAACCGAATCGGGAATTCCAGGAACCGATGCCAATCGATTGGATAAGGCTATGGCCATTTCGGGCCATACCCAATACAGATTATCTTGGAAAGGACTCAATTTTAGGCCAGGAATTCGGGTTGAATATGTAGAAATGCAAACCCTGAACTATGGCAAAAACGACACTGCACGCAGCGGCATCGATTTAATAGAACAATCCAACACCCAGCTTGCTTTGATTCCTGGAGCCTCCCTGGGGTATCAAATCAATGAGCAATGGTCAACTTTTGCAGGGGTACACCGCGGATTTTCTCCTCCAGGTTCCAATCCAAATACCCAGCCCGAAGCCTCCATCAACTATGAAATAGGTGGGCGTTTTGACCGGCAATTTATGCATGGGTTCATCACCGGGTTTTTTACCGATTTTTCAAACCTGCTGGGTTCTGACTTTAATGCCGGGGGCGGAGGTGGAACAGGCGACATGTACAATGGAGGTGCTGCCGAATGCTTCGGAATTGAAGCAGGTTTTTCAACCGACCTATTGCTCGGAAAAAGCAAGCGCTGGGGATTGCCTTTTTCTGTAAATTACACCTGGATGCAAGCCCGCTTTTTAAGTTCGTTTGTAAGCGGAAACAGCGATTGGGGAACCGTCTTGGCCGGAGACCATTTTCCATACCTGCCCGAACAACAAATCAACTTAAACGTAGGATTAGAACATGCTCGATTTAGAATATTCGTACAGGGACGGTATGCCAATGCGGCACAAATACGGCCAGGACAGGGCGAGATTGCCCCGGCCGAGCAAATAGACCCGGTGCTGTTGTTTGATGCCGGGGCCCATGTACTCTTAACCCGCGAAATTACCATCCAGCTTCGAGCACAAAACATTGGGCAGTCAACCTATTTGGTGGCGGCTCGCCCCGCAGGTTGGCGCCCTGGAATGCCTTTTCATCTTCAGTTGGGTTTAAAAGCAACATTTTAATTTTTAATGCTATGATACCACTAAAAGAAGCCATTGCCGAACGGCATGCCAAGGCAGAGAAAATGCCCTTCAATCAAAAAATGTTTAAAGGAGAATTAAGCCCTGCCCAATATGCGAATTACCTAAAAACCCAGTGGGATATTTTCTCCACCTTAGAATCGCACTTCACTTTGCCCCACCCAGATTTTGAGCGCAGCCAATCCATTCAAGCAGATTTAGAGGAACTGGGCATAGAACCAAAGCAGGTGCTTGCCGCAGAAACCTATGTGGCCTTTCTAAAAAGACTAAGCCAAGAAGATGCGAATGCCCATATTTATTTGAATTATTTGGCCCTGCTGTTTGGTGGGCAAATGATGAAAACAAAAGTGCCTGGTTCGGGCAAAATGTATGCCTTTGAACAAGTCCCTGAACTTGTTGCGTCGGTTCGGAGCATTCAAAAAGACAGCTGGGCCGGCCAAGCGAATCTAGGTTTGGATTTTATTGTCGATATTTTTGAAGAGTTAGATACCCTAAAATAAATCGAGCCCTAGCCCTTTTAATCCTTTATTCGGATTAAAAATGAGTACCCATTCATAACACCTATTTAAAAGGCTTTGAAATGCTGCTCTTTAAAATTTAACTAATTTTGAGCAGATGATGGAAAGCACTCACCAGGTTCTGCCTTTTTTTACCAATCTTCTTATTTTACTGGTTACAGCTAGAATTTTGGGAGAGGTTTTTGAGCGCTTCAAGCAACCTGCCATGATTGGAGAAATTATTGCAGGCATCATTTTGGGGCCCAGCATTCTGAATTTAATCCACAGGACGGAAGACATAAAGGTAATTTCGGAACTGGGAATTTTTTTGCTGGTCATTATTGCAGGACTTGAGATTAATATTGACGATATTTTAAAATCGTTGAGAGGTCGGAATATCATCATTTCAATCATGGCCTTTTTCATCCCCATAATTGGGGGAATTGGGATTGGTTATGTATTTAACCAGGATGTCATAACCAGTGTTTTCATAGGCTTGTGCGTAGCCATAACGGCGCTGCCTGTGAGTATTCGTATTTTAATGGATTTGGGTAAAATTAATTCTGAGGTAGGTCAAAAAATTATCTCGATTGCCATTTTTGACGATGTTCTTGCCCTTTCTATTTTAGGGGTATTGCTCAACATTAAAGATACGGACATGTCTGTAATGTCTATTCTTAAAGCCTGTGGAGTATCCTTGTTGAAATTGATTGTTTTTTTGGTCCTACTCAGCTTCGCCTACCTAATGATTCGAAAACTGTTAAAAAGGGGGAACTATATTCAAGAATCCTTGGATAAATTGGTGTCTTTTTTAAAAGGGAAGGAACCCCTGTTCGCCTTGTTTTTCGCTTTTATTTTATTGTTTTCAACCTTCACCGAAAATTTAGGGCTTCATTTTATTGTTGGAGCCTTTTTTGGCTCCATGCTTATCAGCGAATCGCTCATTGGAAAAAACAATTTACATGCCATTGAAAAAACCAGCAGCAATATGGCCATGGGTTTTTTGGCTCCCATTTTTTTCTCAGGAATAGGTCTTGAATTTAATTTCACTTCGATTAAGAACGTTGGTCTTTTGCTTGGAATATTGATTGTTTCTTACCTATCAAAAATAATGGGGGGATTTTTGGGCGGAAGAATGGCAGGATTATCAATTAAAACCTCGTTCACCTTAGGCATTGGATTGAATGCGCGGGGCATTATGGAATTGGTTATTGCCAATATTGCGTATCGCAATAACCTTATAAATACTGAGGTATTTTCGATTTTGGTTGTAATGGGAATTGTTACCACCCTAACCACCCCACTATTGCTTAAAAAGGCATTCGGGAAAATTGGCGAACCAACTACCACGTGATTACCACCTGCCCATTTCCACTTTGAATTCCCGATTGCATGGTTGTGTTTGAACCGCCGTTGAAAGAACCTCCGCCGCCCCCGCCGCTGTTGTCGGTGGTGCCGGTGTAATTTCCAGAACCACCGCCGGAATAGCCTCCGCCACCTCCGGCACCAAAGGCCCCAGCGCCACCGCCCCCAAATCCACCGTCGTAACCACTGGCAGAAGTAGAACCATTGCCTCCATTTACAAATGCAATGGCACTGCTTCCGTAGCCTCCTCCATAAGCCTGGCTGTTGCTGAGCAAGCCAGCTCCGTTGGTCGAACCGCAGTTTGGACAAACCGAAGGTGCCGCATTTCCAGCAGTGCCTCCAGCCATCCCGTTTCCTTTTCCTGCCGTTCCATTGTTCCCGGTTTGTCCTGGGTCTGGATTTCGAATGGCGCTGTTGCTTGCGGTACCGGCTCCCCCGCCTCCACCAGCAACCAGCATGGGCTGGTTGTTGTTGCGGGTTACAAAGCTACCGCCCCCCCCACCACCGCAATTGCCATGACCGCTGGAGCCGGCTTCACCCTGCTGGCCAACCAAAATGCGAACAACCTCGCCCCCTACCACCGAAAAAGTGCCTTTTGCATAGGCTCCCAGGCCCCCATTTGCCGTGCTGCTGCTTCCTCCCTGAGCGCCCCAGGCTTCCACAACAATAGAGGTAACGCAGCCAGGCACAGTAAAGGTCTGAATGCTACCGCTGGCCAAACTTCCATTTGCCGAAAAGGTTTGAGTACCAATTGGGCAATTTGAAACCACCACATTTTGGCTGTCCACGCTGCTGCACCCATTTCCGTCGGTAACCTGGAGTACTACCGCATAGGTGCCGGCACCTGACCAAGCCACAGAAGGGCTAGAGGAAGTAGAAGAAGCGGGCGAACCCGAATTGAAAACCCATTGGTATTGAAGTCCCGATTGAGCTGGAGTAAAACCCACATTTTGTCCGAATCCTGGACTTGCTGGACTAAAGGCAAAGCTTGCATTGGGAAAGGTCTGGCAATTGCACGATACCGTTCTCCAGCCTGAACTCATAAACACCTCCAAACATTGAGTGCTGGAATTGTACACCTGCAATCCAACAGCCGGGCTGGGAATGCTGTTCCGTTGGGCTGTGCTCATGCGGGGCAATAAAAACCCGCGTGCGGTGTCGGCCAATTCTAAAATGGCTGAACTATCGGGTTGGCCACCGGAATGTGAAATGAGTACGCCCTGTGCGGCAAGGGGCATAAAAAAAAGCCCACTCAAAAGAAAAAACAGAACAGAGACTTGCATTCGAGTGTAAATTAGGAGTAGAACCCAGATTCAGATAAATCAGTTAAAGGTAGGCATCGGATTTGGCACCCCAAAAACAGCAGCAGGAAATTTGGCTCTTTGATGCATTAAATTATCCGTGAATGCCTTTGCCTTCTGAAAACTGGAGTAAAATTCCGGCTTCGTAGTCCAGCCATTCTTTCCAGCGTTCATCGGTGGCATCGCGGCCTGTCAGGTTTCGGGCTAAGGCAATAAACAGGGTATAATGGCCGGCTTCGCTTTCCATTAATTCACGGTAAAAGGCTTTGAGTTCTGGGTCGGGAAGCTGCTCCGACAGCAATCTAAAGCGTTCGCAACTCCGGGCTTCAATTAAGGCTGCCATCAGCAATTTGTCGCGCAGTCGGTTTTGTGCAGATTGGCCCTTTATTTGAAAATCCAATAAAGCACCCACGTAGGCGTCTTTGCGTTCGCGACCCAGAGAGAGGCCCCTCTGTTTCAATGCAGAAAAAACCCTTTGAAAATGCTCCATTTCTTCTTTTGCCAAGGCACTCATTTGTTCCACCAATTCGGGATATTCAGGAAACTGCACCATCAAAGAAATGGCAGAAGATGCGGCCTTTTGTTCGCACCAAGCGTGGTCGCTCAAAATTTCAGATAAATCTTGGGTGGCTAAATTTACCCAACGGGGATCGGTTGGCAGCTGCAAGCGGAACATGGCATAAAATTAAAATAAGGGCTTTACAAATTGAACGTTCGTTTGAAATTAGTTTGCGCTGCTTATTTTTTAAATTTCTATCGCGTACTTTTAACCTAGAAAATGGATTAAATGCTTGATGAAGTCATTCAGATATATATTGTTGAGGACGACCCTTGGTACGGGGAGTTTTTAGAAGCTTCCATTCAGTTGTTTCCCAATGTGGCTGTGCATCGCTTTAGTACTGCAAAAGAATGCATTGAAACGGTTGGTTTAAAGCCGGCACTGATAACCTTAGACTGCCGTTTGCCCGATATGGGGGGGAAAGATGCCTTAAGGAGCATTTTAAAAAAAGATAAAAAATCAAAGGTCGTTGTGGTTTCGGCCCAGGAAGACATTGAAACGGCGGTTGATTTATTGAAACAAGGGGCCTACGATTACCTGGTAAAAAACGATCAAACCCGAGATCGGTTGTGGAACATTGTTAAAAATTTGCTGAAAGAGGCAAAGCTGGAACGGGAGAATTTGCGATTGAAAAAGCAGCTGTTCAAGTCTATTCAACCGGTTCAGTTGATTGGAAAAGACGCCAAGTTTGTGCGGGCAAAAAGTATGGCCGAAAAAGCGTCGAAATTGGATGCGGGCATCTTAATTTTTGGTCCCAGTGGCAGCGGCAAAAAAACCTTAGCCAAATACATTCACCAACATGCCGGCCTAGCCTCGCAGCCCTTTGAGGTTTTTAGTCCGATAGGCCTTTCCGAGGAACAATGCAACACCGTTCTTTTTGGTCAGGAATTCATCAGTTCAACCGGAATTCAACGCGAAACAGGTTTGCTGGTTCAAATTGGCAAAGGGACGCTGGTGATCGAACATTTTGAACGGTTGCCGGTGCATATTTTAGAACAATTGGTGCAGGTGCAACGCAGCAAGCAATTCTATGCCAAAGGCAGCAATTATCGATTTGAGGTTTTGGGCCAATTGGTATTTTTAAGCCAAACTGGCTCTGAGCATTGGTTTAACTCAAATTTGTTGGGGGCTGAAATTGTTTTTACGCTGACCGCAATGCAGATTGAGATGCCGGCATTGAATCAAAGAAAGGAAGACATTGAACTGCTTTCCAATTGGTTTTTAGGGCAATCGGCAGCAAACAGGCAACCGGATGTGCCTAGGTTCTCGAAAAAAGCCATGGAGAAATTACAAAACCACTCCTTTCACGGAAATTTAAGGGAATTAAAGGCCATTGTTGAATTGGCTGTGGTGTTGGCTAAGCATTCCGTTGTGGATGTTGAAGACATTGTTATTCAAGGGCAAAGCAAACAGAACCACCTTTTGTTGACCGAAGAGAAAACGATGGAAACATATCAGAACGAAATCATTTTCCATTATATGGAGAAATACAAGCAGAAAGTATTGGTGGTGGCCGACAAACTGCAGATTTCAAAAAGCAGCATATACAACCTATTGAAGCGGGAAACAAAGGGCAAAGATGAGTAGGTTTTTAAGTCCGGGGAATTCGATGTTTCGGTCGTTTGCGGGCGATGCCCCAACCATTCTCCGGTTGCTTGTAAAATTTCGAGTCGAATTTGATGCAAATTTGAGGGATTGGGAGGCGGAAATAAAGCAGGGCGATGGGGAACGGTTGTTTCAAATACAACACCGCTGGCTTTCGGGATTTCGCACCTTGGGGTATGAAGAAATCAGTCAAAAAATAGGGCAAATTCAAAAAATCCTGCACGAAAATTTTCCGAATTCAAGTCCCACCGTATTTCAGGAAGCAGAAAAACTGCGGGGAGACTTGCAGGCTGTTCGAGGTGATTTAGAGGCAGAGATTGAACAAATAGAGGCCTTTCTGAAGAAATAAAGGTTAAGGATGTGTGCGGCTGCGGCAGGGATTGAAGCAGCTACCCCGCAAGGGGCTGACCGGCTGCCGCTGCTTGGGAAAAAGAGCGACCTTGGGAGCTCCTTTTGCCCATGCAGCGGCCCGGTTAGAGCCGCGGAGTAGCGCTGAAAGCCCGGCTGCCGCCCAAACAACCTAAAAAGGCTGGCTAAAAAAAGAATTGTATCTTCGATTTCAAATCCTTAATATAGGTTTTATGTCGTTAGAAAAAGAAAAATGGGGTTCCCGGGTTGGATTGGTTTTGGCCATGGCCGGAAATGCAGTGGGGCTGGGGAATTTTTTGCGTTTCCCGGTACAGGCCGTGCAAAACGGGGGCGGAGCTTTTATGATTCCGTACTTAATTTGCTTTTTGCTGATGGGAATACCGCTGCTGTGGATAGAATGGGCCATGGGAAGGCATGGAGGGAGGCAAGGGAACCACAGCACGCCTTTTATATTTGATTCGATGGGAAAACGGGCCCTGTGGAAGTACCTTGGCGTGTTTGGGATTTTCACCAATGTGGCTGTTGCCTGCTATTATTGCTATATTGAGTCGTGGACTTTGTCGTACATGTACCATTCGGTGGTGGGCACTTTTTCCGATTTATCGCAAAGTGAATCGGCCTATTTCTTTTTAAAGTACATCGATGCCGGGCAAAGTTCAACCGGCATTCCGTATGAGGGGGTGGTTTTCTTTTTGTTGTGTTTGGGACTAAACACCTACATTTTGTCAACGGGCCTTTCGGGCATAGAAAAAGTAGCAAAAATTGGGGTTCCAATGTTGATTGTTTTTGGTTTGATTTTAGCTGTTCGAGGGCTAACCTTAGGAACCTCGGGGGCTTCAGCGGCAGTGCCCGATGCCAACGCCTGGGACGGAATAAACTTTTTATGGACACCGCAGTTTGATTCGCTTGCCAATCCAAAAGTATGGCTGGCTGCAGCCGGGCAAATTTTCTTTACCCTTTCGTTGGGCATGGGAACCATACATTGTTATGCCAGCTATGTAGAATCGAAAGGAGACATTGCATTGAACGCAACATCCTCTGGATTTGTGAATGAATTTGTAGAAGTGGTTTTGGGGAGCATGATTGTGATACCGATTGCGGCGGGGTACTTAGGAATTGACTGGGTATTGGACAATGCAGGTTTTGGGATGGCTTTTCAAACCATGCCCTACTTGTTTGAACAGTGGGGACCGATTTTGGCCAAGTTTGCCGGATTTTTTTGGTTCGGATTGTTGTTTTTTGCGGGCATCACCTCGTCGTTGGCCATGGGAACGCCTTGGATTGGATTTTTAAAGGACGAATTTAAAGTCCCACATAAAAAAGCAGCTCTGAGTTTTGGATTGGTGGTATTGATGTTTGGCTTGCCCACCGTTTTAGGTTATGTCGTAGATTACGATTCAACAGGGCATATTTCGTTTTTGACTCAACCCATTTTTGACGAGTACGATTATTGGGCTGGAACAGTGGGCTTGGTGTTTTTTGCTTTGGCCGAGGCCGTGTTGTTTGCTTGGATATTTGGGATGAAAAAAGGCTGGGCTGAAATAAACCTTGGGGCCGACATACAGATTCCCAAGGTATTTAAGTTTATTATTCAATTTGTAACGCCGGTTATGCTGTTGGGGGTATTTACGGCGGCATTGATAACACCGCCTACCCGATCTGTTTTGCATTTTTCAGCTGCTACGAAGGCAAAAGCCACCGAGCTGGGTTTGATGTTGCAGAAAGAAGGATATGGTCAAATTCGAGTAGAAGAGGAGCAGGTTTCGGCGGCCTTGCCGAAATCGGAGTTTAAGGCCCGGTTTGTATCCACAGCCGCATTGAGAAGCTGGGTGCAAACGCATTCTCCCGAACTGGGACGTAGCGATTACCGAGTGGAGGAGAGCCAAGACTGGGGACAAGAGTTGAACAATCTTTTTGCGGGGAAAGGATGGAACATGGACAACAGCAGCCTGATTAAAAAGGGCATGAATGCCAGCGAAAACGAACAAATTGAAGCGCTGGAGTTAAAGATATCGCAGTTGAATCCCATGCAGCAAAGAACCGAGGTAGATCGGCTTCAACATGAACTATCGCTGCGGCGAGAACATGTGCTGCTTTTGAATGTAGGACGAACCCTATTGATTATTTTATTTTCTGGAATAGCCCTATTGGTCTATTTGGCCTCTTTAAAACGCAACAAACAAAACCCATGAATACTTCGGCTCTGATTACGTTTTTAATTACCCAAATTCTGGTGGTGGGATGCACCGTTTACTTTTTTGTTCAGGTGCTGAAAAAACCGAAGTCGGATTTGAAATAAAGGCAGGTATGAAAATTATTTGTGTGGGTCGGAATTATGCCGACCATGCCCGGGAATTGGGGAATGAAGTACCTGAAGAACCCGTTTTGTTTATGAAGCCAGATTCGGCGGTCATGCAGCGAAACAATCCCTTTGTGATTCCAGCCATATCGAACGACATTCATTATGAATGCGAACTGATTTTGAAAATTGGTCGGAACGGAAAGTGCATTGAACAGGAATTTGCCCATAGGTATATTTCGGAAATTGGATTGGGGATTGACTTTACCGCTCGGGATTTGCAAACGGATTTAAAATCAAAAGGCTTGCCTTGGGAAAAAGCCAAGGCCTTTGACGGGTCGGCCTACTTGGGCGATTTTAAACCCGCTTCGGATTTTGCCGACCTTGGGGATTTGAGTTTTGAAATGCATAAAAATGGAATCCCCGTTCAGGTTGGGAACACCGCTCACATGCTGCATTCCATTCCAACTCTTATTGCCTATATTAGTAGATATTTCAGTTTGAAAATGGGCGATGTCGTATTTACGGGAACGCCGGCAGGGGTTGGACCTGTACACAGAGGCGACGAGTTGAAGGGGTTTTTAGAAGGGCAGCCCATGTTTCAGGTGCGGGTGCGGTAAACAAACCGAATGCCCCTTCGGTTGTGGACACAAGGTATTGTACTTATGGCATGCACAGCGGAATCGAGCGCGGGGTTTATTCCAGTTTTCGCCCCTTGCTGCCATCTTTTGCGCCCTTTGTTGTGGACTTGTGCATCGAAAAACAAGTGGATTTTTGCAGGTTGTGGAGCGTAGATTCGATAAAGTGGTTGGAAGAACAGCTCTGAGCAATAGAGTCAACTGGATTCTGGTTGTGGCCAAGCTGCCCCATTGGGGAAACCTATTTGGTCGATTTTCGGGTGGGCCGGACAATGCAATTTGAAATAAAATGGCTTGAACATCCATGAAACGCCTTGCATCGCAAGCAAAGCCAAGGGAGCTCAACCTAGCCCTGGGGCAATTGCAGCAAACGGAGGAATGCAAGCGGAACGCAATCTAAAATCGGATGGGATTGTTTGCAGAGCATCCAGAATCCGAAGGCCGCTTCGCAATTCCGGGTGTGGGGCAACACGGAAATTCAGATGTGGGCATACAGCGCTTAGACGGCATTGGGGAACAAACCCTGGGTTTATTGTGCCGTTAAAAGCCAATCTACGCAAAGGGGCGATGCTAAAAACCTGAAAGAAGGGTATTGCCGGCAGATTTGCTTAGGGAAATGCCCAAGAAAGAAGGCCGAATGCAGGCCTTAGGCATTCAGGGATTGGCACCAAAGCAAGGGGAATGAAAGAGGAATCGGGGTGATAAAAAAGGGGAAAGCCCTTAATTTTCAGCCAGAATGGTTACTTGATTATCGGAAATTTCGACTACACCCGATTGAATATCGATGGATGTTTCAGTGCCTGAAGTTTCGACAATGCGAAGTTTTCCTTTTTTCAAGGTGCTAATTAAAGCCGCGTGGTTGTCCATTAATTCAAAAGAGCCATCGGTACCGGGGCATTGCACCAGTTTAATGGGGCCATTGAAAAGGGTTTGGTCGGGAGTTACAACTAAGAGGTTCATTTCTTAGCGGTTTTCTGCGCGCATTTTTTCACCGGCTTCAATCACTTCCTCGATGGTCCCTTTCAGGTTAAAGGCTGCTTCGGGGTATTGATCTACTTCGCCGTTTAGAATCATGTTGAAGCCTTTAATGGTATCGTCGATTCCAACAAAAACCCCTGGGATGCCGGTAAACTGTTCGGCGACGTGGAAAGGCTGGCTCAAGAAGCGTTGCACCCTTCTGGCGCGGTGAACAACCAAT
This sequence comes from uncultured Flavobacteriales bacterium, assembly GCA_903837495.1. GTDB lineage: Bacteria > Bacteroidota > Bacteroidia > CAIKAF01 > CAIKAF01 > CAIKAF01. Next base: position 57,853 of record CAILUT010000059.1, on the reverse strand, counting down.
TTATCTTCTTCAGAGAGTTCGTCCATCCCTAAGATGGCGATGATGTCTTGGAGTTCTTTGTAGCGTTGAAGAATTTCCTTAACGGCTTGAGCAGTGCGGTAGTGGTTTTCGCCAACGACCTCGGCCGAAAGAATACGGGATGTTGAATCTAAGGGATCGACGGCGGGATAAATACCCAGTTCGGCGATTTTCCGGCTTAAAACGGTGGTAGCGTCCAAGTGGGCGAAAGTGGTGGCGGGGGCAGGGTCGGTCAAGTCATCGGCAGGCACATAAACGGCTTGCACCGAGGTAATAGAACCTGATTTTGTGGACGTGATTCGTTCCTGCATTAGCCCCATTTCAGTGGCCAGGGTAGGTTGATATCCTACTGCCGAGGGCATGCGGCCTAACAGGGCAGAGACTTCAGAACCTGCCTGAGTAAAGCGGAAAATATTGTCAATAAAGAACAGGATATCGCGTCCTTCGGATTGGTCTGAATTTTTATCTCCATCGCGGAAATATTCGGCCATAGAAAGACCAGAAAGGGCTACCCGTGCACGGGCACCTGGGGGTTCGTTCATTTGGCCAAACACGAAGGTAGCTTTGGAATCTTTTAGTTCTTCCATGTTTACCTTAGACAAGTCCCAACCGCCTTCTTCCATAGAATGCTTGAACTCTTCGCCGTAATTGATAATTCCGGCTTCAATCATTTCGCGCATCAGGTCATTTCCTTCGCGGGTTCGTTCGCCTACGCCTGCAAAAACGGAAAGTCCGCCATAGCCTTTTGCGATGTTGTTGATGAGTTCTTGAATAAGAACGGTTTTGCCGACTCCAGCCCCACCGAACAATCCAATTTTACCCCCTTTGGCGTAGGGTTCAATCAGGTCAATGACTTTAATTCCGGTGAACAGGACTTCGGTTGCCGTAGAGAGGTCTTCAAACAGGGGAGGTTGCCGGTGAATGGAGTAGCCGTTTTCTTTAGAAACCGCTCCAAGACCGTCGATGGCCTCGCCTACAACGTTGAACAGCCTGCCTTTGATGGCCTCACCAATCGGCATGGTAATGGATTTTCCGGTGGCTTTCACCTGCATTCCACGGCGCATTCCGTCGGTGCTGTCCATAGAGATGCAGCGAACTGTATTTTCTCCAATGTCTTGCTGGCATTCCAAGATAAAAGAACCTGCCCCATCGGGCCTTTCAATTTCGAGGGCGTCTAAGATATTGGGGATGTCGTTTTCGTTTTCGAACCGCACGTCGATTACAGGTCCGATAATTTGTACAATTTTACCTATGGGTTGCGCCATGATGAGAGTAAATGTTCGTTTATAATTTGGCCACAAAAGTAGGGATGTTTGGTCAATCCTTTGCTGGGTTTTTCAAAATTTTATGGAAAGATATTGACAATCCCATTTAAGCAGGTTAGACAACAGCGATTATCGTTCAAAAGTTCCCTTTGCTTTTGGGGCGATGGGCAGGGGATTTTGGTTCAACTCGCGAAAAAGGGCTCGGTTAAAGAAGGCATCTCGGCCCACGAAAAGAGCTTCCCTGAAGGAAGTTGGGTCGGCCAGGCCTTTTCCGGCCAAATCGAAAGCGGGCCCATGGTCGGGCGAGGTTCTAACAATGGATAAACCGCCGGTATAATTAACTCCCTCAAACCCTGCCAAGGCTTTAAACGCGGTCAATCCTTGGTCGTGGTACATGCTTAGAACTCCGTCGTATTTTCGGAACGCCCCAGATCCAAAAAAACCATCGGAGGCAAAGGGTCCGAAAACCAACAAATCGTGGTTATCGACGCAGCTGTCTAGTGCCGGGCGAATGATTTCGGCTTCTTGCCGACCGAACTTCCCATTGTCGCCGGCGTGTGGATTTAGGGAAAGAACGGCGATTTTTGGGCGGATTACTTGAAAATCGACCTTAAGGGTTTCATTTAATGCCCGCAGGCTTTCAACAATGGAATCAACTTGAATGGAGTTGACTACCTGTTCTAAAGCCATGTGGCCGGTGAGCAGGCCCACCCGAAGTTGGCCGGCAACCATAATCATTTGAGCTTGCCCGTTAAACTGGTCACCCAGAAATTCGGTATGTCCAGGAAAAGGCATTCCAGATTCGGCAATGTAGGTTTTGTCTAGGGGGCAGGTGAGTAGGAAATCGCATTGGTTTTGTTGCATGGCAGCCACAGCAAGCCTAAGGGATTCCACAGCAAATTTTGCCCCCTCGGGGTTTCGGGACCCTGGATTCAGGGGCTGCGGGTGTTGGGGCAACCCCAGTATATTTATTTTTTTGGGGGTAATGGGGTCGCCCGGACCGATTTCGAAAACGGAGTCTTGAAACAGTTCGGGAAAGGAAGTTTTAAGCTGGGGCAAGGCTCCTGCGGGGTCAAAAACAAGGGGTGTAAACCACTTAAACAATTGTGCTTCTTGAAAAGCAGAAAGGATGATTTCGGGGCCTATCCCATGGATATCGCCGAGGGAGATGGCCACATTCAACGCTTGATTACGCTCTTTCATGGTTTGGAAATCGGCAGGTTTGAGGCCTTGTCAAAAAATTCAAGCAAAAGGCGAACGCCAGAACCTGTACCTCCAGCAGTGCGGTAATAGCAAGGTGCTGAAGCCAAGGCCATGGACAAATCGATGTGAATCCAGGGGAAGCTGGTAAATCGTTTCAAAAATAACGCTGCGGTAATGGCACCGGCCAATCCGCCTCCAATATTTTTAAGGTCGGCCACCGTTGACTTCAGCTGTTCGTCGTACTCAGGCAAAAGGGGAAATTGAACAATGTGCTCTCCTACGCTTTCTCCAGCGGCTTTCAATTTTTCAAAAACCTGCGTGGCATCTGATTCGAAAGCAACCATGGCCCCCTCGCCTACTGCGGCATGGGCCGACCCGGTCAGGGTGGCCAAATCCATAACATACGATGGATTTAGTTTTGATGCGTACAAAAGGGCATCGGCCAAAATCAATCGGCCTTCGGCGTCGGTGTTCAATACCTCGACAGTCAAACCATTGGAATAGGCAACAACATCGCCCGGACTTAAACTTGAAGGGGCAAGGCGGTTATCGGTAACGGGCAACAATGCCACAACCTTTTGTGGGTACTTGTTTCGTGCCAGCCCCATCATCACGCCCAAAACCGTTGCGGCACCGGCCATATCCCCTTTCATCTCTTCCATGCCTTTTGCCGTCTTTAGGCTGTGGCCTCCGGTATCGAAGGTAACGCCTTTTCCTACCAAAACGATGGGCTGATCTTGTTCCTTCCCCATTGGGCAGTATTCGAGAATGGCAAACAAAGGCGGGTTGTCGCTTCCTTTATTCACAGATTCTAGGCCCGCCATTTTTAGGGCCTCTATGGCTTTCGGGCCTAAGCCTTCGTACTTCATTCCATACAAAGAAGCAATGCGTTGGATTTCGGCATGAAGGACGGTGCTGTTCAATTGGTTGTGGGGCATATTTACCCAATCGCGGACCTGATAAACCGAATCCACAACAATAGAAAGCGCATTCAGCTCCTGCTCGTTTGCTTCTGGAAAATAAAAATTTAAGCTTTCCGTTCGTTTAAACGCATAACTGCCCAAGGCCATAGATTCCAATCCGGCCAAAGCCATTTGACTGGACACAGCTGAAAAAACAAGGATTGTTTTATCCACCTTTACCGAAGCAACCTGCCGGCGAAACGCTTCGAGGTTGGTTGTTTCTGGAACAATCAGTACAGCCTTAAAATCAGGATGTTGAAACGAGTACAATCCGGGTTTGGAATTGGATCCTACAAATGGCTCCAACCAAGAACTCAGCACACTCGGCCAATTGCCCACGGAACGCAAAGGAGCACCTATAAAAAGATACGTGCTTGGCGAAGCCGATGGCTTGCCTTCGGAGGAAGAAAAAACAGGAAAATTCATGAGGCAAAGGTAGGAACTGAAAGGCGGTTTATCTTACTGTTAACATCATTTTACCAATTGAAGACAACCTGAAGGTTTTTGAAGTGAATAAAAAAGCGCAGCAGCCATAGACATGGGGGAAATTATAAAAAATTGCAAGCCAAAAAACAGGGAGGGAATTTGGAATTTGGTTAAAAGCAAGCCATTGCTTACATGATGCGGCCTAGAAGGTAAATTAATGTACCTTTGACGCCCTTTCGAAATTCATACTGTTATGCAAAAATTGGTTGTTGCTCCAGAATTTTTTACTCTTTCAGAGCGTGCATTAAGTACGGCTGAGGCACAGGTATTGGCAGAAGCTAGAAAGGCAGCCTTAAATGCGCATGCACCATACAGCCAGTTTTTTGTTGGTGCAGCCGTGCAATTGGAAACCGGAGAAATAGTTTCGGCTTCAAACCAAGAAAACGCCTCATACCCCAGTGGAATGTGTGCCGAGCGGGTGGTATTGAATTTTGTTGGAGCAACGCATCCGAAGGTGAAAATTAAAACCTTGTGCATTGCAGTGGTTTCAGAATTGAAAGATGCAAGCCGCGTGTATGCTCCGTGTGGGGGGTGCCGGCAGGTTATTTCAGAAACGCAAGCAAGGCAAAACAACGAACCTATTGACATCATTTTTGAAGGCCCCGGCGATCAGCTTACCCGTTGTTGCGGAATCGAGCATTTGTTGCCCTTTACTTTTCAGTTGTTTTAAGACAGCCCCAAGGCCTATGCCACCCTTTTGGGGAAGGATGAACATTTGGGGTAAATAGTTTTTACCTTTGAACAAATGAAAACATCGATGAAACAGATTTCTATTTGGTTCGGTTTGGGTTTATTCCTGAATGGATTTGCTCAAACCACCCCTATTGAGTTTCAAGCTGCAGATGCCAACAATCCTTGGATAATTCCGTATGAAAAGTTTCAACTGGAAAATGGGTTGACTGTGATTTTGCACCCCGACAAATCGGACCCGATGGTGCACGTCGATGTAACCTACCACGTAGGCTCGGCCCGTGAAATGCCCGGCCGTTCAGGGTTTGCACACTTTTTTGAGCACATGATGTTTCAGGGTTCAGACAATGTGGCCGATGAGGAACATTTCAAAATTGTAACCGAAGCGGGCGGCACCTTAAACGGAACCACCAATTTAGACCGGACCAATTATTTCGAAACGATGCCCTCCAATCAATTGGAAACCGCTTTGTGGTTGGAAGCCGACCGCATGGGTTTCTTTTTAGATGCCGTTACCCTAAAGAAATTTGAAATTCAAAGAGCCACGGTGAAAAACGAACGGGGCCAACGCTACGACAACAGGCCTTATGGCTTGGTCTATGAAAAAACCATGGAGGCCCTGTACCCCTTTGGGCACCCTTATTCTTGGACTACCATTGGTTACATTGAGGATTTAAATGCGGCAAACCTAGATGATTTAAAACGGTTTTTCCTGAGGTGGTACGGACCCAACAATGCCACTTTAACCATTGCGGGCAATTTTGACCGGGAGCAGTGCTTAAGTTGGGTAAAAACCTATTTTGGCTCTATTCCGCGGGGACCCGAAGTTAAATCTATGCAGCCAATACCCGCCAAGCTGCAAGCCAATCGGTTTGTTTCTTACAAAGACAAGGTTCGATTTCCACTTTTGTCCATCGCCTATCCCACCGTTGAATCTAGGCACGAAGACGAAGCAGCCCTAGACATTCTCTCGGATTTGATTGGGAATGGAAAGAGCTCTGTTTTGTATCAGCAGCTGGAAAAGACAGAAAAGGCCAAATCGGCGTACGCATACCACTCTACTGCCGAGCTGGCAGGCTATTTTTCGGTGAGCCTGACGGGCTTCCCAAACGCTTCCTTGCCCAACTTAAAAGAAGAATGGGAAAAAAGCCTATTGGCGTTCGAAAAACGGGGGGTACGTGCTGAAGACATTGAACGGTTTGCCAATCAACAGGAGGCTGAAGCCATTGAAGGCTTGGCCTCAATATCTGGAAAAGCAGCCCAGCTGGCCTATTACCAAACCTTTACCGGCTCACCTAAAAACAGGCTAACCGAAATCGCCCGGTATCGAAACGTGCGCCCAGAGCAGGTAATGGCCGCCTTTTACACCTACTTAAAAGGAAAGCCTGCGGTCTATCTTTCTTGCTTACCAAAAGACGTGGAAATGCCGGCGGCCGCTCCAGACAATTCAGGAAGGCCTGCATTGCCCGATGGGTACCGTCCCGACCTCTCTGAGTATGCTCAGGTGTCTTACACGAAGGGCAAAGACGATTTTGATCGGTCTAAAAAGCCCCAAGCCACAGCGGCAATTCCCGACAGCGAAATGCAAATTTGGAAACAAACCCTCGCTTCTGGAGCCATGGCCGTAGGAACTTCGTATCCGGAACTGCCCTTGATTTCTTTGCAGATTTCTTGGCCCACGGGGTATTGGAACGAGTCCATTCAATTGGCGGGGGTTGGGCAACTGATGGTTGACCTGTTGGAAGAAAAATCGCTGAAATCCTCGGCCGTGGACCTGAACGACCGCTTGAAATCCCTAGGAGCATCTGTCTTTTTTTACAATTCTAGCCTTGAAACGGGAATTTCTATACGATGCCTAAAGAAAGACCTCTCAGATGTCCTTCAAATTGTAGAAGAGCGTTTGCTAAATCCAGCCTTTGATGCGGAAGATTTGGAACGCCTTAAGAAGCAACAAGTGGAGAATTTAAAAAACAGAAAAAACAATGCTGGAGCCTTGGCCTCTGACATGGTAAATTCCACCTTGATGGAAGGCCACCGGGCGGCACTGCCCGAAGCAGGAACCGTGAAAAGCAGCAGCGATATAAGCCGCAAACATATTTTGGAATGGTACGACAAAATTTTCCAGCCTTCTCAAACCATGATCGCGGCCGTAGGATTTTCAAATGCGCAGGAATTGGAAGCAGAATTGGGCTTCTTAAACAAACTCAAAAGGCAACCCTCCGAAAACACATCTTCCATACCAAAGTTGAAATTCCCCATGCGGCCCACCCTGGTGGTGGTAGATAAGCCGGGGTCTGCTCAGTCCGAAATCCGCTGGGTTTCTCCAGGCATGCCCTATTCAGCCCTAGGCCCTCATTTTATGTCAACCGTTGCCGTTTTTCCTTTTTCCGGCGCCTTCAACAGCCGCTTGAACTTAAATTTACGGGAAAACAAGGGATACACCTATGGGGTTCGGGGTGCATTCCAATCCAACCTAAATTTGGGGTATTTCCAAATTTCGGGTTCCTTCTTGCATGAAACAACAGATTCAACCTTGCTCGAAATTGTACGGGAATTGGGCGAATACACCTCACAAGGACCCACAGAAGCTGAATTGGAGTTTACCCGCTTGGCGATGGCCCAACGCGATGCCTTAAATTATGAGACGCCCTGGCAACGGCAATCTATTTTGAAAAATATATTGACCTATCAGTCCATGGTAGATTACCCAACGAAACAAAAAAACATGCTTAAAGGCTTGAACTTAGAGCAAATGAATTTCCACCTGAAACGCTATTTAGATCCCCAATCGGTTTGGATTGTGGTTGTGGCCGATTATGCCAAATTGAAATCGAAACTAGAGGTCCTTGACATGCCGATTATACTCAAAAAGGCAGAAGATTAAACCAAAGGTACCGTTTGCGATTGCAAGGGTTTTGGCGTATTTTTGTGGTATATTCATTTCTAAAATACAAAGTCCGTATGCGTAAATTGGCTCTGCTGTTTGTATTGTTTTTTGGAATTTCAATGGCTTCCCAAGCACAGACCTACCGTGTGCCAATCGGTTTCTTCACCGGAACCAATATTGGCATAGGGCCAGTGGTTAGTTCCGGAGCTGCCGCTTGGTTTCAATGGAACGCCGACATCAGCTACCAAATAACCCCAAAAATTTCGGGGGGAATGGAAGCGGGGTTGGTTTCCTTTAATTTTGGGGCAGCCGCATTTTCGTTTGTTGCCAAAGGCGGCTACCATTTCCCATTGAGTAAAGGGCAAATCATAGCCAATGCCGGCATAGGAGGTTTGTTCGGAAATGGGGGCGGTTTCTTAATCAATCCCGATGTCCGATATAGGTACGAACTAACTCCTTTCTTGTATGCAGAAGGCGGCATTCGAATGCCCATCTTATTGGCTGAAAGAGCCGCCGTTGGGTTTGTTCCCCACATTGGTTTGATGTACAGTTTTTAACCAAATCTACCTGTTTTCATGGGCAATGGGATTCCTCAAAGCACAATTCCAGTGTCCCTTTTCCTTCACTTCACCGCATAAAGTTGTTCTAATTCGACTAGGCCAACATTTTTTTTATACATTTGCACTCCCCAATTAAGGTACCATAGCTCAGTCGGTAGAGCAAAGGACTGAAAATCCTTGTGTCGTTGGTTCGATTCCAACTGGTACCACAAACCCCGGTTGCGGGGTTTTTTTATTTTCGCACTCAGCCAAAGCGCCATAATCGGGAAAATGGACACCAAACAACCGCTTATTTATGCTTTAGATTCAGGCAATTCAAATGCCAAGGTGAGTGCATGGAACGAAGCTAAGAACAGCTGGGAATGGACCCAAAAAGCAGCTAATTCAATAACAGAGGCGGAAGCAGAAAGTGGCTACCCGCTGGTATGGTGTGGGGTGTCAAAGGAAATTCCAGCGATTGTACACCATTGGAAAGGCCCCATTTTAAGCCTTGGGGCCAATACTTCCCTACCCTTTTCAAGCAAGTACGACCAAAGCAAATGGGGGGCAGACCGCATGGCAGCGGTTGCTGGCGCATTTTCAAGAAACAAAAATGCAGACGCCTTAATTATAGATGCTGGCACCTGCATCACCGTTGATTACCTAGATTCGGTTCAAGGCCATTTGGGCGGCCCCATTTCGCCCGGCTTGCATTTGCGGGCAAAAGCCATGCATGCCTTTACCGGTCAATTGCCCTTGGTTAACCTAGATGGTTTAAACCCCAATACCCTTCCCCAATTCCCAACAAACACAGAAGAAGCGCTTATTTTGGGAGCTTATAAAGGTTGGAAGAATGAAATCGAAGAAAGCATTCAACAGTTTAAAAAACAAAAACCAGAGGGATTCGTTTACCTAACCGGAGGCGATTCGAAGTATTTTGAGGCTAACCCTAAAAATCGCATCTTTGCCGCACCTCTTTTGGTTTTTGAAGGAATGGTGCATATATGGAAATGGAACCGCTGATGCGCATAGTTAAACGGATTGTACTGCTCGGAATGTTCGTTTCGGTAGGATTGGCACAGGCACAAGTCGATGACTTTTCGCCCTATTCCATTTATGGAATCGGAGAATGGCAAAGACCTTTTGCTCAACATGGAGCAGCAATGGGGCAAACGGGAGCTGCCCTGCGGGATTCCATGAGTTTGAACTTTCTAAATCCTGCCTCCATTTCGGCGGTAGATTTGGTTACTCTACAGGTGGGCAGCGAAGTAAACAGCGGAACCCGCAGCATCGGAAATACAAAGTATAGCTTTGGAAATTTGTACGTAAACCATTTTAGCTTAGGGCTTCCTATTTTAAGAAAAACCAAAGGATTTCAATATTCCATGGCCCTTTCTTTTTCACCCTTTTCGCAAATTGGTTATTCCATGCGCGATTCCTCATCGGTTATAAGCAATGGAGATACCATTCCTGTGGAGCGCGTTTTTAATGGAAGTGGAGGTTGGAATCGCGTGTCCTGGTACCATGGCTTTGTTTTGTTTAAACGGTTGAGCTTAGGTGCGGGCATTCATTACACCTTTGGCTCGTTGACGCGCGACCGGAATTTGATTTTGCCTGCAAACCAAGGCTTTTTCTCGACCCGCAACCGCGAGGAAGTAGAAGCGGGTTCCATTTCCTATGACTTTGGGGCACAGCATCGAATTCAATTGAATTTCAAGCGGGCTGTTCCAAACGCAAAAGGGGGCATTGATACCTTAAAGAAACGGCATGAGTTGGTTCTTGGGGTATCGTATCAGCCAGGCATGCCCATTTCGGCATCAAGAACACAGCTGGGCATGCAATATGTTGCTGGAGCTTTCAATTTGGTGGGCGATACCCTACAATTGAGTCAAGAAATCGGAGCCGCCGTTGAAATGCCCAGCACGCTGCGGGCAGGAATTCAGTGGAGCAACCCTGGGAAATGGCTTTGGGTTGCCGATGCCCACTATACCACGGGCAGCCAATTTCGGTATTTCAACGACCCCGCAGGATTGTACGCCGATGGCTGGGGCATTGGACTCGGATTTCAAGGCCAGCCAGGGAATTGGAAACAAAAAGCCAAAGGAAATTTGTTTAGCCGAAACCTAATCGCTCGACTCGGAGTTCATTATCAAATCAATACTTTTCAACCTGAAAAATTTCCAGCCACCGAATTTGGCATGGGAATTGGATTGGGTTTACCGTTCAACCATGGATTTCGAAGAGGTAGAAACATGGGCCAAAGCAAATATCTGGGTTCATACCTGAATATTGGCACCCAACTCCTCTGGATGGGTTCGGACGCTCCAGGGTCGTACCGGGAGTTTTTTGTCCGAGTTACCCTGGGAATATCGCTTCGAGATTGGTGGTTTGATCAACCCAGATTTAATTAACTTTAAACTAAATACGCTTGCCATGAACCCTTTCAGGATTTTGCACATCGGATTACTCAGTTTTGGATTGCTGACCCTAGGTACGTTCAACAACGCCGCTTGGGCTCAAGACGAATCGGCCACAGAAGAAGTGGCCGCAGGAAGCGATGAGTGCAAAAAAGAGTTTCAAATTTTTACCGACAACGCCAAAATTAAGGACTATCAATATGCCTTGCCCGCGTTTCGGTATTTGCTGAACAACTGCCTGACGCCCGGAACAGGTTTGTACATTCGCGGTGAAGTCATGCTTCAAGATCTAATTAAAAAAGAGACCGATGAAAGCATAAAAAAAGGATGGATAGATACCCTCTTTTTGTTGTATGAAAGACGATTTGAAGCCGGTAGGCAGGATTCAAAATACGGAACCGAAGGATTTATTTTAGGCAAAAAGGTGAAGGCCTTGGCCTTGTACGATAAAAACAAAGTGGACGAGATTTATGGCTGGAGCAAACGAGTGCTGGAATTGGAAAAAGAAAACACAGAGGCCCAGGTTATGTATTTGCACATGATTTACACCGCCTTTTTGCGCAAAGCCAATAAAAAAGACTGCGGAGACGTCATTGACGCCTACAACCTAATCAACGATTTAATTGAAAGTGGATTGGAAAATATAACCGAGGCCGACAGCATTAAATGGAACAACTTTCAACTGGCTCAAAATAAAGTGAGCGATTTGGCTGGCCCATGTTTGACCTGCGAAAACCTAATGGAAGTATTGGAACGGGATTTTGCCAGCAAATCCAGCGATTCTTCATGGATCCGGAAAACCTCGGCGGCCTTGGACCGGAAGTCTTGCGCCAAAAAACCAGAATATGTAAGCAACGCAAATTTGATCGGCATTATGGAAAAAAATGCCGAATTCTATCCAAATGCAACCGCATACCTTCGCTTAGGTAGAATGTACACCTTAGCTAAAGAAGAAAACAAGGCCGTAACCGCGTTTAAAAAGGCCGTTGACTTGGAAGCAGACCCCATTAAAAAGGCCAAGTTCCTTATGGTTCAAGCCTCAGCCCAACGCGAAGCAGGCAGCTTGTCGGGAGCCCGTCAGGCCGCACGCATGGCCGCCGAAATTCAGCCCAACTGGGGTGAACCCTATATTTTTATTGGAGATTTGTATGCCAGCTCCGGCGGAACTTGCACTACCGACAACAAATGCACCTCGTTTGGTGCCTATTGGGCCGCTTCTGACCAGTACATCAAAGCCAAAAGCATAGATCCTTCGGTGGCAGAAAAAGCCCAAAAAAGACTGAACAACATGGCCGGATCCTATCCTTTAAAGGCAGATTGCTTCTTTATTGAAATGAAGGACGGCGACAGCGTGAGTGTAGGCTGCTGGATTCAGACCACAACGACGGTGCGCACCCGGTAAAGAATGCACAAATTCCTTCTTTGGGCAGGTTTGGGCTTGGGCTTCATGGCCTGCTCAAACAACATGCAGGAGGTCATCCCCCTGCCGCTTTCGGAAGACATCCCCCTGTTGGTAACCCGGGATTTTTTCTTGGCTTACAGCGATTCAGGTGTGCAACGCTTTGAATTGCAAGCCCCGCTTAGAGAAATTTTTGGTGGTGAAAACCCCCGAAGTCAAATGCCAGCAGGTTTAATTATGCGGTTTTTGGATGCCCGTGGCAAGGTGATTTCAAGCTTAACGGCCGATTCGGCTGTGATGTTCGAAAAAACCAATGTGATTCGGGCCAGCGGCTCGGTGATTGTTACAAATCCCAAAGGCGATACCCTAAAAACTTCGGTCTTGTTTTGGCGTGAATTGCCAAACAAGGAAGGGGAAATTACCTGTCCAGAAGCGGTTTCGATTCGGTCGGGCAGGCAGGTGATTTCAGGCTTGGGCATGAAGGCCAATTTGGATTTTTCTAGGTACCAATTTTTGGTCCCGGCAGGCACTTTTGTGGTGGAAGAATAGCCGGCGGCACACCTGCTTGCGCCCAGAACGGATTTTTAGCCCCCAAGCACTAAAAAAATACAGCCAATTATAAGGTTTTGGATTTTTTTGGGGCGGCAGCCGGGCTTTCACAGGTAGTCCTCGCGTGCCGGGAACTGCCCCAGCGGCCTTGCGCGGGCTCCCAAGGTCGCCTGCGCGGCACGCGGGCCAGAGCCCGGAACGCTTCGGGCTACCTTGTTCAATCCCTGCCGCTCGTAAATCATCAAACCTACACCGATTTAAAGTGCCCAGTAAAAGCTTTTGCATACTTTTACACTCCAATGAGCATAGGTGATTTTATTCTGCTGTTGACCTCTATGTTGCTTTCAGCCTTTTTCTCGGGCATTGAAATTGCATTTATAACCGGCAATAAGCTGAAACTGGAACTGGAAAAGTCTAGGAAAGGTTTTACAGGCCGAATTCTAAATACCCTAACCCAAAGCCCCTCGCGCTTTATTGCCACCATGTTGGTGGGCAACAACCTGGCCTTGGTGGTCTATGGCTTGATTATGGGAAATTGGCTCACTCCCTTAATTAGCAAAGCATACGTGAATCAATTTGGCCCACAAGGTGCCGAGCTCAGCAGTTTGGTGCTGCAAACCATAGCTGCCACGGTGTTGATTCTGTTTGTGGCCGAATACCTGCCGAAAGCCATTTTTGCCTTGCAACCCAATAAAATGCTGTCGATTTTTTCTGGCCCAGCCTATGTTTTTTATGTCGTTTTAAAATTGCCCGTAATTTTAATTACCGGATTTAGCAACCTGGTGGTCCGAAAGGTTTTGAATATTAAAACCAATCAACACAGCCAAGGGGTTGATTTGTCCGATTTAAACTACTACTTGCGGCAACTCACCGAAGAAGCCAAAGATGAACGCGCAGAAGTAGAAAACGAAGTGTTTATTTTGCAGAATGCCCTAGAATTCCCCTCGGTGAAAGCCCGAGAATGCATGATTCCACGAAATGAAATAACAGCCATTGAAAAGTCGGCCGAAGTAGAAATGCTTCGAAAATCGTTCGTAGAATCGGGGCATTCTAAAATTGTGGTGTATTCCGAACGCATAGACGAAGTGATTGGATTTGTCCACAGCTTTGATTTATTCACCTCGCCTCAATCCATCAATGCCATTTTGAGGCCGGTGTTCTTTGTGGCAGAAACCACACCCATCAAAGACATCATGACGCAGTTTATTCAACAGCATAAATCCCTGGCCATTGTGGTAGATGAATACGGCGGAACCGCAGGGCTCATTACCCTAGAAGACATCATCGAAGAGCTGGTGGGCGAAATTCAGGACGAACACGACAAAGAAGTTTTAACCGATAAGCAGCTGGACGAGCACACCTATTTGTGGGCCGGACGGCTTGAAATAGATGCCTTGAACGACAAATACAACCTAGATATTCCTGAGCATGAGGATTATGAAACCTTGGCGGGATTTATCTTGTTCCACCACCAAGAAATTCCCGAACAGGGCGATGAAATTAAAATCGGAGTCTTTCGGTTTTTGATGACCCAAGTAAGTGAACGGAATATCCAAGAAGTACGGGTCCGGATTGTACAAGAAGATTAACTGCAGCTTATGGCTGCATTACAAGTAAAATTCAGTGCTAAGCGACTGAAATGCTGGGCTCCGCTCGCCGTTGCTTTCATATAAATACAGCGTTTCGGTTCGCGGGGGGCTAGGGCTGCGGCTCAAACTTAAAATCGATCGAATGATTGGGCCTTGAAATCGACCTTGAACCTGCAAGTGCCGGTTCAAAAACCAAGCCTGGCTGCTCCAAGCCTTCTCCCAAATCCCTAAAGAACTGCTCGGAACAATCAGGTGGATGTTTCCCTGCTGCATGGTTGAAAAGCTGGGACTTTTAAACCAACGCAGCGGCAAATCGGGGCTGGCATGCCTGGCTTGGGTCAAATTGGGCTGGGCATTCGGAGTGTGGTTAAAAAAATAGGGAGGATTCAGTAGGATGTCCGAAGGGGCAAAATGGGGCTGAAAAGAATCGATGGAAGCATGGAACATGCGGATGCGGTGGGCCCAAGGACTGGATTGGGCATTTTGAAGGGCCAAGAACGCCGATTCGGGCAAGGAATCAATGCCCCAAACTTCGCGCTGGGTGCGTTGTGCCGCCATTAGAGCCAAAATGCCCGTTCCGGTGCCCACATCCAAAATAGGGCCCCCATCCAAAGAAAGCGGAGCCCAGCAACCCAACAAAACCGCATCGCTTCCCAAGCGAAAAACACCCGGACCCTGTTGCAAAGAAAACTGCTTGAATCGGAAAATGGAATTAAAGCCGCTGTACTTCGCCATACACAAAGGTAAAACGCATTAAAACACAGGCAAAGCCTTCAAGGAATCTTTGGCAATCTATGTGCAAATTACCTACTTTTACCCTTGAAATTTGTTCCACAACAGCTTCAGATGTACCGCTAAAAACAGCAGCATGAGCCACATAACAATACAAACCGTTTCAAGCAAATCGGATTGGGAACGATTCATTTTTTTTCCCTGGAAAATGTATAAAAACGACCCGGTATGGGTTGCTCCCCTAAAAAGCAGTTACCGAAAAGTCTTTCAAAAAGACAAAAACCCCTTTTTTCAGCACGGAGAAATGCAGGCCTTTATTGCCCTAAGGCAGGGACAGGTGCTGGGACGGGTAGCCGCAATCATCAATCACCTGCACAACGAAACCTGGAAAGATCGGGTTGGTTTTTTTGGGTTCTTTGAATGCATTGACGATGTTGAGGTATCAAAAGCCTTGTTGGACGCAGCACGAAACTGGTTGAAAGAACAAAATTATACCCACATGCGCGGTCCCGCCAGTCCCTCATCAAACGAAGACTATGGAGTCATGATTGATGGCTTTGATGAACAACATGTGATTTTATCGACCTACAACGCTCGTTGGTATTATTCCTTGTACTTGGCCTATGGTTTGCAGCCCATCAAAAAATTGTTCGCCTTTCGGTTTGATGGAATTAAAATTCTGGAAAAGAACCGGGAGCGCATTGACCGGATTGAAGCGGCCCTAAAGTACCGGCTAAAGTTCGAATTGGTGAATTTAGATATGAAACAGTTTGACGAAGGAGTAAAAACCTTTAGGGGCTTGTTTAATAAAGCCTGGACCACAGTAAACAACCACGGCTGGGTCCCCTTAACCGATGCGGAATTTGACCACATAACCACCGATTTAAAGCAGATTACGGACCCCCGGCTGGTCATGCTGGCCAAAGTAGATGGCGAGGTGGTTGGAGGTTGCATTTGCCTGCCCGATTACAACGAAGTGTTTCGGTCGTGGAAAGGCAATTTATTCCCTTTTAATTGGATAGATATGTTTACCAAGGCCAAAAAAATAAAATGCGTTCGAATTGTTATTCTAGGGGTCTTGCCCGAATACCAACGAAAAGGCTTAGATGCCTTGATGTATTTGCAAATTACACAGCGCGGAATGGAACGGGGCGCGACTTGGGCCGAAGCCAGCTACATTGTAGAAGACAACGAGCCCATGAAGCGGCCGCTGCTCAATATTGGCGGCGAAATTTACAAAACCTATGAGGTAATGGAGATGCCGGTTTAAACCCCTTTTTGGTTTGCCCCCTGAAAGGCCAAATCAAATCGAAAATCCCCCCTTAAATTCCCCCGAATTTGGCTTTATGCAATTTTAACTAGCTTAGGTTGGGTTGCACTTGTAGAAACCTTGAAAAAGAGCGAACTTTGATTTCCAAAATTTAAACTCAACATCCTATGTTATTCTTAATCATTGGCTTTTTTATGGTAGTAAGCATGCTGGTTGGCATGCGCCTTAAAAACCGTTTTAACGCCTATACCAAAGTCCCGCTGAAATCTGGCCTCACAGGCCGAGAGGTAGCCGAACGCATGCTAAGGGACAGCGGCATCAACGACGTTCAAGTAACCTGCGTTCAAGGCAGTTTAACCGACCACTACAATCCGGCAAATAAAACAGTAAACTTAAGTCCTGAGGTGTACAATGGAGCTTCGGTTTCGGCTGCGGCGGTGGCGGCACATGAGTGCGGACACGCTGTGCAGCATGCTACGGCCTATCCGTTTTTGCAATTCCGTTCGGCCATGGTCCCCTTGGTGAACATCAGCAACCAGGTGATTAATTTCATATTTCTGGCTTCCATCTTTGGGGGCTTAATGTTCAATATGTACGACAACAACACCATGCTGCTGATTATTATAGTGGCTCAGGGGGCCATTACTTTATTCAGCTTGATTACCTTGCCGGTGGAATTTGATGCCACGCGCCGGGGATTGATGTGGTTGAACAGCACAGGCCTGACCTACGGCGAAGAACATGAAAAAGCAAGCCATGCGTTGCGCCTTGCCGCCACTACCTATGTGGTAGCAGCCTTGTCTTCCTTGACCGTTCTTTTGTATTATATCATGATGTTTTTAGGGCGTCGAGATTAAAACAGTTCGAAAAACAAAACGGCACGGTTCGGGAAGGCCTCCCCTTGCCTACCTTAAAGTTCTGCTGCTTTTAAGATGAGTTAAAGCCGGCTGAAAATTGCCGGTCCCTTAGGCTTACCTTCATGCCGGGGTTGGATTGGATTGGCAAAAGCGATAAGGCCCGAAGAGTTCGGCCCGGGGTTGGCAAAATCAACACGGAAACGCTTGTTGGGTTGTGCGGCAGGGATTGAAGGGAGTTGCCCGCAAGGGGGCCGGAGCCGGGCCCGCGAGGCGCGGAGGCGACTTCAGGAGCCACCGCAAGCCCGCTGGGCCCGCCTTCCGGCCACCGCGGACAACCCCTGAAAGCCCGGCTGCCGCCCAAAAAATCCAAGCAAAAACCCAGCTTCCTTACTTTGCATCGGGGAAAATCTTGCCTGGATTTAGGATGTTTTTGGGATCGAAAACCGACTTTATGCCCCGCATCATTTCAAGCTGGGCAGGGCTGCAAACCAAATCCATGTAGTTTTTTTGCACCCAGCCAATGCCATGTTCGCCCGACAAAGTGCCGCCAAGTTCCTTGACTTTTTTGAATAATTTTCGGATGGCGATGGGCAATTCCTGTTCCCAAGCCTGCTCGCTGAGCTTGCCTCGCAGTATATTTACGTGCAAATTGCCGTCGCCGGCATGCCCGTAGCAGACGGATTCGAAGCCGAACTCGGCACCCAATTCCTTGACATAGGCAAGCAATTCGGGCAGGAAAAACCGGGGCACCACGGTGTCTTGTTCTTTGTAAATGGAATGCGACTTTACCGCCTCGCCAATGGAACGGCGCACCTTCCAAAGGCCTTCGGTTTCGGCGGCCGTTGTAGCCATCCAAATTTCATTGGGTTCAAAGCCCTCTAAAACGGGAATCAACCGGTCGGTTTGGCGCTGCAGTTCGTCTTCGTCGAACCCATCGAGTTCAACCAGCAAATAGGCCTGCGCCAACTCTGCTTCGGGAAAGGCCAAATCGGGCCGCTTGGCCAGGGTGTAGGCTATGGCATCGCGTTCCATAAATTCCATGGCCGAGGGCGTAAGCCCGGCTTTGAACACATGGGCCACCGCCGAAACGGCCTGATTTGGGTTTTGAAAAGGAACCAAGAAAGTCCAACGCAAGGTGGGCAGCGGAATCAAACGCAGGGTAATGCCGGTTATGATGGCTAGGGTTCCTTCGCTGCCAATCATAAGCTGAGTTAGGTTGTAGCCGGTGGCGTTTTTTAGCACGCGGGCTCCGGTTTCCATGATTCGACCGTCGGCCAAAACCACCTCAAGGTTCAACACATAATCTTTGGTTACCCCGTATTTAACGGCCCTGGGGCCGCCAGAAGATTCGGCCAAATTGCCTCCAATAAAACTAGAACCGCGGCTGGAAGGGTCGGGCGGATAAAACAGCCCCTTTTCTTCTACGCAGGATTGCAAAACTTGGGTAATCACGCCGGGTTGAACAAAAACCTGCATGTTGGCCTCGTCAATTTTAGGCTGGGCATTCATGCGGGCCGTGCTTAAAACCAGCCCGCCTTCAACGGGCAGCGCACCTCCGCTCAAGCCGGTTCCTGCTCCACGTACCGTTAAAGGAATGGCGCGGAGGTAGCAATGCCGTACGATTTGACTCACCTCTTCGGTGGTTTCAGGAAAAACAACCAGGCTGGGCAGAAAAACCAGGTCTTCGGTCATATCAGAAGCAGCCGAATGAATGGCCTCCGCGTCCCAACGCACCCGATCTGATCCAAGTTGTTCCAAAAATTTCGACCTGTCAGCCTCGTTCGGCTGCTGATACGCCTTGCTCATATCTTAAAATTGGTTAACGTAAATCCAGTGCAAAGTAAGGAAATGCCCACCAAATCAAGGAATCTAACTGGAAAGAAAATTAAAAAGCAAAGAAAAACACCCTGGAATTGGAACAAAAGTCCAACAAACATGTTTAACATTCAAATAATACCCATTTACAATGAAAAAACAATTATTATCCCTATTTGCCGTAGCAGCAACCGCAGTGGTTGTTCAGGCACAAAATGCCAATGTGCAGATCATTCACAACTGTCCTACTCCCGCAGCAGGCACGGTTGACATTTATGTCAATCTGGGTTCTGGCTTCACTGCCAATCCATTGGTTAACAACCTTTCTTTCCGTTCGGCCACTGCATATTTGCAAGTTCCTTCCGGTTTGACCAACGCCCGCGTTGCCATTGCCCCTGAATTTGGTGCAGGAACCATGTTGAGCGATACTTTAGTTTCTTTCGCTCTTCCTACCTTGATGGCAAATTCTTCGTACGTGGCTGTTGCCGCTGGCGAAATTGGCAGTTCAAGCCACCCCTTCAATTTGTTTTTTGGAGCCGGTGCTTTGACAGCAGGTTCTTCAAACGATTTTGATGTAAATATTTTTCACGGCAGCACCGATGCACCAGCAGTGGCCATCTTCACCAATTTAGATGCCTTAACTCCAGTGGTTCCTACCCTGGCTTTCGGTGCCTTTACTGGAACAGCCACCCTGCCTGCCGCTGACTTGTTGTCGTTGCTAACTCCAGCCACCGACTTCAACACCATGGTTGAAGGTTTTGGTATTCCTTTGGCTACCTTAAACGCTGGCGGAGGCGCCGGTGTGGTATTTGCTTCTGGAAAATTATCTCCCGCTATGGGCCAGCCTGCTTTTGGTTTGTTCGTTGCGTTGCCTGATGGAACCGTTTTGGCCCTGCCACAAACAGACGCAAGCCGCATTCAAATTGTACACAATTCACCCGATCCCATGGTAGCTGCCGTTGACATCGACGTGGTAACTTCTGCCGGTGCGGTTATTCCTTTCAACAATGTAGGTTATTTGCAAGCTACTAAGTATTTGTTGGTGCCTTCTGACAACTACCGTGTATTGTTTTCGGCTCCAAATTCTGCCGATACCAGCGGTGCCTTGGTGAAAATTCCAGCTACCTTAATGAAAAACACCACCTATCAAGTAGCAGCTGCAGGCCTAGCCAACACCAGCGGAACCAACTTTGCACATTCCGTTTCTGTAAACGGAACAAATGTAGCTTTTGGTTTGGACGTGATTTCTGGTTCACGCCCTTGGTCTATCAGCCCTACCACTGTAAGCATTGCAGTATTCCACCACTCTCCCGATGCACCTATGGTTGATGCCGTTGGTTCTACCGGTAGCGTATTGGTTAATGACATCAGCTTCGGCGAATACCAAGGTTACTTGCCTATTCCTACCATTGCTGACGGTCAAATCCGCATCACCCCTGCAAACGACAACAACACCACTGTAGCTACTTTTGCAGCTCCATTGACTCAATTGTCAGGACTAGGTCTAACCATTTTTGCTACTGGTTTCTTAACCCCCAACGACGAAAACGTAAGCAATTTGCAGCCTTTCGGTCTATGGGTTGCTTTCCCCAACGGTGGAAACTTGGTAGAATTGACTCCAGTAACTTCGTTGGAAAGCGTCAGCGGAATCAGCCAAATGAATTTGTTCCCCAATCCAGTGAACGAAGTATCAACTTTGACATTCTCTTCAACCCGTTCTTTCAATGCTGAATTGAGCATTGTTAACATCATGGGCCGCGAGGTTGCCAAATTGGGTCAAGTTTCGTTGATGGAAGGCAGCAACAGCATCGAAGTAAACACCAACAGCTTGTCTTCAGGTCAATATTTCTTAACCTTGACCGGAACAAACGCACGTGTAGCGATTCCTTTCATCAAATAAAAATTCGATAAACCTTGATTTAAATCGGGTTTTACGGTTTCAAAAAAAGCGGTTCGATTTCGGTCGAACCGCTTTTTTTATGGGGGCGGGCAACGGGCTTTTTCCGGTAGGTCTGCAGCACACGGGCCCATGACCGTTCTGCTTTGCGGGCTCTCGGTTCAATCCTGCCTGCCGCACCCGCCTTCGAATTCCGTCTTTTGCTAAGAAATAGGCAGCAAAGTCCTGCCCAAAATTAAGGTTATACCTATATCTTTGACCATGAAATTACTTTCCGTATGCATTGGGACTCTGTGTTCCGTGTGTGGCATTAGCCAACATCCCTGTTCAATTTCTAAATCTGCGTCGGGTGGAATAGTTCCTGGCGTGCACATGGATGTTCCGGGCACCAACGTCTATGACGTACGGTATGTGCATTTGGATTTGGAGTTGGAGCGCAGTTCAAACGCGGTAGCCGGAACCGTAAGCACAACAGCAATGGCCTTGCAGCCGTTGAATCAATATATTGTAGAACTGCATTCAAACTTAAGCATTAGCAACGTAAGCATAAATGGGCAGGGCGTTCCCTACCAACGCAACGGGAACGTGGTAACCGCTACCCTTCCCAACAGCATACCTCAGGGGCAAACCTTTATGGCCTCCATAACCTATGCCGGAACGCCCCCCAACGGCGGATTTTTTAACGGCTTGTCGAACGGGAGCAGCCCCTCTTGGGGCAACCAGGTTACCTGGTCTTTGTCTCAACCCTACTCTGCCCGTGACTGGTGGCCGGTCAAACAGAGTTTAACCGACAAAATAGATTCTTGTCGAATTTGGATTAGCACATCCAACCAAAACAAAGCCGGATCAAATGGTTTGCTGGAGTCCATAACGCCCCTCTCAAACAACCGCCACCGCTATGAATGGGTACATAGGCATCCCATTGATTACTACCTGCTATCGGTTTCCGTTTCCACGTACGTAGAATATGCCATAACCGCGTATCCGGTTAATTCGCCTCCGGTGTATATTTTAAACTACATCTACGACAACCCAGGAACCCTGCCCAACTTTCAGGCCGACATTGACGAGACCGTGGATATGATGGAAGAATTTTCTGAGCTGTTTGGGCCTTACCCTTTTGCAGACGAAAAATACGGACATTGCATGGCACCCTTCAGCGGCGGCATGGAACACCAAACCATGACCACCCAAGGCTTTTTTAATCGAGATTTGACGGCCCATGAATTGGGGCATCAGTGGTTTGGCGATCACGTTACCTGCTCGTATTGGCGAGAAATATGGTTAAACGAGGGCTTTGCCTCGTATTCAGAATACCTATTCCGCGAACAAATTCAAAACGGGAACGCCCTTGGCTGGATGAATGCCACGCACACCAACGTTATGTCCTCGCCTGACGGCAGCGTAAACGTCCCCGACACAACAGATGTAAGCCGAATGTTTTCAGGCCGATTGACCTACGACAAGGGTGCCGCCATTTTGCATACCCTGCGCTCAATAATCAACAACGATTCCCTGTTTTTTTCAGGGTTACGCCTGTACCTTCAAACCTATGGAGGCAGCACCGCAAGCGTGCCTCAGTTTAAAGCCCTAATGGAGAACCACAGCGGGTTGAATTTCAGTGATTTTTTTCAGGAATGGTATTATGGAGAAGGTTTTCCGACGTTTGGTATTGAGTATTTGCACTTGAATGACACCCTTTGGCTGTCGGTATCTCAAACCACCTCAGTACCGACTTCCGTTCCATTTTTCCACGTTCCCCTTGAACTTCGGGTTCAACGCCCCAGCGGCGACACGGTGGTGCGCATGAATCTAACTCAGCCCACTTCAACCGCCATTGTTCCTTGTACTGGCTCACTAACAGGATTGGTTATTGATCCCAACCAGTGGCTAATAAACCAAGACGGCAGCATAACCATGAACGGCAGTTTGTCCATGACCGAATGGAAGAATGCTTTGCAGCCCTACCCCAACCCCACAACCGATCGGCTTTGGCTAACTGGTTTGGAAGAGAATCTGCCCTACACCATTTTAGATGCTTCTGGCCGAGCAAGGCAAAAGGGTCTATGGAACACGGCTCAAGGAATCACAACCAAAACACTGAGTTCTGGGGTTTATTTCCTTCAAATACACGGCCAAGGGAGCCCCATTTTATTTATAAAGCAATAACAAATCTACAGGGCATTGGGAACGAAATTCGGGAAAAGACTGCTGCTGCTGACCGGCGCTATTTTGGGCCTCAGCGGGGCTTGGGGTCAACAAAACTTTAAAGGACGCATAAAAGATGGAGCTACCGGCAAGCCGAT
This sequence comes from uncultured Flavobacteriales bacterium, assembly GCA_903837495.1. Taxonomy (GTDB): domain Bacteria; phylum Bacteroidota; class Bacteroidia; order CAIKAF01; family CAIKAF01; genus CAIKAF01. The sequence continues at coordinate 34,972 of CAILUT010000059.1, read as the reverse complement.
AGCCTTTGCCTCTATTGCCATAAAAAATGCGGCAAATGGCAATAAAACCTTAGGCGGTGGCATTGCCGATAGTACAGGGAAATTCAGTTTCCCGATGCCCGAAGGAAATCCCCTGCTGTTGCAAATAAGTGCGGTGGGATACACCACATTTAAAGACACCTTATTTGAAGACTGGAAAACCAAGGCAGGCCAAACCTTTACCTTAAATCCCAGTGCTCAATCTATTTCTGAATTCAACCTAACCGACGATCGCCCTGAAATGGAATTGGGGGTTGACCGCAAGATTTTTAATGTTCAAAAAAACAGCATTGCCGCAGGGGGCTCGGCCATGGACGCATTGAGGCAGGTGCCCTTGGTGCAGGTAGATGTAGATGGCGCTATCGCCGTGCGGGGCTCAGGAAGCTTGTTGGTGTACATCAATGGAAAACCCTCGGGGCTTAATGCCGAAAATCGGAGCCAAATTTTGGAACAGATTCCGGCCTCGTCGATTGTACGGTTTGAATTGATTACCTCGCCCTCGGCCAAATACGATGCCGAAGGGGTTAGCATACTGAACATCATCACCAAAGAAGACCGACCCGATGGTCGTTTTGGGCAGCTCAGTGCCGGTGGCGGATGGCCAGCCAATTCAAATGCCTCCATCAACTTCAATGCAAAAAAAGGAGCTTGGATCCTTTCCAATTCCTTGTCGTTTCGAAGTTCAACCCGCCCCATGAGCGGTTACACCCGAAGAAACAGTTACCTTCCTGGAACAGATTTTTTAAGGCAAAACCAAGGCATTGAAGGCCACCGAAGCGACATGAATGCCAGCGTATCGGGTTCGGTCGAATTTAGCCCCAACAAAAAAAACATCTTAACCCTTACCTATTTGGGGGGGCCTAGGCAAGAACGCCACCCTGAAACCTTTCTGAACACCTTTTCAGATTCAGCAAACACACCCAATCTTAGCTTTCAAAGAAACGTCGATAATGAGGAATTGGGGTGGAACGGCGATGTCAATCTATCTTGGACCAAAAAAGAAAAAGAGAATGGCTCAGAATGGAGTGCCTCGGTGTCAAGCAGCATAAATGGAGATGCAGAAAAAGCTGATTTTGAACAGCTAAATGCATTTCCAACCATAGACACCATTTTTAGCCGAAGCCAAAACGGAACCTTAAATGGGGTTCTGAGTGCTCAAATAGATAGAGTTCAAATGCTGAAATGGAAAGGGCTTTCAAAGCTTGAATTTGGGCTTAAATCAAACCTTAGACGCAGCGATTCCGACTTAAAAACCGATAGCCTTGGTACATCGGGCTGGTTCGCCGACACCCTGCGTACTGCCGCATTCCGGTACGACGAAATGGTTGCTGCAGCCTATTTTCAATTGGCAGGGAAAATACATAAAACCTTGGATTATCAGGTGGGATTGCGCAGCGAATACACCTTAGCCCAAGGGTATGCATCAAAAAGTATATTGGCCTTTGACAAAAGATACCTGCAGTTTTTTCCAACGGCCAACCTAAAATGGAGCCCCAAACCCGGATTGGATTTAACATTGGGATATTCGCGCCGCATAGACCGCCCCGGATTCTGGTCGCTGAATCCCTTTCCAGACTACCGCGACCCGTTTAATGTACGGCAAGGAAATCCCGATTTAAATCCAGAAATCACCGATGCCTTAGAACTTTCGTTCAGCAAAATGTTGGGACCTCATTTTTTGTACGCCTCGGCCTACTATCGCTACACCGATGGTCCAATCCAGCGGCTTATTTCCATCGATACCCTAGGCATAGCAACGGTGGCGCAAGCCAATTTTGGTTTTTCGCACAGCAGCGGACTGGAAATGGTGTACAGAGCCCGAATAAAAAAAGTGCTTTCTGGAACCTTTACCCTGAATCTTTTTCGAACCTACACCGCAGGGAATTCCAGCTTAGGAGCCCTAGACGCCGAAAATTACAGCCTAAATCTAAGGTCGCAATGGACCTATAAAATGGGGAAAACATGGGAGTGGCAGGCCAGTATCTTTTACCAAGCCCCACAGGTGTTTCCTCAAGGCGAAATCTCCTATTTTTTGTGGGTAGATGCCGGGCTTCGCAAAGACTTTTTAGATGGAAAACTTTCCTTAGCAGTGAATGCCTCAGACATTTTTGACACCCGGCGCTTTCTATTTAAATCAAGGGATTTGTACTTTGACGCAGAGGTATTGAGGGACCCCATGACCCTGCGTTTTACCGCCCAACTTACCTGGAAATTTGGCAAGCCTTTCAAAGCTGAACAACGTGGCCGCCGGCGCGGAGAAGGCATGGGCGCAGGCGATGATATGGGGATGTAAGGGAGTCCATTCCCCAACTTCCTTGGAAATTTTAAGGACGGGCAAATGCCATTCGCAATGCCAATGCCTTGCTTTGAAAAGCACCCTTTGCTGCTTTGTTGGGTAAACATAAGGAACCCACCCATTCAAAATTATTTGCTAGGTTTACCCATACAATCGAAGCGAATGCATTCATTATGGGTTCATACCATCTGATTGCCTTGGCCATTGCCCCCGGTTTGGCCATTGCAATTTACATTTACTGGAAAGACAAATGGGACAAAGAACCCTTGCATTGGTTGCTGTTTGCCTTCCTATTGGGGGTGCTTAGTGTTGTTCCTACCCTCATTTTATCTTTATTGGTCCAGGCTCTAGGTTCAGCCCCACAATCCGAAAACCTCTGGATTTCCTTTTTGTCCTGCGTTTTTGGAATTGGGTTGATTGAAGAATTCTGCAAATTTATTTTTGTGCGTTGGTTTATTTTTCCAAAAAAAGTGTTCAATGAGCCCTTTGACGGCATCACCTATTGCGTCATGTCGGCCATGGGATTTGCCACCCTTGAAAACATAATGTACGTAACAGAACACGGCGTTGCAACGGGAATAATGCGTGCATTTCTTTCGGTACCCGCCCATGCCACTTGGGGCATTTTGCTTGGCTTTGCCCTGGGCCTAAAAAAATCCAAGCCCATCTATCCCATCGCAATTCCCGCCCTTCTGCTGGCCTCTGTATTGCATGGATTGTTTGATTTTTTCTTGTTTCAAGGTTGGGGAATTTTGACCTTAATTGGGGCCGTGGGAACCTTTGTGCTGAGCCTTTATTTGTCGAAAAAAGCAATCCGTCTGCACCAAGCGGCATCGCCTTTTTCACCTTGATTCAAGGGCGAGCCAATAGAATCCACACCAAAGAAATCGGCCGAACCTGAATTAAAGTTGGTGATTTGAAACAGAAAACCTATTTTTGCAATCCAATTTTTGATAGCATACTGTTTAACTCATCGTCATGTCTAAGAGAACGTTTCAACCCTCCATTCGCAAGAGAAGAAATAAACACGGTTTTCGTAAGCGGATGTCAACGGCCAATGGACGCCGTGTATTGGCAGCTCGTCGCCGCCGTGGACGCAAGCGCTTAACTGTTTCTGACGAATTCTATCCAAAAAAATAGGATAGTCCTTATTGTTATTTTAGCCCCTTGTTGGGGCTTTTTTTTTATCTTCATGCTCAGATATGGATACACAATCGAAGGATTTTTTAAGCCAATACCTAAACAATTATTCGCCCACCGGGCACGAAGCTCAGGGGCAGCAAATTTGGCTAGATTACATAAAACCGTATTCCGACACCTATATGTCGGATCCCTATGGCTCTGTTGCGGCCATTGTTAATCCCAATGCCCCCTACAAGGTTGTTATTGAGGCCCACGCAGACGAAATCGCTTGGTTTGTTGCCAATATTAGCGAGAAAGGCTACATCACCCTTAAACGGAACGGGGGCAGCGATGCCGTAATTGCTCCCAGCATGCGGGCCGCAATTCACACCAAGAAAGGATTAATCCCCGCTATCTTTGGCTGGCCCGCCATTCACGTGCGGCCCCGCGACAAAGACGAACCGGCTCCAAACATGAAAAGCATCTTTTTAGATGTAGGTGCCAACAACCGCGACGAGGTTTTAGCCATGGGTATTCACATAGGTTGTGTGGCTACTTTTACCGATGGCCTTACCTGGCTTAATGGAGACCGCTACATCACCGGACGTGCGTTAGACAACCGAATGGGCGGCTTTATGATTGCCGAAGTGCTTCGACGCATCAAAGAAAATGGCATTCAATTGCCCTTTGCCTTGTATGCCGTTAACTCCGTTCAAGAAGAAATCGGCTTGCGCGGCGCCGAAATGATTTCCCGCCGCATCAAACCCGATGTAGCCATCATTACCGACGTTACCCACGATACCCAATCGCCCGGTTACAACAAAGAAGACTCAGACATCGCCTGCGGCCGTGGCCCTGTGCTTTCCTATGGCGCCGCTGTTCACAATATCCTGCTCGACCGCATCATCGATACCGCAAACGAAGCTGGAATCGCTTTCCAACGCATCGTAGCCGAACGCAGCACCGGAACCGACACCGATTCGTTTGCCTACAGCGGCGAAGGCGTACCCAGCGCCCTGATTTCCCTTCCACTAAAATACATGCACACCACCGTAGAAACCGTGGCAGCCGAAGACGTTGAACAGGTTATCAATTTGATTTACAAAGTAATCGTGGGCCTAAAAGGCAACGAAGACTACCGCTACGTGCGCTAAAGACTGCACCTAGCATTTTCTTTACTAAGTTTGAACAACCCAAATCACCTATATGGATTATTTTAAGGAGTCCTTAACCTTGCATGAATCGCTTCGCGGCAAAATTAGTATTCAAGCAAAAATGGACATTGATTCGCGCGATGGATTGAGTTTATTGTATTCTCCAGGCGTTGCAGAACCCTGCAAACGGATTCATGCTAACCCCTCAGATGTATGGAAATACACCATTAAAAGCAACATGGTGGCCGTAGTTACCGACGGAACCGCCGTTCTAGGTTTAGGCAACATCGGAGCCTTAGCCGCCCTCCCCGTGATGGAAGGAAAAGCCATGCTGTTTAAAAAGTTTGGCGATGTAGATGCTTTTCCCATTTGCCTAGATACCCAAGATACCGAAGAGGTCATTGAAACCATTCGCCGCATTGCACCCGTTTTTGGCGGCATTAACCTCGAAGATATTTCTGCCCCCCGTTGCTTTGAAATCGAAGACCGCCTTCAAGATTTAGGCATTCCCGTTTTTCATGACGACCAACATGGAACGGCTGTGGTTGTTCTTGCCGGTATAATCAACGCCTGCAAATTGCTCAATAAAAACATTCAAGACCTTAAAATTGTCATAAATGGAGCAGGGGCAGCCGGAGTCGCTATTGCCAAACTGCTCGACAGCGCCACCCGCGGCGAAGACCTGAAAGGATTGGCCGTTAAAGAGGTTGTTCTGTGCGATACAAAAGGAGTGGTGCATGCAGGCAGAACCGACTTGAACGAAACAAAACGCAGCCTACTAAGCTGGACAAACCCAAACAATGTTTCAGGCACTCTGCACGATGTTTTGAAAGGAGCAGATGTTTTCATTGGGGTAAGTCAAGAAAATTTGCTGAATGCAAACGACATTGGCAGCATGGCCAAAGATGCCATCATTTTTGCCCTGGCGAATCCAATCCCAGAAATCATGCCCGAAGAAGCCTATAAAGGGGGAGCAGCTGTGGTGGGTACAGGACGCAGTGACCTACCCAATCAAATCAACAACGTACTTGCCTTTCCAGGTATTTTTCGCGGCGCCCTTGATGGACATGCCCGCCGAATTACTACCCGCATGAAAATCGCCGCAGCCATGGCCATAGCAAATGCGGTAGAAAATATCGACCGAGACAACATTGTACCCGAAACTTTAGATATGACCGTAGGTCCAAAGGTGGCTAAAGCCGTTTTTGAGGCCATACAACCCGAAGACCGACTCTAACCACCTCAACCCTTTTCAATATGGAACGTTTGCGCCCCTTAATGCCCCACGCAATTGCACTCGCTGCATTGTTGCTCATCGCCATGGTTATTGGCAAAGCCGAGCTATTTGATGGAATGGAATTAAGAGCCCACGACGACGATATGTGGCGTGGTGCAGCCATGCAGGCCATGGATTTTGAAAAAGAAAACGGCAGGCCCGCATTGTGGACCAACCGTATGTTTAGCGGAATGCCAAACTATTTGATTTATTTCAAACCCGTTGGAAATTTTATTTCACCTGCCGTAAATGCATTGGTCGGATTAGGCCTTACCCGCGTTGCCATGTACCTGTGGTCGGCCATGGCTGGTTTTTATCTGATGATGATTGCCTTTAAAAACCGACCCGAAGCCTCCGTACTCTCGGCCATTGCCTTTGGACTCACTTCCTATGTTGCGGTGGTTCTCGCTGCAGGCCACTTCGGCAAAGTTCAAACCATCGGATACCTCCCATGGGCAATTGCAGGAATGGCTTGGATGGCCCAAAAAAAATACCTGGCCGGAGCGGCCATGACAGGAATTATGATGAGCTGCGCCATCCTGGCCGGCCATTACCAAATGATTTATTATTACCTGGTTTTCTTTGTCGCAATCTGGCTCATACAACATGCCTTTGTTAGCATTAAATCCCGCCAATTTAAACACTTAGCTGTTGCAGGCAGCTTGCTTTCTCTAGCCATGGGCGGTGCATTGATTGCCAATCTAAACCGAATCATGCCTGTGTTGGAATACCAAAAATACAGCACCCGTGCCCCTTCTGAACTAACCACCAAGTCTGAAACCGTTGACCCCAATGAAGAAACCGGCGGACTACAGCGCAGCTACATTACAGGCTACAGCTACGCCAAGGGAGATTTTTTCGCCCTGATGATCCCCAACTACAAAGGACCAAAGAATGGCTTGCTGTTGATGAATGAAACCGCTGAAAAAGCCCTGGGCCCCCGAGGTCTTGAACCCATCCGAAATTTCCAGATACAAGCACAACAACAAGGCCTTAACGTGTACATCGACCAGTATTGGGGATACCAGGATGCCGCCGGTGGAGTCATTTATGCCGGAATTTTGGTTCTTGTTTTAGGCTTGTTCGGCCTGTTCTTTGTTCGGTCGGAATTGAAATGGGTGATTTTGGCCGGATTAATCCTCTCCATGTGGTTGGCATTAGGTAAAAATGCCCCCTGGCTAACCAATCTGTTTATCGATTATTTCCCCGGCTACAATAAGTTCCGAGCCGTGAACTCCATCATGGTTATCCCTCAATTTTTACTGCCGCTGTTGTTTGGTCTAACCTTAAACGAACTGTTTGAATATTCCTCCCGCCTTAAAGAACCTTTTCGCCTGGGCAAAAAGGAATTCAATTTTACCTACCAGAAATTTGGCTACGGAATTTTTATCGCAGCCCTAGGCTTTTTGGGCATAAGCTATGTAGCCCCGTCCTTGTTTCAAGACATTGTGCGCGCCGAAGATGCCGACCAAATTTCAAGATTGGCTGGAAACGGCGCCGGACAAATTATCGATACCATGGAAAAAGGCAGGGTGGCAATTCTCCGCGCCGATTTAGGTCGAAGTATTTTGTTCCTAGTCTTGGGCGCAGCTTTGCTTTGGAGCTTTTTGAAACAAAAACTCAACCTTTTGCAAGCCTCAATCGCGCTAGGTTTGATTGTGGCTATTGACCTAGGTGGTGTTAGTGCACGATATTTAGACGAATCGGCCTATCAGCCTGTACAACCCAAAGACCAAGCACAACCTAAAACCACTGCCGACCAAGTTATCTTGAACGATGGAGACCGCAGCATTCGAGTTCTAAATCTTTCGGTTTCGCCCTTCAACGATGCCACCACCTCCTTTTATCACCAGTCCATTGGTGGGTACCATGGAGCCAAAATGAAACGCTACCAAGAGTTCATTGAAAATCGAATCAACGAAGATTTAAAGTTGATGCAAATCAGAATGCAGGGGGCAAAAACCATCTTCGACGCAGCAAAGGCATTTGAAGGGTGCGCAGGGTTAAATATGCTAAATACCAAATACATTATTAGCAACCCAAAAAGCTCTCCTATCGAAAATCCATACCATTATGGACCCGCTTGGTTCCCAAGAAATGTTGAGTTTGTAGCAGGACCCGACGAAGAAATGAAGGCAGTCAAAAACGCGATTAATTTAAGGGATGTGGCCTTTGTAGATGCAAAATTTAAACCTGCCCTAAAATTCTGGAAAGGCGATTTCGACTCAACAGCATCTGTTGAAGTTGAAGTGTACACCCCCGAAGAAATTGTTTATACCGTAAAATCCAAAGTGTACCAACCCCTCATTTTCAGCGAATTGCATTACGATAAAGGCTGGAAAGTTGAAATGGATGGATTGCCTATTGCTAGTTATAGAGCCAATTACCTGCTCAGAGCCATAGAAGCTGCCCCCGGCACCCACACCATTCGTTGGTACTTTAAACCCGATGTGGTTGAATCCTCGGCCAAGTACAGCTATGCTGGCTCCGCCATTCTGGCACTGCTATTTTTAGGAGCTTTAGGAGGCTGGTTCATGGAATCGCGTAAAGCCAAGGCATAACCCTTTTAGCCAGTCTAGGCCCGTTGCAGCTTAGCTTTCAAAGGACTGCATCCATTTTGCTCAGCCAACTAATTTGCGTACCTACAACCGTACTTTGCCAACCAAAATACAAAGGCCAGCGTTGCAGTGTACGGTCTGATTGACCCGTTTAATTTGGGCGGCAGACGGGCTTTCGCGGGTAGTACGCACCGGTAGGGTTTGGGGGCAGCTGGCTTGCGGGGGCTCCTAAAGTCGCCTCCGCGCCTAGCGCCCCCATACCCCACCGGTTTGCGCGCTACCCTGCTCAATCCCTGCCGCACCCCAATTCCAAACCGTTGCTCAAAACAGTTTAAGCCAACACCTCAACTTCATGCATCATTTCAATCAAACTAGAAAAGAAAATCGCACTGTTTGGCTACCTTCGTGTTCAAAGAAGAACGCATGAATCCGCAAACCCAATTTTCAACCTCCTCCCCTGGAGTCATTGATTTTTTAACAACAAATTGGAAAAAACTGCTTATTATTTCAAGCCTGAGCGGCCTAATTGCCCTCGGCGTTTCCTTTTTTATTAAACCAAAATACACGGGTACGGCCGTTTTTTATCCGGCCGTTACACAATCCATCTCAAACTTAGTTAGCACAGGCCGGGGAACCGATAAAGACTTTCTGGACTATGGGGAAGAAGAAGAAGCAGAACGGGTGATTCAGATTTTGCAAGCAAACGAAATCCGAGAATACATCATTGCAAACTACGATTTGTGGAAGCATTACGACATTGACCCCAAATCTTCTAAGGCCCGAACCAAAATGATGCGGAAATACAAAGAAAATGTAAGCTTTCGCCGAACTGAATTTAATTCGGTCGAGATTTCGGTTTTAGATACTGACCCTAAGCGTGCCGCAGGTATGGCCAATGATTTGGTGCATAAGCTTGACACCATGAAAAACAGAATTCAACAAGAACGCGCACAGCAAGGTTTGCTGGTTGTAGAAATGAAATATACAGAACTGGGAAACCGCATTGACTTGTTGTCCGATTCCCTAGGAATAATCCGCAGCAAAGGAATCAACGATTACCAATCACAGGCCGAGGTGGTGAACAAGGAATATGCCTCTGCCGTAGCCAGCGGAAATCAACGCGCCATTGCCGCCCTACAAGAAAAACTGGATACCCTATCGAAATACGGTTCAGCCTACTTATCCTTATCCTCAGAATTAGATCTACTTACCGAACAAAAGGTATTGTTGGAACGCAAAAGAGAGGAAATTAAAACCGATGCCGAAAGCTTTGTTCCCCAAATTATGCCCATCGATTTTGCCTATGAGGCCGATTCAAAAACCTATCCAAAAAGACTGCTCATTGCATTGGGAGCCGCCTTTTCAGGCTTGATTCTGGGCTCTCTTTTTTTATTGTTATACCAGTACATCCAATTTTTCAAGGAAGCCGAAAATAAGGGCTAAAGAGATGGAAAAAAAATGGGTTCAGCTTCCGCTCTGGCTCTGGTTTGCCATTGGATTGGCCGCCATTCAGGGAGCATTGGTGGCCACAGAATTTTTTTGGTTTATGGCCCTGCCTGTGCTCTTGGTTTTAATCATTTGGCTATTTACTTCCCTCGAAAAGTTCTTTTTCTTCACTGTTTTTATGGTCCCTTTGTCGCTGGAAGTCAAAGAAGCCGATTTGGGAATGGCGATAAGTTTACCTGCCGAAGGACTGATTTTACTCATGACCTTATTGTTTTATGCCAAGTGGTGGCTAGAACGCAACATCAGCAAGGCATTTTGGATGCACCCCGCAACCCTGCTGGTTTTGGCTCATTTGGGATGGATGCTCATCACCTCGTTTAGCAGCACTCTGCCCATGGCTTCCTTCAAGGTTTTAGCAACCCGGATTTGGTTCATCACGGCATTTTATTTTATTGGAGCTCAGATTTTCGCCCAACAAAAGCAAATACATCGTTTTTTTTGGGCCTATCTGCTGCCCTTATGTGGAGTGGTGGTATATACCATATTTCGCCATGCTCAGTTCGGCTTTGCAAAACAACCTGCCCATTGGGTAATGTCCCCATTCTACAACGACCACACCCATTACGGTGCCATTTTGGCTATGTTTCTGCCTTTTACGTTTGCCGTGCTTTTTCGTAAGCAGCTCAACGGATTTCTGCGCCTAGGCTTGCTCCTGATTTTTGGAATCCTAATGCTGGGTTTTGTGCTTTCCATTTCGCGGGCAGCATGGCTAAGCATTATGTTGGCCCTGGGCTTTTTTGCCCTGGTTCGGCTTCGAATTCCTTGGACTCTTGTTTTTGCCTCAATCCTGACTACCCTCATTGGTGCTTTCAGCTTTCAAACCGAACTCCTAATGATCCTAGAAAAAAACAAGCAGGAAAGCAGCGGCAACCTGATTCAACATTTCCAATCGGCCTCCAACATTAGCAGCGATGCCAGCAACGTAGAACGCATCCTTCGCTGGAACTGCGCAATAAGAATGTTTGAAGAAAAACCCCTCCTTGGATTTGGACCAGGTACCTATGCCCAAAAATACGCTCCCTATCAACGCAGCCAAGAAATGACAGTAATTAGTACGAATTTCGGAAGCCTTGGAACAGCACACTCTGAATATTTTCTAGCCCTGTCGGAACAAGGCCTAATCGGTATGCTCAGCTTTATTTCTTTGGCCATCGTGTTTTTGGTTACCGGAGTACGGGTGGTTCAAAAGCCTGGAATAGGCTACGATGAACGAATATTGGGCTATGCTGCTTTGCTGGGACTATGTACCTATTTTATTCATGCTATACTGAATAACTTTCTGGACAGCGATGAGGCTTCCGTGCCTTTTTGGGCAATGGGGGCCGTATTGGTGGCATTGGATTTGCAAATGCGGGACATTGAGCCGAAGGCGAAATCCAAAACATGAGCATCCAAAACACACATACAACCAACAATGCAGTGCTCTTTGGTCTGTTGAGCAATTTAGTGCTGGTTGCACTAAAGGCCCTGGTCGGAATTTTTGGCAATTCCTTTGCTTTAATTGCCGACGCCATTGAGTCGGCAACAGATTCGGCAAGCTCCTTAATGCTCTGGTTGGGTTTGCGGTATGCCCAACGCCCACCCGATGAAAATCACCCCTACGGGCATGGACGCTTTGAGGCTCTATTGACTTTTTTGGTGGTTTTTTTTCTAATGATATCGGCAATCAGCATCGGCATTCAAGCCTATGCAAACCTTCAAGAGCCCCAAACCTTGCCCGAACCCTTTACCTTGATTGCCTTGGTAGGCATCGTGGCCTACAAAGAAGGCTCCTTTCGGTACATTCGTTCAAAGGCCAGGCGCATTCAAAGTTCGATCCTTGAAGCCGAGGCTTGGCATCACCGTGCCGATGCCTTTAGCTCCGCCGCTGCCCTAATTGGAATTGGCTTAGCTTTGATTTTAGGTCCCGATTTTGCATGGCTAGATGAAGCTGCAGCCTTTATTTCGGCTATCGCTTTGATGATCAATGCCTACCGCATTTTCAGAAAGGCCTTTAGTGAATTTATGGATGAAGATTTATACCATCCCATGGCCAAGGAAATCCTAGAAATTGGACAAGAACTCCCCTTTATATCAGGCATACCTACCTGCCGCATTCGGAAATTGGGCGCCCGGTATTTTGTGGATTTGCATGTATGGGTTGACCCGGAAATTTCAGTGGCCCAAGGCCATGCACATGCGCATGCGTTAAAAGATAAAATAAAAACTCAAATGCCCCTGATTGAAGATGTCTTGATTCACGTAGAACCCGTTGAAACATTTCCATATGAACCGCCTATTCCTGCCTAGCCTTACCCTGATTTTGATGTTTGCCTGCGGCAAAAAACAACAAAACGAATTTTCAACCTACAAGGGCTATGCCCAGGGTACCACTTTTCTTATTGAAGTGGACGGAGAAAACGATTACAGCACATCCATTGATTCCATCTTAAAAAGCATCGATAAGGAACTGTCCTTGTGGGACAGCCTGTCTTGGATTTCAGCCTGGAATTCTGGGAAGCACCATCTGCCCTTGGGGCCACATGCCCTTTATTGCTGGCAGCTCTCTGAAAATTATTATTGGCAATCGGACGGATATTTTGACCCTAGCTTGGGACCCCTTATTCAATTTTGGGGCTTTGGTTCTTCAAAAAAAGGATTTCCCGAAAAAGTAGATACCCTCGTTTTAAATCAGGTGCGAAATTTGGTTGGTTTGCAGCGGGTTTTGCAATTCGACAGCCTTCGGAAATTACTTATCCCACGTGGGTTGGGCGTCAATCTTGATTTTAACGCCATAGCCCAGGGGTATTCGGTGGACGTAGTAGCGGATTTTTTAGAGAAGAATGGACACAACAACTACATGGTCGAAATTGGAGGTGAGGTGCGCTGCAGGGGCCGAAGTCCACAAAATGAACATTGGAAAATTGGAATTGATAAGCCCGTTTCTAAAAACGAAGACAGAACGCTGCAGGCCATTGTAAAGGTGGAAGGTGGATTGGCAACCTCGGGGAGCTATCGGAAATTTTATGAAAAAGGAAGCAAAAAATATGCACATGTTATAAACCCGATGACGGGCTTCCCCGTAAGCCACCAATTGGTAAGCGTTACAGTAAGTGCCAGAACAGCAGCCCAAGCCGATGCAATGGCCACAGCCTTATTGGCCATGGGAACACAACCCGCCATTGCCTTTTCTAAAAACCATCCCGATCTAGGCGTTTTCTTGATCTACGACGAGGCCGGCGAATGGCAAACCTGGGTTTCCGAAAAGATGCAAGACCGCCTAGTTGAATCCCTAAAGTAATCATAGCCTTTTTATGCCGCTTGAATGGCAACGATAATGTATATTTGCGACATCTAAAACAGAAACCATGCCCTATTTTTTTACATCTGAATCTGTAAGCGAAGGACACCCCGATAAAATTGCAGATCAAATTTCCGATGCCATCATAGACCATTTCTTGGCCCTTGACCCTCAATCTAAAGTAGCCTGCGAAACCTTGGTAACCACCGGGCAGGTTATACTTGCCGGCGAAGTTCACTCCTCCGCTTACCTCGATGTACAGGAAATTGCTCGGGGCGTTATTGCCAAAATTGGTTACACGAAAAGTGAGTATATGTTTGAAGCACACTCCTGTGGCGTGCTTTCTGCCATACACGAACAATCTGGCGATATTCGCCAAGGTGTTGATCGAGGGAACCCCGAAGATCAAGGAGCCGGCGACCAAGGTATGATGTTTGGGTATGCCACCAACGAAACCGCTAATTATATGCCCTTGGCGTTGGATATGTCGCATGCCTTACTTAAGGTGTTGGCCGAATTACGCCGCATGGAAAACAGCCCCATGCCCTACCTCCGACCCGATTCAAAATCGCAAGTAACCCTAGAATACGGCGACGACAACAAACCAAAAAGAATTAAAGCCATCGTTATTTCAACCCAACACGACGATTTTGATGCCGATGAAGCCGTTATGTTGGCCAAAATAAAACAAGATGTGTTAAACCACGTAATGCCAAGAATCAAGGAGCAATACCAACAATACAACAGCTTTTTTGATAACAATATCATCTATCACATCAATCCAACCGGCAAGTTCGTTATTGGAGGACCACATGGAGATACCGGTTTGACCGGACGCAAAATCATTGTCGATACCTATGGAGGCAAAGGCGCACACGGAGGGGGAGCATTTTCAGGAAAAGACCCCAGCAAAGTGGATCGATCAGCAGCCTATGCCGTTCGTTATCTAGCCAAAAACCTAGTCGCTGCAGGAATTTGCGATGAGGTGTTGGTGCAAGTTGCTTATGCCATTGGCGTTAAAAATCCCATGAATCTGTATGTCAATACCTACGGTACATCTAAGGTGAACATCTCGGACGCTCAAATTGCCGAACGATTGTTGGGCATATTTGACATGACACCCTACACCATTGAAACAAAATTGAAACTCCGAAATCCTATTTATCAAGAAACCGCAGCCTATGGACACATGGGGCGCAAACCAGAAACCATCACCAAAACATTCCCCGTTCCTAATTCTGCCCCCATTGTAAAACAGGTCGAATTGTTTACCTGGGAAAAACTGGATTTGGTAGACACCATTAAGGCCTCTATGCGCTAAATCCAAACCCTTTAAACAATTAAGGGCTTGTAGCTGTTTTTGTTTAAATAGCTTTCCGGTGGGCAAATACAGCATTAAAGAAATTGAACGAATTACGGGCATTAAAGCCCATACCATTCGGATTTGGGAACAGCGATTCCAATTTATTGAGCCCCACCGAACCGAAACCAACATCCGTTTCTACGACGATGAACACCTGAAAACGCTGCTGAATATCAGTGTGCTCATCAAAAATGGCCAACGTATTTCTCAAATTTCTAAGCTGAGCACCCCCGAAATTCGCAATGAATTGGAACGCGTGGCCCACCAAACCTCAACCGAAGGCGATTTTTTCGCGGTACAAGTTGACGCTCTGGTCGTCGCAATGCTGGATTTAGACGAGTTTCATTTTGATAAAATAATAGGCAGCGGTGCCCTTCGGTATGGCTTCGAAAATGTGATGATTCGCCTCATTATTCCTTTTCTTCAAAAAGTAGGAATTTTATGGAGTACCGGCGAAATCAATGTGGCCCAAGAACATTTCATGACCAATTTGATTCGCCGAAAACTCATTGTTGCCATTGATGCAAACATTGGAAAAATTACAAAAAAAGAACGATTCATCCTCTTCTTACCCGATGGAGAATTGCATGAAATCGGTCTGTTGTTTGCTAAGTACTTGATTCGAATGAGGGGTTTCCCCATTCTTTACCTTGGGCAATCTGTTCCTCTTCCCGACCTAATTGCCGTGGCAAAAGAATACAAACCAGACCATTTTTTAACCTATTTCACCCTAGGGCAAGGATTGACCAAAACCCAAACCTACATCCAAAAAATGCAGACCGAATTCCCAAACTCTTCCCTCTGCATTTGCGGTCCGCTAGCACCCGAAATCAAAAACAATCTGCACCCAGGCGCTTTGCACCTGTCCTCTATTGAAAGTTTGACTGAACTGCTCGAAACGCTATCCTAATCACCAATTCCCAGGAAAGCAGCCCTCAACCCCATTACTAAGTGCCCTTGGAAAAGACAACACCTTCCGGTTGTTAACCCCCTTCCCCCAAATTAAGCATCTGCCATTCCCTAAATCAAGAAAGACCGGTTGCCAAAAACACCCTTATACCTTGCATAATACGGCTTCCTGAACTTTTGAATGAGCTGCTTTCGAGCATATGCCCCCTCCTCCTCCGCCGCCTCCGCCTCTCTATAAACTGAACCGAGATTCCGTAAAATACAATCCTCAGAATCAGTTTATTGTAAAACAACTCCTAAAAATAGGATAGACAAGACCTCTTGTTTAACTTTTTTTGATTTTTGTTAAACAGTTTTTGTTTAACTTTATGCTGTAAAAGTTGAACATGGACGCACAAACTTCCTTTGATTTTCAGTTGGTACGCCTAAGGCAACCCTTGTATTATTTTGCCCTAAGTCTAACTAAAAACGACGCAGACGCAGAAGACCTATTGCAAGAAACCTTGTTAAAGGCCCTACTCTACAAAAGCAAGTATATAGACAATACCAATTTGAAGGGATGGCTATGCACCATAATGAAGAACATCTTCATCAATGAATACCGACGGAAAAGCCGAAACCAAACAGTATCGGACGAAAGTCCTGAAGGAAAAGGACTCTCAAAGTTGGAATCGACCAAAGGTTCGTATCCAGATACCATGTATCAGGTTCAGGAAATCACTACGGCGGTTGACCGGTTGGGTGAGGAGTACAAAGTGCCACTCAATCTTTATTTTGAAGGCTACAAGTACAAAGAGATTGCCGACATCATGCACCTGCCCCTAGGCACAATTAAAAGCCGAATCTTCTTAGCACGAAAGCAATTGCAAGGCCCCTTGGGCGAACTGCGGACCAGAAACATGCTGCACACAGAAGAGTGTTGAACCTTTGCTTGAAAGAATTCAACAAAAATTTGGTTTCTGTTTAACTTATACTACCTTCACATTAAACATTCTTACTATGGCTTCTTCAACATCTTTTTCATCGGACGTAGTCGCCTACCGCGAACAACTGCGGTACTATGCACTTAGCCTGACATCCAATTTAGAAGAAGCCAACGATTTGGTGCAAGAAACCATGCTTAAGGCTTTTACACATGAAAGCCGGTTTCAACCCGATACCAATTTGAAAGCTTGGCTCTACACCATTCTACGAAACATTTTTATCAACAATTACCGCCGTTCGATTAAATTCAGAAGCATCGTAGATTTAGGTACCGATATTGGTCAAGCAGAACTCCCTCAGTCTTCAAAAGATGCATTCAATCCTGAGTCCGCATTCCGGTACAAGGAAATTTATTCAGAAATGGATGCATTGCCCGAAGATTTCCGGATTCCCCTCAAAATGTACTTTGAAGGATTCAAATACAAAGAGATTGCCGATGAACTGAATTTGCCCATAGGCACCATTAAAAGTCGGATTTTCCTTGCCCGCAAACAAGTTGCTATCGCATTGGCTGACCCCCAAGCAATCGCTTAAAAAAAGTCTAAAAAAGGAAAAAGGAAAGAGCAATCTTTCCTTTTTTTTTGAAAAAAAACACCACCCCTCGCCTTAGCCTGAACAGGATGCAAGCAACAAACCCCAACCTTATGATTGGGTGCGATGTCCGTTCGTTTCTGTTGGTGCTTCGATTAAAAAAAGACGAAAAAAGCCCAACTTCGCAGGAAGAGTATCAACACACTCAGGAGGCTCATCGGGTATCCCAGCGGGGTCTGCCTGATTTCCATGCAATAGCCTTAGAGGTTTTGGCTGAAAAACAGCCGGGATAAAAACCAAGAAACTCGAAAACACAGCTCGGACGCAAGGGAAGGGGATTTTGTAGGATTGCTAGAATCCACAGCCGATTGGAACAACAAACAGGTTGGATACACCATTCATTTCTACCCTTCAAGGAAAACCGGATGCGGGCGAGGTTGGATAATTCAAGAACTGAATCTTTGGGCCAGGGAATGGGCCTGAAATAGAAGCCACGTTTAGATCCTGATTTGAACGCTGAAAAGGACATTTTAAAGACAGAAGGAATAAAAACAATACCCCATTGCCAATTGCAGGGATGGAGCGCTTAGAAGTAGGCATACTCACCCGCCTATGGAATCCGAAGCCCTACCCAGCAGCATCCATGGAGCGAGCATGTGCACGTGTTAAGAGCTAAGGCCGCCTGCGTTGTTTCTTCTTAAAAAAAGGGGCGGCCCGATAAGAGCGGTCATAGGGATTGCAGCCGGGATTTCGGAGTGGGGCATTCACAAGCGGAAATACCCACCTAATTCCAAAGTGAAAACTACTCCCCATTACATATCCCTTGGCCAGATTGCTGAGCAAGTCGCCTGTGCCAATCACCAATGGGCCTGCCCTAAGCGAAATCCCCCAATTGAAAAGCCCCATCTCATCAATCCCAAAAGGTATATAGACTCCCAACCATTTTATTTCCCACCTAGGAGTTACAATAAATTGAGTGAGTTGGGCATTTTTAAATCGGCTAGCCCGCCCTCCAAACAAACCCACCTGTAAGCCTGCATGAAGACCAACATTATGAATGAATTTCAGATCCCCAAAAAACCGTAGCGTGGTTGGCAACAGCATAGAAAAACTGCTGTCGTTTGAATTTATTCCTTGGTAATTGGTTTCCAAAAACGTTCCTAAACCTGAAGCAGAACCTATGTTGTTAAATTCGTCAAGGGGAATGCTGTCGCGGTTAATGTAAAAGATGGCACTACTGGGATCCGTCGCGTATGAAAGCACTCCAATATCGGAAACACTAAAACCAAAGCGTGCGGTATAAGGGGTTTCATCTTCCGTTAGCAACCCTTTTTTCCTTACATAATTCCGCTGCGACACCAAGCCTTTCTTTTGATAATTGCCAGGATGAATTTCAAAAATCACTCCGAAATCCAGCCCAAACGATGGCCCGCCCTCAAACCGAAAACCTGGAGATTGATTTGCGACCCCCTGCGACATATACAATTCCCCATCAAACCGCCGAACATCAATCGTGTCGCTGTTTTGGAAAGAATGGGTAAAACCGGTACCCTGAAATTCAGCTGCCGAAATGCCCTGTAGTAATTTCCCCGTTATTCCAGCTTTAATGACCAAGCCCTCATCGTTGTAAAGGGTTCGTGCATACGACAGTGCATATTCCACATAGGCATGGGCATTTATACGCATATACAGGTTATCCTGATCGTAATTCCAATAGGGTGGATAATCCAAGCCCTCTATGGCCAATCTGGCCAACCGACGGTCGATGTGGCTGGCATTCATAAATACCCGTAAGCCTGGAGAAAATCCAACCGCATCCCGAGGGCTGAACTGCCACAAAACAGATGGGGCCTGTATATGAACATTGGCAAAGGCAGAATAAAATTGAGTATGGTCGCTAAATCGAAGGTATTGCCGATTAAAATCCGGATCGGAACCCGTCCGGGTAGGTTCGAAGATGACCTGGTTGTCTAAACCAACAAAATCATTTTGAATTTGAAAGTGCCCTGCCAGCAAGCTTACATCAAGCTTGTAATTGTTCCCAGCCAAAAATGCCGGATTGTAATTTACCGCATGAATACCCGCATAATTTGAGCTGTGGTATCCGGTCCAATCTTGGGCTGAAAGGCTGAAGCATGCGAGAATGTCCACCACGACAAACAAAGGCCAACCCCTAAAAAATGTGGCAGATGGCATTTTGCAATTTAATCTTCGACGTACGGCTGTACAAAATTATGGCTGTCGTCGCCTAATATTCGAACCAATCCGCCTCCGGTTGAACGAATTGCATACAACGAATACAATCCGAACTCCCCACGCTGAAAAACAATATTTTGGTCGTCTGGCGTCCAGCAAGGGTGGTAATTGGCTCGGCCATCGCGCAACAATTGCACATTCTCCGTGCCGTTGGTCCATACCGAGTGAACATTGGTTTTGGTGCTTGGATTGATTTGATCTTCCACGAACGAGAATACAATGCGTTGGCCATTTGAGGTTTGCATGGGGGTAGAATTCAACACATCGTCATCGGTGAGTCGAACTTCATCCACAAGCTGCCAGACGCTGGTATCAATTTTGGCGGTGTGCACCTCTAAACTCCAACGAATGTTGTAGGTAAATGGCTCAAGCGTTCCATCCGGCCAAGCCGAATAAACAATCCCAAAGGGGGTTGATTTACTGAACGAAGGGTCGTAATACATTCTGCCCCAAGGCGTAATTCGTTTTGGATTATCCCCCAAGCTATCGCATACAAACAAATGCCACCGCTCATCTCCAATCAACGAATCCATGACTTCTGCGGCCAATATAATCCAGCGCCCGTCGGGAGAATAGTTGGCAGACGTCATGCCAAACCATCCATAATCATTCGGGTCAATCAGCATTTCCCCTTGCGACCCATCTTTTTTAAACCGCCAAAGTGTGCTCGTACTTAATCCATTCATCAAGGGCCCTCTAAAGCAAATCAGCCGGTCTCCATTAGGCTGACAACGTGGCCACCAAAAATTGTAATCCAGATCAAACGTGATCCGCACCAAGGAATCCGGTGTCCAACGGTAAATTTGATGCTTACCATCAATGTCGCTGCTCAAGTAAATAGACTTGCCTTGAAAATAGGTATCAACAGGAATCGGGTCTTCGCCTGAACAAGAAAACAGGCCAAAAACAAGGGCAGCGAATAAAATCGACGTAACTCTCATAATTCGGATTATGTACAAAGATAGTCAGCCATTTTGATTTCGCTTCTTCATACACAACCCGAGGCTATGCCAACCACTCCTCACCTTTAATAAAAACCCTATACCTAAAACCGCCACCAAAACGGTAGGGCACCATTGACAAGGAATTTAGGCTGGGCAAAACAATAAACGAGGCCGTTTTACCGGGCCAAATAGACCCATGTTCGGTTCCAAGCTCCATCGCATGGGCTCCATTTAACGTTAATGCAGCAAGCGCTTCAACAGGTTCAAACTTCATGAAAATACTGGCCAAAGACCATACAAACCATGGATTTCCGCTGGGTGAACTTCCTGGATTGTAGTCGGTAGCCAGCGCTACCGGTAAATTTTCGTCCAACAACCTTCGCCCGTCAGGATAAGGAATTTTTAGAAAAAAGGCCGTACTTGGAAGCAAGGTGGGTTGCGTTTGACCCTGTTTTAGCAAACTGATTTCAGATTCACCGAGATGTTCCAAATGGTCAACCGACAAAGCCTTGTATTTCAATCCGGCTTGGACTCCTCCCGTCAAACCCAATTCATTGGCATGAATCTTAGGGCGCATTCCAACTTTTAATGCGGCTTCTAGCATTGTTTCCGTCTCTTGCTGACTAAAAAAACCCTGGTCGCAAAACACATCGAAGTAATCGGCCAAGCCTTCGGCAGCTGCGGCCGGTATCAATTCAGAAACCACCATCTGAATGTAAGCCTGACGGTTGTTTTTAAATGCCAAAGGAAGGGCATGGGCTCCCAACAGGGTGGCCTTGATTGGAATAGGTGCCCACGATTTTAAATCTGCGATAACACGCATCATTTTTAGTTCCGATTCAAGGCTTAAACCATACCCACTCTTTATTTCTATGGCGGCCGTTCCAAAGCCTATGGTCTCTAGTACCCGTTCCTTGGCCCTTTCAAATAAAATGGATGGGCTGGCTTGTCCTACCTTTTTGGCCGAATTTAAAATACCACCGCCTTCCTCTGCAATTTGAGAATAGCTCATCCCCCGAATTTTCTGCAAAAACTCTTCAGGCCGCCAATCTGCAAAAACAACATGGGTATGGCTGTCACAAAATCCAGGCATCACCAATCCTCCCTCACAATCCACAATCTGCTCACCTGAATTCAATTCCGGGGGCACCCCCTGACCTATATCGAAAATGAAGCCATCCCTGATTCGAAACCAAGCGTTCTCTATAGGCTGCAACTTTGACATTTCAACACCGCCTAAAGCACGTTCTCCAGGTATCGCCATCCACAATTGGCCAATGTTGTGCACAAGGGTTCCCATACAATTGATTTCTCGTTTAAATTTTAAACTTATTCATACCTCAGCGAGTCCACCGGGTTCATCTTTGCCGCTTTAATCGCCGGATACAATCCAGCACCTACACCGGTAATAAAACAAACAATAAAAGCCAGTGCTATCCAATTCCAAGGAATCAAAAAGGTTCCCCCCAAGAAAACGGAAACCAAGTTCCCTAGACCCAAGCCCAAAAGAACTCCCACTAGCCCTCCAATTTGAGTGATTACTACGGCCTCAATCAAAAACTGTTGCGCAATGCTTCGGCGGGTGGCACCCAAAGACTTTCGGACTCCAATTTCCCGAGTTCGTTCGGTAACCGATACCAGCATAATATTTAAAAGCCCAACCATTGCACCCATCAAGGTTATTAAAGCCACAGCAAATGCTCCCAACCTCAAGTAGGTGGTCATGCTCAAAACCTGCCCAACCAAACCCGTGCTCTTTTCAATTTCAAATGAATCTTGTTCGCCGGCCCTGTCCTTTCGAATGGACCTAAATAAGCCTACGGCTTCGCTGCTGGCCTCATCTAGTAAAGCCGCTGAACTGGTTCGACCTGTAATTACATACGATGCGTTATCGCCCGAAAAATACATTTGCAGTTGCCGCAAGGGAACAAACAACTGCCGGTCGTTGCTTATGCCACCTCCAGCTCCCTTTTCTTGAACTTCACCAACAATCTTTAGGCGAACCTTTCCAACCCAAACTGATTTTTGAAGAGACGATTCGCCCGGAAAAAGCGTCTTGGCGATATCCTGTCCAATAATGGCCACAGGACTTCCTTGTTGTAGTTCCTGCTGCGAAAAATTCCTCCCTTTCTTCAATCCAAATCCCCCTACCTCTAAGTACCCCTCATCAATTCCCATCACCATAATCTTCGGGTGGGTTTTCTTCGACCCACTTTTAACCACTCCCGTGCGCGTTGCTACAGAACTAATGCTCACCAGCGTAGGAAATACAAACCGATCCTTAAATGCCTTGGCCTCTGAATATCGAATGGATGGGTGTGGCTTTTGTTTTTGACCTTTATTCTGCCAAAATTCCCTGTTTTGAATGGTAAACGAATTGCTTCCAAAAGCAGCAAAAGTAGTGTTGATGCTCTGTTTCAACACATCTATGGCCGTCAGCATTCCAACCAGCGACATAATTCCAAAACCAATAATCAATATGGTTATAATTGTCCTTAATAGCTGACTAGCCAAGGACTTAGTTGCCATTCGGATGTTTTCAATTACAATTCCACGCATAATTCAAAGATACTCTTTTCGATTTGGCACTTGCCCTACATTCGTTTAAAATAACATCTATGCACCCGAAATCAAAAAGCAATCTGCTTGGTATTCTTCGCATTAACAAGTTTTAACGGGCTCAAAACCCAAGTGTCTTAACTATACGGCTACTTTCGCTGTTCCTAATTAGAACCCATTCAATACCCATGACAAAAGCCCTTACAGTTGGAGATTTTGCACCCGATTTCGTGCTAAAAAATCAGCACGGACAGGTTGTTAAATTCTCGGATTTCCGGGCCAATCAATCCGTGGTTCTTTACTTCTACCCCAAAGACGATACACCTGGCTGTACCGCTGAAGCAAAATGCTTTCGAGATTCCTATGAACAGTTCTTGGAGCTGGGTGCGTTGGTTATTGGAATCAGCTCCGATTCTGCCGAAGCCCACATAAAATTTGCCGAAAAAAACAGACTCCCTTTTACCTTGTTGAGCGATTCCCTGGGCCGAGTTCGTAAAATGTTTGGTGTGCCTAAAACGCTGATGGTCTTGCCCGGCAGAACGACTTTTGTTATCAATAAATACGGCGAAATCAAACACGTGTTTTCAAGTCAAATGAACATCCAGAAACACATTTCAGAAGCCGTCCGAATCCTAAAACAGCTTCAATCCAATTCCTAGGATAAACCCCTCTGCACTGCCCCTGAAGTCAATAGCTCTATTTGGCTGCCCCCATCATTCAGGAGTAAAATCAGTACAACAGAAGAATTTTGAAACCTTATAGGGTCTCAACAAATTGCCGAACTTCCAATTGCTGAAGCAGCGTGGCTCCAGCCTCCCGGCCTTTGTTCCCGTATTTCCCACCCGCCCTATCCCAGGCTTCCTGCTCGGTATTCACAGTCAATAATCCGTATATAACCGGTTTCTGAATTTTCAGTTGCACATCTATGATCCCTTTGGTTGTGCCCTGACAAACATACTCAAAGTGGGGAGTGCCGCCGCGCACTACGCAACCTAAAACAATGACACCATCCACTTTCTCAAGCAACCACAAGGCCGCTAAGGGCAATTCCATCGCTCCAGATACTCGAACATGAATCAGTTGAGATGGCTTTAATCCGCGTTCAATAAGGAGCCCCTCTGCCCCTTCATGAAGTTTATTGGTTATCTCTTCGTTCCAAACGGCCTGAATTATACCAATCTTTAGGCCCGTTAAGGCTACTTGTGAGGCAAATACAGAAACATCCGATAGATTTTTTCCTTCGGAAGACATGCATTAAGGCTGTTGGGCCGAGGTTAAACGCAAGCACTGCTTTTCGGCGTTGCTGCCCTGAAAAGATGAAAAGTAGTTGTCGCGAATTTCTGTGTACAATTCAATAGCCTTTGCTGTGTTTTTTAACTCCAATTCATGAACCAAGGCTGCCTTTTCAAGGTACATGGGTGCTGTAAATCGATTGCCTGAATTTCGGGCAGCTTTCAAATACAGGTCCGCCGCTTCTTGTGCTTTCCCCAATTCCCATTGAGCATCGCCCTGACAGCCAATTGACATAGACGATAAAACCGCATCGCTTCCTTTGTATTCCTTTAAAAAAGAAATGGCCTTTTCGAAGTTCCCTAGGTTCAAATGGCACAAACCGGCATACAGGTTAGCTACATTGCCCGCATCAGTGCCAGCCTGACTGATAGCCAAAGACTCAAAACCTTCGAAATCTCCGGCCCGACCTTTTAATGCTATTTCAAGGCTGTCCTGACCAAAATAATGCTCTGCCATAAACAAAGATTCAGCAGCCGCAATTTCTTCCGAATCCTCCCCTCCCTCACGCGTGTACAAATAAGCTCCCAATCCAAGGACTACCAACAGCAATGCCCCCAATACCATCTTTTGATTCTTTCGAAACCAAGCTTCTGCATCAAAAGATTGCGGCTTTTTTACTTCTTCAAATTCTTCTACCATGTTATGTGGTCTTTATTTAACGATACAAAAATATACTTTTTGGTGCCATTGTCAAATACGTGGCAATTTGCCTCAGCTTTGCACTCAGATTTATACCGCATTTACCCGATTCGGGTCAAGCTAGGTTTTCAGATTCAGCCCGTGAATCCCGAAGGAAATCATAAATGGCCGTTTGTGCCCGAATCGCCTCGCCAATGATAGGAATACGCTCGGATTTTAAATCAGGCAGCAACCTACGGGCCGACAAATTATCTTTCCATTGTATCTCCATCACCTCCAACAACTCCTCTTTCCATTGAAGGTCTCGAACCTCTATTACCAATTCGATGCGGTTAAATAGATTCCGTCCCATCCAGTCGGCACTGCCCATAAAAATTCTAGGCTCAGCCCCATTAAAAAAAGAAAATATCCGAGCATGCTCTAAGTATTTATCCACAATCCGCCGCACCTCAATCCCATTGGGAATCAACCGACAAATGCTCCGAACCATCACCCGTACCCGTACCCCTGCTGCCGCGGCTTCCTGCAAATGACGAATCATTCCCTCTTCCTCCAGATTATTCATTTTTACATAAATACCGGCAGGCTGGCCCTTCTTAGCACATAAAATCTCGTTGTCTATATGCCTTTTAAGTTCCTCCACCAAGTTGTAACGTGCCACCAGTATATGCTTAAAAGGCCACAAACCCGTGGGCTTGTGCAATTCTTTAAATAAATGTTCCAACTCAGCGCAAACTTCCGGACTCGATGTAAAATACCCCTGATCCGAATAAATCCGAGCTGTCTTTTCGTTAAAATTCCCCGTGGCAACATAGGCATACCTGCGGAGCCGTTTTCGATTCCGACTTTTTCGCGTTACCAAACACATTTTCGCATGCACCTTAAGGCCCGGATGAGAATATATAATGCGCACGCCCGCCTGTTCCATTTTTTGAGCTGAAATTAAGTTCAACTCCTCATCAAATCGGGCTTTGACCTCTACAAAAACCGTTACTCTTTTCCCATTGCGAGCAGCATTAATCAAGGCTTGTACTATCGCTGAATTGGGTGCAACACGGTATTGAGTTGCCTTTATCTCTATCACTTTAGGATCGAATGCCGCTTGATTGAAAAACTCCACCACATAATCATAGCTTTGGTAGGGAAAATGCAGCAGCCAATCCCGGTGCTTTATGGCTTCAAACATGGTTGAGAAAGCATCCAACGCAGGAATAGAAAGGGGTTGAGGGAATGGCCGTTCCAATCGGGGACTAAAGGGATTGGGAAACCCGAAAAAATCCGAAAATCGATGATATCGACCCCCAGGTATGGGTTCTCCGTTTTCCAATCTAAAGTACCGAATTAGAAAATTCAACATGGGCTCCGGCATTTCTTCGTCGTATAAAAACCGACTCGGAACCCCCTCCTTCCGCTTGCTCAAGCTGCTCCGAATCTTATCCACCAAATTCCCTTCAAACTCATCTTCTATCCCCAAATCTGCACTCCTTGATACCTTTATTGAATGAACGTGTACAACGGTATATCCTGAAAATAAAAGCCCCAGATTAGAACGAAGAACATCATCTAAAAATACCACGTCAAACCCTCCATGCCCATCGCTGCGTTGAAAAAACCGAGGCAAAGAATCCGGTATTCCCAACAACGCATACTTCGGCTTCCGTACCGAATGGGGATTTCGCAAAGGACGCCGAGAATGCAGCTCAACCAACAAATGAATCGACCCGTTCGATAAAAAGGGACGAACCATGCTCCTTTTCAACAAAGTAGGATGCAACAAATGAACCACCTGGTCCATGAAATACCGCCGAAGGTCGTTCGCCCATGCCGAAGGAATATCGCCCCCTAAATTAAGCCGTATCCCCTCGTCCCGAAGAGCGGGTATGATTTGCTTGGAAAAAATGTGTCCAAAATGTTCCTGCTGAATCTGTACTTGCCTGTAAATCTCTTCCAGCATTTCATTTCTCTCTGCATCTGAATCCAATCCAAACACTTGCAATGCAGCCACACGAACCCGAAAAAATTCATCCAGATTTGAACTGTAAATGGCCAAAAACTTAATCCGCTCAAACAACGGAACAGATGAATCCCCAGCCTCCTCTAAAACCCGGTAATTAAAACTCAGCCAAGATAGGTCTCGGTCAACCAACGGAACATCCAAACCCATTTTATGATCTAATTTTGGGCTAAGGCCTAATTCTATTTCCCCTTCTTATCCAATTCCATCCGCTTCTCCAAAAAATCCTGAAGCTGTTCTACTCCCAGTTTCTTGGCAATAATGGTTTTGTCCTTATCCAATACATACACTACCGGATAAGACGATAAGTCATAAATGTTCCGAAAATTCAAACTGCTTAAATCGGTTTTTGTTGGCACAACCTGCTCCGGCTTTTCCCGAATCTCCGGATTGTCCGAAACCGATATAAAGGTCAAATTGTGCTCCCGAATAAACTTCTTCCACTCTTTGGTTTCAACCTCGCCCTCCACAGTAAATAAACCAATCCGATTGGGCTTCAAAAAGTCCTGATACAAGGCCTCTAATTTAGGAGTCGTCTTTTTGCAATGCCCACAGGTGGCATCCCAAAAATACAAAATGGTGTAGTCGTAGTTTTGAGCATACAAATTATGCCAAACACCGCCGGTATCGGGCAAAATAATATTGGGAACCCGCTCTTTGCACAACAAGGGCTCTAATTTCCTTGCCCGCTCAACCACTTTCCCCAAGGTCGCCGTATCCAACCAAACCGCTCGTCCTGTCTTATAATACATGTTTACCATTTGTACAAAGGCCTTGTCCATGCACATGATGTTCGACCGCTCAAACATGTAGGTCAACGAATGCACCACAAACTTGAACATTTCTGGATTCCCTTCCACTTTTTTAATGAGCGAAATCGCTTCGGGAACCAAAGAATCCGAAAGCTGAGGCAACAATTTCTCAAAGTAGTAGGTCAGCTTTGGCTCAAAAATGGGCGTCCTCAAAATCCTTGAATCCGTCAAATCAAACCTGTCGAAATAATGGGTCCTTAAATACCAATATGGCCCATTCTCATTCTCCTTGCTTTGGGCTTTCTCCATTATACCTTCTGGAATTTCAGGCTCCTCCATGGCTCTAAATATACTGCTCACAAACGCCTTCGGATACTTTGCTATCGCATTCCTCCGATAATCTACCATCACCTTGTTCTCCTCCTTTAAGGTAGCCTCCATTGCCTTCCTTGCAGGATCCTCTTTGTCCATCGCATTCAATTGGGCCTGCATTGGCTGTACCTTCTTCTGAACTTTTGAAACAAAACGCAAATAATCAAACCACAATGTGTTCTCAAGGCTTCCCTTTATCACAGCACTCTCAACAAAATTTGTTGTGTCTGTTTCAATATACAGGCTCGGCTCGGCCACCACAAACTCAAACCACTGCATGTTGGGAAGTACAAGCAAATAAATCCCCCCCTTTAAAACATCCGTAGCACCCTTACGTGTTAAATGAGTAAACTCCACTTCTCCTTTTGAATTTACCCGGCAGGTATCGCGCACATATTTCTTTTCTCCCATATGGAAGCCCAAATAGGCCACCGTATCTTTTAGCCCTCGAATTTTAAACTTAAAAGAATATTCAGGAAAAGATTCCTGGGCATTCAAAAATCCTGCGGCCAAAAATACCGTTGCAAAAAGCGTTAATCCAAATGTTGCCTTCAAATTTTTCATGAACTGTTCCGATTTAGAATTTTAAAACAATCAAAGTTAGGTATTTGATGCACATTGTTGTGCTTTTAACGAATCATTAACCCAACTTTGAAACGCTTCCACGCCCTAGCCCTTCCCCCATTTATCCTTCGTTTTTCGCATGCTCTTTTCCGATTCCCTGCTTTTTCCACTTCCAACGCCGGTGGCTCCAAAGCCAATTTTCAGGCTGTCTGCGTATGTCCAACTCCAATTCCTCCGCATACCTTTGAACCAATTTCTCGGCCAATATAGCCTCCTTCCCATCCCACACCATTCTAAAAACAACAGCGTAGCTTTTCTTCCCCGTTTTTTGAACCCCCGCATACAAAACAGGTACCCCTGTTCGTATCGCTATTTTTGCCCAACCCCCATAAAAACTGGTTCGAACCCCAAAAAAAGAAGGATAAAATTCCGAATCCCGTGGACCACTCTGATCGGCCAAAAAGGTCAAACAATACGCCGTTTTCGAGGCCCGTATAAAACGCATTACCCCCTTCATTGGCACTTGCTGCATTCCAAATCGAGCACGCTCCTTCACCAAATAGTCCGTAATGTATTTGTTTCGCTGGGGCTTATAAACCGTGGCCATTTGTAGCCCAGCAACCCAGGATGCACGCAAACCAGCCCATTCCCAATTTCCAGTATGACCCATCACAACAAAACACGAAACGCCCGCTGCTCCATAGGATTCCAATAAATTGCCCGGTGCAAACCGAACCGTTTCAAGCCAATCCTGCTTCCCTTTACGCTTTCCTTCCCTATGCTGCAAAAGCAAATCCACAAAATGCCCGTAAAACAAGGACGCTGTCTTATCAACCTCGGTAGAACTCCATTCTGGAAAGGCTAAGGTCAAATTAGACCGAATTACCTTTGTCCGATAACGCAGCACCCGCTCAAAAAACCAAACCAAAAAAAGCCTGAAGCCAGGCACAGCAAAAGCCATACCCCCAACAACCAACAACAAACGGAACAAGAGGTAAACCGCCCCCTGCCCCACCCTTTTCATTACCAGCTAAATATGTTGGTGTTCAAGTGAGACAAATCCTGGTGCGGATTTACACACATCACCGGTATCATGGCCGCGTTGTTGATCAACTCCTCCTCTGTTCTCCCAAAAAACAAATCCACAATGTTTACTTCATCTGGCCTGGACGATATTACAATTAAATCGGCCGACATCGCCGTTGCATAACGCACCACTGCCTTCGGAAAATCACCCTTAGATTCTTCATGAGACACAACATCCACCTTTACCCCATTTTTGTCGAACAGCTCCTTCGCAAACCGTACGTTGTTGGCAATCAGAACCGACAAGGCCTTGTCTGAAGAATAATCCGCATATATACAAACAGACGCATCAAAATACTTGGCTACCGCCGAGGCATACGCCAGTTTGTTCTTCCCGAATTTATTCTCGTCAATGGGCACTACAATGGAAGAATAACCGTCAGAATCAGGGGGGCGCATTTGAACCACAATGCCAGGTGCATGGCAACCCTCTAAAATTCGAAGCACATCGGCACCCAAAATCCGTTGCATACCATATACACCATGCGTTCCCAAAACCACCAAATCGGCCTTCTCTTCATTCACAAAATCACTGATGCTGCTGAAAATACTCCCCTCTCTGATTTCAAAAATGGTTTCAACGCCATGGCTCGTCGCGTTTTCATTGCAAATCTGGCCTAGCTTGTCTCGAAGCTGTACTTCAGTTATCCCCTTCTTCTTAATGGCAGCCCGACTTTCATTGTTCAAAATATGAATCAATGCTATTTTGTCTTTGCCCACCTTGGCCAATGAACTGGCATGGTTTACAGCCGAATCTGCCTCGGCTGTGAAGTCGTAAGGCACTACAATTAAATCTTGATGTTGTTTGCTCAGCATAATTTCAAATGTGTTGATGTACAAAAGTAATTTATTCGGGCGGTATTGAATGTGAGTTTTGTTGCATTTAAATAATGTGGCTAATTTCTCAACTCAATTTTAAGTTCACATCAGCCACCTTGGCGTTTAATTTGGACCCGAACATTCGTGCATTCGTGGCTAATTCTTCAGCTCAATTTTAAGTTCGCACTAATATCCTTGGCGATTAATTTAGACCCGAACATTCGTGCATTCGTGTCTATTTTCTCTGTTCAATTTTCACCTTGGCGTTTAATTTGGACACGAACATTCGTGCATTCGTGTCTATTTTCTCCGTTCAATTTCACCTTGGCGTTTAATTTGGACACGAACATTCGTGCATTCGTGGCTAACTTCTAAGCTCAATTTCAAGATCGCGTTTTTCTCTTTTGCTTTAAATTTAGCCACGAATGCACGAATATTGCTCATTCGCGGCTAACTTCTCAGCTCAATTTTAAGGTCTCGTTTTTCTCTTTTGTGTTAAATTTAGCCACGAATGCACGAATATTGCTCATTCGCGGCTAACTTCTCAGCTCAATTTTAAGATCTCGTTTTTCTCTTTTGCGTTAAATTCAGCCACGAATGCACGAATATTGCTCATTCGCGGCTAGCTTCTCAGCTCAATTTTAAGATCTCGTTTTTCTCTTTTGCGTTTAATTTGGCCACGAATGCACGAATATCGCACATTCGCGGCCTTTTAAAACCCATTTTGTGCCGAAGGCCGGACTCGAACCGGCACGTCTTGCGACACACGCCTCTGAAACGTGCGTGTCTACCAATTTCACCACTCCGGCTTTCCGTTTCAAAGGTAAAATATCTTTACTTTCGTTGTATGAATCGGTTCATTTTTATCTTCACTCTTTGTTTAGGCCAGTTGGCTATTTCTTCATTAACTGCCCAAGCCCCCATCCAATGGCAAGGAATTTTGACCGATTCTACACACCTAAAACGAACCATCGGAAACGCATATAAGGCCTTTCCCGTGCCCGCAATCGGAGCCGGCATTTTTCGGAGCGATACCCTGCTCGCCGTTCGACTCGAAGGACTCCACAAATGGCCCAACGGGAACCTAATCAACGAACAAAACTACTTCCATTTAGGTGGAAACTCCATGGGCATCACTTCCTACATCGCTGGACGCCTTGTTCAGGCCGGCAAAATCTCCTGGAATACCCAGTTCTTTGACCTGTTTCCTGCCCTTAAAAAACGAGCCAATCCAAATTACCCAAACTTCAGCCTGGCCGATTTGTTGAGCCACCGTGCCCAAGTGGCTGAACTCGCCAAACCCGCCGACTTTCAATCCATTCCCCCTTTTAAAGGAAATGCACTTCAAAAAAGAGCCAAATTCGCCCTCTGGATTCTAGCAAAAACTCCCTTAGATTCAGGCATTCACTACTCCAATGCGGGCTACGCTCTTGCTACTTTTATGCTGGAATACGTCAGCGGTAAAACGTTCAAACAGCTGCTGGACCAGTACATCGTGAAAGAACTGGGCCTGCGATGCTCCACCGGATGGCCAAACCGAATTAGCCCCGCTCAACCCTGGGGCCACTGGAAAACAGACCCGAAAAGCACGTTCTTTACCCCCGTACCCCCTTCAACATCCTATCAAATGCCCGAAGTACTCGCATCTGCCGCCGATATCTGTATGCCACTTTGGGATTATACCCTCTTCCTTAAACACCAATTGCGCGGAATTAAAGGCAAAAATGCCGACATGCAAAAAAAAACCTACGAGTATATCCACTTTAGCCGACCTACTTTTGCCATGGGCTGGCTAAACCGAAACGATCCCTCAACCCGAATTTCTACACACGACGGTACCGCCGGAAACTTCTACTGCCATGTTACCCTATTCCCCGAAATTGACCTTGGAGTTGTTGTGATTACCAATGCCGAAGGAAAGGCTGCAACCGAGGCCATTGCTTTTGTCCGAGAATCCCTGCTCAACAAACTGTTTCAAATCGATTTGCCCACCACCCCAAAGCCTACCTTCCCCGGCCAGCACCCTTTTTTCGAAGTACACGAAAAGTACCACCCCCACCATTGATTTTTTAGTTTGGGCGGCTTTTCCCGCTGTCCCCTGTACCTCCTTCGCAAAAAAATCAGCGGACTAAGCCGCGGTGGGCTTACTCTGCTCGCCCACCACAGCTAAGCCGCTGATATTTTTTTGCATTCAGTCGGTGCCGGCTCCATCGGGGCCGCGAAACCGCTTAATTAAACAAACATTTCTCTTTTTTATTAAACTTTCAGACCTCTTATTGCGCTCATTTTATGAAAAACATTGAAAATCAAGTCGTTTTTTTTTAACTCCCATGAACAAAATCAAAACAGGCTTGTTTAAGAGTTATTAACCAAAAATTATACAAATGGTAAAACAATTGCTCTCTGCAGATCCAGCTAAGATGTTGGAAATGCTAACCCGGTACGACTTGTCGACCTACACTGCCTTTACCTTCTTCGTAGGTACTATGGCCATGATGGCGGCTTCGGCCTTCTTTTTCCTTGAAATGAGGAATGTTCCCGAAAAATGGAGAACTTCCTTATTGGTCAGCGGTTTAATTACGTTCATCGCAGCAGTTCACTACTACTACATGCGTGAATTCTACACCGCCACCGAAACCTCTCCTACCTTTTTCCGGTATGTGGATTGGTTGCTTACCGTTCCTTTAATGTGCGTTGAGTTTTACCTCATCACCAAAAAGGCCGGTGCTAAAATCGGTTTGTTGTGGAAGTTGATTGCCGCTTCTGTAATTATGTTGGTTACAGGTTTCTTTGGCGAAACCATCGACCGCGATAATTCAGTGTTGTGGGGTGTTCTTTCTGGAGCCGCTTACTTCTACATCGCTTACTTAGTATGGTTCGGTGAAGTGGCTAAATTGGCCGCTACCGCAGGTCCTGCTGTTGCCCGTGCCGTTAAAGTATTGGCTTGGTTTGTGTTGGTTGGTTGGGCTATCTATCCATTGGGTTACATCATCGGAACTCCTGGTGGTCTATTCGGTGTGTGGGGTTCCGCAGCCGGAAATCCTCTAATGGACGTTGTTTACAACATCGGCGATGCCGTAAACAAAATTGGCTTTGGCTTGGTAATTTACGCCTTGTCTCAGTCTAAAGAAGCTTAATTCTTTCCCCTTCCAAAAAGGCGGAATCCCCACTGGGATTCCGCCTTTTTTCATAACCCAACCCCCAACTATGAATTCGCTCGAAACCATTTTAATGTTTGCGGTAATTGCCTTCGGTGTCCCGCACGGTGCAGCCGATTTGTATCTGGGCAGAACCCTACTTAAAAACTGGCCCTGGCCCCTGTATCTAGGTCTTTATATCTTGCTCGTTGGTTTGGTTTATTTGGCTTGGCACTTTTCCCTTCAATGGGCATTCCCTGCTTTTATGCTTGTATCAGCCTGGCATTTCGGAGAAACAGACTTCCAAAAAAAATCCGGCGCTAAACAGGCCCTAGGCGGTTTGCTTCATATTGTGTTTTTGCTCGCCGTCCATTTGCAAGAATGGAAATCGCTTTCCTCAAATGCCCTCGCTTCTGTTCTTCCTTCCGACTCGTTCATCCCTTGGATTGGTATGATATGCACCCTAGCTTGGGTCGTTTTTCTGATGATTCACAATAAAACCCCCCGCGTTTTTTTGCTCTTAGGCATTTCAATGTTGGGAATCTTACTCCCTTTCTTTGTTCATTTCACCCTTTACTTCCTAATTTGGCATACCCCTCATAGCGCCCTAGCTGTTTGGAAAACCATTCGCAATTTTAACCGCACTTTCCTGCTTTCCGTCTCTTTTATTACCCTTTCGGCTTGGACTATGTTCGCCCTAGCTTGGAATTGGTTTCCTCAACACGAAAAAATGGTTGGCCTTCTGGGTTTGTTGGCAGCACTAACCCTTCCCCACGCCCTGCTATTTCACCTCTTATTTAAGCGGTTGAAAACTTAGGACTTAAACCGCGTCCTAAATACCAAATCCCAAACATTCGAACTCACTCCAAAACCCATATCGGGATCCTGATAATGGTGTTTCATGTGGTGCTTCTTTATTTTTTGAAACCAAGCCGACTGAATGTTGGCATGGTGGGTAGCATAATGCAGCTCGTCGTACAACAAATAACCCAAAACAAATCCAGCATAAAAGGGTGCTGTAAATTCAGAACCCAAAACCAAACTAAACAACCCGTAAAATAAAAACGCCAACGGTACACTTATGCTGGGAGGCAAAACCAACCGCATGGAGTCGTTCGGGTAATCGTGGTGCACACCGTGAGCTATAAAATGTACCCGCTTTCCAAACTCCGACTTTGGGTGGTAATGGAAAATAAAACGATGCAACATGTACTCGGTAAAGGACCAAAATGCCAATCCGCCCAAAACAATCAATCCGGCTTGCCAAAACAGCAGCTCAGAACCAAAAAAAGATTGATAGCCAAACCATAAAACAACAGGAATGTATATCAACAAAGGAACCGCAAAATGCACCCTGGAAAAAAAATCCATCACCGGACTTTTAAACATCCGAATGGACTCGTCTTTATGCGATACAAATAACTTTTTTCGTTCGGCTGTTGTGCTCATAACTTTAGTTTAGTCAAAGGTACAAAATGAAAAACGCCAAACCCCGTTCATAGGTTTGGCGCTGCATTAAATTTTCTGAATTAAAACAGCT
>CAILUT010000058.1 GCA_903837495.1 uncultured Flavobacteriales bacterium | reverse complement strand
GGGCCACATAAATTGATCCCTTTGGGATATGGATGCTGGAAACCAAAGCCTTAGTATTTAGCAAAAAACACCTTATACTATGCTGCTTGCTGCTTCTCTGCGCCATGCAGCGGTTTCGTTTTCAACTTCGCCGCCCTATGGATCGGAAATTAAAAGCAACTACACCTGTATTCGCGTTTGAATTTCGGAAAAAGCTTCAAATCCTTTATGGGAAGCGGCCTCGGCTTGATCCAATAGGGATTGAGCCCTAGGTTCATTGGCTAATGCTTTGGCATTGATTTTTACGTTTAGGTGAGCACCTTGCAGTCCTGCCCAGAGCATTAAATTTCCAACACCCACATCCGAGGCGCTGGATGCCATGCCCTGTTCTGCCATTTCGCGGCAAATTTCAAATCCTTTTAAGCAGGTTTCCATCACTTTAAGCGGAATTTCCATGGCATAAAGGGTAGCGTTGGCAATGGCTTCCTTTCTTATGCGGGTTTCGGCTTCCGAGGTTTTTGGAAGTTGAAAGGCCTGCATGATCTGGTTAAAGCTATTCGTGTCTTCGTCAACCAAAAAGAGGAGTTGGTCTGCCAAGGCTTGTCCTTTTTCTGCCCAATCTGAAAAGTAGAGGCTGCGGTTGTCCCAGCCGCGCTTGTGGGAGCTTAGGTTTGCCACCATGGTAGCTAATGCGCAGCCCATGGAAGCCGCCAGGGCCGAGATGGAACCCCCGCCAGGCGCTGGGGATTCCGAAGCGGTTTCCCAAACGAACTCTTGAATGGTTTTGAGAATAAGGCCAGGCGGGTTTTCGGCTGCCATCACATATTCAATGATTTTTTTGTTGGCATCGAAGGGTTTAAGTTCGTCTAGGCCCAAACTTTTGACTGCGATTCGGATGAGTTCCCGTTCGGGAAGTCCGGTAGATCGGTTTTGTAGCCGCAAGTAGTGTTTTCCGGCCTCAAGCATAGATTGCAAGGGGACCAAACCTACCAATTCAGAGCCTGTAACGCGCATTCCGCGGAGCTGGGCTGCATGGCACACGGCATCAAAGGCTTGGTGAACGCTGCAAACACGGATGTCGGTCAAGTTCATTGAAATTTGGGCCACTCCATATTCTTCAATAAACCAACCGATGGCTTTGACGCTTTTCAACATTCCAGGCTCCCAAATGGGTTCGCCGTTCTCGTCTGTTAGGGGTTCTCCACTGATGGGGTCGCCTTGCCTTTTGATTCGTCCTTTTTCGCGGACATCGTAGGCAACGGAGTTGGCTCTCCGCACAGATGTAGTGTTTAAATTCACATTGTAAGCCACCAAGAAATTCCGCGCTCCAATGGCGGTTGCACCCGATTTGGGATTGAATTCGGCGGGGCCAAAATCGGGTTTCCATTCCGGTTTGCTCAATTTTTCTTTGAGTCCTTCGTATTCGCCGCTCCGAATATCGGCCAGGTTTTTTCGTTGGGGCGATAGTGCAGCGGATTCGTAGCAATACACAGGAATTCCGAGTTCTTCGCCTACCCGTTTGGCAAGCGAATGAGCATAAGGTACAGTTTCTTCTAGGCTGATTCCTGCAATGGGTACCAAAGGACAGACATCGGTGGCTCCCATTCTGGGGTGTTCTCCGGCATGCTGGCTCATATCAATGCGTTCTGCGGCAACTTGTATGGCGCGAAATGCAGCCTCAATAACCGGTAAAGGCTCACCAACAAAGGTGAAAACGGTTCTGTTGGTAGCTTTTCCGGGGTCAACGTCCAGCAGTTGAACCCCCGCTACGGTTTTAATGGCATCTGCAATGGCTTCAAGTACTTGGAGATCTAAACCTTCCGAGAAATTAGGAACACATTCAATCAATTGGCGCATGGGGTAAATTTTCATCAAAGATATGTGGCCTTTTGCGTTATTTTGCCTGCATGATGCAGCGCTTTTTTCAAAAAATCACTCCTTCCGAGCCTATCCATGCGAAAACACTGGGGGTTCTGCTGGTTTCGGCTGTTTCGCTTATGGTATTGAATTATGGCCAACAAAATGCTGTTTACCGCCTTGTAGAGCCTGTTTTGTATGGCTTGTTTTCTTTCTTAGATTCGGGTTTGCAACGCTTGCTGTGGTGGGCTTTTTTATGTTTTTTCTGCTATTTCTTGCTGCCTGTTTTCTTTTTGTTGGCCATTGGGGAACGGAATTTAGGCTTATACGGGCTGGGTACTCAGGGAATGCTGCAAAAAGGAAGGCCCTATATGGTGTTGCTGCTGCCAATGCTTCCCTTGGTTTTTCTGTTTTCTTTTTTGCCTTCTTTTCAACTTACGTATCCATTTTGGCGGGTCGATTCAACCCATGCGTTGTGGCCGGGATTGTTGATTTGGGAGTTGGCGTATGCCCTTCAATTTTTTTCGTTGGAGTTTTTTTTTCGGGGGTTTATGGTGCACGGCAGCCGGGGTTCCCTTGGCTGGTATTCGGTTCCCGTCATGATGGTTCCCTACTTGATGATTCATTTTTCAAAGCCTTTTCCTGAGGCCTTTGGTTCATTAATTGCGGGCTGGGTATTGGGCATGTTGAGTTTTCATTCCCGGTCCATTTGGTGGGGAGCGGTATTGCATATTGCCGTGGCTTGGAGTATGGATTTGTTGAGTTTATGGCATCGGGGGCTTTTGGGTTGAAAGGGAAATCTAGGTATATTTTGGCTACCTTGGTGCTCAATAAACAGAGGAAATATGGCAACGGTTTTGGTCATTGACGATCAGCAAAGTGTACGAAAAAGTTTTAGAGAAGTTTTGGAATACGAATCGTTTACGGTGTTGGAGGCCGAAGACGGGCAAAAAGGATTGGACGCCCTAGCAGCAAATTTGGTAGATGTTGTTCTTTGCGACATCAAAATGCCAAAAATGGACGGGATGGAATTTTTGGATTTGGCCTTGGCAGGGGGTTTTGAAATGCCCATTATCATGATTTCAGGGCATGGAATCATTGAAACGGCGGTAGATTCCATAAAAAAGGGTGCGTATGATTTTATTCAGAAGCCCATTGATTTGCCAAGGTTGCTGGTAACCTTGCGAAATGCGGTAGAGAAAAAAACGTTGGTTACAGAAACCAAACAGCTAAAGAAAAAGGTTTCTAAAAGCAAGGCCAAAGAGATAATCGGAGAATCGGAATCGATACGTAAAATTCGAGATTTAATTCAAAAGGTGGCCGCCACGGATGCACGGATTTTAGTAACCGGCAGCAACGGTACCGGAAAAGAATTGGTTGCCCATTGGGTTCATGCCTTAAGTGCGCGTTCTGAAGGCCCTATGGTTGAAGTGAATTGCGCTGCGATTCCAACAGAACTTATAGAATCTGAGTTGTTTGGGCATGAAAAAGGAGCTTTTACCTCTGCGGTGAAACAGCGGCAAGGTAAGTTTGAACTGGCCCATGGAGGAACCTTGTTTCTTGATGAAATTGGGGATATGAGCTTGTCGGCTCAGGCCAAAGTATTGAGAGCGCTTCAAGAAAATAAAATTGCCCGGGTTGGTGGCGACAAAGAAATAAGCGTGGATGTTCGCGTTGTGGCTGCAACGAACAAGGATTTAGCGGAAGAAATTCGAAGGGGCAATTTTAGGGAAGATTTATTCCATCGGCTTAACGTTATTCCGATTCATGTGCCAGACTTAAACGACCGTCGGTCTGATATTCCTTTGCTGGCCGAACATTTCCTTCAGCTTATTTTGGAGGAACAAAACATGGGGCCTAAAAAAATACGTCCTGACGCGATGAATGCGCTTCAAGAATTGGACTGGACGGGCAACATTCGGGAATTGCGCAACGTGGTGGAGCGGTTAATCATATTGAGCGATCAGGAAATAACGGCCACAGATGTAGAGGTGTTTGCGAAGCCAAATAAAAAATAGCTAGGCTGCTTTGCAATGCCATGTTGCGCGGAATTTGGAGCCGAGCCCCAAGGCCCAGTGGGTTTAGGAAATGACAAATCCCATGGTTTTCTGTGAGTCAATATCTATACCTTTGCAGCAACCAACATAGTACCTATGCCCATTTATCATAAACTTGGCGTCATTCCCGCGAAACGCCATACTCAGTTTCGAAAGCCAGAGGGGGGCTTGTATTACGAACAGTTGTTTGGGACGGTTGGATTTGCGGGGATGTCCAGTTTGTTGTACCACCACCATAGGCCTACACGCATTGCGGGTATAGATGCCGCGATTCCTTTTTCGCCTGTAGCGGCTGTTGAAAACAACATGACGCCTAGAAGGTTATTGGGGTTCAGGACTAGCCCTTCTCAAGATTACCTGAAAAGCCGCAGCTATGTTCTTTTTAACTCAGACCTGAACATCGCGCTGTCAGCACCTACAGGCCTTAGTTCCGATTATTTTTATAAAAATGCCGATGCCGACGAGCTGGTTTTTGTTCATCAGGGTAGGGGAGTACTTCAAACCATGTTGGGGCATATTGAATTTGAATCTGGAGATTACCTGTTGATTCCTAGGGGCATTATTCACAGATTTTCGTTTGAAGACGCC
Organism: uncultured Flavobacteriales bacterium; assembly: GCA_903837495.1. Classification (GTDB taxonomy): domain Bacteria; phylum Bacteroidota; class Bacteroidia; order CAIKAF01; family CAIKAF01; genus CAIKAF01. The sequence goes on along the minus strand of CAILUT010000058.1, from coordinate 14,360 downwards.
AACAACCGATTGTTGATTACAGAATCCAATCGCCCCATTTACACTCCGAAACGCTATCGAAATCATTTTGGTCAGCTGTTGGAACATTCCCCTTTTTGTGAGCGTGACATGAAACTTCCAAGCCTGCTGGAGCACCACGATGAGCGGGGGGATTTTTTGGTGCAGGTGAAAAAACAAAACATGCTGCATCCGATTCATTACCAAACACACCCCTTTGATGTGGTTGGTTGGGACGGGTACAATTTTCCGTATGGTTTTTCCATTCATAATTTTGAACCCATAACAGGTCGGGTGCACCAACCCCCGCCGGTTCATCAGACGTTCGAAACCGATGCTTTTGTGGTGTGTTCGTTTTGTCCAAGGCTTTACGATTACCACCCCTTGTCTGTTCCTGCCCCATACAACCACAGCAACATTGATTCTGATGAGGTATTGTACTACGTTGATGGGGACTTTATGAGCCGAAACGAGGTAGAGAAAGGCATGATAACCTTGCACCCTGCAGGCATCCCTCATGGGCCACAGCCTGGAGCTACAGAGCGCAGCATTGGTCAAAAGGAAACCAACGAGTTGGCCGTTATGATCGACACCTTTAAGCCGCTAAAAATCACCCAACAGGCCCTAGACATGGAAGATCCCGGATATTGGGCCTCATGGCAGGAATAAGTAAAACTTTAAATCAATCTACCTATGGAAAGTCCATCGCTAAACAGAACCTATAAGAAAGTGGTTGAAGAAGCCCAAGATTTCTTACCCATATTGGGGACCGATTATGTGGAGTTGATTGTAGGTAACGCCAAGCAGTCGGCCCATTACTTTAAAACCGCTTTTGGTTTTCAGGACTTGGCCTTTTCTGGTATGGAAACTGGGCAAAAGGACCGCGTATCGTATGTACTTCAACAGGGTAAAATTCGATTGGTTATTACCGCACCACTGACACCCGAAAGCGATTTGTGGGAGCACGTCCGGACGCATGGAGATGGAGTTAAGGTGGTGGCTTTGTGGGTGGAAGATGCTGCAAAGGCCTTTGAGGAAACAGTAAGCAGGGGTGCTAAGCCCTATTTGCAGCCTGTTGAGGAAGAAGACGCTTTTGGACGGGTGGTAAAGTCGGGGATTCATACGTACGGAGAAACCGTTCATTTGTTTATTGAGCGGCATGAATACCACGGCCCCTTTTTGCCTGGTTTTGTTGCCCACGATTCTGGTTTTACCCCGGCCGACTCAGGCCTGCTGTATATTGATCACATGGTTGGAAATGTGGATTGGGGTCAAATGAACATCTGGTGTGCCTTTTATGCCGAGGTTATGGGATTTGCCCAATTGATATCGTTCGACGACAAAGATATTAGCACCGATTATACGGCATTGATGTCGAAAGTGATGAGCAACGGTTCGGGGTATATTAAATTCCCCATTAACGAGCCGGCCAAAGGCAAGAAGAAATCTCAGATTGAGGAGTACATTGATTATTACAGAGGGGCAGGGGTGCAACATATCGCCGTTGCCACCGACGATATTGTTTCGACGGTAACCGATCTTCGTGCGCGCGGGGTTCAGTTTTTAGATGTTCCCGACTCCTATTACGATGATTTGGTGCAGCGGGTGGGTCAGATTGATGAAGAAATTGAGGTGCTGAAATCGTTGCGCATTTTGGTGGATCGGGACGAGCAGGGGTATTTGCTGCAGCTGTTTACCAAGCCCGTGGTTGACCGTCCCACAATTTTCATTGAAATCATTCAGCGCAAGGGTGCAACCAGTTTTGGGAAGGGCAATTTTAAGGCTTTGTTTGAAAGCATTGAACGGGAGCAAGAACTTCGAGGAACCTTATAATTGAAGCATTGCTAATTCCCATTGCAAGGTTAAAATCCGCAGCGTTGGTTTATACAATTCAACCTTAACATTTACACGGGCTATGACGGAGCAACCCATTTTAAAAGCGGAAAATCTGCAACGGAGTTTCGGTTCATTAAAGGTATTGAATGGGGTTAACCTATCGGTTAAACCTGCGGAAGTGGTTTCAATTTCGGGAAGGTCTGGTGCCGGCAAAAGCACTCTTCTTCATATTTTGGGAACTTTAGACCGGGCAGATTCGGGCAAGCTATGGATTGATGGGCAGGAGATAACTCGGCTTAACGACGGGCACATGAGCCGTTTTCGAAATCAGCGTTTGGGTTTTGTATTTCAATTTCATCATTTATTGCCTGAATTTACTGCCTTAGAAAACATTGGCATTCCCATGATGATAGCGGGAAAATCAAGTTCTAAGGTCGAATCTAGGGGCATTGAATTGTTGAAGTTGATGGACTTGGGGCACCGTGCCCACCACAAGCCCGACGCACTTTCTGGGGGCGAACAGCAGCGGGTTGCTGTTGCCAGGGCCTTGGCTAATTCGCCTGCCGTTGTTTTTGCCGACGAGCCCAGCGGCAACTTAGATGCTCAAACGGCGGCCCAGCTGCATGCTTTGTTTTTTGAACTTCGTGAAAAGTTGGGACAAACCTTTATTGTGGTTACCCATAACGTTGAATTGGCAGGCATGGCCGACCGTAATTTGACGATGGTGGAAGGCCAAATTGTGAATTAGATTATTGCTGGGAATCAGAATTGGATTTGCCTTCCTTTTTTTTTAGGCCAAACATCCGACGCACCATTCTTTTTTCAAACTCCCAAAAAAATCGAAACTGCCCAAATAGGGCTCCATACATTAAAAGAACAACCTGATAAACGGGGAGAATTCCGATAAAATACAAGACATACCAGCCCAGTTGGTCGGGACGTTCAAGACCGATTAAGTTCATTAAGGGCTGTCGAATAAACATGATGGTAAAACCAGTGCAGGCAAAAACCAACAGCACAATCCAGACTTGAGTTAAACTGTTGAGATTCCATTTGGATTTTAGACGGTGTATGAGGTTTGCCATGTGCTTAGTCTATCCAGTCGGCAATAAACAAATTGGTAGCTCGGCTTCCTCCATTGTTTCGGTTTGAGCTAAAAACCAGTTTTTTTCCGTCAAAAGAGAACATAGGGAAGGCGTCAAAAACAGAGTCGTACGTAATTTGTTCCAGCCCACTTCCATCAAGGTTTACCATGTAGAGGTTGAACTGATACCCGCGTTGGGAGGCGTGGTTTGAACTAAAAAGGATTTTTGTTCCGGAAGGGTGAAAAAAGGGTGCCCAATTTGCTTTGCCAAGTTGGGTGATTTGACGCAATTCCGTTCCATCCGCCCGGCAGGTATAAATTTCCATCTCGCTGGGCGCCACCAATCCTGCCTTAAACAATCGGGTGTACTTTTCAATTTCCTCAGCAGTTTTTGGTCGGCTGGCTCTGAAAACAAGGTGTTCCCCGTCGGGCGAAAAAAAGGCACCGCCATCGTAGCCCAAGCCTTTTGTGATTTGCCTTAAATGGCTTCCGTCCAAATCCATGGTCCACAATTCTAAGTCTCCGCTGCGGTCTGAGGTGAACACGATTTTATCGCCTTTTGGAGAAACCGTAGCCTCGGCATCGTAGCCCAGCCGGTTGGTGAGTCGCTGCAATTCCCCTGTTTTCAGATTTTTGAGGTACAAATCAAAACTGGGATAGATGGGCCAGTAATAGGCTTCTGAGTTTCGTTCGGGTTCAGGTGGGCAATCGGCCGATGTGGCATGCGTAGAGGCATATATTACCATGCTGTCTCCTTTTAAGAAATAAGCACAGGTGGTTCGGCCTTGTCCTGAGGAAACTTGAACTGCCGGATTTGATTCCATGTTGTTCGGGGTCAGGGCCCACACAAAAATCCGGTCGCAAGGAATTCCATTCTCTTTATCGGTTCGCTGAAAAACGAGTTGGTCGTTGTTAAAACTCCAGTACGCCTCGGCATTTTCGCCGCCAAAGGTCAACTGCCTTACGTGTTTCAGATGCCGTTCTTGGGGAAAACGCAAGCTGTCGGATGCTTGCCCCTGTAGGTTGACAGTGAAAACGAGAAGCAGGCTCAGAAAATAAAATTTCATGTCTCAAATATACGTTAGTCCCCTAGGCTTCTTTTTGGCGGGACCCTTAAATACCTATCAAAATACCTAAGAATAGGTACTTCGCTGCGTATTTTGTTCAAAAAAGGGGCAAAGAAAAACGGAATGGTATAGACTTTGGGACAGGAATAAAATTGGGGGTTATCCGATTAAAATGCCACGTTGTCCAAGAATTGGCAACTCGCGTTCCAGACCCATTTCGGTGGTTCCGGGTAAGACTATAAATTTTTTATCGTAGATCTGATTTTCGATAAAATAGCTTACCCAATATTCATTGGTCAAACCGAAGGCCTCGGCAGAAATGGGTTCAATTCTTTGCACACCGACTGGGTCAATAATTTCGTAAAAATGTCGGAGGGTCGATGTTTGAATCTTTTCGCCCTTAAAATCGCCATAGCCGTAACTTACTACCATGGCATTTTTCAGGGCTTGTTGATTTTGATTGATGAGGTAGGCTGTGAAGGGAGTTTCGGGGTAATCGGGTTCGAAGACCAGGGCGAGAAACACTCCATGTACTTGAGGGTGGGGGATATGTGCTTTCATTCGGTTTCTGGAAATACAAAGGTTATGGGCATGCGCCTTCCGCTTCCAAATGCCCGTGTACTAACGCGCAGCACGGGTGGCATTTGAAATCGTTTAAATTCGGAGCGGTGAACAAGGCTCAGGATTCGGTGGACTAGATTTGGATTGAAACCCTCTTGAATCAGTTGTGAAGGTCCAAAGCCTTCCACGATGTATTTTTGCAGGATTGGGTCTAGAATATCGTAATCGGGAAGGCTGTCGCTGTCCTTTTGTTCGGGTCTGAGTTCGGCCGATGGGGCTTTGGTTAAAATGGAGTCGGGTATTCGTTCTTCCCTTCGGTTTAGCCATCTAGATAACGCATACACCTCTGTTTTCCAAAGGTCTCCCAAGACGCTCAATGCCCCGCACATGTCGCCATATAGTGTACCATAGCCCACAGCGGCTTCGCTTTTATTGGTTGTATTTAACACGATCCAGCCGTATCGGTTGCTTAAGCCCATAAGCAGAACGCCCCGGATGCGACTTTGGATGTTTTCTTCGGTAAGGTCTGGGGATCTTCCAAGCAAATGTGGATTTAACGTACGTTCAAGTGCATCCACGGAATCATGAATGGGCAGAATTTCCAGGTGAATACCCAATCGATTGCCAAGGTCTTTGGCATCGCTAATGGAGTGTGCCGAGGAAAATTTAGAGGGCATTAAAATCCCATGTACATTTTCTGGTCCTAAGGCATCGGCAGCCAGGCAGGCAACAAGGGCAGAATCGATTCCCCCGCTCAGTCCTAAAACGGCCTTTTTGAAACCATTTTTTCGGAAATAATCTGAAATACCTAAGGAAAGCGTTTGGTATAAAACCTCCATTTTATTTTGGGCGGGTATGGCAATGGGGCTGGAGTTGTTTGTGCTGTTCCAAGACCAGACGCCTTCTTGGCAAGGGGGTAATTGTTGAATTACCTCGCCGTTTTTATTCATAATAAAAGAACTGCCGTCAAAGAGTAAGCCCGTATTTGCCCCCACTTGATTCACATACACGAATGGCAGTCCAAATCGAAGGGCATGAAATCGGGCCATTTTTTCTCGTTGATGCTGCTGACCTTGGTGGTAAGGCGATGCCGTAATGTTGATGATTAAGTCAAAGCCGGTTTCCCGCATTTCGGATAAAACATCTCGGTGGTATCTTGGGCGTTCTGGTTCAATGTTCCAGGTGTCTTCACAAATGACAACGGCTAAGGCCTGTCCTTTCCAAAAAATGGGAAGTCGTTCGGCACCGGATTCAAAATGCCGGTCCTCGTCAAAAACATCGTAGGTTGGCAACAGACTTTTGTGCACGAGATTCATGATTTTTCCTTCGGCCAAGAACCAAACGGAGTTAAACCAGGGCTTTCCTGGGCCCTCATTTAGGCTGGGAGCCCCAACCAACAGGGCGAAATTTTCGTCTGTTTCTAGTGCCAATTCAATCATGGCCTGCTGAATGGCATCGGATATTTCGGAGTAGTGCAGCAAATCTTCAGGCGGATACCCTGTTAAACTGAGTTCTGGGAATACCAGCAAATCCACATTTTCGGCTTTGGATTGCCTAAGCATGCCGAGCATTTTTTGGCAATTCCCTGAAACATCCCCAATCAAAGGGTTAAACTGAGCAAGTCCAATAATCATAAGTCAAAGATAGGGGCTTGGCTGTTAGAATGAAGGCTTGGTTTTTTCAAAATTTCACAAACGGTACAGAAATTAACGGAAAGGGAAGTTAAATTGGGCTCAAAGTGTAAGCCTTTCGCTTTTTATAGGCCTTTCTGCTGTTGGGGGTTTGCGAAAAAAAAGCTGGGATTCGAACAAAAAATTGCCCTTGGGGCTTCAAACTTTAACCATTATTTTTTGCTTTAAAGAAAATGTTTGTAATATTGCGACTCGTTCCTGAAAAATTCCCGCCCTTTTAGATTGATCAGCGTTGCTGATGGCCTTGGATAATGGGAATTTCGGGCTCACTTCAAAAACAAGTATGAATCAAATTGAGGACTTAAAGCGTAGGCTGTTGCCTGACTTGAAAGAAATTGCACGGGTTTTAGATATTCCACGTTATCAATATCTGCGGAAAGATGAACTGATTGATGCGATCATGGCATTAAAGAAAGAAAGCGAAGGAGAATCTTCACCCACTTCAGGGGAAGATGCACCGGCGATACAAGTTGCATCGCAAGATTCCAAAGATGTTTCAGAAACGCCCAAGCGAAAGCGTTTAAGGCTGGCGAGCGAACTGCCCGCCACTGAAGATTTGTTTGCCGAAGGCAGTCAGGAGCGTGCAGTGAGTGAATCAGATCAGGTTCGAAGCGAAATGCCCGAGTTGCGTTCTGAATCCAGCAATGAACGCAACAGCACAGGGGCCCGCGGATTTCGGCACCCGAGCCGAGAACGAGAAGGTGGACCACGTCCCATGGACTTGCCCCGCAATCCTGTTGCGCCCCAAATGCCTGAAAACAGGGCTCCCAGAGAATTTCCGCCCCGGGATACTGTCCCCCCAAAAAAATACGACGTTTATACATTTGAAACGTTTGTGGATGCCGAAGGTGTTTTAGATTTAATGCCGGAAGGTTTTGGATTTTTGCGCAGCAGCGATTACAATTATTTGGCTTCGCCCGATGACGTGTACGTATCGCAATCTCAAATTAAGTTGTTTGGATTGCGGACCGGCGATACGGTGGTGGGAACCATTCGTCCACCCAAAGAAGGAGAGAAGTTCTACCCATTGATTAAAGTAAGAGAAATCAATGGCCAAGATCCAGCGGTGGTGCGCGACCGCATTCCCTTTGATTTTTTAACGCCTTTGTTTCCATTTGAAAAAATTCAGGTTGCCAAACAGGGAAGCAAAACGCATACTACATCTACGCGGATTGTAGATATGTTTAGTCCCATTGGGAAAGGCCAACGGGGATTGATTGTAGCACAACCGAAAACAGGCAAAACCGTTTTACTGAAGGAGATTGCCAATGCCATAGCCGAAAACCATCCGGAGATTTATTTGATTATTTTGTTGATCGATGAACGCCCAGAAGAGGTAACCGATATGGCCCGAAGTGTAAAGGCCGAGGTCATTGCAAGTACCTTTGATGAGCCTGCCGAACGGCATGTGAAAATCGCAACCTTGGTGCTTGAAAAAGCAAAGCGAATGGTAGAATGCGGGCACGATGTGGTTATTTTGTTGGATTCCATTACCCGCTTGGCCCGAGCCCACAACACCTGTGCACCAGCATCTGGAAAAGTATTGTCGGGCGGTGTAGATTCCAATGCACTTCAAAAGCCCAAGCGTTTCTTTGGAGCTGCCCGTAAAATTGAAAATGGAGGTTCCTTAACGATTTTGGCCACCGCTTTGATTGATACGGGTTCAAAAATGGACGAGGTGATCTTTGAAGAGTTTAAAGGCACAGGCAACATGGAACTTCAGTTGGACCGCAAACTGGCCAACAAACGAATTTATCCATCTATTGATATCAATGGGTCTAGCACACGCCGCGACGATCTGCTGGTTAGCAAAGAAATGCTGAATCGGTTGTACGTGCTTAGGAACCACCTGAGCGATATGAATACCATCGAGGCTATGGAGTTCCTGACAGACCGACTAAAATTCACCCAAAACAATGAAGAGTTTCTGATCAGCATGAACGGCTAAGACCATGAATCCTTTATACGGTGCCCTATTCCTGAATATATCTTACCTATGTTTTCGATGGTTTGCCATGCATTTTCATTGGTTTGAGCCCGGAGACTTTTTGTGGAAAATGCCCGTGTTCCCCATTTTGGTTGCATTGCCCGTACTTCAAATTTTTGCTGTCAGGCGGTTTTTGATTCGACTAGAACGGGGGGAAGCAACTCAGAATTCTTTTTTCGCAACCTATAAGGAGGCTGCGAAAGTGGGCTTGCTTGCCTCTGTTTTGATTTCGGCCTCTATTTGGTTGTACTATTCGTTCATCGATAAAACCTATTTGCCGGCTGTTGTTCTTCAAGCTATTTCTGAGGCCGCCACGGACGGCTTGCCTGCCGAGCAGCTTAAGTCATACGGCCAAACCATTTCAACCTTCAATCAGCCCAACTTAAGAGCGGTGTTCACTTTATCGGGTCTCACCGTTTTTGGCATGCTTAGTGCCTGGCCTGCGGCCTTGTTTTCCATGCAACTTAAACACCGGTTTTTTTAGCTGCATCGAATTCGAATCCCTAAGGCACTCGTGTTTTTGGGCATGTGAATCGAAATCATTACATTTGCAACCATTTTTTAATCCTATGAGAGTCCGTTCCGAGTACATCGTTGAATTTTCAGGATTGAAAAATGGCTCCCACAATTACGAATGGAGTTTGGGAGATGCGTTCTTTGATGGTTTTAACCGCGATGGATTTCAAAATACCAAGCTTGCTGTTCAGGCAAGAATGGATAAAGATGAAACCATGCTGGTCTTTCATTTGTCTTTAAACGGAACCCTTCAATTTGAGTGCGACCGTTGCTTAAGCCCCTTTAACTACATGCTGCAGGGAAATAAAGCACTGGTCTTTAAATTGAATGGCACCGAAAATAAAGAAGAAGATGAAGATTTATTTGTTCTGGAGTCCGCCGCATATCAATTGGATATGGCACCTCACCTCAATGACTTGGTTCAAGTCGCTCTACCCATGAAGCGTCTGTGTCAAATGAATGAGGGGCAATCTATGGAATGCGACCCGGAAATGCTGAGCAAATTAAAAACGTATTCGGCTTCCCAAGACGAATCTGTTGACATAGATCCGCGGTGGGAATCATTAAAACAATTAAAATCTGACGAGAATTGATTAATTTTGTGAAATATGGCACATCCTAAACGAAAAATTTCTAAAACCCGAAGGGATAAAAGAAGAACCCATTACAAGGCTTCTGCTCCCACTTTGTCAACCTGCACAACCACGGGAACGGTGCACCTTCGCCACCGGGCTTATTTGGTAGATGGCAACTTGTTTTACAAAGGCAAGTTGGTGGTAGAATCCAACAAGTCAGAATAATCCTGCCACCGACCATTCCCGGTTGATGATACGCATTGGTCTAGATGTGATGGGGGGTGATTATGCCCCAGATTCGGTATTGAAAGGTGCCCTGATGGCCTATTCGGCCTGGTCAGACACTTTTCAACTCGTTCTGTTTGGTCAATCTTCCGTAATTCAACCTTTCTTAAAAAGCCATCCAGAATTCGCTGCCCATTGCGATGTGGTGTTCACAGAACAAGTGATTGAAATGGCCGCAAGCCCTGTTCGGGCCCTGGTTGAAAAGCCAGAATCCAGCATCGTTAAAGGTTTGGAAGCCTTGCATGCAGGCCAAATCGATGGGTTTGCCTCGGCCGGAAATACAGGTGCCATGTTGGCGGGAGCTGTTCTAAAATTAGGCAGCATCCGCGAAGACATTCGCCCTTGTTTGATGGGCTGCCTGCCCCGACCCAATGGTACCGATGGAATCATGCTGGATGTAGGGGCTATTGCCGACACCAAACCCGAAACCCTGCGCGACTTAGCTCTGCTGGGCCAGGTATATGCCCAAACCGTATTGGGAATAGAACAACCTAAAATTGCCTTGCTTTCGATCGGCGAAGAACCCGAAAAGGGAAATGCCGTAACCGTGGCAGGCCATAAACTGCTGGCCGAAATGGGAAACATTCGGTTTGTTGGAAATGTAGAAGGACGCGATATTTTCTCTCAAAAAGCCGATGTGGTTGTAACCGGAGGTTTTACCGGAAATATCGTGGTTAAACTCAGCGAAAAATTCTTTGAAATTGCTCAAGAATACAACTGTGCAGACCTCCCTTTTTTCAAGCGCTTGAATTATGAAACCTATGGCGGTTCTCCCATTCTGGGCGTAAATAAACCCGCTGTGGTTGGCCATGGAATTTCCAGTCCTTTGGCCATTCAAAATATGATTTGGCTTACCTACGACATTGCCCGTACTGGCTTGTGTGAACGAATCCATTCTGCCCTGAAGCATGAATAAAATCAATGCAGCGATTACCGGAGTTTTTGGTTATGTACCTCCGTACATTCTAACCAACAAAGAGCTGGAGGGTATGGTTGATACCAACGAAGAATGGATTGTAAGTAGAACAGGCATTCAAGAACGCCGCATTTTAAAAGGCGAAGACATGGGCACCTCGGTTATGGGCATAGAAGCCGTGAAGGGCCTCCTAGAAAAAACAGGAACCCGGCCCGAGGATGTTGATCTGCTGATTTGTGCAACCGTTACGCCCGACATGCCCTTTCCAGCAACAGCAAATATCATTGCCAGTGCTGTGGGAGCCATTAATGCCTTTAGTTACGACATCAACGCCGCTTGCTCAGGCTTTTTGTATGGATTGGTAACCGGTTCTAAGTTTATAGAATCGGGCTCCCATAAAAAGGTGATCGTGGTGGGCGGCGATAAAATGTCCAGCATTATTGATTACACCGACCGATCCACCTGCATTATTTTTGGAGACGGGGCCGGAGCGGTTTTGTTGGAACCCAACACCGAGGGGCTTGGAGTCATCGACAGTATTTTGTTGTCGGATGGAGCCGGAGCCGAATATCTACACCAAAAGGCAGGAGGTAGCCGACGCCCTGCCAGCCACGAAACCGTAGATGCCCGTCAGCATTTTGTGTACCAAGAAGGGCAGGCTGTGTATAAGTTTGCCGTTACCAATATGGCCGATGTTTCTGCCCGAATTATGGAACAAAATGGCTTAGTGGCCGACGACATTGCCTGGTTGGTTCCGCATCAGGCCAACAAACGAATTATTGATGCGACCGCCAACCGAATGGGCATAGGCCCCGAAAAGGTGATGCTCAACATTCATAAATTCGGCAATACCACCGCCGGCACGCTGCCGTTGTGTTTGTGGGACTACGAAGACCAGTTAAAGAAAGGAGATTTGCTGGTGCTTTCGGCTTTTGGGGGCGGCTTTACCTGGGGCGCCGTATTGGTCCGTTGGGGAATCACCACCCAAGTTTAAACCCTTTCTCCTTTTTTTTGTTCTTTTTACTACTAATCTTTTAACTCAAAATTGCCATGCGTTCCATTTCCCTTTGTTTCTTATTTGCTTACAGTGTGTTGACCTTGCCCATGCAAGCTCAAATTGAAATGCCCCAGCCCAGTCCCTTGGCTACATTGAATCAAAAAATCGGATTGATGGACGCTACCATTACTTATTCTAGGCCCAGCGCCCGCGGCCGAAAGGTGTTCGGCGAATTGGTTTCGTACAATAAAATGTGGAGAACCGGTGCCAACAAAGCATCTACCATTGAGTTTTCCGATTCTGTGAAAATTGGAGGCGTTTCTGTAAAGCGTGGAAAATACGCCATTTTTACCATCCCCAATCCAGACGAATGGACCATCATATTGAACAGCGATTGGAATCAATCGGGTTTTTCAAAATACGATGCAGCCAAAGATGTGGTAACTTTAAAAGTGAAACCCAGCATTGTTCCTTTTACTGAAACGTTTACCATTGATTTTAATCATTTAACCACGCATTCTGCGGACGTAGAAATTTTTTGGGAATCCAGTAAAGTCGCCTTTGGGGTTGAAACCAGCGTCGATGAAGCAGTGATGCGCAACATTAAAAGTGCATTGAACATTTCGGCCAGTTCTTATTTTCAGGCTGCTCGCTATTATTGCGATACAGACCGGGAGCTGCCAACGGCATTGGAGTGGATCAACAAAAGCATTTCGATGGAAGAACGCTATTGGGTGGTACGTCAAAAAGCGTTGATTGAAGCTAAAATGGGCGATTTCAAAGCGGCACTAAAGTCCGCAAAACGTGCGTTGGATTTGGCCAAAGAAGCGGGGAGCGACGATTATGTTCGCTTAAACGAAGCCTCCATTCAGGAATGGTCTAAAAAATAACACACCGATTTTAGGTTGTTTGTGGCCCGCGGCCGGGATGGAGCTGACAGGAGCTGCCGACCGGTTTGCAAAGAGCAGCGGAGTTTGGGGGCGACCTTGGGAGCCACCCAAAGGCCACTGCTCTTCAAACCGGGCAAAGCGACTACAGGCGACAGCCCGATATGCCGCCCCAAAAATCCTTAAAAAACTCAGTTTCGGTAACATTCCGCATCCTTTCGGCAACGAAACCGATGTGCATCTGCAAAATTTCTTTCATCTTTGCCTAACGCAAATAATAATCTTATGTCATCTAGTTTTGGAATTCCGTCGGTGGATCTGCACCAGTTTACCCAGGGAAATGCTGCCGATCGGGCTGCTTTTGTATCTGATTTGGGTGCCGCTTTTTCGCAAGTAGGCTTTGTTGCTGTTAAAAATCACGGCTTAACCCAGGCTCAAACCGACGATTTATACCGAGAAGTAAAAACTTTTTTTGATCTTTCTTTGGACGTTAAACTGGGGTATGAAATTCCAGAATTGGCCGGGCAGCGTGGCTATACTTCCTTTGGACGCGAACATGCCAAAGGCATGACCGAAGCCGATTTGAAGGAATTTTGGCACTTTGGTCAAGATCAAATCGAGTCCGATCCCATTGCCTCGAAATACCCGAAAAACATGTATGTGAAGGAATTGCCCGAATTTAATCGGGTAGGAATTGAAACCTTTCATTTGCTGGAAGACGCCGGTCGCAATTTGCTGAAAGCCATTGCATTGTATTTGAATTTGGAGGAAAATTACTTTGATTCCCGCATACATTTGGGCAACAGCGTGTTGCGCCCAATCCATTATGGCCCGATTTTAACCGAGCCCAAAGGAGCGGTGCGGGCCGGAGCCCATGAAGACATCAACCTAATTACCTTGTTGATGGGAGCATCGGCCGATGGATTGCAAATTTTAAACAAGGCCAATGAATGGGTTTCAGTAACCGCTTTGCCCGACCAAGTGGTTGTAAACGTGGGCGATATGTTGCAGCGATTGACCAATAATGTGCTAAAATCCACCACCCACCGCGTCATTAATCCTCCACGTGAATTTTGGAACACCAGCCGGTATTCCATTCCATTCTTCCTGCATCCCCGCAGCGATATGCGTTTGGATTGTTTGCCTTCTTGTGTGACCGCTGAAAATACCTTGCAGTACGAACCCATTTCAGCAGGAGAATACTTGGACCAGCGTTTGGAAGAAATTGGGCTTAAAAAATAACATCGGCTTTAAATTATTGGCTTACCTTTAAGGGCTTAATTGTACGGTATGAAGTATTTTTTTGTCTTGTTTTTAGCTTTTCAAATGCTTGGTCTTCAGGCTCAGTCCCCCGCAGAATCAACGGTTCATACATGCTATGCCCAGTGGGAAACTGCCTTTAATGCCCGCGGCAGCGAAGATGTAGCCGACGGATGGCACGAGGGGGTTATTGTTTCCATTCGGCATTCCACCGGCAAAAACGAGTGCTTGATGGGTAAAGTGCAGGTGAAAGAGGGTAAAATTGGTCCCATTTTTCTAAAATATGTGGACAATAAATACGAAGAATACCGGCCCGAATCTAAAAAGAGCATCAACAACAATGTGCTAAAAATCAATCCCGGTTCAGGCATTAGCACCACCTTGCGTCAGAACGACGATACTTTGGTCAACATTATTTTTAAGGACAAGCTGAAGCCCAAAAAGAAGTCTTTTCAACAAGCACCTTTACCGGATTTAGATGACCTTTAAGGCCTATATTTTTATATTTTTTTCCGTTTTATTCCTATTCTCCTGCAAATCGGGGAAGGGATGCGATTGCCCATCTTGGGGCAGAAATTCCGATGCAGAAGAGTTGGTTTTGTTAAAACCGGTAGGGGAGTAATTGGACGGTTTTTCGTTCTTTTTACAGAGTTCAATGCCTTGTAGGACTTGACATTCCGGTTTTTTTATTTTACTTTTTT
>CAILUT010000057.1 GCA_903837495.1 uncultured Flavobacteriales bacterium | reverse complement strand
TTGGTTTGCGATTCAAAAACAGGCTCCATCACCTTAATAGATATGGCTGAAATGATGGAACTCCGCACATCGGCGGCATCAAAGTCTTTTTTAAAAAACTCCCGAATGGTTTTCACCAAGGCCTCGCGAAATGCAGCATGGTGGGTGCCCCCCTGCGGGGTGTATTGCCCGTTCACAAAGCTGTAATATTCCTCGCCATAGGCATTGCCATGGGTAATCGCCACCTCAATGTCTTCGCCTTTAAGGTGAACAATGGGGTACAGAATTTCTCCTGAAATCTCGTTGTTCAACAAATCCACCAATCCGTTCTCAGAACGAATGTCTTGGCCGTTTAGGTTCAAAGTCAGGCCGGTGTTCAAGTAGGCATAGTTCCACAGCATTTTTTCAACGTACTGCGGACGGTATTGGTAGTTTGAAAAAATAGCCGCATCGGGCACAAAATGCACCAAGGTTCCGGAGCGTTCTTTTACCTCGCTTAGGTCTTCTTCACGCCGCAGGTTGCCTTGTTCAAATTCGGCAACTTTTGATTGCCCATCTCGAATGGATTGAACTCGAAAAAACGAGGACAAGGCATTTACCGCTTTGGTGCCAATCCCGTTTAGGCCGACCGATTTTTTAAATACTTCTGAATCGTACTTGGCTCCTGTGTTGGGCTTTGACACGCAATCAATTACCTTGCCCAGGGGTATTCCCCGACCATAATCGCGAACCGTAACTCCCCCGTCTTGCACTTTTACCTTGATGCTGCGTCCATTTCCCATGACGTATTCGTCGATGGAATTGTCAATCACCTCTTTAAGAAGAATGTAAATGCCGTCGTCCACCGATGAACCATCGCCCAATTTGCCAATGTACATGCCCGGACGTAGGCGAATGTGTTCTTTCCAGTCGAGCGAGCGTATGCTGTCTTCCGAATAATTTCCTGATTGCTGTGCCATGCCCAAAGATAGGGCTTTTTCATAGATACACATGCTGCCCTTTCGGGGCATTGCCTTGCCAAACCCCCTACAATTTGCTACCTTCGGCCTTTATATTTGGAACACATGGGCGTACGATTTAAGGAGCATTCAGGTTTGCACCTGCCGCAAGTTCAGGCAGAGATTCAGGCGCACTGGAATCAAGAGAATACATTTCAAGCCTCTCTGAATAAAACCGGGGGAGATTTCACTTTTTTTGAGGGGCCTCCATCGGCCAACGGCATGCCCGGCATACACCATGTTATGGCGCGTGCCATCAAAGATGCCGTATGCCGCTACAAAACCATGCAAGGATTTCGGGTGCTGCGCAAGGCCGGCTGGGATGCCCATGGCTTGCCCGTTGAATTGCAGGTGGAAAAAGAATTGAACCTGACCAAAGAAGACATAGGTAAAACCATCAGTATCGAAGACTACAACGCCGCCTGTCGAAAAGCGGTGATGCGCTTTACCGGGGAGTGGCAAAAGTTGACCGATGCCATGGGCTATTGGGTTGACATGCAAAACCCCTACATTACCTACGACCCCAAATACATGGAATCGGTTTGGTGGATTTTGCAGCAGTTTTACAACAAAGGACTCCTCTACAAAGGCTATACCATTCAACCCTACAGCCCAGCTGCCGGAACCGGATTGTCCTCGCACGAATTAAACCAACCCGGCGCCTACCGCAACGTGAAAGACACCACCCTGGTGGCTCAATTTAAGTTGGTTCCCAAGCAGCAAATACAAGGGATAGAAACGGCCGATTCTGATTTTTGCCTGGCCTGGACTACAACGCCCTGGACCTTGCCCTCAAATACCGCCCTGGCCGTTGGCCCCAACATCAACTATGTTTTGGTCGAAACCCAAAATCCATATACCCGCGATCCCATTCGTGTTTGGCTGGCCGAAGAACGCTTGGAAAACTACTTCGCCGCCGAAATGGAAAACCAAGAACCCGAAGCCAACCAAAAAAAACCGGCCTGGAAACGCTTGGGCAGCGCTAAAGGCTCGGCATTGGTCGGCCTACACTACGAGCCCCTTTTCAATTACGCTCGCCCTGAAAATGGCGATGCCTACCGAATTATTCCGGGCGACTTCGTTACAACGGCCGATGGAACAGGAATGGTGCACATAGCTCCCAGCTTCGGCAGCGACGACTTTAAAGTGGCCGCCCAACACGGAATTGGCAGCCTTACTTTGGTTGATGAACAAGGACGTTTTACCGCCCAGGTTACCGATTTTGCGGGGGAGTACGTCAAAGAATCCTATCTGGCAGCCGAACAAAAGGCAGAAGGATACGAGTCGGTAGATGTCCGCATTGCTGTGCTGCTGAAACAACGCAACCGGGCCTTCAAAATTGAAAAGTACGAACACAGCTACCCCCATTGCTGGAGAACCGATAAACCCATTTTGTATTATCCCTTGGACTCTTGGTTTGTTCGAACCACAGCCTTAAAAAGCCGATTGCTCGATTTAAACAAAACCATACGCTGGAAACCGGAATCAACCGGAACGGGGAGATTTGGTAACTGGCTTGAAAATTTGATCGATTGGAACCTGAGCCGAAGCCGGTTTTGGGGAATCCCCCTGCCTATTTGGCGCAGCAACGATGGCTCCGAAGAAATCTGCATCGGCTCGGTCGAAGAACTAAGCCGCGAAATTGAACGTTCTATGCAGGCTGGGTTTATGACCGAAAACCCCTATGCCCTGCAAAACGGAAAGGTTGACTACGGCCAAATTGATTTGCATCGGCCTATGGTAGATCAAGTTGTGTTGGTCTCGGCCTCGGGCATGCCCATGCGCCGTGAATCCGATTTGATTGACGTGTGGTTTGACAGCGGTTCTATGCCCTTTGCTCAATGGCATTACCCCTTCGAAAACAAAGAGAAAATCGACTCGGGCCATGCGTTTCCAGCCGATTTTATTGCCGAAGGGGTGGACCAAACACGGGGCTGGTTTTTTACCCTGCATGTTATTGCGGCAGGAATCATGGATTCGGTGGCCTTTAAAACCGTTGTTTCCAACGGCTTGGTTCAAGATAAAAACGGCCTTAAAATGTCCAAGCGGCTCGGAAACGCCGTCGATCCATTTCAGGCCATTGAACAGCATGGGGCCGATGCCCTGCGTTGGTACATGCTCACCAATGCCTCGCCTTGGGACGATTTAAAGTTTAATCCTGCCGGACTTGAAGAGGGGGCCCGAAGGTTCTTCTCGACCTTGCACAATACCTATTCTTTTTTGGCGCTATACAGCAATGTGGACGGCCTGTCGCCTCGGATGCCCCGCCTGCCCGAACATCCTTCGGAATTTGACCGCTGGATGCTGTCAAGGTTAGGCAGCTTGCACCGCGACGTTACCGCCGCCTACGAAGACTTTGACCTGACCCAGGCCGGGCGACTCTTGCATGCCTTTACCGATACCGAACTTTCAAACTGGTATCTGCGGCTCTCACGCCGCCGCTTCTGGAAAGAAGCCGACGACCAAGACAAACAATCGGCCTTCGATACCCTGCACCATTCGCTGTGCTATCTGGCTTTGATGATGGCCCCGATGGCCCCCTTTTACAGCGACCGCCTGTATCGCGATTTGACGGGCAGCCCCTCCTCGGTGCATTTGGCCACTTGGCCAAAAGAACTGACCGAATTCCTGAATCCCGAGCTGGAATACGCCATGGAGCTGGCTCAAATGGCCTGCAGCCTGATTTTATCCATCCGAAAATCCGAAAAAATTCGGGTAAGGCAGCCCCTGCAACGGGTTTTGATTCCGGTTTTAGATTTAAGGCAATCTGCAGCCTTAGAACGGGTTTCAGACATCATTAAGGCCGAGGTAAACGTGAAAACCCTTGAATTGCATACCCAACCCGGAGATTGGATGGTGTTGAAGGCCAAAGCCGATTTTAAAAAGCTAGGGCCCCGGTTCGGAAAAGACATGAAAGAGGTGGCACAAGCCATAGAAAACCTACGCCAAGTCGATATTCAACAATTGAACAGCAAAGGCAGCTGTTCCCTCTCCTTGCCGCAGGGCCGAACCGTCGAATTGCTCAAAGACGATGTCGAAATTCGGTCCCAAGATCTGCCCGGCTGGCAAGTCGCTAGCAACGGCCCCTTAACGGTAGCCCTAGATCTGCAATTGAGCCCTGAACTTTTGGCCGAAGGAACCGCCCGCGATTTGGTGAACCGCATTCAAAACCTACGCAAAGATTCTGGCTTGGATGTGGGCGACCGAATCCGCCTCTGGATTTACGGTTCGGCCGAAATACAAAATGCGGTTCAGGCTAATAATCACTATATTCGCACCGAAGTTTTGGCCTTGGAGCTTAAAACCGGCCCCTCAAATGAGGCTGGATTGGCTACCGAAGTTGAACTTGAAGGAGATTTGCGTGCAGGTATTTGTATTGAAAAATCCGCTTAAACCAACCCTATGTCTGATTTAAAAGTCCGCTATTCCGACCAAGAACTGGAAGAGTTCCGCGTCTTGATTGAACGTATTTTAGAACGGTCTCGCAAGGAATTAAACTTGCTTAAAGAAACCTTCGCCCATCGCGACGGAAATACCACCGACGACACCTCGCCCACCTTCAAACTGATGGAAGACGGAGCCGAAGTGTCTAGCAAAGAAGAAATCGGGCAACTCGCCGCACGGCAGCAAAAGTTCATCGCCAACCTCGAAAATGCCTTGATTCGAATTCAAAACAAATCCTACGGCATTTGCAGGGCCACCGGGCAACTCATTCCCAAAGAACGCCTGCGTGCCGTACCTCATGCCACCCTAAGCATTGAAGCCAAAAACGCGCCCAACCGCCGCGACTAAGCCATGAAAAAAACGCTGGGATTGATTGTGGGATTGATTTTGGTTGACCAACTCATTAAAATATGGGTTAAAACAACCATGCTTGTTGGCGAAGGTTTCCCCTTGCTGGGCAATCTGCTCGAAATTTATTTTATCGAAAACAATGGCATGGCCTGGGGATTGGAATTTGGCGGAGAAGCCGGTAAAATAGCCCTGACCCTTTTTCGCCTGCTGGCAGTCGGTGGAATCTTTTACCTGCTGTACGACATGCTGAAAAAGGGCCCCATGAATTTAATGTCGGTCGGCCTAGCCATGGTTTTTGCCGGCGCCCTTGGCAACATTATTGATTCGGTTGCCTACGGTCAGCTGTTCAGCGAAAGCAGCCGCTTTTTTGTGGCTACCGCCTTTCCAGAAACGGGATATGCGCCCTGGCTGCAAGGAAAAGTGGTCGATATGTTTTTGTTCAATGTGCATTGGCCCGAATCCATGGGCGGACAGCTCATCTTTCCCCCCATTTGGAACTTCGCCGACGCCTGCATCTCGGTCGGAGTCGGCTGCATGTTGGTGTTTTCTTTTTTCAAGAAAAAGGAGCCGGAAGCGAAGCGCAAAACCTAAGGTTGCTGCCTTTTGACAATCATTGGATTTTTTCACCTTTTTCTGGGGGCGGCAGCCGGGCTTTCCGGGCTACTCCGCAGTCCGAAAACGGGCTGGCCCAAGCCCAGCAGTAGCTCCTCGCGTCGCTCTGCTGGTCAAGGACCAGCTGCCGTTTCGGCCTTTGCGGGGTAGCCGCGTCAATCCCTGCCGCAGGCGGCTCAAGGCCTTAACCGAACAAAATTTAAAGCTAGCTTGAAATCCCCTTTAACTTATTGCTAAATTTGATTTAACTAACCCTTACAATTGCTTATGAATTCAAGCGTAATTTTTTTTAAGCTTATTTTTAAAAGTGCTTTTTTAATAGCCCTTGGTGTTTTTTTCGCTTGCAATGAAATACAAGCCCAAGGGGTGCTTATCGGAGCCAACCCCGGACTGCCACATGCATCAGCAGGTCTGGATGTTGATTTTACCAACAAGGGCTTTCTTCTTCCTCGGCTCAGCACTGCCCAACGCAACAACATCAATTCGCCGGCCGTTGGCTTGGTCATTTACAATACCACCACCCAATGCGTGGAATCGTACTTCGCAGCCGGTTGGAGAACCTTGCAATGCAACTGTACTCAATTGCCCTCTGCAGCAATTTCACCCGCCAATCCCGTTGGATCTGCAAATGCTCCTGTTGTTCTGAATGTCGCCAATCCCGTCCAGGGCAGCACCTACGCTTGGACCTTTGCCTCCGGTAGCCCATCTACCTCCAGCGCTTCCTCTCCTTCCATTACCTGGAGCTCAACAGGAACCTATTCTGCCGTTTTAACCGTTACAGATGCCAACGGATGTTCAGCTTCCGATTCCGTTCAGGTTGTTATTTCATCTTGCTCTGTTCAAAATGCCAGTCAAACCTTTAATTATTCAGGTTCGGCACAAACCTGGACAGTTCCAGCAGGGGTTTGTTCCTTAATCGTGGAATGTTGGGGTGCCGCAGGGTGGACGGGTACATATGCGGGGGGGCAAGGTGGCTATGCCGTAGCGACCTTCCCAGTAACTCCCGGCGAAACCGTTTATATTTATGTGGGCCAAGAAGGGCCGGCCGTGCCTGCCAACGGATATAGCTCTGCCGCTTTTAATGGAGGAGGTTATGGATATTCTTGGAACAGCGCATCCATGGCAGGCAGCGGTGGTGGTGCTTCAGATGTGCGGCTGGGTGGACAAACTCTGAACCACAGGGTGGTGGTAGGCGGCGGCGGCGGTGGAGCTACCAACAACGGAAGCTGCACCGGTGGCCACGGCGGGGGTACCACTGGGCAAAACGCAGGTTGTTCTGGCTACGGTAATGTCACAGGCGGAAATCAAAACAGCGGCGGGACCGGTGGGCAAAATGGCAGCTTTGGCCAAGGGGCCAATGCCGACATGAACATTACGGTTGGATGGGTAGGTGGTGGTGGTGGTGGCTGGTATGGTGGAGCCTGCGGATTCTCCCATCAAGCGGGTGGCGGAGGCTCGTCTTACATAGGTGGCCACGGGTCCTATTCAACCTCAAATGCCTCCACATCAACTGGGGGTAGAACGGGCCACGGACAAGTGAAAATCTCGTATTGATTTCCACCCAACTACCCCCTCCCCAACAACCCCTTTAACCCCAACAAAAACGAATACCTAGGCCCAAAACGCTGCACGCTCGTGTAAGCCACCGGCCTGGCATTAAAGGCCCGGTTGCGGGCCTCTATGCCCTCCAACATGCTGCCCTCAAAATCGAAAATCAACCCCATCGATTGGGCTTTCTTTATGCAAGCATCGTACAGCAAATACTCCGAATTCTGCCTCCGCCCCTCTTCCGTCGAACTCCCCAATATCAAATAGCAAGCCTGAGAATCGCTCACACAAGCCGCTGCCGATACCACCCGGCCCTCCTTGTCTTTGGCCTGCACCAAAAAACCCGCCCCACGGCTTTTAATTTCGTCTATCGCACGCCGAAGAACTTCATTGGAATACGGACTTTTTATTTTTTTACGCTCAAACGGCGCCTGCACTATCTGCAGCAAGGCTTCGGTTGATTCCAGTTCTTCGATCCCAATCCCAAGCTCTTCGGCTTTTCGAATGTTTTTCCTGGCCTGAGCCGAGGGCACATGGTTTTCGTTCGGAAAAATCCGAAAGGTGTACCGCGTCTGCAAGGCATATCCATGCCAATAAAATGGCAAGACATACTCCGTTTCAGGACTCATCCGCAATTCATGGGCATGGCAGCTGGGCAGCCCGCTCAGCAAAGCCTCAATGCCTTTTTTTTGCAAAGAAAGCCGTTGGTGCATGTCCCTAGGCTGTCGGTTGACTACCATCAACGGAAAAAAGGGGGTTAAAGGCGGCATTTCAAAGCGGGTTAAGCCCCATTTCTTTACCTTTCGATAAGGCAAAGCGGCCTGTATTTGGTTGTCGGTTTGCCACAACTGCACCTCCCAGCCGGTTTCTCCGCAAACGGCATCGAGCCACCAGGGCTGGGCAAACACCGACAAATCGGTCTGCTCGGCGCAAAAGACTCTATAGCTATCTTGATACTTGGACATTCGGTAGGGGGTTAAATGACATTGCCCACAGACGAAGGTACACAATTGCCCCTTTTTGGAGCCGGCCCCATGGGTTTGCCTTGGATTTTCGTTGAGAGCGGCAGGGATTGACGAGGCTACCCCGCAAGGCTGCCGAAGCCTGGCCCGCTAGGTGCGGAGGCGACGTTAGGAGCCCCCGCAAACCAGCTGGGCCAGCCTTTCGGCAACCGCGGAGTAGCCCGGAAAGCCCGCCTGCCGCCCCCATAAACCAACAATAAAACCACAGCAGGACTTTGCCCGTTGACCCATTTTTGCTGTACGCTTTCAATCGTGCAGTGTAAGAAATCGGCTACCTTTGTCCAAAGTTTTTGTATGCCTCAATCTGTTCCTTCCGACGGAGCTCCCATGCCCACTGCTGAAACCGCTGTAAAACTGGGCCTTTTGCCCTCAGAGTTTGACCTTATTGTTCAAGGTTTGGGGCGGCAACCCAATTTTACCGAACTCTGCGCATTTTCGGGCATGTGGAGCGAACATTGCTCCTATAAAAATTCCATTCGTTGGCTAAAAACCTTGCCGCGAGAGGGAAAGGGCTTGCTTGCCGAACCTGGAAAAGAAAATGCCGGCCTAGTTGACATTGGGCATGGACTTGCCTGTGCCTTTAAAATTGAAAGCCACAACCACCCCAGCGCCATTGAACCGTATCAGGGTGCCGCAACCGGCGTTGGAGGAATCAACCGCGATATTTTTACCATGGGCGCCCGGCCCATTGCTCAATTGAATGCCCTATTTTTTGGCGATCCCGCCGAGTCCCGAACCCAATGGTTGGTGAAAGGAGTGGTAAAAGGCATTGGCGATTACGGCAATGCCTTTGGCGTACCTACCGTGGCGGGACAAACCTTTTTTCATTCTTCTTTCCACCAAAATCCCCTGGTAAATGCCATGTCGGCCGGCATTGTGGCCCACGATAAAGTGATGAGCGCCATTGCCTACGGGCCGGGAAACCCCGTATTTATCGTGGGTTCAGCCACCGGGAAAGACGGAATCCACGGCGCCTCCTTTGCCTCGGCCGAAATGTCGGGCGAAAGTTCCAAACAGCTGCCCTCGGTTCAGGTAGGCGACCCTTTTCAAGAAAAACTGCTGCTGGAAGCCACCTTAGAATTGATTGAGGCCGGCCACGCCATTGGAATTCAAGACATGGGCGCCGCAGGCATTATTTGCAGCACAGCCGAAATGTCAGAAAAAGGCAGCAGCGGCATGCGCATTCATTTAGACAAAGTGCCCACCCGAGGGGGCAATATGCAGCCCTACGAACTGTTGCTGTCTGAATCGCAAGAACGCATGCTGGTGGTGGGCAAAAAAGGGCATGAAGCCCAGATTCATAGCATCTTCGAAAAATGGGACCTAAACTGTGCCCTGATTGGTGAAGTGGTTTCCGACGACCGACTCGATTTTTTCTTTGGTGCCGATTTGGTGGCTCAACTCCCCGCTTCGATGTTGGTGCTGGGCGGCGGAGCCCCCGTGTACGAACGCGAAATGGCTCAACCCGCTTATGTAAAAGAAATAAACGAGGTGATTCCGGGCAAACTCCCCATTCCTAAAAACTTAAAATCCGTGGCCGACTGCCTGAGCAGCACGCCCAATTTAAGGCCCAAGCATTGGATTACCCAGCAGTACGATTCCATGATTGGTACGGCCAACTTAAGCACGCGCAAACCTTCGGATGCAGCCATAGTTTGGGTGAAAGAAACCGAATCGGCCTTGGCCTTGACCGTAGATGTAAATCCGTTGTACGTAGAAGCCAACCCCGAAAAAGGAACCATGATGGCCGTGGCCGAAGCGGCCCGAAACATCGTTTGCTCTGGAGCTCGGCCCATAGCCATTACCAATTGCCTGAATTTTGGAAACCCCTACAACCCCGAAGCCTATTGGCAATTTGTAGGCGCCATTAAGGGAATGGGCAAAGCCTGCAAGGCCCTGGGAACCCCGGTTACGGGTGGCAATGTGAGCTTCTACAATCAATACCGCGAAGGGGAACAGGTTTTTCCGGTAGCCCCAAGTCCCTCTATTGGCATGCTGGGCGTGCTCGATAAACTCGAACAACACACCGGCCTCGCATTTCCCTCAACCAAAGCCAAATTGCTGTTGGTGGGAATGGTTACTCCCGATTTTTCTTGCTCTGAATACCTGCGCGAATGGCATAAAATATCCAAATCGCCGGCGCCCTATTTTAATCTAGACCAAGAAGTTCAACTGCAAAAAGGCATTTCTGGGCTTATTCAGCAGGGCTTGGTTCTGTCGGCCCACGATGTGTCGGAGGGAGGCCTATACCAATGTTTGAAAGAATCGGCCTTGGCAGGCAAAACCGGATTTGAAGTGTATTCAGACGACGACATACGGCCCGATGCGTTTTGGTTTGGCGAAGGCCAGGGCAGGGTAGTGGTTTCCATATTGGATGAAAACGAAGATGCCGTTGTGGATCTTTTGGCCGAATTGGAGGTCCCAGCCCTTTATTTGGGCGAAACTGGGGGCGAACATCTGTCCTTTGATGGGGAAAAATGGCATAGCCTTGAAGATGCAATGCAATGGGATGCCACCCATTTGAGTACTTGGTTGGGGTAATTTTCGTGGCCTTTGCGCGGCAGCCGGGCTTTCCGCACTACTCCGCAGGCCGAAAACGGGCCAGCCCAGGCCCGGCAGTAGCTCCTCACGTCGCTCTGCCGGTAATGGGCCGGCAGCCGTTTCGGCCTTTGCGGGGTAGTTGCGTCAATCCCTGCCGCGACTCCTGTCCGTTTGGCGTGTGGTATTGTTGGGGCCGACCCATGTGTCAGCCTCTTCTAGGCTCCTTTTCCAGGCGGTTTTAAAAATCAATAATTACGAAGGCCATGACCATTTAGCCAGGAAATCAAAACATTCGTGCATTCGTGGCTTTTTAGTGGGTAGTTATTAGTGGGTAGTTATTAGTGGGTAGTTATTAGTGGGTAGTGGGTAGTGGGTAGTGGGTAGTTCTTTGTTGCCATTCTTTTAAGCTCCCCGCGGCTCAGCTTCCTTGCGCCAATCTAACCCCAAAATCAAAACATTCGTGCATTCGTGGCTACCCTTCATAACGCCTTTCAAAAATCATGGATTACAAGGGCCATGACAATTTAGCCGCGAAATCAAAACATTCGTGCATTCGTGGCTACCCTTATAACGCCTTTCAAAAATCATGGATTACAAGGCCCATGACAATTTAGCCAGGAAATCACAACATTCGTGCATTCGTGGCTACCCTTATAACGCCTTTCAAAAATCATGGATTATAAGGCCCATGACAATTTAGCCAGGCAATCAAAACATTCGTGCATTCGTGGCTACCCTTATAACGCCTTTCAAAAATCATGGATTACAAGGGCCATGACAATTTAGCCGCGAAATCACAACATTCGTGCATTCGTGGCTACCCTTATAATGCCTTTAAAAAATCATGGATTATAAGGGCCATGTCAATTTAGCCAGGAAATCACAACATTCGTGGCAACCCTTCATAACGCCTTTCAAAAAAAACGCCGGACAAAATGCCCGGCGTTTCTCTTTTCACTAAGCAAGCATTACTTTTTCAGCACCCGGAAGTGCTGGCTACCCTCTTGGGTATCTACACTTACCACGTACATGCCGGCAGGCAGGTTTTGAATGTCATTCCCATTTAACTGGAACAACAGTTCTCCCGAAATCGGCTGAGCCGTACGCTGCACCAATACCCTTCCGCTCAGGTCGCGCAGGCGCAATTCTGCCTGCTGACTTAATCCACTCAAGCCTATGCTCAACTCCGCATCAAAGGGGTTGGGATAAATGCTGGTTTTCCAGTTTCCGGCTTGGTCTAAACCGCCCGCCACGTTCAACTGAACAGGGTTGCAGGTCGTGCTTGAACAGCCATTGTCGGTAATGGTCAGGCAAACCGTGTACAATCCAGCGAAAAAGAACAACTTTTGGGGATTGATGTCGTAACTAAATGTTCCATCGCCAAAATCCCAGAAGTAGTTCAAATACGGATCCAAGGTGTCGGGCAAGAAATGCACCGTGTTCGTAGTCAATAAAGTGGGGCTAAAGTTGGAGTTGATCAAATCGGTAACCAGCACGTTTTGAGTCAGGGTGTCTTTGCAACCCAAATCGCTGGTCAACATAAGGGTAACCGTATAGTTTCCGGCATTTGGGAAGAACCAGCTGGGTACCTGCATGGTGCTGCTCATCCCCGTGCTGGTATTCCATTGGGTCGCAACGATGCTGCCAGAACCAATGCTAGATGTATTGGTAATGGGCATCAAGGTGCCTCGGCAATGGTCGGGCAAGGTGAAGGCCGCCTGTGGCTTGGGCAAGATGGTCGTGCTTCCTGTAAATACGTCGGTGCAACCGTGGTTGGTGCTGACGGTAACACTCCAGTTGTAGTTTCCATAGTTGGCATACACGTGGTTGGGGTTGCCGCTGCTGCCCAGATTTCCATCGCCAAAATCCCATTGGTATCCTGAAATTACAGCTCCGTTGATGTTCTGAACCGATGCCGATGAGGTAAAGGGGCTAAATGCTTCTTGGCAAACAGTGTTGACCGAGGCCGAAGCAACAACTGGATTGGGATTAACCTGGGTGGTTATGGATTGCGAGGTGCTGCAGCCGTTGTTGCTGGTAAAGGTTAGCGTGGTTACATATTGCCCCGCATTGGCATAGGTGTGGCTAAAGTTGGTTTGTGCCGATTGGTTTCCATCGCCCAAATTCCAGTTGCTGCCGCTAATTACCGATCCGTTGGCCGGAGCAACAAAGGCCGAGGCCGAGAAAGCACTGCCGTTTCCTAGGCATACATCGCCCACCGACATGCTCGAAATTACAGGGTTGGGATTCACAACCACCTGACCGCTCGAAGAGGCACTGCAACCATAATTCGTACTCACCGTTAAGTTCACATTATAGGTGCCTGGATTGGCATAGGTGAACGATGGATTGGCTTGGGTGCTGGTGTTGCCTCCGCCAAAATGCCATTGGTAGGCATTCACCACCGAGCCGTTGACCGGAGGCACCGAACTGTTTTGAACAAAGTTGCTGGGCGTGCCTTGGCACACATCGGCTGCGGTAATGCCGCTGATGACGGGGAAGGGGTTTACCAACACCGTGTCCTGGAACACCGCAGGGCAGTTCTGGTTGGTGTTGATGGTAAAGCTCACGGGAAATGCACCGGTCGAACCATAGGTTTTGGTCGGATTCATCGAAGGGCTGGTAGTTCCATCACCAAAAGTCCAGAAATAACCGGTAATCTGGGCTCCATTCACATTGGATAGCGAAGAGTTCTGTAGGAATAGGGTTGGAGCTCCAAAGCACACATCGGGGAAGGTGGTGCTGTTGATTTGGGGGCTAGGATTCACCACCGCCGTTCCAAAGGCAGTATCGGTACAGCCGTGGTTGGTGGTTGTTACTACAAACGCGGAGTAGCTGCCGGGTTGTGCATAATTGTAGGTGGTTTGCAGTCCGTTGGCATTGCCTCCGTCTCCTGAGGTCCAAACCGTTGAAGAAATCACAGCGCCGTTCACGTTGGCCACGCTGGCCGAGGTGTTTAAAGCGGTGGCGGCTCCTTGGCAACCGCTGGGAATGGAAACCGAACCCAGCACCGGATTGGGATGCACCAAGGCGTTGAGGGTAGCTGTGTCTAAGCAGCCCTGGTTGGTCGATGCAATCACCTGAACCGAGTAGCTGCCGGGTTGGGCATAGCTGTAGTTGGGGGCCGATTGGCTGCTTTGATTTCCGTCGCCAAACGTCCAGGCGTATCCATTAATCTGCGCTCCGTTTACGTTCGAAACCGTAGTGCTTTGATTGAACAAGGTGGCATTGGTATGGCAAACGGCCGCACCGCTGGTGCTTGAAATCAAAGGCTTGGGATTGACTAAAACGGTGGTTAGCAAGGTGTCGGAACAACCGTGGTTGGTACTTACAATCAAACCAACCGGGTAACTGCCAGTGTTGGCGTAGGTGTGCGGACTGTTTAAGGTGTTTCCAGTGTTGTTGTCGCCAAAGGTCCAGGCCACCGAACTGATGCTGGCATTGTTCGTGTTGCCCAGTTGGACGTTGGCATTAAACGGAGTAGGCAAGCCCAAACAGATGTCGGGGGTGCTGGCCGAGGCAATGATGGGGGCAGGGTTAACCGTTACGGTTAAGGCATTGGAGGGCGGAGAAATACAGCCATTGACATCTGTAACCGTCGCTGTATAGGTGCCCTGCACAATAGCCGGAACGGTTTGGCCTGTGTCTCCGCTGCTCCAAGTAATCCCCGCCATTAAGCTGGCTTGCAAAAAGGTGGTGTCGTAAGCACAACCGCTCAAGGGATTTAAATTGATGATGGAGGGAGCGCTGGGGCCAGGGAACAAATTCAAGGTAACAGGAGTTGAAGAATTGCTGGTACAGCCGTTTCCATCGGTATAGGTGGCGCTGTAGGTGCCGGGAGTGTTTACCGTAATGGTAGGCGTATTCGCACCGGTGCTCCAAGTAATGCCCGAGTTTTGATTGGTGTTTAGGGTAACCGTGGTGCCGGTACACAAAACAGAATTGCCCACATATCCGATTACCGGTGCGGCAATGGGGCTGGGGTTTACCGTAACCGGAGTGAAGCATAGGCTTTGGCAAGGTGCCGTGAAATTGGAAATGGTGGCGTTAAAGGTGCCGCAGCAGCCATCAACCGTATATCCGGTAAATGCAAAGGTTGAACCTGCCGTTACGGCGATGCTGGTGAATCCACTTTGGCTGCTGTAGGTTAAGGCCGTGTTGGCTCCGTTTAAAGTATAGCCAAAATAATCGAAGCTGCAGCAATCGTTGTGCTGAACACTCCAGTTGAAAGACAAGGTTCCGGTGGCGGGGATGGTGATTTGATACCGGGTATAAACGCCCGCACTTACACTATTCGGACCAGTCAATACAATGCTTGTTGGGGCATTTCCCGTGTTTACGCTGCCGTTCGCGTTTCCAGTCTGATTGACCGACCAATTGTTGGTCGCATAGCAACTGGTAAAACCGCTTACGTTGCTTAATCCCCCAGGCGATGCAGCATAATAGGTGGTTGAAGTGGTGATGGGGGGTGTCGTAAAATTCGCCGAAGTACTCAGTGGGTTGCCCGTACCTTGGTTGTTGTTAAACCATTGATAGTTGCTTCCTCCACTGGCAGTCAGAGTGGTGGTTTGTCCACAGGTAGGCGAGGTGTTTCCTGTAATGCTCGGACATTGTGCATGTACCGCGGCCGAGGCAAACAAGGTGGCCGCAATGAAAAATTTTAGGAATGAAGTGTTCATGGGCTTAGGGGGTATTTGTAGGGAAATAGAAGGCTTTTAAATCAATGGATTACATAATTTGTGGCTCTAAGATAAAAAAATTATAAAATATTAACACACTTGTGTAGGTTTTAACAAATTTGCGCCAAAAGGAGGGTTCTGTCTTTTCTTTTTTTACTTTCAATCAACCCAGTTCGTCATGGAGTGCACAGAAGTATTTCTAAATTGTTAATAAATCGCATCCTTTCTTCCTTCCACTTTGATTAAATCTTTATATCTTAGAACAAAGTTTTGGTGCTGGGTGGCCAAAGCCAATTTTTGAAGTTAAGTAGTTGAAGGCCTGTAAAAAGAATATGTCGTACGTTGATCAATCTACCGAAATCGAAGACGCCTTAAAGCGAATTTTTGGATTTGACCGATTCAAAGGTCAGCAGAAAGCCATCATTGAAAATGTGCTGGCAGGCAACGACACCTTTGTAATTATGCCCACAGGCGGCGGGAAAAGCCTGTGCTACCAACTTCCAGCCCTAGTTAGCGAAGGCACCGCCATCATTGTAAGCCCCTTGATTGCCCTAATGAAAAACCAGGTCGATAGCATCCGGGGTTTCGGCGAACAAGAAGGTGTAGCCCATTTCTTCAACAGCTCCCTCTCGAAAAGCGAACGGGAACGGGTAAAGCAAGACATTGTTTCCGGTAAAACCAAAATGCTGTTTGTTGCCCCCGAATCCCTTACCAAGGAAGAAAACACCCAATTCCTGCACTCGGTGCACGTTTCTTTCTTTGCCATAGACGAGGCCCATTGCATCTCAGAATGGGGCCATGATTTTCGGCCCGAATACCGGCGCCTGCGCGCCATCATCGAAGAGATAGACCGGGCTCCCATCATCGCGCTTACCGCCACCGCCACCCCCAAAGTTCAGCACGATATCCTGAAAAACCTTGGCATGACCGATGCCACGCTCTTTAAAGACTCCTTCAACCGACCCAGTCTTTACTATGAAATGCGCCCCAAAGTCGAAGTAAACAAAGAAATCATCCGTTTTATTCGACTTCATGCCTCCAAATCTGGCATTATTTACTGCCAAAACCGCAAAAAAGTCGAGGAACTGGCCGAACTCCTACAGCTCAACGGCATCTCCGCCGTTCCTTACCACGCCGGGCTCGACACCAAAACCCGAAACCTGAATCAAGATTTATTCCTGCACCAAGAAGTCGATGTAATCGTAGCAACCATCGCGTTCGGAATGGGCATCGATAAACCCGATATTCGATTCATTATTCACCACGATATTCCTAAAAGCTTAGAAAGCTACTACCAAGAAACCGGCCGCGCCGGCCGAGACGGCGGTGAAGGAATCTGTGTCGCATTCTACGACTACAACGATGTGGTGAAACTCGAAAAACTGCTCTCCGGAAAACCCCTGGCCGAACAAGAAATTCACAAACTCCTACTCCAAGAAGTCGTTTCCTTCGCCGAATCCGGCGCCTGCCGCCGCCAAGCGCTGCTCCATTACTTCGGCGAAACTTTTCCGGCCAACCGCTGCAACGAAATGTGCGACAATTGCGCCCACCCCAAAAATACATTCCCCGCTAAAGATGCTCTTCTGCTCCTCTTCGATACCCTGCTCGCCATGAAAGGCAAATACAAAATGGCTCAGGTCCTCGATGTTATTCAAGGCCGACGCAACAACCACACCGAAACCTATCGACACACCGATTTGCCCCAGTTCGGAAAAGGAAATGCACACCCCGATACCTACTGGCTCGCCGTTATGAGGCAAGCCCTGGTCCTCGATTTCCTCAGCAAAGAAGTCGAACACTACGGTACCCTGCTGCTCTCAAAAAAGGCCCTCGATTTCATCGATGCCCCTTTCCCTATCGAGCTCTTCGAGGAAAGAAATTTCCATGCCTCCGACTCCGACGACCCCTCAGCCCTCGCAGCCAAAGGCGGATCGGCCCTCGATACCCCCCTGCTCGCAATGCTCAAAGACCTGCGAAAACAAATCGCAAGGCAACGAAATTTGCCCCCTTTTGTCGTTTTTCAGGATTTTTCCCTCGATGAAATGGCCACCGCCTATCCCATCAATATGGAAGAACTCAAACACATCAGCGGAGTGGGCGAAGGAAAGGCGATGAAATTTGGGAAACCCTTTGCTGAACTTATTTCCAATTACGTCGATGACAATGACATCGACCGACCTATGGACCTCGGTTTTAAGTCGGTTGCCAATAAGTCAGCCATTAAAGTCGCTATCATTCAGTCGATTGACCGGAAAATTCCGCTCGATGTCATTGCCCGGAATAAAGACCTCGAACTGGCCGAACTTATTCAAGAACTCGAAACCATCGTGCAAGCAGGCATTCGACTGGACCTCGATTATTATGTGAATAAATTGACCGAAGAAGAAGAAATGAATGGCATTTTTGAACTCCTCAGAGATTCGGAAGATGCAGACATTCAAATACTTATAGATGAATTCGGAGACGTCTATTCCGAGGAAGAACTCCGCGTTCTTCGCGTTAAGTTTCTCTCCGATATGGGCAATTAATTTCTTTTTTTTTGTGGCGGTAGCCGGGCTTTCACCCGTAGTCGGCGGCCAAACCTGTCTGCTGCAGCGGCTTTGCGGGGGCTCCCAAGGTCGCCTCCGCAGCGCGCGCAGCAGTACAGCTTTTGCCCGCCGAGCTACTGGGTTCAATCCCTACCGCAGGCCGCATTCCGCTTTTCCCCCCTTTTTTTTCCATGCTTGTTTTTTCTACCTTAACAGGCTTGAATAAACAATAAATGCGGGCATTCCCATGAAACTTCTCCTTACTCTGCTTCTTTCTTTTCTCTTTTTTAGCCAAAATTCCCAGGTGTCGGCCCAAGGTAGCCTTCAGTTTAATCAAATTAAATTGGTGGGTTCCATTGAAGATACCGTGCCCCCAGGAAAAGTATGGAAGGTGGTTGGCTATTACGGATTCGAGCAATACTACAATGCCTGCATTCAATACAGCGGCAATTCGAACATGAGCGGGGTAAACCGCCTGGTAAATTGTGGCAGCTATTTCAACGCCACCACCTTGTCTTCTGGTCGCTTTAACTACACCGCCGCCGAAATGCACATCAATGGCAGCATTCTCATTCTCGAAACCACCGGATTTAACGCCATTAATGCGAACAACCACTGGAACTCGACCAATTGCACAGGAAGCCAATGGAATTACGGCAATCCCCAACCCACATTTAATTTCAACTGCGCCAACATCGGACCCAGCGGGAAATTGCCCCTGTGGCTTCCCGCTTCCAGCCGTTTAAAATCAAACGGCCCCAATACTTTTTTGTCGGTCATTGAATTCAATGTGATTTAATTCCCAATGCCCACATGCCTTACCCATTTGCTTACCATTTCTTAACATTCCCCTTCGGATTGAAATTCTTATTTTTGAGCCAAATACCTTTTAAATGAAACATTTTTCTGCCCTTTCTCTTGCTTTTTTCTGCCTTTCCCTCTTCGGTGCCTTGAAGGCGCAGACCGATCCCACCCCTCAATTGTTGCCGTATTCCGAGAACTTTGATAACACGGTGGCTCCTACCTATCCTGTAGGCTGGATGGGTTGGGCACAGGCTGTACTACCTGGAGCGTTTCAAACCGCAGCGCCTACTGGCGACCGCGTTTTAACCGTGGGCAACGCCGCAAGTACAGGGAACAACGTGTATGATTTTTCACAAAAAATAGGTTTCTTAAACAGCGGCAGCAGCAACAACGGCCTGGCTACGGCCTTGGTTACCTCTGGCTTGGCCAACATTACCATCAGCTACGATGCCATGACCATTCGTGACCCGAACCAACGCATCAACGTTTTAGGTTTGCAATACCGGATTGGGAATGCAGGCAACTTTACCGATATTCCCGGAAGCCAATACCACAACAACCTAACCCCACAAACCACGGGTAACGCGGGTGTAAATATCCAAAATAGAACCGTGGTGCTACCGCCTGTTTGCAACAACCAGGCATTTGTTCAACTCCGCTTTATTTCTAAAGACTCCAGCGGCAGCGGTTCGCGGCCTTCGTTTGCCATCGATAACTTCCAAGCCTCTGGTATTATCAATGCCGGCGAACCCGTAGGAATTTCTTTGTCGGTCGATACCGCTTTTGAAAGTGCCCAAACCCAAGTTACCATCACCGCCACCACCGCCAACCCAGTTAGCAACCCTGAAACCATAGGCCTGAATTTGTCGGGCGCTGGAGTAACGGCTGGAGACGCAAGCTGGGTGCCCAGCATCACCATAGCGGCAGGGCAAACTTCCGGTTCAACGGTTCTGACTATTTCCGACGACGATTTCAACGAAGGAACAGAAACCATGGTAGTGGGCATTGCAACCCTTTCTCCAGGTTTGGCTCTAGGAAGCCCTACCTCTGACACCCTGATTGTGGTTGACAATGATTTTCAAATTCACCTGAACGCCTTGAATCAACCTTTTGGTATTGAACATTTTGACTCCTTAAGCAACGCCGGAAATGCGAACAGCCGCTTTCCACGAGGCATTTATATTCATGAATTGGGAAGCGCCGCCGACAACCTATACGGAGCCCAAAACGGCAGCTCTTTTAGCGGAAACACGTACAGTTTTGGAGCCACAGGCATCACAGAGCGCAGCCTTGGCGGTTTAACCACCGGCAGTGTATCTACCATTTATGTAGGGGCTCGTTTTCAAAACAACACCGGCCAACCCATCAATGCCTTGAAAGTGAGCTATACCGGCGAGCAATGGCGTTGCGGCGGCAACGGACTTGGCGACACCCTTTTCTTCCAGGTTAGCACCAATGCAGACTCTCTGCATACCGGAACCTGGACCTCCTTCCCTGCATTGAATTTTGGTTCGCCCTATGTGGATACTGTGGCCGTGGCTTTGGATGGCAACCAAGCCCCCAACTTCACTTTGGTGTCGGACACGGCAGCCAACTTAGGAATTATCCAACCCGGTCAAACCGTTTGGATTCGTTGGCGCGACCTCAACGTAGCCGGCAGCGACGACGCCTTGGGCATTGACAATATGTCGGTTGAACCATTGGTAGTGGGCTGTTTGCCTGCCACCGCCACCGACCTGGTTTTATTGTCCAGTTCTGGAACAAACAGCATTTCTTCTCTAAGCACCGGTTCCATAACCACCTCAACCGATGGAGCCCAGATAATGGAGTTTCACCTGCGCGACGGGGGAATCAACGGCGATTTCGACAACCTGCCAACCCAACTGCTAAAGGCTGGCTTTTCAAAAGGAAACGGACATACCGCAGGGGATTTTGATTTGGTTTTTGCCGCCGCCGCCCTGTTCTCTGGCAACACCAAACTGGCCGATGGGGTTGTTTCCTCTGATTCCTTGGTGTTTGATTTGTTAAACGTTGCCGCAAACGACGACGATTCCTTGGCCTTGTCGCTTCGGGTTTCGCTGCTAAGCAACGGTCAAATTCTAGACCAGTCTCAAATTTACATTTCTTTCAATACCAACAACATGCTGCTGGGCAACTTGTGTTCTTCTTCTCAGTGGGCAGGAGCAAGCAGCGGCAGTTCAGATCCCGCAGCCAACCTCATCGATGTTGTGGCTACCCAACTGGTATTTAGCAACATTGGTCAGCCATTGGCCATCAACACCGATTTCTCTGCCACCGTTTGCGCAGAAGATGTACACGGAAACGCCGATAAAGACCCACGCAATGTGAGCTTTAGCAAAGCCCAAGGCACAGGAACCCTTAGCAGCCTCAGCGGTTTGGGTCCCATTGCCTCGGTAAACGCCTGCGTAAGCCGCAGCGACCTTCGCTACGATGTAGCCGAAAGCATGGTGCTGCGCGCCAGCGACAATTTGGGTTTAACGGCCGACACCACCTTGGTATTCCCCATGCAATCCATTCAAAACCAAGCTGGCACTGCCCCGCGCTTGTATCCCAACCCTGCGGCGAAAGGAACCCAAGTTCAACTTTCACAGCCCATGGGCGACTGGACCTTGTACGATTTAACGGGACGGGCCTTGTTCTGCGGTTCCGGTTTGCAGATTGAAACCAACACCCTGCGCCCCGGTTTGTATTTGATTGCGAACAAACAAGGGCAAAGCCTTCGCCTTTCGGTGTATTGATTTTAGAGATTTGGCAACAAAAGAAGGGCGGACATGATCATGTTCGCCCTTTTTTTATTTGCGGCAGGGCGTTTAAATGGAATTGAATGGGCAAAGGAAGGGAAATGCCTGCGCTAAAAAGAAAATCAAATCTTGCAAAAGGTATAGTTACACTTTTGCATAAAAAAATACCATGCGTTACCAATTTGTTTTTCCTCTTTTATTTATTGCATTTGGGCTAAGTGCTCAAAAATGGGAACCCGCCTTAAAGCCAAGTAGGCAAGGGCCGAATACGGTGTCAAAAGTGCAAGAACATCCAAGTGTTTTGCCTCCCTACACAACGGTTCCGGGCCTATTGCATTTTCCGGATATTAAGGTTGGTCAGGGGCTGAAGTTTAATAGCCGTACATCCGCATCGGATGTGATGGGTCAAGGAAAAAATGTTCAAGTGTTTGATGTCGAACAAAAACCCAGCAGCAGTTTGGGGCGTTGGTATGCCCTTGAAAACGAAAACAACCCAAGCTATTGGGAGCACGTTTACATGGATAGGTTGTTGATTCAATTTAAGCCATCAACTCCCCTGAACCATCCCCAAGTTGTTGCTTTTTTGGGTAGATTGGGTTTGAACCAAATTTTAGACTCGTCCATGTTCCCCGCTCTTCAGCAATTTGCTGAGTATTCTTTTCCAAGCCCCAATAAAGGAGATTTGCTTGCCGCAATCAAAGAGTGCAAAACGATGGACTTGATTGAATTTGCCGAACCTTCTCCTAAAATAGTTTCAAACACCTGTTATCCAAACGATCCTGCCTGGAATTTAATGGGGCAATGTTGGGGGCATTATGAAATCCATGCCGAAAGTTTGTACTGCTATTTAAGTCAACCAACGAACCAAAGATTAGGCGTTATTGACGACGCAATCGATTATAATCATCCTGATTTAGTCGATGTGGTTTGCTATGGATACGATTATGCCAACCAGGATAACAATCCATCTCCGGATAATTCTTTAGGAAAACACGGGACACACGTAACTGGTTTGTCTTCGGCCAAAATAAACAACAATATTGGCATATCAGGGGTTAACAACGATACGGTTGTCTTTGCAAAAGTAACCGATGGTTTTACCTTATCCCAAGGAGGCCTTGCTTTCCTTAATTCAGCAACGATCAATGCGATAAACGCGTTTGCATTAAGTCCCAAAATGAAAACCTTTAACATGAGCTTTGGCTCTTATGCTCCAAATGCGGCACAAGAAGCTGCGTTAAACACAGCCTGGAACAATGGAAAGCTACCTATTGCAGCTGCGGGGAATGACATTACTTCTAGTCCCATGTATCCAGCAGCATACACCAATGTGGTTGCCGTAAGTGCGATAGGGAAGACTTCCAGCGGTGGTTTGACGGATGCTTGGTATTCAAATTATGGGAATTGGATTAGTGTTTCAGCTCCAGGAGGGGATTTGAATACCAATTGGGGGCTCTTATCTACTCTGCCTTCAAATACCTATGGTTACGAGCAAGGCACCTCCATGGCGGCTCCTTTGGTTACGGGTGTGGCGGCCGCCATTTTTGATGCCAATCCATTTTTGTCTGCCGCTCAGGCTCGGTCCATCCTTCAATCTGAGGTTATTGACTTAGGAGACCCAGGCTATGATGTTCTTTATGGAACAGGCATGGTGTGTGCTCCTTGCGCATTTTTAGAGGCTTGCAACCAAATGTTGCCAAGTTTATCGGCTTCAGCTACAACTCTATGCCAGGGCAGCAGTGTTCAGTTGAGCACACAATCCTCTTTTAATGCCATATATCAGTGGTATTGGAACGGTTCTCCCATACCTAATGCCAATCAGGCTACGTATTTTGCAAGCAATCCGGGGAATTATTATGTATATGTGCAATCCCTAGGCGGTTGCTACAACTACACCAACACATTAAGCCTTAGCGTTACGCCAAATCCTACGGCAAATTATCAGTACAGCGTTGTAGGAAATACGGTTTCGTTTGTGAATGGGGCATCAAATGCCAGCACGTATTTTTGGAATTTTGGAGATGGAAATTCAAGTACCCAGGCCAACCCGATTCACAACTATGCTCAATCTGGAAACTATACGGTTACTCTAACGGTCAACAACAACTGCGGAAGCAATTCAATCAGCAAAACAGTTCAAATAAATACAACAGGGCTCAATTCGATGCCCTCAACCCCCACATTCTCATTGCATCCAAATCCGGCCCATGTTTCATTCAATTTGCATTGTGAATTAAACACCCCAAGCCAAATTTCCATACAAATTGTGAATCCGCTTGGTCAGGTGGTTTGGCAAAAGGTCATATCAACCATTGCAGGTGAATTTGATCTTTCTATACCCACC
Source organism: uncultured Flavobacteriales bacterium (assembly GCA_903837495.1). Lineage (GTDB taxonomy): Bacteria > Bacteroidota > Bacteroidia > CAIKAF01 > CAIKAF01 > CAIKAF01. The sequence continues at coordinate 11,232 of CAILUT010000057.1, read as the reverse complement.
AAAGATTTGGCATCGGGTCCGTATTCGGTTTTACTTAAAACGGAAGGGAGTACCCAAGTTCAACGGTTAATTGTTCAGCATTGATTTGGCCGTTTTTTTTAATGGATTTCTAATTTTTGGGGGCCAAAAGCCCCCTTTTTTGTTTTACTGCCTGGGCGCTAAAATGGAAGTAGGTTGTGGATTTAATTTTCAGCCATAGAATTCAACGGGCATTCCATGGCGAACAAAATACAAATGAGCCTTATCTTTAACCCATGAAAGCACCCCATTTTATTTTTTCGCTCTTTCTATTGCCCTTTTGTTTGAATGCCCAAACCTCCTTTCCCTTGAGCGAGGTGTGGGAGTCCCCGCTTTTTTTCCCTGGATCGGCGGAAGGTTTTCATTCCCTAAAGGACGGGAAACATTACCTGGAACTGGAGGAGGCACTCATCAAGTATCATTTTGAAAAGGAGACGGCTGTAGATACCTTTCGTTTTTCGTTTGGAAGCCAGGCTTTGCTTCCGGAATCGTATGAGTTAAGCCCAAACGAAGACCGGGTATTGTTGGGCAGCAATATTGAGTCCATTTACCGGTATTCAAGCAAAGGAAAGTACTACTGGGCAAATTTAGCCGAGGGACGTGCCCAGCCTATTGCAAACAACAAGCCCATTTCGCATCCCAGTTTTTCGCCCGACAACCGCCACCTGGTGTATCAATTTGAGAACAACCTGTATCTGAAAAATTTAAGCGATGCCACCGAACGGGCCATCACCACCGACGGAGAGAAGAACGCCATAATTCACGGTTCAGGCGATTGGGTGTACGAAGAAGAGTTTACCCTGGTAAAGGCTTTTGACTTTTCGGCCGATGGCCGTTGGTTGGCTTGGTTGCGTTTTGACGAGCGCAATGTTCCGGAATTCCACATGCCCATGTTTAAGGGCAATTTGTACCCGGAAGACGTTCGCTTTAAATACCCCAAGGTAGGGCAGCCCAATTCAAGGGTTGAACTTATGCTCTGCGAAATGCCTGAAGGGCAACCCAAACGCATTTCCTTGCCTTTGCATTTGGAGTATGCTCCCCGGCTGCTTTGGAACAATCAGGGGCAGTTGTATTTAATGGGCTTAAACCGCCTGCAAAACCACCTTTGGCTGTACATGGTAAATCCCAACGATGCCACCTTAAAACTGGTGTACGAAGATTCCAGCAACACCTACTTGGAAATTCCAGATCCCATTCAGATGTTGCCCGACAGCAAAGAGTTTATTATTCCTTCGGAGCGCAGTGGTTTTAAGCACTTGTACAAAGTAAATCCGGAAACAGGGCAGCACATTCAGCTTACCTCCGGAAACTGGGAGGTGAAAGAAGTGCTGGGCTACCATGCCAGAACAAAAACCTTGTTTTATACCTCGACCGAATTCAGTGCGATTGAACCCAAAGTGTATGCATTGGATGCCAAAGGTCAACGGCGTTTGTTTGTAGAAACCCCCGGACAGCAAACGGCCGAGCTGTGTGGAGATTACGTGGTGTTTACCCACAGTGAAGCGCACAAGCCCTACAGGTCAGATTTGTATTCTGTGAAGGGAAAAAAACACAAGAACCTTGTGGACAATTCAGACTTTGAGGCGGAGTATTCGGAACGGAGGCTAAGTAAACCCGAGTTTATTCAGGTGCCGGGTTCAGATGGGAGTGTATTGAATGCCTTTGTAATAAAGCCCTCGGATTTTTCACCGAACAAGCAATATGGATTGCTGATGTATGTGTACGGTGGGCCAGGCAGCCAAGAGGTGTTGAACGGATGGATGGGCCCCAATTATGGCTGGTTTCAGTATTTGGCCAGCCAAGGAATTTTGGTGGCCTGTGTAGATAATCGAGGGACCGGTGGCCGTGGCAAAGCCTTTAGAGATGTAACCTATGGTCGGTTGGGCGAAATTGAAACCGCCGACCAACTAGCGGCGGTAGATTGGTTTGCCAAGCAACCCTGGGTAGATGCAAGCCGGATTGGATATTTTGGTTGGAGCTATGGAGGATATATGAGTGCGCTGTGTTTGCTGAAAGGAAAGGGGAAAGTGGCTGCGGCCATTTCGGTGGCCCCGGTAAGCAACTGGAAGTTTTACGACAATATTTATACAGAACGCTACATGGGAACCTTGCAAACCAATCCCAAGGGTTTTGATGCCCAATCGCCCATTTCGTTGGCGGCCGATTTAAAGGGAGGTTTTTTGCTGATTCACGGCAGCGGCGACGACAACGTGCACTGGCAAAATGCGGCCGAGCTGAGTTCTGCTTTAATTAAAGAGAACAAAGATTTTGAGCAGTTTATTTATCCCGACAAAAACCATGGAATATATGGGGGATATACGCGCAGCCACCTGTACCGTAAAATGACGGGATTTTTGATGAAGCAGATTGGGGGAAAGCCAACTGAGTAAATGTACGCCCCATTTTTCGAGGACGCCTGCGGGCGGGATTGAACAAGGTAGCACGCAAAGGGCAAGGGCTCTTGGCCGCGAGGCGGCCCGGGCGACCTTGGGAGCCACGGGCAGCCCGCTGGCCAAGTGTCCTTGCCCTGCGGACTACCTGAGAAAGCCCGTTGCCCGCCCTAAGAAAAGAGAAATTACTTAATTCCGTGCATCCAGCGCGAAACCATGGGCCCCAGAAGGAAGAGTAGGCCTCCGCATCCAATAGCCACAAAGCCAAGTGTTTGGAACACGCCGAGCCCGATAGAGAGGGATTGTTGCCGAAGGTTGCTTACAATTTGACCGGTGGGGCTTTCTTGAATTCGAGCCTCGGGGTTGCTGGAGCCTGCATCGGGAATGAGCGCTGCGGCTGAACTGTCGCGGCGCGCCAAGAAATACGTGGTGGAAGTTGCTTCGCCATCGGCCACCACAGCGCTGTCGCGGTAGTAAGTATAAGCAGAACCTTGGTTGTTAAGATTGCTGAGGGCGGTAGGACCGGAAAGCGCTTTTTCAATGCTCAGCGAATCTAAGCTCGCCATAAAGGTGGGGTCGGCGAACAGCGCTTTGTACGCCGGGTCATTGAGCGATTCGGTGAATTCAGCACTTTGCACAATGCTCTTTTCGCTTACCGTAGTTAGTTTCGCAATGTGTTTGCCCGCTTGGTGGGCAATGGAAGAAGACAAAAACCAGATGCCCATAAGGAAAGCCACAATGGTGGCGGGGCTTAGCTTGGTTACCAAGGAAAGTCCAACCGGCGACAGGGTTAGTTCGCCAAGGGTGTGGAGCAAATACAACAAAATCAAGAAAAAGGCAGGAACCAAACCGGCAATGGCATAGCCTTTACCAAGGGTTAGAACTAAGAATCCAGCACCGAGAAGCACCAGTCCCAGCGCAAATTTGTAGGGTGCAGAAGGCTCCTTGCCTGATTTTGCCATGGTAATCCAGAGCCAAGAAAACAGGGGTGCAAACAGCATAATAAACAAGGGGTTTACCGATTGGAAAAAGGTGGTTGGGATATTTGTTCCAAGGAAACTGCGGTTGACGTTCCGTTCTGTAAACAGGTTCATTGCCGATCCTGCCAATTCAAAGAAGGTCCAGAAAACGGTGGTAAAGAGCAATAAAATGACAATAACCCAAATGCGTTGTTTTTGAACCTGCTCGTATTTTGTGGATTGAAAAAGGAGGTAGCCCAGAATTAAGATGGCAAGGACGGCAAGGCCAATATCCACCACATCGTTTTGCTTGATAAGCAACCAAGCCAATGGAACCATAACAGCGGTAGTGATGTAAGGAAGCCATTTGTTGGGTAGGCCTTGCAGCATAGGTTTTTGTTCCTGGGGTTCGTAGCCATAGGATTCAAACCAACCTTTGGCTTGGGCCCACATAAAGATGCCGAATCCGAGCATCATTCCTACGCCGGCGGTAAGAAAGCCGTATTTCCATCCTTCAATTTCGCCAATGGCGCCGCAGGTTAAGGGAGTCAAAAAGGCACCGATGTTGATGCCCATGTAGAAAATGGTAAAGGCACCGTCGCGGCGGGGGTCTCCATCGGGGTAGAATTTCCCAATCATGCTGCTGATGTTGGGCTTAAAGAATCCGTTGCCGATGACCAGCAAGGCCAAACCGATGAAAAAGGTAGTTTGATTGTCGGCGAACAGGGTAAATTGGCCTGCGGCCATAAGCAGGGCACCCCAGATAATGGCTTTTCTGAAACCCATGATGCGGTCGGCAAAAACCCCGCCTAAAATTGGGGTCAGGTAAACCAAGGCACCGTAGGCACCATAAATGCCGTACGAAGTAGCGTCGTCGAATGCGAAACCGCCTTTGATAAGTTCAGAGGTCATGTAGAGCACCAATATGGCCCGCATGCCGTAGTAGCTAAACCGTTCCCACAATTCGACCATAAACAAGGCGAAAAGGGCCCTTGGGTGTACTTTTCGGTTCATGAATATAACTACGGCTACCCAGACGGCCACGGCGGCCCAAGATATTAGCATTAATTGATACGCTGGATTCATTGTTTTTTTATTGTTGTTGTTGGTGGGCTAAACTAAATAAAAATTGCGTTACGCCAAGGTGTTGGTTGGGTTAAATGCAAAAGGGAGATAAAAAAAGAGGTTTTTTGATGCCCAAATGGGCTTGCAATATCGGGTTGGCGGCGGGGTTGTTTGGGTGCTGGAATTCCAGAAGCCGGCGGTTTTTAACGTGTTATTTTAGAAATATGTGCAGGTTTTAAACAAAAACCCCGAAAATGGCTTTATTTTTGAAGGAATTCTATTAAACCGAAAATAAAATTAATTGCACAGAATGACACATTTGCGTTTCTGCTTGGTATGGAGCTTTTGTATTGGAATTGGCATTTTGAATGGGCAGTTGTATCGGTTTGCAGAATTGCAGAATTATATATCAAAAGCTCAAGTGGACCCCATGTTGAAAACGGAAAGAGCTGTGGCCAAACGTTTTCATGACTTAATGAACGCCTATCGAGCTGAAAAGAAATTAGCCGCGTTGGCGTGGAATGAGGCCTGTTTTTTGGCGGCCCACAACCACAATCAATGGATGGCCTTGGGTGAAAGTTTAAGCCACGAGCAGAAAGCCCGGAATGCCTTATTTACTGGAGTTCAGCCGGGCGACCGTTTAAATTATGTATTGCAGGGCAGCAAGTTGTCCTATTCATGGAGTGGCGAGAACTGTTTGCAATCGTATGTAGATGATATGGCCTCTATATCGATAGAGCAGGTTGCGGCATATGCTTTAGAACAATGGAGAAATTCGCCTGGGCACAACGCGAATATGTTGGGAAAAGACCATGCCACCTGTGGTACGGCTTTTCGGATTGTTGATGGCTGGGTTTGGGCAACGACCTTGTTCGCCTATCCGGCAAAATGACTTGAATGCATTCAGATTGCCTTCATGCAAATCAGGATGCAATTTTCCATTGCAAACTGCTGGGGCGATGCAGGAAAAAAAGGGTTTATTCCTCTGCTTCCAGGTTTAATAATTGGAGAATTTCATCGGCGTCCAGTTTAAAAACGCCCGGACGGGTAAATTGACCGGCGATCATAAATTTACCAAGGATAACAATGCCATTGTCTGCATCAATATACATATCGGCAATGCTAGAGACGCCATTGTTTCCAAGGTCGTAGGTAACCACAGGAATGTCTTGTGGGCTTAAGAATTGAAGGTGAATTTGCCCATCGGTTCCACTGTAGCCTATAACGGTGTAATCTCTGTTTTGAACCGTAAGTGTTTTAAAGCAGACCCGGGATTTGGGTCTCCAATTAAACAAATAGGTGCCGCCTAAGTCTTGAGCGGTAAACACTCCCGAGCCAACGGGGGCATTTAGGTTCAAGTACATGTCGTTGTTTAAGAAGCGATGCGCCAACCAACCTTGCCCCCTGGGCATGGCCATGGCAACTCCCCCCTTGTATTGAGTTCCTTGGTAAAGGGCGGTTTGATTTAGGTTGCCGTCTAAGATTAAAAAAGAGTAGCTGTAATTCACAAATCCGTTGAAATAGTATTCGCCTTTGGAGTTTTGGCCTCCAAAGAAGGGGTATATTTCGGCACGGGTTAGGTAATCGTAAATGATGTTGTCGATTTCTTGGTAATTGTTGAAGGCTTTGCTTTGAAGGATTCCCCAGGAAGGGCTGAGCACATGCATCAGGGTTTGGCGGGAGTTTCGGTTGTAGGTTACCAGCATGGGGTTTCCGTTGTTGGTGGTTCCTAAGAAAAGGGGGTATTGCCCTCCGGGGAGTCGCGCAACTTCTACGGCTTGTCCGGGGCCTTGAACCGCGAAAACAATGGGGGCAAGACTGGCCCGGTCCATGCAAACAAAATGGGGGAGACCATTTAGGGTAACAAAGCCGTGTGCGGGGTGAATCACCGAAGCGGGTGGGGTCCAGTTGCCTCTAAAATCGCCATTGGCATCGAGCCAAGCCAAATGCGGGTCCCATTGTCCGGTGGCGGAAAGCATGACCAGGCCGTCGGAGGTAGGAGCAACCGATTCGGGGTGGAAGACCTTTTGTGCCACGTCGTCGTTGAGGATATGGAAGAAAGAATCTCCTGGCTCAAAGGCATCGTCCACGCAGGCGCTGAAGAAGCAGGCCAGCATCAGGCCCAGGGCGGCAAAAGGCAGTCGGCTTAAGTTCATCGGATAAGGCGTTTGCGTTTTTTTGATTTTTGACCGAAGCTGCAATTGGCGTAGTTGCTTGGGCTGGCAGAAATGATATTGCCAGGAGCAAAAACAATGTAAAATCCAAGGTCCATGTGCTGGGTGGCGAATTCATCGAAAACGTCCAAATATCCAGTGGCCCAACCTTCGGTATTGGCGTATCTGCGTGAGGCCAAAATGGGGGGCGTTAAGCCCCAGCGAAAATCGGCCATGAATCCTACTTCTAAGGCGTTGGTTCTCCAGCGAACGCCAATTCCGCCCATGGCACCGGCGTCGAAATTTGAAACCGGGTTTGAGGCTGGGCCTGAATGGGCCCGAATGAAACCGATGTCGTCATCGAGGGCAGGCAATTCGCTTTGGCGCAGAAAGCGTTCGTCCACTTGTTTGGTTCCACCTGTTAGGAAGCCAATGTACCCACCTAAGGAAAGAAAGGGAGAAACGGCATTGGGCAAAATGTCCCATCGAACCATGACGGGGAGCTGCAAATATTGAAATTGCTGTCGGAAGCGTTGGTCCATTACCAAGGGGTCGGCCGAGGCGGTATCGTTGAATAGGATTCGGGTATCGTAGCGGAACGAGTGTTGGGCATAGCGGAGCATGGGGACCAAATACACCTGATCGTTTAAAGCGATTAAAGAAATGAGGCCCGCCTGAAATCCCATGTGGTCAAGGGAAAACCACTCTTCGTATTGTTTGGCTTCGCGGTCAACAATCGTTGGAGTTGGTTGCAAAACAGAGTGCCGGTTTAACACCATGATGTTGCTGAAGTTAATTCCGCCATAGGCACCAATGCGAAAAGGAGCCTGAGCGTTTGCAATCAGGGGCATCAAAATCAAAAAGAAACTCAGCCTCAAGGGGATTTTCATGCTCTAAAAGTACATTTAAAGGTAGCTAATTCCCAAATGGAATGGGGGAAGAATGTGTTAAGAAAGGTTTTTAAGAAAAACAGGTTGCTGTAAAGTCAGCTATTATTGGATTCGGGCATCGTAGGTAGAGCCCATGCTTTTTTCGGAGTGCAGCCTTGCCATCATGTGTTTTTTGACCACATTGAAGACGGCCATGTGCACGTCTTCGACAACTTCCATGTCGTTTACTTTGGCATGAATTACCACGTCGGCCAGAGCCGCAATTTTTCCGCCTTTAAAGCCACACATGGCTATTGTTTTAGCCTGGTTATTTTGGGCATATTGAAGGGCCTTGATTACATTTTCGCTGTTTCCGCTGCCAGATATTCCAATCACAACATCGCCGGGGTTCAGGTAGTTTTTAAGGGATTCGATGAAGATTTGCGACCAGTCTGTATCGTTGGCAATGGCCATCATAGAAGGAAGGTTGTCGTTTAGGCAAATCATTCGGAAGCGTTTTTCTAAGCCGAAAGATGCTCCTTTAATAAAATCGCCGGCGGCATGGCTGGCGGTGGCTCCGCTGCCGCCGTTTCCGAAGGTAAAAACTTGTTTTTGTTCGCGTTGGGCATACCCAAACAACTCAATCATGGAATCAATTTGTTTGTGGTCTAGCTGGTCGAGCGTAGCCTTGAGGGTGTCCAGATAGTTTTGGGTTAAATCCATGGGTTTCGGATTGGTTTAGTGGGCGGGATAAATGAGGGTGGTTCCTTCTTTTTCGAAGCCAAAATCAAAGGTACGTAAATTTGAAAGGGCTTGACGGAGTTTAGATTGAGCTGGTTTGGGGCAGTAAAACAGAAGGAATCCTCCGCCGCCGGCTCCCAACAGTTTGCCGCCGGTGGCTCCATTTTTCAGTGCCAATTCGTAAGCTTGGTCCACCAAGGGATTGCTGATTCCGCCTGCCAGGCTTTTTTTCATTTCCCAGTTTTGGTGAAGCAGGGTTCCCATGGCGTCGATGTTTCCGTCGCGCAGATGGTTTGCCAGAACATCTACGAGGGCGGTCATTTCTTTCAAGGATTGAAAGCGTTCTTCTTGGGTTACGTTTTTCTTTTGTTCGGCCAGGATGCTAGACGCTTTGCGTTGATTTCCTGTGTAAAACATGAGGAGGTTGGAATCCAGTTCCTGTTGAAGTTCGGGGTTTAGAGTCAGGGGTTCGGTAAGGACGGTTCCGTTGGGCAAAAAACGAAAAATATTCAGACCGCCCATGGCCGCACCGAATTGGTCTTGCTTTCCGATGGGTTCGCCTAATTCTTCGATTTCAACTTGGCAGGCCTGTTCGGCAAGTTCTTGTTTGCTCGGAATCTTTCCGGTTTCGGCATGCAGGTTGTGGAGCAATCCAACAGTAAATGCGCTGCTGCTGCCCATGCCGGTTCCGGCAGGAACGTCGGCTATGGAGCTGATTTCGATTCCGTTCAAATTGAACCGCTGTAGAAGGACCCGCAGAATGGGGTGTTTTAAATCGGCTGCCGCAGATACGGTTTCGGTTTCGCTGTATTTAACCCGTATTTTATCGGGCTCGAAATACTTGTGCGAGGAGATGTACATGTATTGATTAATGGACGTGCTAAGTACGGCACCGGGGTGGCGTTCATAAAATGCGGCCATATCTGAACCACCGCCTACAAAACTAATTCGGAAGGGTGTTCTGCTAATAATCATGGCTCAAAGATAGGCAGCGGTTAAAATAAACCCAGCGGTTAGAGGTGGAAAATATGTTTAAGGAAAGAGGTAGGCATGAATTGCAGGGTGGCTTACCATGGAAAATAGGTACCTTTGAGTATGAAAATCGATAGAATGTCAACACCCTCTTTTTTGGTTCCAGAAAAATCGTGGATCGAGATTTCACCGGATTCTGATTTTAGCTTGCACAATCTTCCCTATGGTGTAGCTCGGCTTCCCAAGGGCGAAACGGCCGTGGTTGTTGCGGTGGGCGATTATGTTTTAAATTTGAGCAGACTGTACAAGAAGGGGTTTTTCCCCGAATTGAAGGCGAAAAAGAACCCTTTTCGTGGGCATTCGCTGAATGCATTTATTGCTTTAGGTAGGCCCGCATGGACATACGTTCGCCATCGGTTGTTGGCCCTTTTAAATTCGAAGAATCAGGAATTGCAATCGCGCAAGGATTTATCAAAAGTGTTAATACCCCAGTCGCTCTTGGCGTTTTTATTGCCGGTTGAAATTTCAAACTACACCGATTTTTATTCGAGCATGGAGCATGCCAGCAATGTGGGAAAAATGTTTAGGCCCGATGGCGAGGCATTGCTGCCGAACTGGAAACACATTCCGGTGGGCTATCATGGTCGAGCCAGCTCTATTGTGGTATCAGGGTACCCCATTCGCCGGCCAAAAGGGCAAACCTTGCCTGAGGGGGCCCAGGTTCCTGTGTTTGGTCCAAGTCGGTTGTTGGATTTTGAATTGGAAATGGCTTTTGTGGTTGGAAAGTCCAATGCGCTTGGCGAATCGGTATTGGTTGACGAGGCCGAGGAGCATGTGTTTGGAATGGTTCTTTTTAATGATTGGTCGGCGCGAGACATTCAAAAATGGGAGTATGTACCTTTGGGGCCATTTTTGGCTAAGAATTTTGCCAGCAGCATGTCGCCTTGGGTGGTTACAATGGATGCCTTGCAGCCCTTTCGAACGGAAGCACCTGTTCAAGATACGGAAGTGTTGCCCTATTTAAAGGAGAAAAAACGGGGAACTTACGATATTCAATTGTTTGTGGATATACAGGCGGGAGCTTTAGCGCCGGCAACGGTTTGCCGTTCCAATTTTAAGTATTTGTACTGGACCATGGCACAGCAACTGGCACACCACACTGTGGGGGGCTGCAACATGCAGATAGGAGATGTATGTGCCTCGGGAACCATTAGTGGGCCCAGTCCTGATTCGTTTGGCAGCATGCTTGAATTAAGCTGGAAGGGCAGCAAGCCTTTGCAAATTGGCGAAGGGGTGGAGCGGGGTTTTTTGCAAGACGGAGATGTGGTGGAAATGCGGGCTTTTTGCGAAAAACCAGGCGTTCGAGTGGGTTTTGGGTCGGTAAAAACAGAAATATTGCCTAGTAATTAAAGCTTGGCAAGGTTTTTGGCCTACATTCGTTCTAAAATAAACAATATGAAACGCATTGCTTTTTTCTTGTTGAGTTTCCCCGCATTCTTAATGGCTCAAGCCCCCCCCAAGCCCTTTGATTTTGGAGCCAAGGTGGGTATTAATGTGAACACGCTTAGCAGCAGTTTGCCCGACTATGCTGGGGATTATTACACGGGTTTTGGGGTTGGAGTATTTGGTCGCATCAACGTACAGAAATTTTACGTTCAACCGGAACTCCTTTATTCGGCGGTGGGTGGAGATTTTACCTTTGATGGAGTGGCTTATCAAGCTCGGCATCAAGGATTGATGATGCCTGTTTTGTTTGGGTATAAGTTTGTGGATTTTAAATTGTTGAACATTCGGGCCTATGCCGGACCGTATTTCTTTTATCAATTTGGCAATCGGGTAGATGCTGTGGATCAGACTTTGTCGGTAATTCAAGAGGGGCGATTTAATGAAATGGGTGCGGGCATTCAAGCAGGAGCCGGGGTGGACATTTGGAAATTGACCTTTGATTTGCGTTACCATTGGGGTTTGTCGAACAATTTGGGCAGCCGGCAATTTAATGAGCAACCGAATGCAGGCTTAAAAAATGCGAACTGGGAGATATCTGTTGGATTTAAGCTGTTTTAAT
>CAILUT010000056.1 GCA_903837495.1 uncultured Flavobacteriales bacterium | reverse complement strand
TAGTTATTAGTGGGTAGTGGGTAGTTCTTTGGTGCCATTCTCCTAAGCCCCCCGCGGCTTAAGGTCCTTGCGCCAATCTAGCCCCACAAACAAAACATTCGTGCATTCGTGGCTTTTTAGTGGGTAGTTATTAGTGGGTAGTGGGTAGTGGGTAGTGGGTAGTTCTTTGGTGCCATTCTCCTAAGCTACCCGCGGCTTACCTTCCTTGCGCCAATCTAGCCTCAAAAATACACCATTCCTGCATTCCTGGCTAAGCCCCCCGCGGCTTACCTTCCTTGCGCCCATGTCGAGGATTCGTTCTTAAATGTACCGAACCTCTTTACAACTTTATATTTGCCGCTACTCTTATCTACGACTTGAACATAAGTGCTGGCATTCGGCATTGTTCGCTTCCTTACAAACACAGAACCAAGGTCGTTTTTTTCAAAATTAACACCCAAGCCCAAATTTATTCTCAGTAAAATAAAGGGTTGCAGAAGGGCTTATGAAAAAACGCGGAAGTCAGGAAAAGTGGAGGGCATCGTTTTTCAACGGACTCGGTTGTTGAGGAACAAAATGGAAAGGGGCTTTAACTTGGTTGCGGCCCGTACTATGATTGTTTAAATACGGGCACGGTAGAACAAGGCTCGCCAAACATCAGGCTTTTGGCCCTGCCGAGCAGCAAGCGAGTAAGAAGAACATAGGCTTCTAGGGGTACGAATTGTGTGGAACATCCTTTTACAATCACACGGGCATCGTCAAAAGTAGGGTCCTGAATTACCTTTGACTCTAGGGCATCCAGAAACAAGCGAGCGGCTACATCTTGGGGTTTTCCTAAGAAAACTCGAGCTTCAACAGCTGCGAGGTCGCGACTAAGCCACATATAAGCCCAGGCGGGAACAATGGCATCGGTGCTGCAAAACACAGCTACATTTTTACCTTGAAATTGAGACCAGTTCGTAGATTTAAGCTGTTCCTTAAATGGAGCCTCTCTTAAAACTAATCCATTGTCAAGCCACATTGCGAGGTCGAAATCGACAATCTGAGTGGGGGGAGTATAACGTTCAAGATCTAAAGCCAACAATCCGCTGTCGGCTACCTTATTGCGGATTTCGTCCATCGTTTAAGCTAAAGCCTGTTTAATAATTTGGGCAATGCGTCCGGAATCGGCCTTGCCTGTGAACTGGGGATTTACCTTTCCCATAATTTTCCCGAAATCGGCAGGCCCGGCATTTGGGAACTCGGTTAGCACAACGTTTACAACTTGAGCAATTTCAGCATCGGTGGCTTGGGGCGGTAAATACGAGGCAATCACCTCCATTTGACTTTGTTCATCCGAGGCTAAATCTGCCCGATTTTGCTGCAGATAGAGCTCTAGGGCTTCCTTGCGCTGTTTGATTAATTTTTGCAGCAATGCATGCGCATCAACCTCTGAAACTTCTTGCCCTTTTCCTTTTTCTGTTTTCAGCAATAAGATAGCGGATTTAATTGCCCGGATGGCAGACAAACGACCGGCATCTTTGGCCTTCATGGCATCCTTCAAGTCTTCGGTAATGCGTTGCTCCAACATACTTTTTATTTTCCATAAAAGTAGGCAAAAGGAACAAGCCCCGCAACCTTAAAGGCCAATGATACGGAAGGCTGTTCGGCGGTTTAGGGCCCTGCCTGCCTCGGTTTGATTGTCGGCCACGGGACTTGCATCGCCGAACCCCAACGATTCAATACGGTTTGCGGCCACGCCGTTTTGAATCAACCATTGTGCAACGGCTTCGGCCCTCTTCTTCGACAAATTCAAATTGTGGGATTTATCGCCCCGATTATCGGTATGGCCTTCAATTGAAATGCGAAGGCCTGGATTTTGAAGCATAAATTTCTTTAATCTATTCAGTTCTGAATTGGACAATGCAGATAAATCGTAGCGGTCTGTTTCAAAAAATATGTTTTTCAATACCACTTCATTTCCCTCACGGATTTTCTTTAGTTGAACGGTTTGTTGCTGACCGCCGTCGGTGGCCTTCAAGCGAAAATGTTCAGAATGAAAAAGGTGCCCAGGAGCTTGAATGCTGAGGCCATAATCGGTACCTGTTGGCAGCGGGATCAAGCAGGTACCTCCAGGAAAACCCACTTTGGTTTGAACAACCGTATCGCCCGTGGCAAGGTGAACAATATCAATATAGGCAAAGTCGATTTTATCTTCGGTCAGCACCGTGGCATTCAACCAAGTTACCGGTTCGGGCTGAAGATTGGCAGGAATATCAAAGCCATATAAATCAAAATCGCCTTGCCCCCCTGGAGCATTAGAAGCGTAGTATCCTTTTTTACCATCGGCAGAAACCACCAAAAGCCGTTCATCGCGGAGGGTGTTGAGTGGATATCCAAAATTTTGTACCGAACCTAATTTTCCGTTTGCTTGCAATTCAGCCCTAAAAATATCGGAACCCCCAACTCCTGGGTGTCCTTTTGAAGCAAAATAAAAGGTATGCTGATTGGCATGCAAAAAGGGGGAAAAGTCATCTTCTGCTGTATTGATAGGGGGGCCTAAATTCTCAGGACTAGCCCATGAGCCGTTCGACAGCTGCTGCGTTTTCCAAATGTCTTGTTTGCCTAATCCGCCTGGGCGATTGCTCACAAAATAAAGGGTTTTTCCGTCGGCCGAAAAATTAGGTTGAGATTCCCAGTGAGGGCCATTGACCTTGGGTCCTAAATTTTGAGGCTGCTGCCAGGCCCCACTTTTCCATTCAGAAACATACAGATCCATGCTTCCATAATTATCGGCTTGGGCTGAGGCGGCGAAAAAAAGAAATCGGCCATCGGGCGAAACGCATCCCGCTCCTTCATTGCAAGGGGTATTTACCTTTCCGGGAAGGCTTTTTCTGGGCAACCATTGGTTGCCGTCCCAACTGCTTTCAAAAAAGTTTTCTTCTTCCTTGGCCCCAAATCCAGGGCAGCCGCCTTTATAGGGCATTCGCACAGTGAAAATCACTTTTGACCCATCAATGGTAAACGAAGGGTGGTATTCCGCCGTTGATTCGTTTATGCTTTTACCCATCGAAAAAGCATTCAATTGAATGGGATTCCGCATGAGCTGTGCGGTGGTTTGTGCCGAACTAAGTCTGCTTTCCCATTCGACGCGTTTTTCAGGACTCAGGGTTGCGTGTTCAAGGTAAAGGCGAAAGCATGCCAGGGCAGAATCGGGCTTTTCTAAATCCATCCAAAGCGTACCCGCCACGGCAATGGCACGTGAAAAACGCTTAGGATCAATGCGAAAAGCGGCATAAAAATCAACGATGGCTTCGGCGGCAAGGCCAGATTGAACTCTAAAATCGGCCCTAAATAAAAATGCCTCTGCGTGTCGGGGGCCTGTTTCGACGGCTTCGTCCAAATGCCGCTTCATAGATTCTATGTCGCGTTGAGCATAGGCCGATTCAGCCCGACGCAGTGCTTTTTCAGACTTTGGCGGAACAATGCTTTGAGCCTGAAGTCCGGATACAGATGCTCCGAGTAAAAACCAAAAAAGAAAAAGGTGAATTTTCAAGGAATACCGACGTATTTGTGCGTTTGTAAAGATAATCGCCACTGGGGATTATCATGAATAAAACGCAAAATGTCTGCAGATATTTTATCGCGACGATCCCACTCCGGCTGAACAAATAAAGCGCAGTCGCTTGGCAGTTCAGGTAAAAAGCCCTGTGCCCAGAGCAAATCAGAAGGGTGGTACACCACTACTTTAAATTCATTTGCCCTTGAAAGCCATTCTGATTTCGGGGATTTAAACTTTTTAGGAGACAGGCAAATCCAATCCCAGGAACCGGAGAAGGCATGAGCGCCACTGGTTTCAATCCACACCAACAAACCGGCTTGTTTGAAGACATGGCAAAGGGCATCAAGGTTGTACATGGAGGGCTCGCCCCCTGTAATAACTACATTCTTAGCCCCAGATTGAAGCACGTCTGCACACAATTCAGAGGCCGCCTTCGCTGGGAAACCGGTGCTGGGCCAAGACTCTTTTACATCGCACCAAACACAACCAACATCGCAGCCGGCAAGCCGAATAAAATAAGCCGATCGTCCTGTATTCGCACCTTCTCCTTGTATGGTCAGGTATTGTTCCATTACAGGCCAGCTAGGCTCCTTTTCAGTCATGATGGCTGGGTCAATGAGTCCAGTACAAACTCGATTAGACTCCCCATCGACTGTTGTGGAGTGAGGTGCATTTTTTGTTGAGATCGATTGGCCATGACCATGCAAATGCTGGCGCATTTATGTCCAAAGGCCTTTCCTAAGCTAAAAAGTCCGCTGGTTTCCATTTCGAAATTCGTAACCCGCAAGCCTTCAAAATGAAAACTCGCCATTCGGTTGTTTAAATCTGGGAATTCGGGAGAAAGCCGCAAACGCCGACCTTGCGGGGCATAAAATCCTGGACTGGTTAAGGTGATGCCCGGCAGGGTTTTATCTCTGAATTTTTCTAACAGGTTAGAATCGGCAGACGCTGCATAGGGTTTGGCCAGATTTTGAGGATAGGCCGAATGCCGGATAAAATCTTCAACCAAATTTTGTGCAATTGGATTGGGTTGATTTTGGTACCAATTGATTAGTCCATCTAAGCCAATGGCCCATTCCGAGAGAATCCACGTTCCTACGGGTATATCAGAATGAAGTGCACCGGTGGTGCCAATGCGGACCAATTCTAACGAAGCCGGATTTGCTTTAGGCAATCTACGCTCTAAGTCGATGTTGACCAAGGCATCGAGTTCATTCAGTACAATATCGATGTTATCGGTTCCAATGCCCGTTGCTACGCAACTGATTCGGCGGCCTTTAAACTCGCCCGTATGGGTAATAAACTCCCGGTGTTGAACCCGTTCATCAATCCGGTCAAACAGGGCCGAGACCTGTTCTACCCGACTGGGGTCGCCCACCAAAATGACGGTGCTAGCCAGTTGTTCGGGCCTGAGCCTTAGGTGGTATACGGAGCCGTCTGAGTTGATAATCAACTCGGATTCCGGAATGGGTGGGTGGATTTCAGAACTGTCCATGGCACTATTACGTCGATGGCCACAAAAGTAGGAAAATTTAGAGCGGTCGGTCTCCCAGATTTAAGCTCTTCCTTTCTTGCCCCATTCTATTTGGCATTTCGGCCGCTTTCAAGGTCAAAAATCAAATCCAAAAACCCGGAAAAAGAGTTTACTTGTTGGTAGGGGCGACCTTGGTAATACTGGCTTAGTATTTTAATCCATTGTGTTTTTCCCTCAACTACCATTCGTTCTACCATCAAATTTCCGAACATTTGAGGAATTTCTTGGCCGGTATTCACAGAATGGGCGGGTTTAAGGTATCGGAAATCCCGTTGGCCTGCGATGGGATTTACCCAATTTGTTTTCTGCTCGCTGTGGGCCTCCGTGTACCCCAAGCGCATCGGAAGCCAACAAATCCAATCGTAAATATGAGTGGAATCAAGGTCAGACCAATTTGAAGGCGGAACAAAATACAAACCCTCGGCACCCTGGGTGTGAATGGTACTGATGCGAAACGCTGAGGCAATTCCTAGCTTATAAAACTCAAAGGCCCGAAGCAGCTCGCTAAGCTGTTCTTGAGCTTGGGGGCTCTTTTGCCAAGCTTCAAAACC
The DNA here is from genome assembly GCA_903837495.1 of uncultured Flavobacteriales bacterium. Lineage (GTDB taxonomy): Bacteria > Bacteroidota > Bacteroidia > CAIKAF01 > CAIKAF01 > CAIKAF01. The sequence goes on along the minus strand of CAILUT010000056.1, from coordinate 171,786 downwards.
CTCTATTTGCTGCGAAGTTCGAAGCAGAGGGGTTTGAATTAGCCAGGGATCTTTTTGGGACTCTTTAAACCACTTTTGAAACCAGTGCATTGTGTTGTAATTTTAAAAGAATAACCAATGAAAGCGCATACCCGTTTGGTCGCCCCAGCCAAATTCCAAGGTAGGTGCGGGGATTTTTATGTAATCAAGGGCTTTAAACAAGCCGCGCACAAAACGATGGCGACTGGGAATTTTTGACCAATGAATATCGGGGGCTAAATACAGATGTTGCGTCCGGGGCACGTACATATAATCGCCCTCGTTCGCCCTTGCCCCTACATAACCTCCTATTCCATACCCCACAGCAATGGCCAACCAAGCAAACTTTTTTCGGGCTGGATTTTTAGAAAACGACATCGGAGAAAAGCTGAGCCAATAGCGTTGGGCATTGTAATCTTTTAACAGCGTTGCAGGAAAGCCTGCGCCCAATAAATTGGGATTCCATTGGGCTATTTCGCTGGGCCACCACGAAAATTTGAGCCGAATCCGTTGCTCTTTCCAGATTTCTTGCTGTAGGTAAAACGCCCCCCCTCCTGCCGCATTGGCTATGGCATCCCAAGGAGAAAAGCCCCAACCCTTTGAAAATCCATCCAACACCTCTATGCCCGTTAAAAAACCAAATGAAAATAAAGCTCCAATTCGGTTGGATTGTTGGGGTGAATACCCACAGCTGGCAGCCCCCATGCCCGCCATTTCGGCTAGGCCGTAGCCACTGCCGAAATGTCCTAATTTATCCATTCCGCCCCATTGTTGAAGATCGTCGTAAAAATGGAATGATTCCATTGGATAATCCCGGTACCACAAAAAGTACAAGCCGCCTGTGGCTGCCGCTGCGGCGGTTCCCAAAAATATCGGATAGCCTATCTTTAACCACTTTGGACGCAAAAGAACCGTTTCTGGCTTTGCAGCATCCGTTTCTGATTTCAATGTATCCAATTGAAACGAATCGGGATTTGCAATTTGTGCTGGCAAATAAGAAGCAACACAAAGGGCAATTAAATACAGATTTTTCATGGCTACCACCGGCCTCTAAGATAAGGAATTCCGCTCTGACCAACTAAAATATGTAGGCATTTTAGCCCGGTGGATTCTAGGCCAAATCAAGCTAATCCCAAGCGCTTGATCGGGCATTGCCTGCAAGCACCTTAAGGTTGCTCGTTTTAAAATTCAACCGCGCTCTTAAGTGCCTGTATTCATACCCCTTGTTTGAACAATCCAAAGCGCTTTTGGCCAGGCCCGCCGATACGGATTTCGAACATCGGACTGCTGAATGCACATTTTAACTCGAAAGCTGTTTTAGGGGTTGGTTCTGATTGTATGGGGTGTTCGCCCCTACAAGAACCTCAATTATTGCAGCAGTTTCAGCGAACTTGGTACGGCTGAATACAACTCCAAACTTAAAAAGGCCTTGCCTTGGGGTTGATCGGGCTTAGATCGAATCAGCAGCAAGGGGGCACTTGGCTTGGCATACCGGGCAGAATACATAACCTGAATCTGATCGTTGGGGTTCAGCTCATCTTCCATTTGAATCCAAACATAGGCCTTATCGGGCAAACCAAACTGGATGTTCTCTTTTAAAGCCTGTAAGGCGTCGCGGCCTGTGGCGGCGCCCGTTTCTGTAGCTTTAAACTGAAAAACATACCGCTGTCCCTTCTCGAATTGGTTCAAGGTTGATACTGCATCAATAAAAACAGCGGTGCTGCCCCCTCCTCCAAATTTTAAGTTCTGCATCAATTCCAAAACCCGATTCGAGGGGTATAACTCAAACGCCTCTGCATGGCGCGCACAAAATTCGTTGTGCTTTTGAAGCAAGGCCTTGGTTTGTTGAATATATCCTTTGCGTACATTTACCAAGGCCTCCCAAACAGACTTTGCCGATTCAGGAATAGGCTTTCCGACTCTTTTAGCCCATTGGTAACGGCCGGAAACAGCCACCCACTTTTTAAGTGTCCCTCGGGTATTCATGCAAAATCGGGCAAAATCAAGGTAGGCATTAACCAAATCGTTCGTTTCTGTTTTTTTGGGCAAATCGTCAATTGCCGCGAACAATTTAGGAGCATTCTTGTTAAGAAACTCAACACTCTGCGACAGCTTAATGGAATCAGCACTACCAAAGGCAGTAAAAAAGAAATCCATCTCCTCTTTTACTGGACTTACTTCGTTGTCTAGAAATCGGGCAAAATCGAATACATGGGTTTGCCCTGTAGGTTTAGGTAGGGTTTTCTGTGAACGCAATTCAACGAAAAAAACCGTCAAAATCCATACCCCCAATATAAATTTAAGATGAGTCCAATGCATAGACTAAAAGTACATTTATTCTTTTTGATTGGCTATGCTTTTCTGGCTTCATTTAATTCTTCTTCGGTTCAGGCACAGAACCAAGGCAGCATTAAAGGGAAAGTAATCGATGCCATAACCAACGAGCCCGTTCCTTTGGCAAACGTCATTCTTGCGGGTACAGACATCGGAGTAACAAGCAATTTAGAGGGTGAATTTGAGTTGAATAATGTAAACCCAGGATTTCAAAACCTTCGGATTTCATACATAGGCTATAAAACAGCCATTTACCGAGACGTTTTTGTTACCCGCAGCCAAGTTGCATTTGCGACGGTTGTTCTAGAACCGGATTCAAGACAATTAAATGAATTCAATGTACGTTCTTCGCCCTTCAACAAAACCCAAGAAAGTCCGGTAAGTTTAAGGACCATTGGATTGGCTGAAATTGAACGAAATCCTGGAGGCAACCGCGACATCAGCAATGTTTTGCGCTCATTTCCTGGCGTAGGAAGCACTCCTGCCTTTCGAAACGACATCATTATTCGCGGCGGAGCGCCCAGCGAAAATCGATTTTTCTTAGATGGGGTTGAGGTTCCTCTAATCAATCACTTTCAAACCCAAGGAGCTAGCGGGGGGCCGGTGGGCATCATCAATGTGAATCTAATTCGGGAAGTGGATTTCTTGAGCGGGGCCTTCCCCGCCAATAGGGGCAACGCCCTTTCCAGCATTTTGGAGTTCAAACAGATTGACGGAAACCGCGACAAATGGAAATTTCGTGGCACCATAGGAAGTTCTGACGCGGCCGTGGCCGCCGACGGACCCATCGGTCAAAAATCCTCCCTTATTGTTTCAGCTCGTGCTTCGTACCTGCAATTTTTATTTTCTGCCCTTAAGCTGCCCTTCCTTCCAACGTATTACGACATGCAGTTTAAATTTAAATACGCCATTGATGAGCGCCGCGAGTTAACAGTGTTAGGCTTGGGTGCCATTGATTTGTTCCGGCTAAACTTGCAAGCCAACGAAACCGTCGAGCAACGTTACCAATTGCGCATACTTCCTAAAAACCAACAATGGAATTATACCCTTGGGGGCGTTTACCGCGAGTTTACAAAAAAAGGAGGCCGGCACACCTTGGTGCTAAGCCGAAGCATGCTGAACAATACCGCAACTAAATTTCAAGACAACCAGGAAGATCAGCCCGATAAACTAATCCTGGAATATGCTTCCCAAGAGGCTGAAAACAACCTGAGGTATGAATTTGACTTCCGAATTAAATCCTGGAAATTCAATGTAGGGGCCGGAATGCTGTACGCCCGATTCACCAACCGTACCTACAACCGCATTAATACGCTGGCAGGAGTAGATACCATTGATTTCTCATCCCAATTAAACCTGTTGTCAGGACGCGTTTTTGGGCAGGTTAGCAAGTCCTTGGCCAAAGACAAACTCAACATGTCGCTTGGTTTCAGCATAGAAAACAACGATTTCAACGCACAAATGGCGAACCCGCTCAATCAATTTAGCCCTCGATTTAGTGTATCCTATGCCTTTATTGAAAATTGGGCCTTGAACGCAAGCGTTGGGCGGTTCGTTCAACGCCCTCAATACACCGTTCTAGGTTATGGACTGCCCGACGGAAGCCTGGGAAATGCGAACAATGGCTTAGAATACATTCAAGCAGACCACCTGGTTGCTGGATTGGAGTTTGCACCTACAGAAAATACACGGATTACCCTAGAGGGCTTCTTTAAAAATTACAACCGGTATCCATTCTCCCTTAGAGACTCGGTGGCTTTGGCCAATCTAGGGGCCGATTTCGGTGTGGTCGGCAATGTCCCTGTAAATAGCTCAGCCAGTGGACGGGCCTATGGATTGGAATTCTTGGCCCAACAAAAATTATTCAAAGGATTGTACGGCATTTTAGCTTATACCTTGGTTCGAAGCGAGTTTACAGATAAAAGCGGCAATCTTATTCCCTCCACTTGGGATGCAAGGCATATTATTAGCTTGACGGCAGGCTATAAGTTTAAACGAAATTGGGAACTCGGAATGCGATTCCGATTTGTAGATGGACAACCCTTTACCCCTTACGATGAAGCAACATCGTCCATTAAAGAAGTTTGGGACATTACGCAAATGGGAATTTCAGATGTAAACCGATTGAACAGCGAACGCCTTCCTGCCTACCATCAACTTGATTTGCGGGTTGACAAAGTTTGGTACTTTCAAAAATGGTCTTTAAACCTGTACTTAGACATTCAGAACATCTACAATTTTAAGGCTGAAACTCGTGGTTTTTTAACCGTTGTAGAAGACCAAGCCGGAAATCCACTAACGGACCCAGACGATCCGAACCGGTATGAGCTGCAGTCTATCCCAAATACCGCCGGAACGCTATTGCCCACCATTGGAATTATTGTTGACTTTTAATTCCGCATTTTTCTCCTTATAAATATCGGTCGAAACGCTGATATATAAAAGTAAAATCGATTTCATCAAGCCCTTTATTTAGGCATTAAATCTAGAGGGAAACCACTTTTGTTTACATTAAGTTTAATTTGTAGCTTTGCGAATTAACCTTCTAAATTGCTGTTTTCATGAAAAAATGGAGACAAGATGAGCTTGATTATTTCCAATTTGAGCACGACAGAGACCGACTCAATGCAAACATATTGATGACCGCAGGCCTCGTTAAAAATCAAATGATGGAGTGGCTCGCGCCCTTCGACCTCACTCTGGCTCAATACCAAGCGCTGCAAATTTTGAATTTGCAAAATGGAAAAGCAATCAGCACCCTCCATTTAAGGGAGCGAATGCTCGATAAAATGAGCGACACTCCAAAAATTGTTGACCGACTTCTCAAAAAAGGGCTGGTCCAAAAAAACACCTCGAAAGCCGACCGGCGGTTGGTTGATATTTGTATAAACTCGGCAGGAGTACATCTGCTCGAAAAAATCCGGGTTAATCTGGCCCTTGGCCCTGAAACATCTTCCTCGCTTACCCAAAAGGACGTCGAAGCCCTTAATTCGTTGTTGTGTAAAATTCGGCTGGCGCCCCCCAAAAAAAAACGCAAAAGCTAAGGCGATTTTGCCCTTTTGCCCCAGCCCTATTTGATATCTAAACAACCTTGGGCCTTTTCAAGCCCCTAAATCCATCTTTGGTGCAAACCCATAACCCAACAAGGATTATAAAGGAAAACAGAAATTCCCCCCGTTGCCTTTGGTACACATGCAAGGAATCGGTGGCGCAAAAACAAACGATTGTTTCTCCATTTCTGCCCAAGTTTACCTCCAAATGCAGCCGGGTACAGCAATGTACTTTCTCAAAAAAGGAATCGGCAAAAAACCCTAGAATTAAGCTCCCCCATGCTTCTTGGCATGCTCCCACCATTCCGCCAAACCGCTTTAAGCACAGGGCGTTCTAAGTCAAAACTCCTCAATCGCCTCTCCAATCGACGGATATAAAAAAGAAAAGCCCGAATCAAGCAAAGCCTGGGGAATGGCATATACACCTTGGCATGCCAGCAGGGATTTTTCTCCCAACACCAAATAAAGAAGGGATTCAGGTACCGATATAGGCCACAACCTGCGGCGGTACTTTCGTGCCGCTTCGGCCATAAATCGGCGCATAGAAACAGGTTTGGGTGCCGTAAAATTATAAACGCCTTGAAGTTGTTGTTCAATCATCCATTCAAAACCACGAACCACATCGCCAATGTGAATCCAGGAAAGGCCTTGCCGGCCTGTGCCTGGAACGGCACCCAGCCCCCACCGAATGGGTCGAACCATAAGGGGATAAGCTCCATCTGTTGCATCAAGCACCACTCCAATTCGGGCAATTCCAACGCGGGAAAATGCAGAATTTTTTGCGGCCGACTCCCATTTCACGCACAAGCCGGCCAAAAAATCGGAACCAGGCAGGGCCGATTCCACTGCTGTACTGGCATCGGAAGTACTTCCATAATAACCGGTAGCAGAAGCAGAAATTAAAAAGATGTCGCGTTCTTTTGGCAAATGCTGGCTCAGGGTATTCAGGGCCATCAATCGGCTGTCTTCAAAGGCCTTCTTCCGTTCTGCGGTCCAAGAACCATGGGCCAAGGACAGTCCGGCCAAATTCAGTACAACGTCAACCGCATCAAACGCTGCGGCATCCATTTGCCCCGATGCGGGATTCCAATGCCAGGTTTTTACCTGCGTTTCGGTGCCTGAACTTCGGCTTAGCCATTCCACATTCCAGCCTTTTTGCTGAAAATAAAGGGTAGCCGCTCTCCCAATAAAACCGCTGCCGCCGGCAATAAGCATTGTTTTGGTTTTCATAGGTCGTTGATGTGCAATAGAAACTCAATGGGCAACAGAGTTGTGTTTGCCCCCGTCTTTTGCAAGATTAACGCAGCTTGAGCCAACTTTGTTCCAACTGACTTACAGTTTGGAAACCCATGCTGGCTTCGATTAGTTCTCCGTTTTTGTAGAAATGGAGTTTGGGTATGCCTTGAATGTTCAGTGCATTGGCCACTTCAGGGTTTTGGTCCACATCGACGTCCATCAGTTCCAGTTCCGGGTACTTTTGCAAGAGTTTCTGAATTTCTGGCTTCATCATTTGACAGGGCTTGCACCAAACGGCTTGAAAATCGACCAACAGGAATTTTTTGCCTTTGATTTGAGCGTTGAAATCTTCCATTCCCATTCCATTAGATTGGCTGGGCTTGGGCGCTCCGAGCTGAACCAGGGCATAGCCTTGGTTTTTCCATTGCAGGGTTCCCCCAGCCAATTCGACGACCCGCATAAATCCGTTGTTGCGCAGGTAATCGGCAGCCGAGGCAGAACGCCCACCCGACAAGCAATACACCAAAATAGGCTTTGATTTATCTAAGGTCAAGGCCTTTCGATTAAAGTCAGGGGAATTGAAATCGAGGTGCAGAGCACCTTCAATGGCTCCACCTTGAACTTCGCCCAAGGTTCGTACGTCCACAATCACCTCATCAGAAAGGGAATCAATGATTGCTTTAAATTGTTGAGCAGAGGCTTTTTGGGGCAGTCCATCGGCAGATGCGGGTTGGCCCGAGCAAGAAATGCCTAGAAGAGCGGCAAAAAGTCCAATAAGAATTGAAGTGCGCATACGGAAATTTTGGCTTAAAGATAGTAAATGCCCCGGTTGCCATGCAGGATATGGATGGCAATCCGGGGCAAAGATAAAAACGAAATAAAATAGGGGGCAGCAATTAAATAAGGCGGTTCAGCGAAGACCACCCACCCCCATTCATGCAATCTAGGTTGCGGCCTTGTCCATAATGGGTAGCCTGACCGCTGCGGTTGCCCGAGGCACAGCAAAAAATAATGGGCGATTTCATGTTTTCCACTTCCGAAAACCGAGAAACCAGCTCTTGCAAGGGAATGTTCACAGAACCGGCAATGTGGCCCATTGAAAATTCTTCGGGGCTGCGTACATCTACAATTTTTGCCCCCTTTTCCACAAATTCTTGAACGTTCATTTTTTTGTTTTTTGATGAAGAATTAAAAAAAGATTGAAAAGAAAAAAAGCCCATTGCGGCACCCCAAACCGAACTCAATACCGGATTGCCTGCTATGGCACAGCCGCCTGAATTGCAACCCACAAAATAATGATAGGCATAGCCTGCGGTTGCTCCCAGCAGGGTGAAGGCGATGGTTTTTTTTTGGCTTGGAGTAATTTCCATGTTTTTTTTATGCAAAGATGAGATGCATCGTGGAACAAAGGGGTGACAAGTGTTACCTTGGCCAAAAAAAGGGGCCGCTTTATTCATTCGTTTGGAATTCAAGGGGCTATGAACTTACATTTACGTCATGGCTTTACAACCTGGAATCAATTGCATAAACTTAGTGGACGACCGTTCGCATGCCTTGGCCTTGCAAAATGTGGCTCTTGAACTGGGCTTGCCCTTCAAAACCCTGAGCAATCCTAGGCACATTCAACCTTATTCCTATTTGGTGTGGATTGCCCCGGCCGAACAACAAGAATTGCGGATTTGGTTAAACCGAATGGATTATGCCTGTGCAGCGTACACCCGCCTAGCATGGTTTCCGCTCACCGATGTGGCAAGCTCTTTGCCCCATTCCATTGATTTTGCTGTATTTGGGGCTAGTCTAACTGCCTTTGAACGGCTATTCACAGCCCGGCAAAAGGCGTTTAGTCCTTTTTTTGATCACATACCCAAATTGGCTTTTAAAAATGCATTGGGGCAATGGACGTTTAACCCAGAATAAGCCAAGCGCCTGATTTGCGTTTACTTGAATCAAAAAGCACCAAGGCCCGCGGCAGGGATTGAACGCGGTAGCCCGCAAGGGGCGGGTGCCGGGGCCGCGCGGTGCGGAGGCGACTTTAGGAGCCCCCGCAAACCCGCTGGCCCCGCCACCTGCCACTGCGGCCTACCGGTGAAAGCCCGCAGCCGCCCAGAAAAACAACTAACTCAGCCGACGAAATACCGTAAATTCGGCAGTGGTACCCATGCCTTCGGTGGAGAGCAGGCGGAAACTGCCCAGGTGTAGCTCAGCGATTTTGCGCACAATGAAAAGGCCTAGGCCCGTGCTGGCCTCACCCAGTGTGCCCAGTTGCCCATCGTCGTCAAAGGGATTTTGACCTTCCAAATACCGAGCTCGGTGCAGGCCCTTCCCAAAATCTTGAACGGTGAAAATCAAAAAATCGGGCGTAGAATGGAAACTCAGGTGCACATGAGCCTCAATGGGACTAAATTTAATGGCATTGTCAAGCAGATTAATTAAGGCCCGGTTCAGTTTGTCGCGATCGGCCATTAGGGATGCCGAAAATTCCTCTTTTTGCAGATGCAGCGAAATCCCCTTTTTTTCGGCCTTAAAAGAGAGCAAATCAACAACAAAATCAATGGAATCCGAAGGATTGACCTCTTCCAGCCTAAGCTTTAGCCTGCCCTCTGGCTGCACGCCCTCAATCAAATCCTCAATGGTGTGCATGCCAAGTTTAGACGAACGTTCCATCAATTTCACCATTCGATCTTTGAATTCGGGAACCTTGTCTAGTTCGTTATTCATCAACATTTCAGACACCTGATTCACATTGACCAACACGTTGCGCAAATCGTGCGCCACCGCTCCCAGCAGCAGATTTTTTTGCTGCATAGAAAGTTGCAATTGCTGGTTTAAATTGGAAGAATTCGAAATTTGCCAGCGTAGATTTTTAAGCGTTTTTCCCAAACGCCGGTCTTTTCGAAGAAGGGCTACCAACAGGCCCACCAGCAGCACCAAAAAGGCTATGGCAGCGACCAGGAAAAAAGTGGTTAGCCGAACGTTTTTGCGAAGCTGCTCCGCCTTCAATTCAAACATTCGTTTGGCCTCTTGCTCCTTCAAACTTTGATTCCGTTCCCGTTCAATTTGCAGCAGGTTTTGACCGGCAGGGTTGGCCAAAAGACTGTCGTTCAATTCCAAGACCCGGCCAAAATACAAGATCGATTTGTTGATGTTCAACGGGGCATAATATTGGGCTAGGTAAAATAAAAGTCGAACCTTCGATTGAGTGTTGGGCAAATAATCGACTGAAGTTTCAAGGCTAGGCAAAATAGCCAATAGGCTATCGGTTTGTTTTTGCGCAAAAAAATCCCGGGCCAAATCGTGCAAAACGGAAATGCGCAATGAAAAATCGGCGTCTTTTTCAACCAATGCCAATGCTTGCCGCAGCTGGGGTGCAAAAGAACTGTCCTGAAACCGATTCCGAGAACAACGCACTTTGTTCATCAAAGCAAAGCCCATAGCAGGTTGGTTGTCGATGGATTTTGATAAATCAAAAGCCTGGTCGAAATACGGTTCGGCCTCGCTGTACCGTTTCAAATCCCGCAAAGCCAATCCAATATTGGATTTTAGGTTCTGTTTCCAAAAAACTTCAACTTCAAAAAAACTGGGCTGCACATCCAGCAGGCTATCGCCCCGAACAAAGAACTCCAAAGCCAATTCGTTGGCATGCTCGTTGTAATGGTACTGGCCCATAAAATTGAAAAAAACACCCTTATAAAAACCCCTAATGCCCTTTTCTGAAAGCTGATTTTCGCCTTGAATTAAGTACGGCACAGCCTTTGAGTATTCGCCCAAATTCCAATAATTCGATATCACATCCAGCAGAAGTTGAAAGTGAGCCTCCACGTCCCATTTCGGATCCATCTGTGCGCCTAAAATTGAAGCATTTAAGGCTTCTTCGTACCTGCGTACAGCATGAAAATAATGGCTTTTAAGCCGATAATAATACAAAATATCCAAGCTATCGCCCCGGCGTTTTGCCTGCAATCCAAACGCATCGATCTGTTGCAAAATTTGGGGATCGCCCGGATTTTGATTCGTGGCAAGTTCCAATTTCTTTATCAAAAGCTGGGAATCTCCTTGAAATTCAACCGATTGGGCGGCCAAATCTGCAGCAGTCCAAAGCAAAAAACCCAGTAAAACGCATGCTGCTTTCATATCGAAATAGAGGCCTAAAAGTAAAAAAAGACTTGGGGATTGGCGGCCAAAAAATTATTCAAGCTTCCAATTTGTTTTTGCGGCAAAAGAAAGGGGGCGGCAGGCGGGCTTTCGCAGGTAGTCCGCGGTTGCTCTGCCCTTGCCCAGCGGCATTGCGCGGGCTCCCAAGGTCGCCTGCGCTGCACGCGGGCAATGGCCAGAGCACCCTTGCGGGCAACCTTGCTCAATCCCTGCCGCGGGCGGCTTACCAAGAAAAACGGTTGAAAAAAAGAAAGTGCGGACCTGGCTTGCACCGCTTAAAAACTACCGATAAAACAAACGCCGATAGCGGTAGAACTCTCTTTCGTTGAGTTCAATGTTGCCAGAGCCATCGCCGAAATTGATAAAACCAAAGGCATCTGAGGTTTCCAACTCTTCCTCGTCGTATTTTTTGAGGGTAACCACCAATCGGCTAATCAAAGCGGCACGTTCGCTGACGGCAACCACTTCTGAACGCTCTTCTGGGGTCTTAAAAATCCGAATGTTGTTGTCTATGATGCGGTTTTGCTTTGGGTTTAAGGCCTGATTTTCTTGCTCCTCTTTTTTTAGTTGAGCCAGCTGAAGCTGCCGAATGGAATCTTGGCTGGCTTTTTCGCGTTGCTCCTGCCTGTAGGCTTTGTCGCGGGCTTGCTGAGCCAATACTGCGGCTTGCTGTATGGAATCCTGCCGAACTTGCGTGATCAGCACTTGCTGCCTCCGAGCTTCGTCCTCTCGGCGCTTCTGTTCTATCCGTTCTTGCAAAAGTGAATCTTGCCGCTTTTTTTCCTGCAGTGCCTCTTTTGCTTGCTCTTCCTCAATGCGCCTCAGCGCTTCCCGCTGTGCGTTTTGCAGGGAATCCTGCCTCAGCTGATTTTGTTGCTCCCGCTGTGCCCGTTCGGCAGCCTCGGCCCTAGCGCGTTCTCCTTGAGCGGCAAGAATGGAATCGTTTTGTTTGGCGGCAAGTTGGTCTGCTTTTCGCTGGGCTTCCAAGGCTTGCAGTGCGCGTTGTTCTTTGGCCCATGCCAGGGAATCGGCCATGGATTTTTGCCGCCTGGCCTGAAGTTGCTCTTGGGCTGTCTTTTGTTCAAGCATGGCCCTGGCAGTAGAATCTTTCCGGGCAATTTCAATGCGCTCGGCGGCCTTTCGGGCATCTTCCTCCTGTTTTTGCTTTCGTGTTTCTTCGGCTTTGGCCTGAGCTAGAATTTCTAGGCGGGCTTTTTCTCGTTCTTCGCGCAGGCGTTTTTCTTCGGCTTTGGCCGCAATCAAGGAATCAATCCGAGCCTGTTCGCGGATGCGTGCGTTGTCAACCGAATCTTTAAAGCGTTGAACTTGCAAGCGTGCTTGTTCTATTTGCAGTGCTTTCGCCTCGGCTTGGGCTATGTCGGCATCGCGCTTGCGGGCAGCCTCTTGTTCTTGGGCACGCCGGGTTGCGGCTTGAATGGAGTCGAGCCGGGCTTTTTCTTTTTGGGCATCTAAGGTTCGTTGACGTGCCAATTCCGCCATTTGGGCATCGCGTTGCGCTTGTTCGGCGCGCCGTGCGACCTCTAAGGCCTCTTGTTTTCGTTTTTCCTCGATGCGGGCCTCTTCTTGAAGTCGGACTTTTTCGGCGTTGGCGGCAGCCAATTCGGCCTTGCTTTTTGCTTGGGTTTCGTTTTGGGCGGCTTGGGCTTGTTTTGCTTGTTCAACCTGAGCAATCTGCTGTACTTTTCGTTCAACGGCCGCTTGCTTTTGCCCTTCTACGCTTTTCATGTACTCTTGCTTAAAGGCAAATTGTCCGGTTTCTTTGTTGTAGACCACATTTGAAACAAGGGGGGCTATTTCTTCTTTCTCTTCGCCCCGTTCTTCTTTTTCCGCTTGTTCGGCCAAAACCTTTTGGGGTATTTTTGCTAAATAAATATTGAAATCTAGGGGCTTCAATCCTGCTTCAATGGTTTCATCGGAGGTCCGAGTGTTTAATTTTACCAGCTGGGGTTGATATCCATCGGCACGAACATAAAATTCATAATCCATGTTCAAATCCAGCTCAATAAAAAACGACCCATCGCGTTGCAGTTTTACCGACTGCCGGGCTTGGCCTTTTTCACCAACTTCAATGTACACCCGAATGGGCCCGTCTTCGGCTTCCAAAACTCCTTTCAATTCGAGAAAAAATTCTTGACTGTGGGAAACAGATGTACCCACGCCCCAAAAGCAAGCAAAAATAAACAAAAACGAAAAAATGCGTTCGGTCATGGGTTCCCGAGAGATACGTACTCTTTAGCAAAGGTATGAATTAATAGATTCTTTTTCAATTCATTCTAACGAAAACCAGTTTGAGTTTATGAATGGCCTTAAAAGGAATCCAATCTGGGTATTTCAGCACAAAAAACAGGGGGTCCCAGCTCGGGGTTTAATCGGGCAATGTAGGTTTCCATTCCGTTGCTAACAGCCAAATAGGGTGCCGAAATGTGTCGGTTGTAATGCGCAATTTGATGAAAAACCTCTGGGTTTATTTTCACATCGGGGGCTTTAAATTCTAAGAGCATAAAAGCGGTGCCAAGTTTAGACAAGACCAGTGCATCAAACCTTCGAGCTTTTCCTGCCCCCCCCACTTTTTTTTCAACTTGAATTCGGCCTTTAGGGTAAGCAAAATCGGAAACCAACCAATGCAGAAATTGCTGTCTTACATATTCTTCTGGAGATAAGCCAATCCAACGTTGCCGCCACACATCCCAAACTTCAATGCTGCCATTTTCCTGGTTGCGCAGGCGCAGCGCTTGCTCGGGTATGGCCAAAGGTGGAAAATCCAATGTTTACAAACTAAGGCTCAATCCGCCCAACACCGTTAACCCGATGGTAGGATATCGAAAATAGCGGTTGTACCGAAAGGCGGCCAAATTGTTTAATCGGGCAAAGAACGACAGCCCTTTTGTGAGCCTGTATTCTGCCTCTAAATTGGCATCAAACGTAGGATTTAATTCAACAATACCCCCATTGGCGCCATTGGAGAACTGACTGCCAATAAAAAACAAATCGGCTCGGGCCAAAATCTTTTCGCCCAGCTGATAAGCAGCCGATGCTTTGACCTGAAGAGCTGGCCGATGAAAGGCGGCGGCAAGGGTGTCGAGCGAGAAGAAGGCATACGATGCGTCCAAGCCAATCCTCAGCTTTTCGCCCCGGTGAAAATGAATTCCTGCAAACAAAGCGGTGGTTTTTAAGTTGTCGTAGCGCACCGTAAAACCATGCCGGTGGGTCAAACTGCTGTCGGCCATAAAAAAAGCGGCATTCCGCTGATCGACAAAAGAAATCCCTAGGCTGTATGAAACATCATTGGAAAAGGCTCCTTTGATGCCCCCGCGCACTTCAAAAGGCCGGTGCTGGGTTGAAAGCGAATCCAAACGGCTTAAAAAGGGATTGTCTTGAATTAAATTCCCGTAGCCAACCCGTTCCACATTGCCCCCCAAAGCTGCGTGCACAATAATGTATTTAGAAAACAAATTCCAATGCCCGCTAAGCCGTGGAAACACGTACAACAAATCGGTGCTGTCGTTTTTTCCGGCGGCCAATCCGGCACCCAATTCCACATTCCAAGTGCGGCGTCCCAAACGCAAATACGGATGCACGTCAACAATATGGGCATTGCTGCCATTGCCTAGGGCTGAAAACTGCCACAAATCCACTTTGGTTCGTATTCCTATAAACTCGGCCGCAAAAAAATCGGTAAAATGATTCAAATCGCCGCTAAACCGAAGGTGGTTTTCTTCAAACCCAAACCGGTCGGCATGGTGCATAAAATCGAGTTTCGCTTGGTAATTTGGGAAGACCGAATCGGTGCGGTGGCGGCTCACAATTTGAGCCGAGGCCCTTCCTTGCACATACACTTGGGCTGTTGAATCAACCAATATGGGCGAATTTTCAGGAGAAAAACCATAGTAATGGAGTCCCTGCCGCTGATATCCCGCATCGACCTGCACAGTAAGGGGTTTAAAAAACCGGGCATATTGACCTGAAAAAGCATTGATGTTGAATGCCGGATTGCCCCGGTCAGATATGCTTCCATTCATGGAATAGTGCTGGTAATTTAAGCTGTACCCATGCGCCTTGTTTCGAATGCTGTTGAATCCCACATCGCCTAAAAAGGTAGTGTAATTCCCAAAGCCCCCTTTTGCATACAACCGATGCAATTTATCTAGGGGTTCTTTACCCATGCGCCGCACCGACAAGGTGTCGGGAACAAAAAAGGTAGGAATTTTCACCTGATTCAATTCATACGTTCCTTCCCGGGGCAAACGTAGGGTATCTACAATCACCGGTTGGCTCTCTATTTTTTCCATGTTGGCAAGCCGGGGCTCGAAGCCGGTGTAAATAACCCGTTCGATTTCCAAAACAGGTTGAGCCAGGGCGGCAATACCAAACCCCGACCAAAGAAAGAATAGGCTTAAAACGAAACGTGTTTTCATGCTGTTATTGTCCATTGGGTTCTAAATTCAATTCTTCCGACTGAACGTCCTGCACCCGGTTTTTCTCTTGTTCTAAATTTAAAATATGCTGATACCGCTCTTGAGCCAATGCAACCAATTCGGGCCCATCGTGGTGGTCGATCACAGATTTTAATGTTGCTTTCGCTTGCGAAAGATTGCCCAGCTCAAGGTAAATATCGCTGAGTAAAATCAAGGATTTTGCTACCCAGTGGGGGTGATTGCTCATTTTTTTTACGTTTTGACGCAGTTCGCGTTCTGCTTGGGTAAACTCCTTTTTAATCCGAAGTACATCGGCCATAATAAAAGCCACCTCGGCAAATTGCTCTGTATTTGCATTGGCCGACATTTTACGCCCCGAAGCTAGGCCCAGCTCGTACTCCTCAATGGAGTAATGCGACCTGGTTTTTATAAAGTAATACCGATCGCGGTCGGCCCCCGATACTTTTTCTAAGGTCAACAATTTATCCGCATAATAAATGGCGTTCCGCCAATCCGATTGACCAAAGTACAAGTCCATCAAATGCCCTCGAGCCTCTTTTAAAACCTCGGCTGTGCCAGCAACCGATTCCAGTTCTAGGTATATTCGGATGGCTTGGGCCGTGTCCGGCTGGCTTCGAAAAATATAGCCTACCTTCACCAAAGCGTTTTCGGTATAGGCTCCTTTAGGGCCATTTAAAATGAAGGTGAACGCCTGTAAAGCGAGGGCGTCTTTTTCTTGAGCAAAATGGCATTCTCCCAATTGATGTGCCACTTCTTGCACAAAGAAACCAGAAGGGAAAGCGGCCAAGTACGAATCCGATGCTTTGATAATTTTATCGCAAGCTCCACTTTGAACGGCATTCTGTACTGCGAAATAGGCCGACGAATCAAGTTCGGCTCGGCTGGCATTGACCTGTCCCGAATTTTGAGCAAAAGCCAGCCATTCTTCAACCTGCCCAGCCTCGGTATAAATGCTTTTGATGTATCCCACCGCCAAGGCGGCTTCTGGACTGCCGGGGTAATTTGCCGACACCTTTTTTAACCAATCCAAGGCAGATTGGTCTTCGCCCAAATTCCGATAAATTACCCCAATTTGCAGAGAGGCCTTTCCCTGCAATGTGCCAGCGGGGTATTCCGATAAAACACGCTGAAAAACAATCTGTGCTGCTTTCAGTTCTTGAACCCGCATCTGGGCAATGCCCTGTTCAAACAACGCTTCTTCTGCCAACGGAGATTTTGGAAACAACTCCAGGAGTTCCGCTAAAATCCGGCTCTTTTCTTTTTGATTTCCGGCAATCCCTTGCAGCATTGCCCACTGAAAATGGCCGTAATCGCTGCGGTACTTTGCCGTCGATTCTGCCTTGGCATAGTATTCTAAGGCAAACTCAAATTTCTTCAGGGCAAAATAGCAATCTGCGGTTCGAAGCAAGGCATCGGTTCGGGTTTGTGGCTCGGCCTTGCCCTTTTCTGAATCCAAATACGTCCGAAACTCGGTCAAAGCTTGTGCATACTTCTTTTGCTTTAAGTGGGCATATCCTAAATTGTAGTACACATTTAAAAGGGCCGCCGAACTTGGGCCTGTAGGTGTCTTGACAAACTTCTCCCACTGTTGTATGGCCTCTATATACTTGCCCTGCTTAAAATTGGCTTCGCCCCACCAATAAAAAGCTTCAGCCGTAATGGTCGGATCAAAATTCAATCCGACTGCCCGTTCAAAGTGGGCCTCAGCTTCTTGAAATTCTAAGTTGTTGAACAACTCGACAGCCCTAAAATAAAGTACCCGCTGCAACGCTTGTTGTAAAGTGGGCGACTTCCTTGGCATTTTATCTAAGGCCACTATGGCTTGCCGGTAGTTTTTAGACGATAAATATATTTCCACCATCAGCTGCCGGGCTTCTTCGGCAAACTCCGATTTGTCGTAGGCCTCTAAATATTCTTCTAAAGCTTCTACCGCCTCGTTGTAGGGATTGTATCCCAGCTCATAAGACAATTTCGCAAATTGAAACAGGGCCTCGCGGGTAATCTTCGGATGCTTTTTCAGGGCATAAGCCAGCCGCAGCGCATCCAAAGCCAATTTCTTTTGCCCCAACTTTAAATAGCAATCGCTCATATAATAAAAGGCAGTTTGCGCCAATGAATCCTCCTTGTCGGCCGATTTTGAAAAATAGCCGGAAGCCGATTTAAAGTCTTTTTCCTCATAATGCGCAATCCCTAAGTTGTAATTCCCCTCCCGGTCTAAAACTCCGCCCTTTTTAATCAAGGAATTGTAGTGCCCAATCGCCGAAACATACTGCCCCAATTTGAATTCCGATTCGGCCATCATACGCAACACGGCAATGCCTGTGGGGCCACGCAAGGTGTCGGCCAGGGGTGCCGCATATTGAATTAAATCTCGATACCGTTTTTGACGGTAATAAATCTGAGCAATATATAAAGGAACCACCTTCGAGAAAGCCTTTTCTTCTTGGATGCGCTGAAACATGCCCAACGAACTCTCCCACTGCTCGGCGGCATAGTGAATATGACCTGCATAATAAACAGCCGGACCACGATAGGGCGATTCAATGTCTTTGGTT
This sequence comes from uncultured Flavobacteriales bacterium, assembly GCA_903837495.1. GTDB lineage: Bacteria > Bacteroidota > Bacteroidia > CAIKAF01 > CAIKAF01 > CAIKAF01. Next base: position 153,984 of record CAILUT010000056.1, on the reverse strand, counting down.
TTTGAAAACGAAACCAGGGCATCCTCTAATTTGTTGTTCATAAACTGAGCATACCCCAGTTTAAAGTAGAACTCCGACCACTGCAATTTCGTCAGCACAAACGGATCGGCCTTGGCAAAATTAGACTCCGCTTCTTGGTATTTCCGATCCCGAAACATGACGTTGCCCCGCTGAAACCACGCCATGCTGATTTTGGGGTTTTCTGGACTGTGGTCAATAAAAGAACTCAACCGATGCATGGCTTCTTGCTGAAACAATTCGGTGGAAGCCGCCGCTGCATAATATTCTGCGTCCTGCAAATACAATCCATTTGCCTGACTTAGGTATTCCAGCATCTTAACCTTTGAGGCCTGAAACTGCCTTTTTTGAAACAGGGTGTAGCCCTCTTTGTACAAAACATCTGGGTCCATTTGACCTACACTTCGCTGTGCTTGAAGCGCAAAAGCCAAAAGCCAAAAAATCAAAGGAAGGCCTATAAATGGGCGTATTCGTTGCATGATACCAATTTTCTTTAACAAATCTAATAACCCAATGGGCATCTTTTTACCCAGATTCCATTCTTTTATTAACGGCATAGGTTTAATAAAATGATGCACCCCGCCTTTTTTACCCGGTTGACTGCCGTATATTTACGCTATGACCGAGCCATCGCCCATTATTCACGTTTCAAAAGTCAGCATTCACCAAGGCAAACTACTCGTCTTAAGAGACCTAAGTTTTTCTGTGCATCCAGGTGAATTTGTTTATGTAGTCGGAAAAACAGGAAGCGGCAAATCCAGCTTACTCAAAATGCTGTACGGCGATGTACCCCTTGCCGATGGCAAAGCCTCGGTGGTGAATTTTGATTTAAATGCGCTAAAAAACAAGGAAGTTCCACAATTGCGGCGCAAAATTGGCATTGTGTTTCAGGATTTTCAGTTGCTGGCCGACCGCAGTGTGGACGAAAACCTGCGATTTGTACTCCAAGCCACCGGATGGAAAGGGAAATCAAAAATGGACTACCGCATCGCCGAAGTCCTCGATTGGGTAGGCCTCAAATCCAAAGGATTTAAATTCCCCTGGGAATTGTCGGGCGGCGAACAACAACGTATCGTTCTAGCCAGAGCCCTCCTTAATGAACCTCAATTGATCTTGGCCGACGAACCCACAGGCAACCTAGACCCTGAAACCTCGCTCGATATCTTAAAACTCATGCGCAGCATCAGCGATGCCGGAACAGCCATTCTAATGGCAACCCACGAACACGATTTCCTTTCCTCGTATCCCGCACGAACCCTTCGAGTCAAAGACGGATATGTTTACGGGATTAGTCCCCACAATCTTCCATCTTAAAGCACCTTGATTTGTAGAATTGGTCTTCCTTTTTTAAAGGCGAATTCATACCTTTAAGTTCTGAAATTAAATCAAACACCCAATCTCACTATATGCGCCTTTTTTACCGCTTCGCATGCATTACTCTTTTCTTGTTCAGCTTGCTTTCAGCCAAATCTCAAGAAATTTGGGAAGGCGATAAAGCAGAACAATTCATGGCCGGTGCCGACTTGATTCGCTTTAAAAAGGGCAGCATCGCACCGGATTTTTTTAGATTCCGACCCGGCCAAGAACGCCCCTTGTCAGAAGCCCCAAAACTTCTGAATAAACTCCTTGCCCACACCGAAAATACCGCCTGGGAAGAACTGAAACACGAAAAAGATGAGCTGGGGTTTGAACACCTTACCTACCGCCAACTTCACATAAACATCCCCGTTGAATTCGCCTTCTTCCGCCTGCATGTAAAACAAGGGCGAATCGCCTCTGGAAATGGGCAGTGGTACTCCTCTTTACCCCAATCAGCCAGCCCATCAATCAACCCCAACCAGGCCATTCAAGCTGCCACCCGTTCCATTCAAGCCAATTCCTACAAATGGGAATTTCCCGAAGAAGAAGCCCGACTTAAATGGGAGCTAAACCAACAAGGTGCCACCTATTACCCCAGCCCTGAACTGGTATATGCCCCAGTTAACCAACAAATGAATTCGGCCGAGTTCCGCCTGGCCTATAAATTAGATGTGTATGCTGCCGAACCTTTGAGCCGCCACGATGTTTATGTAGATGCCCTTACAGGCCAAGTACTGTGGAAAGTAAACAAAATCCACACCGCCGATTCTAACGGCACCGCCAATACCGTTTATACTGGTAACCGCCCCATCGTTACCGATTATTTTAACGGGACTTACCGCCTTCGGGAATCCGGCCGTGGCAACGGCATCCAAACCTTTAACCTGAACAACGGAACAAATTACGGCTCGGCCGTCGATTTTACCGATGCCGATAACCTTTGGAACAACATCAATCCAAGCCTAGACCAGTATGCCGGCGATGCACACTGGGGGGCTGAAATGACCTACGATTATTTTATGCTCGTTCACAACCGAAACAGCATCGATGGCAATGGTTTTATGCTCCGCTCTTATATTCATTACAGCAACAGCTACAACAACGCCTTTTGGGACGGCCAACGAATGACCTATGGCGATGGCGATGGCAGTGTGTTTACCCCCCTCACTACCCTTGATATTTGTGCCCACGAAGTGGCCCATGGCTTAACCTCAAATACCGCCGCCTTAGTTTACCAAAACGAATCGGGAGCCCTGAACGAATCCTTTAGCGACATCTTCGGAATGGCCGTAACAGCCTATGCCAATAACGTTCTTGAATGGACCATCGGCGAAGATGCCACCCCCAACGGCAACGGCATCCGCTCTATGAGCAATCCAAACGCCTTTGGCGACCCCGATACCTACGGGGGCACCAATTACTACACCGGTACCCAAGACAACGGCGGAGTACACACCAACTCCGGCGTTCAAAACTATTGGTTTTACCTGCTTACAGGCGGTGGAAACGGAACCAACGATTTGGGCAATGCCTTTTCAGTAAACGGAATTGGCGTCGTTGACGCCGCTAAGGTGGCATTCCGAAATCTGACCGTGTACTTAGGACCCAACAGCGACCACCAAGACGCTCGATTTTACGCCATTCAATCGGCCATTGACCTCTTTGGCCCCTGCACACCCGAAGTAATCGCTACAACCAATGCCTGGCATGCCGTAGGCGTAGGACCTGTCTTTAACAGCACCGTTACCGCTGGATTTACCGCCCCATCTACCTCTTTCTGCCAGGCTCCTGCCATGGTTAATTTTTACAACACCAGCACCAATGCCGGCTCGTTCGTCTGGAATTTCGGCGACGGAAACACCTCGACCGCCGTTAACCCAACCCATACCTATCAGTCTTTAGGCACCTTTAACGTTAGCCTGATTGCCAATGGAGGCCCTTGCGGAATCGATTCCACCGTGCAAAATGCCTTTGTAAACTTAGATACCACCCTACCCTGTTCCATCACTATGAATCCGAATGGCTTGAACCAAACGCAATTTTCTTGCTTTGGAACGCTGTTTGACCCAGGGGGAGTAAACAACAATTACCCCGACAACCTGACCTCTGAAATCACCATCGCCCCAACAGGCGCAGCCACAGTTACCCTAACCTTTACAGCCTTCGACACAGAAGCAGGCTACGATTACCTTTTCATCTACGACGGAAGCAGCGTAAATGCCCCCCTCATCGGACAATTCTCGGGAACAAATTTACCCAACGGTGGAAGCATTACCAGCTCAACCGGAGCAATCACCCTTAAAATGACCTCCGATGTATACGTTACCGGAGCTGGATTTATTTGCAACTGGGCCTGCACCATGCCCACTACACCTCCCACGGCCGACTTCCTTGCTACCTCCCTCCTTTCCTGCGACGGCTTAATTCAATTTACCGACCAAACCACCAACGGTGCCGTTTCTTGGGCTTGGGATTTCGGCGATGGAACCTCGTCCACTTTGCAAAATCCAAGCCACGACTATCAAACCGATGGGACCTATTCGGTGAAACTGCTGTCAACCAATTTTATCGGTTCCGATTCCATTGTTAAGGTAAATTACATCACCATCGACCGCCCAGATGTGCCCCAAACCAGCGGAAACATCAGCGTTTGTGTTCCCGATTCCGCCGTTTTAACAGCAACAGCCCTCGATGAAATCCGATGGTACATGGCTCAAAATGCCACAACCCCCATATACACCGGCGACAGCCTTGAGGTGTACATTGCAGCTACCGATACCTTCTGGGTTGAACATGTGGAAAACCAACCCGTTTTAAATGTAGGCTCTCTGAACAGCGCCGCCAATGGAGGATTCCACAACAATTCAACGGTTCAATACCTTATTTTTAATGTCCTTCAACCCATCACCCTTAATTCCGTTTGGGTAAATGCAACTGGAGCCGGGAACCGCAGCATTATGCTCTGGGATGCCGCCGGAAACATGATCGATTCCCGATTTATCAATATTCCCGCCGGACAATCGCGGATTGCCCTCAATTTCAACCTGCAACCCGGCACCGGATACAGGCTGGGCGGCAGCGATATGGCCCTTTACCGCAACAATGCCAATGTAACCTACCCCTACACCTCGGCAGGCTTAGTAAGCATCACCGGGTCCTCTGCTGGAAATAATTTCTACTACTATTACTACGACTGGGAAATTCAAGCAAAACCCTGTATTTCTCCCCGGGTTCCTTTGGTCGCATCCCTGGATTCTACAACAGCCTCTTTTACCCAATCCGGCCAAGGATTAACCCAGAATTTTGTCTCAACCTCGAACGGTGCTTCTGCATTCCTTTGGAATTTTGGTGACGGAAACGCCTCAACCCAACAAAATCCAACCCATACCTATGCGCAAGCTGGCAATTATTCGGTTTCTCTCATCGCTTTCCATCAAGCCTGCGCCGATACCGCCATAAATACCGTCAGCGTTCAAGTTATGGGAATGCCCCAAGAAGCGTCGCCCGCATTCGAGGCATACCCCATCCCATTTACCAACTCCTTATTCTTAAAATGGGCCCAACCCCTTGAAATCGCTGCCTGGGAATTGCTCGATGTAACCGGACGCCAAGTAGGTCTGTTTGAAGCAACTCAACAAGCCCCACAAGAAATTCAAGGACTAGAAAACCTGAAATCGGGAATTTATTTTATCCGTGCAATAGGTAGCCATGGCAACACCCTAGCTCAGCAACGTTTAATTAAATGGTAAAAAAAACGGGAGCACTGCTTTGGGGTATTCTAGCTTGGATAAACGTAGAAACCAAAAGCAATGCTCAATGCATTTGGCCTGAAGTCAGCCCCGGAACCTACACCGATTCAGTACAAACAGTCCATTCCCGCTTTTTAAATCAGATTCAGGACATCCAACAAAACCCCTGCCAGCCCGGTGGAATTGTCTTTACCGGAAGTTCCAGCATTCGAATATGGAAAAATCTGGCCTCCGATTTCCCCGATTTACCCGTTTGCAACACCGGATTTGGAGGCTCTACCCTTCCCGAATTGATGCATTATTTGCCCCAATTGGTGCTAAATCAAAAACCCAAGGGCTTGGTTCTATACTGCGGCGAAAACGACATTTCCCTGCCCTACTCAACCGTCGCCGACATCGTTGCACAATTCCAACAACTCGTTGATAGCCTAAACCTTCAGCTTCCCTCTATTCCTATTTGGTACATTTCGGTAAAACCTAGCCTGCGAAGTCGTGCCTTTTTGGTGAAACAAGAATGCGTAAACCGCGAAATACAAGCCATTATCGCTGCACAGCATTCCCCCCGGTGGCACTACGTCGATGTTCGTACCCCAATGCTAAACCCAGAAGGGGAACCCCGACCCGATTTGTTCCTGCGCGACGGCCTTCACATGAACGAAAACGGATACAAAATTTGGCAAACACAATTGCAAAATCAAATTGCCCCTTATTGGCTACTCAAATAGACTCAATAAAGCCTTTTGGAGGCCCTGCATCTCCCCATCCTACATTTTTATCCCCATTATTTTGGACTTGATGCCCTTCGGCTTTAGTCTGAAATGTACCTTTGGCTCGCATTAGCCCATGGATTTCCGGAACAAACCCTTTCAGTTTTTTGTCTTGTTTGTTTTGGGCATTACCTGGGGCAGCTCGTTCATTCTAATGAAAAAAGGCCTTCTCGCCTTTAGTCCTTTTGAAGTAGCCCGCTGGAGAATGGTATTCGGAGCCGCAATTCTGCTCCCCTTTGTGCTAAAATACAAGTCTCAAATCACCAAAAAAACCTGGCTGTGGCTCCTGGCCACTGGTTTTATTGGCAGTGGAATCCCCGCCGTTCTGTTTGCCGCAGGAATCACTCGGATTGATTCTTCCTTGGCTGCCATCATCAATTCTACCGCCCCCCTTTTTACCCTATTGGTAGGGCTGGCTTTTTTTCAACTTAAGGTAAACGGAAAAGGAGCATTGGGCATCTGTATTGGACTGGCCGGAACCGTTTTTCTTATCGCCTCCCAAAGAAAAATTCAAGCCGATCTCTCAACCCTGTTTTTCGCGTTGATGCCTCTGCTTGGAAGCATTTGCTATGGATTCTCGACCAACATCATAAAATCAAAACTAAGCCACCAACCGGCCCTGGTTATTTCGGGCGGTGCATTGTTTGTTGTGGCCCTGCCCGCCCTGATCTCCCTAGGCCTAGACGGCAGCGTATCCCTGCTGTTTACAGACCCCAAAAGGCAAGAAACCCTTATCTATATTGTCGTTTTGGGTGTGGTCGGAACTGGACTTGCTGTTCTGGTGTTCAATTATTTAATTAAACACACCACTGTGCTCTTCGCCGCTTCGGTAACCTATCTTATTCCCGTCTTTGCTCTAATCTGGGGCTGGATTTTAAATGAAGACCTAAACCCTTCCGTCTTTATTGGAATGGGAATTATTCTCCTGGGTGTTTTCTTGGTCAACAGAAAAAAGAAAACCTGATTTTTAAGCCGGATTTCGTTTCTGTTTTTTTTCTATTTTTACGCGGGAAATCTAGAAAGCTAGGGATGGCTTCTGCGTATGGTATCGCCTTGTTCTGATTTTTAATATCAGATTTCAAAAGCTGCAAGATAGCTCTATCGGTGCTGGATAGGTTCCCCTAAAACCAGTGTATGCACCCATTTAAACACATAAAAAAAAGGAATGCATGGTCCTTGAAGCGCTTCCCTAAGGGAAGCAAAATCCACTTCAAGCTACGCACATAAAGCCCTTTATGGTTAAGAACTCAAAACACCTAATTACCCCCCACCACAAACAGCATTATTTATGGATTTGTCCTGGCTAACCTTTCTCCCCATCAGCCAAGTTTACGCCGACTTAGGCCGCTTAATTAAGTACAACTCGGCCCACAAAGACTTGTTGCTGCGCGAATTGCGCCGAAACATCAAAGCCTTTAAATCGGCTCAACGCTCAACATTCATCGACTACGATAAGCTGCTCACGTTGATGCAGACCCAAGCCATTGAAAACGCCATCGCCGACAGGTATCCATTTTCAAAAGTAAAACGCGGGCGCATCGAGGAAAAGCACGTTTTTGATAAGCGCAACGTCCGGTATATTGGCAAATTGGCCGGCTGGATGTTCAAAAACATTGATGGCCAAATCACCGAATTGCGCGACCTTCAATCCCTTGTAGGCAAGCTAAACAGCGCCAACGGCACCAACATCGCCCTGCAATTCACCAATTTGTTTTATAAAATGAAACTGCCGGCCGATTTCATCGGAAAAACGGATTGATTTTTTTTCTTTTTTGGGGCGGGCAATCGGGCTTTCTCCGGTAGTCCGCGGACAAAAGCCAAAGCCCCAGCGGCTTTACGCGGGCTCCTAAAGTCGCCTGCGCAGCTCGCGGGGCTTTGGCTTTTGTCCTTGCGTGCTACCCGGTTCAATCCCGCCCGCTTGGCATCCGAAACAATTAGGAACACCGAAAGTACAGCGCAAAAAAAAAGGCAACTCTTAGGTTGCCTTTCTATATATTGGGTTGGGTTCTAAAACTACTTTATTGCCCCTCTTCACCGCCCTTCTTCACACGCGATACGTGCTGTTTGTAACGGGTATTGAACTTGTCAACCCGACCAGCGGTGTCAATCAACTTCATTTTACCCGTAAAAAAAGGATGAGAAGTGTTCGAAATCTCTACTTTGAACAAAGGATACTCGTTGCCATCTTCCCAAGTAACCGTTTCTTTGGTCGGTACACAAGAACGCGTAACGAAAGAATAGTCGTTTGAAACGTCTTTAAATACAACCATTCGGTACTCTTGTGGGTGAATTCCCTCTTTCATAATGCATGCTTTTCGGTTGCAAAGATATAGCTAAACCATTAAAAAACAAATCAATTTACTTAATTCATGTCCTTCAACGGTTTTAAGGCAAGAAGGCGGCACCCAGCATGCGCTGTATCCAAGGAGTGTCGTGCTTTAGTATGGGATTGGCTCGAAATTCGTGTGCAGTTGTAGCGTAGATGTTCAACCAGCCTAAGCCCTTGTCTTGTTCTGCATGAATATGTTCAGCCTCTCCTACAAAAATGTCGAAGGCTCGAACCAAAACCAAGCGTTTCCGGTTCCTCAGATCCAAAGCCAAGTCGTTCTCTAATTTGCCCACAAACCCCGCTGCTTTATCTAAAGAACATCCAGAAGCGTTGACCCCTGGGAACACGCCCAATACAATAAGTTGAGGTTGCGGCAGCATCCATTCGGCCCTCAAAGGCTGTCCATGGGCAAGCCAGTCCTTAAAAAAGCGACTTCCGCCTTCCAAAACACAAACCTGTTCTATTTCGGTTAAAGGCCGTTGGGCGGTATAAAACCACAATCGCGTATCGGCAGCCCAGGAATCGGGGATCCATTTACTGCAATCCATGGCCAATCATCTCTGCAATATCCAAGACCTGTACTTCGCTTTCTTTGTTCAAGTGTTTAATTCCGTCGCTCATCATGGTATGGCAAAACGGACAGCCCACCGCGATAATTTGGGCTCCAGTTTCGACGGCCTGTTCTGCCCTTAAATGATTCACCTCTCCACTGCCTTTCTCGGCCTCTTTAAACATTTGTGCCCCTCCGGCACCACAACACAACCCCTGAGCTCTGCTCTTTTTCATCTCGGCCAAATCGGCATCTAAAGCTTCTAAAACGGACCTGGGCGCCTCGTAAATATCGTTTGCACGGCCCAAATAACAGGAGTCATGGAACGTTATTTTTTTGCCTTTAAAGGCGCCTCCGCTTACCCTTAATTTCCCTTCATCGATCAAGCTTTGAATCAGGGTTGAGTGGTGCACCACTTCGTAATGTCCACCCAAATCGGGGTATTCATTTTTCAAGGTATTGAAACAGTGGGGGCATCCGGTTACCACTTTTTTCACCCCGTATCCATTCAATACCTGAATGTTTTGGAAAGCCATCATCTGAAACAGAAACTCGTTTCCAGCCCGTTTAGCCGGATCGCCGGTGCAGGATTCCTCCTCGCCTAAAATGGCAAAATTCAGTTGGGCATGCTGTAAAATTCGAGCAATTTGATGCGTTACCCGCTTTGCTCTATCGTCAAAGGAGCCTGCACATCCCACCCAAAAAACAACATCAGGCACCTTGCCTTCGGCGGCCAATTCGGCCATACTAGGTATCGGTTTGTTGGTAATATCCACCTTGTTTTGGTTTAAGTTGTTGAGCCGTTGCGCCAATTTCCCCGGTCGGCAGGCGAAAATGGCCATGGTGCCCCATTGTTTTCCACATTGTTAAACATAGCGGTTAAAGACCCCGGAGCTTTGCTTTGTTCTAAAACCAATTCCCGCCGCAAATCCATAATAATACTCAGCGGATCTATGTTTACAGGGCAAGCCTGGGTACAGGCATTGCATGTGGTGCAGGCCCAAAGCTCCTCTTCTGTAATAAAATCGCCCAACAAAGATTTGCCATCCGAATGCCCAACACCATGGGTATCGATGTTTCTTCCAACCTCTTCAAGCCGGTCGCGGGTATCCATCATTATTTTTCTGGGCGACAAGAGCTTCCCGGTTTGATGTGCCGGACATTCGCTGCTGCAGCGGCCACATTCGGTGCAAGAGTATGCATCTAAAAGCTGCTTCCACGATAAATCAACCACGTCTTTCGCTCCAAATTTGATGGGTTCGGCTCCTTCTGTTGGGGCTGCATAGGGGTCGGCCGCCGGATTCATCATCAGTTCAACTTCCTTTTTTACCGCCTCATGGTTAAAAAACTTGCCTTTGGGTTCGAGTTTGCTGTACCATACATTTGGAAAAGCCAAAGCGATGTGAAAATGCTTGGAAAAGGGCAAATAGTTCAAAAAAGCCAAAATTCCAGCGGCATGAAACCACCAAGCCGTTCTTTCGATTAAATGCAAAGTAGGCTCGCTCAGCCCCGACAACCACGGGCAAATAAATCCACTCACCAAAAACGGGGCTACGGAAGCATTGGGCATGGCGCCTTCCGCGGCGTTCATCAACAGCAGGGCCGACATCAACACAAGTTCAATTCCCAATATCAACATGGCATCGGTATGGGCCCAGCCTTTTACCTGATTTGACGAAAGACGGGCGGGTATTCCAGCAAGCCGGCGGACCAAAAAAACGATGCATGCCAACATGACCAGCAGGGCCAACACTTCAAAAAAGCCAATGGCCACAACGTAAAAACCGCCCAAAAATGGGGCAAAAATCCGATGAGAGCCTGTGATTCCATCGAGCAAAATTTCAAGCACTTCAATATTAATAAGAACAAATCCGACGTAAATCAAAATATGGAAAAAGCCTGCCAAGGGCCGTACAACCATTTTTGATTGACCCAATGCAACCCTGGCCATTGTTTTCCAGCGTTCGGCCTTTCGGTCGTTTATTGTTTGGGGCCGGCCCAAAAAAATATTCCTTCGGATTTTGCGAATTCGTCCAACAAACAGACCGATTCCAACGGCCAACATTGCAATAAAAATGAATTGTTCTACCATGATGTAATCCGGGACACAGTCTTTTTATTTAACGGCTTTGTTTTTGTTGATGTGGATCAAGGAAAAATGCAGAAATCGTTCTGGATGCTCGTTAATTTCTGTCATCAACAGCTGCAAGCTCAGGGCGGTAGAGTCAATTCGGCGGTGCAGGGCATCGCTTTTTGCCAGTTGCCCCAATGTGCCCTCGCCTTCATTGATGTTTTGAAGTAAATTCCGAACCTGTTCCATGGCTTGTTGGGTGGTGGATACCGTTTGAGCGAGTTCTAATGCAGCTAGGGTATCGGAGAATTGATTCAAATTTCCAATCATGCTATCCAATTGCTGTTCATTTCGGGCCAATGTGCCCAACAGCAAATCTAAATTCCCTACAATGCTGCTTACTTTTGCATCGTTGTTCCGAACCAACCGATCTACCCCCGCAATCAACTGATTTAAATTATCTATTGTTTTAGGCAGACTGGTTTTCATGGGCACCAAAACGGAGTCAAGGTTTTTCAGTACGGAATTCATATTGTTTTGAAGGGGTTCCACGATGTTCATCAGCGTGGCTTCAATACCCAGACTAAGTCCGGCTCGAAGGGTGTCTCCGTCTTGTACTTCGCGTCCAGATTTACCTAATTTTATGTCAATCACGTTGGCCGCAATTAAACCGGGCGAGGAAATAATGGCTTGGCTTTCGCTATCCAAGAACAATTCGTCTTCGGTAATCCGCAATTCAACCAAAACAGTACCCTTGGTCGCATCCATAAGGCGGGTATCCGAAACAATTCCAATTTTGTAGCCATTCACCACCACCGGAGTTGAGGGTTCTATAAAACCCGCATGGGGAAAAACCACAAACAGCGTTTTACCGGGCTTAAAAAGATCATGTCCTTTTAAAAAATAAAAACCCCAAATGGTCACGGCCAGTGTAGCAATGGCGAATAGGGCGACCTTAATTTCTCTGCTAATTTTCAACGCTGTAAATCTGGTTTGGTACAAATTTAGTGCTTTTTTTTAAGGGATTCCCGCACCGCATCCAGGCTCACCTTTAGCCCATCTTCTACACCAACCAAAAAGGCATCTGGATAGCCCTTTAATTTTATGGCCTTTAGCCAGTCTTTGGCTTGAATTTCATCGGTAAAGCGTCCGCTTACATAGGCAATCCAACCATCGCCTCGAGGAAGCGCCTCAACCCCTTCCAAGCCTAAAAACTTAGCATCAGAAGAAGAATACTTGAATTTAGATGAAAAAAACTGCACCGAGAAATACGCTTTGGGGGCAGAGGGTTCTGCCGTATTGTTGGCCTCAGGCCTGTCGATTGCGGGCTCTACAATGGGCTCGGCGGCTCCCCCCCCTCTTGGTTTTTCGTGGTTTAGATTTGGATGCGGCTTGCGCAATCCGGCGTACTTTTTGCCTTCGGTTGATTTTTTATAATCGGCAAATGCCAGAAAGATAGATTCGGCCATAAGCCTGACCCCTTCAACCGAGCCCAAAAAGGCTTCATCGCCTGGATGAGAAGCAAAACCCGTTTCAATCAAAACAGAAGGCATGGCTGTTTTTACCAAAACCAAAAAACCCGCTTGCCGAACGCCTCGGTTGTGGCGTCTAGCATGGTGTTCAAATCGATGCTGCACCAAACTAGCAAATTCAAGACTTTGGTTTAAATAGGCCGATTGAAACATTGAAAAAATTATATTTCCTTCATCGCTGTTGGGGTCAAACCCCTCGTAATTTTTCTTTACATCGGCTTCAAATTGAACCGAGGCGTTCTCGCGCTTTGCAACGCGGAGGTTGTCTTCGGTTCGGTGCAAGCCCAACACATAGGTCTCAGCTCCGTGTGCCGAGGGGCTGCCCGCCGCATTAACGTGAATGCAAATAAACAAATCGGCGTTGGCCTCGTTGGCAATTTGGGCTCGACGGTACAATTCAACAAACTCATCGCGCTGCCGTGTGTAAACCACGTTTACCTCTGGATAATACTCATTAATTTGCTTTCCGAGGGCCAGTGCAACCTTTAGGCAAACTTCTTTCTCATGTATAAAAGAGCCATGGCACCCGGGGTCTTTGCCTCCATGTCCGGCATCGATTACTACGGTACGTACGCCCTGCCCCAAAAGAGAGAAGGCAAGCAAATAATTTGTTAATGAAAGTAAAAAACCTCTGTATTTCACGAATTTATCCGTTTTTCGCAGCATTGTTGACTTCTAATTTTAGGCAGAGTTCAACAAGAACCATGCAAATTTACCCTTCCTTTGTTCCGAAATGCCCTTTTATCGATTAATTTTATTAACGATTTTAATAACACAGCTTCCGGCTTGCATAAACCGCAAGCCCGTGTTGGATGCATCGGCACCGAATTCCATTTCAGCCGCCCCAAATGCCATTGAACCAAACCCAGACTCCAGTTCAACTTCCGTTTCGCCCAACACCTTGAGTCCGCTGCCCCCCGATTCAAACCTGGGGCCTGTTTCCCCTGAAAAAAAAGAATCTGGGCTGGAGTTCCCGGTGGTGTATTCGGCCGCTGACAGCTTAGTACTCGATTTGCGTTCCGAAACCATTTCGCTTCACGACAGCGTGGTTGTACTTTACGATAAAATTGACCTGAAGGCCAATTTTGTAACCATGACTTTTGCCAAAAAACGGCTTCGGGCTACTGGCATGCCCGATTCGGCTGGCATTCTTCGGGGCAAACCTGTGTTTACCGAAAATGGCAAAAGCTTTGATGCCACCGAAATGGAATACAACTTTGAAACCCGTCGAGGGATTATAAAAGAGGCCATCAGCAACGACGGAGACACCTACTTGCATGGGCAGGTGGCGAAAAAAGAAGCCAACGATGTGCTGTACATTAAAAACGCCCGGTTTACCACCTGTTCTGACAAAGAGCACCCCCATTTTGATATTGCCACCACCAAGGCTATGGTGATTCCTGACGACAAAGTGGTAACAGGTCCGGCGGTATTGCGCATCAGCGGAGTCCCTACCCCTTTGGCCCTTCCATTTGGCTTTTTTCCCAGCATGGAATTTCGGTCCTCTGGCATCCTTTTGCCCGAATACGGAGAACAAGGCGCCTTTGGTTTCTTTTTACGGAACTTTGGTTATTACTTTGGTTTGAGTGAGTATATGGATTTGTCGCTAACCGCAGACCTATTTACCAGCTTAAGTTTTGGTGCCCGAGCTGAATTGAGGTACACTCAAAAATACAAACACAACGGCCGCTTAGCCTTGAAATTTAGTCAATTTCAAACCGGCGACCCCGAAATTGTGGCCGATTTTGAGCAGTCGCGCGATTTCTCAGTAAACTGGTCGCACAACCAAGACATCAAAGCCCACCCCACGTTTAATTTCAAAGCCGATGTAAATGTGCAAACCTCTGGATTCAACCGATTGAACGCCGGTAGCGTAAACGCCATTACTCAAAACCAATTCAATTCGAGCATCAGCATTACCAAACGGTTTCGAAACAGCCCCGTCAACTTGGCCGCATCCATTCGGCATTTTCAAAATACATCAACCGGTGCTGTGGCCTTTTCGCTGCCTGAAATGGTGTTAAATGTATCGCGCATTACTCCCTTTAAACGCAAAATTGCTTTAGGAAAAGCACGCTGGTACGAACAAATTGGCTTGACATACCGCCTTCAATCTGCCAATCAGCTAAACACCCTCGATTCTTTGCTGTTTCTTCAACCCTTGCAGGAATTAAATCGAGTAAATTCGGGCATGCGCCACGAAATCAATCTGAATACCAACCTTACCTTGGCAGGCTATATTTTTATTACCCCCTCTGTGCGGTACGACGAACGCTGGCATCTATGGTCTTTAAATCGCTTTATCAATGATCAGGGTCAAGCGGTTTCTGATACGGTTCGTGGATTCCACGCCAACCGACAAATGGACGTTTCTGTCAATGTTTCGACCAATGTCTTTTCTACTCTGTGGCTTAAAATTGGCCGATTGAAAGGCATTCGGCACACCATGAGTCCTGCAATAGCCTTTTCGTACCGCCCTGATTTATCCGAGGTGAAAACCGGCTACTTTGGCTCAGGCGGCCAACTCAGCTCCTACAGCCCCGGCCAAATTGGCCTTTATGGGGCAAGTCCCCAAGGTCAAAGTGGCCTGATTTCTTTGGGCATCAACAACCGAATAGAAGCCAAAGTGGCTCCCTCGCGCCGCGACAGTGTTACCAAAGATGCTAGGCTGCCCATTGTTGAACAGTTTCGACTTGGCATGAATTACGACTTGGCTCGAGATTCCCTAAACCTATCCAATTTATCCCTTAGTGCCCGAACCACCTTGTTTAAAATGATCAACCTAAACCTAAATGCCGCATTTGACCCCTACCAGTTTACTTTGGTAAACGGGCAGGCCCAGCGCATCAACAGATTTATGGTGGAGCAGGGAATTTTGTTCCGAACCACCCAAGTGGCCCTAGCTGCGGGTTTTACCTTGAGGGGCCAACGAAAAGCCAAAGCCCAAACCCCAGAAGAAGAACAAGTATTATCTACACCCAACTTTTACAATTATTACATCGACTTCAACATCCCATATAGCCTGCAGGTGAATTACAACATTTCGTACAGCAAGCCCTACGACCGCTCAAACGTAACGCATACCATTGGCTTGGCCGGCGATATAAATCTGACGCCCCGCTGGAAAATCGCCATGAACCTAAACTATGACTTGGCCAGTGGGCAAATTTCTACCAGTTCAATCGATATTTTCAGAGACATGCACTGCTGGGAAATGCGCATCTCGGTTATTCCTTTTGGCTTTAGGCAAAGCTATAATTTCACCATCAACGTAAAAAGCCCCTTGCTGCAAGCATTAAAATTAAACCGGCAGCGCGGTTGGTTTAACAACTAAGCCGCTTAAGGCTGTTCGGCATCGAATATGCGTTGAAACATGGTTTCTTGAAGCACATCGAATTCAATTTTTCGGCGCGCCATCATGGCCTTGGCTGTTTCTTTGGCCGCCCCCAGTTTATAAGAAATTAGCCCCGTTGCCCCACCCCACCGAAAAGAAGGAATGACATTTCGAGGAAAACCAGAACCGAAAATATTGCAACTAAAGCCCAGCACCGTTCCGGTATTAAACATCGTATTAATTCCGGTTTTGGAGTGGTCGCCCATAAACAAACCGCAAAATTGCAATCCAGTGTTTTCAAAGCGGTTTAGTGCTTGATTCCACAATTTAACCTCGGCGTAGTTGTTCTTTAAATTGGAATTATTGGTATCGGCACCCAAGTTGCACCAAGACCCTATAACCGAATTGCCTAAATATCCTTCATGCCCCTTGTTGCTGCAATCAAAAATCTGACTTTGACTGATTTCCCCGCCTAATTTCACATGCTTACCCGCAGCTACGGGCCCATAAATTCGGGTTCCCATTTTCAAGGTACTTTGAGGCCCCAAATAAAACGGCCCGCGAATCATACAGCCTTCCATGACTTCAGAATCCGCATCCAGATACACATCGCCTTGGGTGGTATTGATAATTGAACCCAATATACGGGCTCCATTGGCCAAATGCAGGCGCTCGGGGGGGCCAATGATTAAATTTCCCCAGTCGGGCGATACAGGCATATCTGCCTTTGGCTTGAACGCAAGATCCCGTGAAATCTCCCGGCCAATCCACTCTGGTATTTTCCAAATCCGATCCAGCAGCTCTACAGATTCATGCACCTGAATGGCATTTGAATCGGACGAAGAATGGCTTGCCTCTAGCAATTGTGTTGGACTTTGAGCAAAAACAGCCAAAAGGGCATCGCCCTGCCAAAGGCTTTGTCCTGCGACCATTTTTTGAATCCTTTCGACAAGTTCCTTAGATGGAAAGCAATGCGATGCAATGGCAAGCAGCGGGAAATTTTGTGCGGGCAAGTCCAAATCAAAAGAACTCCATAGGGATTCAGGTGCAGGAATATGGCCTTGAATCCGATTCGGCAGAATAGCCTCCCATTTTTGCCGCAAACTGAAGATGCCTACGGGAATATCCGCAGCACTTCTAGATAAGGTAAAAGGCCACAAATGGGCTTGAATCGAAGGCAAATCAATCAGGTAAAAACGCATGTGCCAATCCGTTAAAATGTAAATTCTAGGCCAAGAACAAAGATAAGAAAAGCTATACTACCTTTAATTATAGGCTTTTCCCCTCAATTTAAAACAAGGGGCTGGCCAACCAGGCTTTGTGGAAAAAAAGCGGGCACATCGGCACTGACATTTAAATCGACAGGGCCGCAAATTCCGTTGATTCTGGCTTTATCGGTAAACTGCCACAAATCCCAGGTTTGCGTGCTTGGAATAGAAGGACTTGCGGCTTTGTAATGGGCTACCCACAAAGGATATTTCTTAAAGGCAGGATACAATCTCACCTTGTAAAATTTGGCTCCGGAATAAATAATGGGGCGCAGTCCCGTTTTATTCTCGACTTCGTCCAACCAGATTTGAATGCCCTGGTGAAATTCGCTGATGTTTGTTCCGGGCGGAGATTCTTCAATGTCCAAAACTGGGGGCAAATCCCCTTGGTATTTGCCGTCGGGGCCACACACCCGACCAATAAACTTATCTGCTTGAGCTTTTGCAGATTGGTTGGGCAGATAATAATGGTAGGCTCCGCGTAAAATACCGACCTGCCGAGTAGCCTTCCAATTGTACGTAAAGTATTTGTCGTTTTTCCAACGGCCGTAGGTTGCGCGAACAAACACAAACGAGAGCGGGCGGGCTTTGATGTAGCTGGATTTAACCTTTTTCCAATCAATCAGGCCCTGGTGGTGCGACACATCGATTCCCATCAATTGAAAATGAGCGGGCATTGCCACGCCGGGTCCAGAGTAGGTGCAATCGCCCTTATGAATGGCTACATCGGTTTCGGTTTTCAAGACGCGTTTTCGCAGCAAATACCAATAAGGCCGGGTTAAGGACAAAACAATAAGAAAAACCGCAACGCCTATAGCAAAAAAAGAGACGGTATTGGACTTCATTCTTCAAATCTAAAAAAACCAAGTTAGAAAAGAAGCTGCCCAAACGGGATTTAGGAAAGATTAAGGTCTTTTTCTTTTGTTAATTGTTGAAGGCCAAGCGAACGCAAATCAAAATACTGGCGTAGGGCTTCCCCAACATAAAGACCCGTTTTTCTGAACCGCGGCGATGAAACCAGGGCGGTTAAGAATGCTCCATCGGACATCAGCAGCAGTTTGGGGTTCACCTTTCGCAATCCATGATCGCGCATTCCTTCCAAATAAAACTGTTCCAGCCATTGCAGGCTAAATTCAATAAATTGGTGAATTTGATTTAGTTGCTCTGGGTAGCTGTGTTGAACGTCTTCTAAAAATTTCTGAGAAACGGGGTTTAGCGAAATTTCCAGCAGGTCCATAGAGGCTTGATACCGTTGGCGATATGGCCTTCCAAACTCAAATAAGATGTCTTTAAACGCCGTGATTTCAGTTAATTTCAGGGTGAGCATTTCTTCAATCAACATTTCGCGTGAACTGAAGTATTTGTAAAAAGTAGCTTTAGACACCCCTACCCATTGAATGATTTCGTCCATGGAATACTGGCGAAAGCCCTCTTGAAACAACTTTGGGGCAATGATGGCGAGCCACTCAATTTTTAATTCATCGTCTTCCCTTCTAAATTTTTTTACCGGTCTTCTTCCCATGATGATTTGCTTGGTGCTGTTGGATTGATTTATGAACGCGAAATTCGTAAATTTATATCGTCTTTTGAATCATTTTTAAAGCGTAGACCATTATGTTTAAAGAAATGCTGCGTTATCTTTTTAGTTTTTTGTTGCCTACTCTGATTTTTTTGGATCTTAAATACAACCTAATGGGTTATTGGTTAGGCCCATTGGTTGCTTTTTGCTTCATTCCTTTGTTAGAACAGGTTCTTCCTAGGTCAAGGGCAAATGTGGATGAAGAAATGGGGGGGCGGTTTGTTTTTGATTTGTTTTTGTTTTTAAATGTGCCCTTGGTTTTGGGGATTTTGGTTCTTGGCTTAATCCGTTGGTTGAATTTTGAGGGGCATTGGGCTTCTGGATTGGGTATTTTGTTGAGTACGGGAATTGTGTTAGGGGTAAATGGAATAAATGTAGCCCATGAACTGGGGCATCGGTCTGACACCAAATCTAGGATTGCGGCCTGGATCCTGCTTTGGCCTTCTTTTTACATTCACTTTTTTATTGAGCACAATTGGGGACACCATCGATATGTTAGTACGGAGCGGGACCCGGCAACGGCTCGGTTCAACGAAACCGTATATGCCTTTTGGCTCCGTTCTATGTGGGGTTCATGGCGTTCGGCCTGGGCTTTGGAGCAGGAACAACTGCTGCGAAAAAGCCGAAGAAGAATATCGGTTTACAACCGTATGTTGTGGTTTAGTTTGGCTTACCTGTTGTATGCTGCTGGTTTGCTGTGGTATGGTGGGCCCTGGGCTCTGGTCTTTGGGCTGAGCACCGGACTCACGGGTATTTTATTGTTGGAAACCGTGAATTACATCGAGCACTATGGATTGAAGCGGCGGTTGCTTGCCTCGGGGCATTATGAAACCGTTAAACCTTGGCATTCTTGGAACAGCGACCATCGGTTGGGCAGAGCGGTGCTGTACGATTTAACCCGGCATTCAGACCACCATTACAAAGCAAGCAAACCCTATCAATTGCTTCAGCACCGTGCTGAGGCACCTGCTTTGCCCTTGGGCTACCCTGGCTCTATGGTGCTTTCATTGATTCCGCCAATTTGGTTTAAAATCATGAACCCAAGAATAGCACATTTGGCGGATGAATTGGCTCTTTCTTCGACCCAACAAACTGCATCTTAATCGGACTCGGATTCCAGCAAAGGTAGCCGCAGAAAAAAGGAAGTTCCTAAGCCCGTTTCGGTTTGAAAATAGATTTCACCCTGCATGCTTTCTATAATTGTTTTCGCCATGGCCAAACCAAGTCCCATTCCGGAGCCCTTTGTAGTAAAATTGGGCGTGAAAATACGTTCTCGGTTCTGTTCGGGTATTCCCATGCCGTTGTCTCTGACTTCAACAACTGCATTGGGGCCTAGGCGCAGCAATTGAACGTGAACCTCACCCATTCGCCCTTCGGGAATGGCCTGAATGGCATTTCTAAAGAGGTTATTAAATACCCTGAGCAACTGGTCGCCATCGGCAAGGACAATGGCATTGTTCAACGATTCGGGATTCCAAATGAGCTTGACCTCTTCTTCGTTGTTGGAATAAAAATCTAGGACCGATTTCAACGCCTGCGATAGATTTAAGGGTTGGAGCGAAATTTCAGGCAATTTTGCAAAAGAACTAAATTCGCTGGCAATCGCAGAAAGGGTTTCAATTTGCTCTAGCATAGCCTCTTTAAAACGTTGAATTCGTTCTGGGAAATCGGGCCTACCGTCTTCCCAGGCCTTTAGCAAATATTGAACATTGAGTTTCATGGGGGTTAGGGGGTTTTTCACCTCATGGGCGACTTGCCGGGCCATTTCTTTCCAGGCGTTTTCCCGTTCTGAAACAGCGAGGAGCTGTGCCGAGGCCTCCAATTCTTGAACCATTCTGTTGTATTCGTTCACCAGGCTGGCAACCTCGTCGTTGCCCCGGTACTCAATGGTTTCATTTTTTCGGCCAAGCCGTATTTTGCCGAGTTTTTGCTGGAGCAGCGACAAGGGCCCCGTTAGCTGATTGGCAATAAGAAGGCTAATGAGCATGGAAGCAACAATGAGCAAAGAATAAATATTGATAAGGGCCAAAAGAGAACTGGATAGTTCTTCTTTTAAATCTTTTTGCCTTAAAAAGTAGGGCAGATTTAAATAGCCTAAAACCTCGCCCGATCTGTTGCGAAAAACGGTGTATCCCGAAAGGTATTCAAAGTTGCCGACCCATTCCTTATGCAAAAAGTGGGGCTGCTGTTCCTGGATCAATGCTTGAAAAGCCTGTGGGTGCATTTGCCGACCAATCAGCCCCTCGTTGTACATGGCTTCGCGTGAACTGGCCAAAAGAATACCGGAAGGCCTGAACAAATTGATGTCTGAGAAGAAAATACCGGAATATCGAGTAAGCAAGAAATTCAGTTCCTCTCGATTTTGAAGTATTCCCGGGCGGTTTTCAACCTCGGTTTTCAATTCTGAAACAATGGAATTCATTTTCTCTTCAATGGTAAGGCGGTTTTTGCGGTTGAAGGTGGTGTTTATGTAGTCGTTAATACCCAAACCGACCATGAGTAAAGAGATCAATAAAACCAGTAAAATGGTAAGTTGTATTCGGCTTTTCAGGGTAAACCGCAACCGTTCTGCTGCCTCGCCAAAATAGTATTGATAAACATAATACAGAAAGAGCAAAGCACTGAAATAGAGCAGCAGATATGCAAAGGGATTCAAGGAATCCAAAAGCCTAGGTATGGGCTTTGACACCACCATTAGGTCGGGAGGGTTCTGCCTGAGCAACAAATGGCTAAAACCCTTGAAGCGGCGCAGGGTAATTTGGTTGGTGTCGGCCTTCCAAAGGTCTGAATTCAAGGGATATGCAAAATCGCCAGCGGCTACATTTAATTCGCCCCGTTTGTAGCTGGCATAGCTGTACCCCTTAAGATTAACCGGGCGGGTTATGCTTTGGTCTAGCAACAACTCTGGAAAACCGGTTACTTGGGTTACCATTTTTGAAATAAACTCCAAGTATATAAAGTGTTGGCTGCTGTCTTTCCCCGCAACGACAGAAACAGGAATCCGACCCAAGTAATTTACTTTGCCATAATTGTTGTCCAGATAAAACAAGTATGGGCTGGCGGTTGGCCTGCCTTGGGTTTGGATAGAGGTTTCATAATGCTGAACATCGGGGTCGGCCCATTCCGGATGGGAGGCGTACAATTCCACTTCGCTGGCCGAAAAAGGAACGATAACCAAGGCATATTTTGACCAATACCCACCGAAATAGCGTTGAGCGATGCGTTCAAAAAATTCATACGGAAAAGAATAGGAGTACTCTTGCAAAAAATACCGAATGGCGGCGTCGGATTGTATTCCTTTAACAGCCTGGTCAAATAAAAACTCAGCCACATGGTCTTGTTCTTCTGCAATTTTAAGGGCTAAAACTTGCCGGGCATCTTGTTCTTTTTCGGCGTTTAAGTTTGAAAGCATGTAGGTTGCATACCCGGCAAACAAAATCAGGGTGGGTGCCAAAGAATAAAACCCAATCACCTGCTTGTTTTTCATGTGCACCCATAAAATGGCCAGATGAATGGGATATGTTAACCAAATACTAAGGGGGTCTAGCCCGTCCCACCAATGGGTAAGCAAAGAAATTACGAGGTAAGGGATTAGCGTCCACAAAGCGGCTTTCCACCACCGTAAATGTGGACTTCGGGCCAACATTTTAGAGCAGAAATGCGAAATCAGCAAAAAATTGGCCAGCAACAAGGCCAACAGCGTAAAGCCCCAAAAGCTGTAGGCATTTAACTCCAAAACATTGGATAGGTCAAACGAAATAGAGGAATCAAAAACCAGAGTGCGGAGCAGGTGAAGCAGGGCGTAACTAAAGCCGGCCACCATAAATCCAAAAAACAACATCCACAGAATAAGCCGAGGGCCGTGTACGTCGGGGTATTTATATTTGCTGTAATTGGAAAAAATCAAGGCCAATAGGGCGGTCATTAAAAGGGCATGAACCATAAAATCGCCCAAACTTGGCAACCAATCGCTGCTGGCAAAATACACAGGCGAAAACAGGGGCAACTCGTATAAAACGACAGGAAACCTAAAATGAATGTTGATGACCCGGACGGTGAGCACAAATAAGGTAAAAAGGCTCAAATGAAGGGCGGGGCGTTTGCGAAAAACGCGGAGCCGCCGTAGGTCATACAACAAATACAACCCTAAAAGTAAGGCTAGAAAATAGGCCAAACCTGCCAGCACAGGAAAACGCAAGGGAGCCTTTTGGGTTTGGGGGAAAACCAGGGCGCATAAAAAATATCCCTGACGGTCGGCAATATGAAAATCGGAATCTTCAGGATTCAAACTTATTTTAATTTCGCTTTCAAGCCCGAAGTCGGATGAAAAAGCATCTTGCAAAAATTCGTTTTTAATAAAAAACTCTTGCTTCAGCCTCACCATTCCTACAATAGACACCCCTGCACTGTCGCGGCGAAGTATTCTGTACCAGCCATTTCTTAGCTGCATCACAGGCTGTAAAAACTCTTCATCAAAGCGGCGAAAGGGAACAGGGACGGCTGCCGAATTCCAATACACCAAAGAGTCGTCTTGATAAACGAAATAGGCCAGATTCGATTCGGTATGAACCATCAACCTAGAGCTGGGGTCCTTAAGCATGTTGCCAAGAACCGAATCCATGATAAGTGAAAGCTGGTCTTCTTTGGCATACAGGGCTTCACGGACGTTTAAGGTACTTGAGACTTTATGCCTTGCCGTGCTTCGCAGGTTGCTTAGAAACAAAGACAAAAAAACCGTTGCAAGGAAGAGCAAAAGAACGTTGCGCCGGGCTCCGCCTCTAATCAAAAATGCCAGCCACTTCATATACTATAACGCTGGAGTGGGCGCATGCCTTTTAGGGGGGAAGTTCTTTGCCCCTGCATGGCTGCTTGCGGTTTGTTTTGGACAAAATTGGGCAAAGCAGAGGCAAGAGCTAAGGCCGAAAGCAAGGCTGTTATTAAGAGTTGGAATGGCCGGAAAGAAAGCCCCAATCGAATTTCAATGGCCCTTGCAGGCGAAAAAAGTTGGGAGTCGCATAAAATCAAAGCGGAATCGACCTGGCCTGCCTGCGGTTTCATGGCTTTATTGAGCTGAACTGAGGCAGCAGCGTATGGATTTTGAACCCTCAAAACTTCGAAAAAATCAGACACCCAACGAAAGTACAAAAATGCCATGCGATTCGAATGCGTGATGTTCAGGTAGGTTTGGCGATTCGTTGCTTAAGCCGTTACTTTGTGGCCCAAGCTGCCAAGATGAATCAGGAATTTGTTGTCGGATTTGACGCCAAAAGGGCATTTTCGAATGCGTCGGGATTGGGGCATTATGCCCGCAACCACATTCGGATGCTGGCTAGGGCCTTACCGGCCGAACGAATTGTGCTGTTTAGTCCATGCCTGGATCGTTTGGATTTTAGGGACGAAATGCGTGCAGCGGGCATACGGATTGTGAGTCCAAGCTCCCCTTCAGGGACTTGGAGGACACTGGGCATGGGCAAAGAGGTAAAAAAGCAGGGCGTTTCTGTATTTCATGCCTTGTCGCCCGAACTTCCCTTTGATTTAGATGTTCCCGCCATTGTTACCGTACACGATGCCATTGCCTTTGATGTTCCTGCCTACCATTCGTTTTGGAATGCAATATTGTATCGATTCAAAACACGTCATGCACTGAGGCGGGCATCGATGGTTGTGAGTGTGAGTCGTTATACGGCTGGGCGGCTGCAAGACCAATCCGCATTAATGGGAAAAACAGCCGAAGTCATGCCGCCGGTATTCCAGCCCAGTTTAATTCCTGCCACCGCCCCAATCAAGTCAATTCAGCCCTATTTTCTGTACGTTGGGAATTTAGAAGCCCGAAAAAACATTGGAATGCTGCTTGAGGCCTTTCTGCTGATTCGGAAGCGTGTTCCCCACCATTTGGTGTTGGTTGGGAAAGATTTAGGCATGCGTTCAAGCCTAATGGGTTTTATAAAAAACATGGGGTTAACGGGGCGTGTTCACCTAACTGGAGAAATTTCAGAAGGGGAGAAAAACGGTTGGATTCAGCATTGCGATGCCTTGGTTTACCCCTCGGTTATGGAGGGATTTGGACTTCCTGTGCTGGAGGGGTTAATGGCCCAAAAGCCCGTTATTACGAGTTCGGGGACGGCGATGGAAGAAGCCGGTGGAGATTGCGTTTATTATGCATCTCCATATCGGCCAGAGGAATGGGCAGAGACTCTGATTCGCATTTTAGAAAATCCCATGCCGTTGAACGCGGAAGAATGCCAAAGCCATTTGCAGAAATTCAGCCCTGAACGGCTTATTCCTGCCTGGCTAGGTTTGTATTCCCTTGTAGCAAACGGGAATTAGCCCTATTTTTGCCCATGGCATTTTTGGAACTGAACCGGCCGATTTTTCAGCTAATTGGCGCAGAAGCCGATGACTTGGGCCTGGAATGCTATGTCATTGGCGGCTTTGTTCGGGATTTGCTGTTGGGCCGGCCATGCAAAGACATTGATTTTATGTGCGTGGGGAACGGGTTGCAACTGGCTGAACGGGTAGCTCAGAAATTGGGCAGAAGCGAACAACTGACCGTTTTTAAGAATTTTGGAACCGCGCATTTTGTTTGGGAAGATTTAGACATCGAATTTGTTGGAGCCCGAAAAGAAAGCTATCGGCGCGATTCGCGCAATCCAGAGGTAAGTCAAGGTGATTTTAAAGACGACCTAAACCGTCGAGATTTTACCATCAACACCTTGGCCATATGCCTGAACAAGAACACGTATGGCGCTTTAATCGACACCTTTAATGGGATTGCCGATTTAAACTCAGGGCTGATTCGCACTCCCGTAGATGCCCAAAAGACCTTTGACGACGACCCCTTGCGCATGCTCAGGGCCATTCGATTTGCCATGCAGTTGAATTTTGAAATCCACCCGGAATTGTGGGACAGCATGCCTGGGCTGGCCCAACGCATGGAAATTGTAGCCAAGGAGCGGATTGCCGATGAATTGAACAAAATGATGGCCTGCGATGAACCGGGCCGGCTGTTTTCGATGCTGGATAAAGGGGGGCTGCTGCCCGTTTTGTTTCCTGAATTCTGCTTGCTTAAAGGCGTAGAAAAAGTAAATGGCTTGGGGCACAAAGACAACTTTTACCATACCATAGAGGTATTAAACAATCTAGCCCTGCTTTCAAATAATCTGTGGTTGCGCTGGGCAGCTGTGATGCACGACATCGCCAAACCCCAAACCAAGCGTTTTGAACCTGGACATGGCTGGACCTTTCATGGGCACGAAGACTTGGGAGCCCGCATGGTTCCCAAACTATTTAAAAAACTAGGTTTGCCCAGCAATGAAAAAATGAAATTTGTACAAAAAATGGTGCGGCTGCATTTGCGGCCCATTGTATTGGCAAAGCATGAAATAACCGACTCGGCCCTGCGTCGATTGCTTATGGATGCCGATGATGACCTGGAAGACCTATTGCTGTTGTGCCAAGCGGACATCACCTCAAAAAACCCAGGCCGGGTATCGCGCTACCTACGGAATTATGAAGTGGTAAAAGAAAAGCTGCAAGAAGTAGAGGCAAAAGACCACATCCGGAACTTTCAACCCCCCATATCGGGCGAAGAAATTATAGGCTACTTTGGTATTTCTCCGGGGCCCGTGGTTGGCCAAATAAAAAGCAGCATCAAAGAATCTATATTGGAGGGGCGGATTCCAAACCAGCGGGAAGCCGCATGGTCGTTGATGGTTGAACTGGGTGTGGAGCTGGGATTGGAAATGCCCAAGGCATGAGCAAACCCAAAATTTTCGTGGTGGGTGGACCTACCGCATCGGGTAAAACCGAGCGAAGCATTGAAATGGCTCAGGCCTTGAACACCGAAATTATATCGTTTGATTCGAGGCAGTTTTATCAAGAAATGCAAATTGGAACGGCCCGGCTTCTGCCTGAGGAATACGGGGGCGTTGAGCATCATTTTATGGGCAGCCACAGCCTAAGCCAACCCTTGGATGCCGTTTCGTTTGCGCTGCAAGCCCGTCCGATTCTGGAATCCATATTATCAAAGCGAAAAAACGTCGTTTTGGTAGGCGGTTCGGGCTTCTACCTGCAGGCCTTGCTGTTTGATTTAGACGAAATGCCGCCGATCTCTGATTCCATTCGCCAGCAGGTGAACCAATATTCCTTGCTTGAATTGCAGGAGCAGGTGTCGGTTGTGGACCCGGATTATTACCGGGAAACGGACATTCAAAATTTGGCTCGGCTCAGAAGGGCATTGGAAGTTTGGTTGGCGAGCAAAAAACCTTGGTCGGCCTTTCGGAAATCTGGATTGGAGTGCAAGAAATGGCGTTGGGATGCAGAAATGCACCTATGCATTCAAAACCCAGACCGCAAAGAACTGCATGAAAGGATAGCAAAGCGAACGAAAGCCATGCTAAACATGGGGCTAAAAGCAGAGGCGCTGGGCTTGATTGAATACCGAAATTTACCGGCCATGAATACGGTTGGATACCGAGAATGGTATGTACAGACAACGGAGAGCGATGAAGAAATAGAAGCGAGCATCAATGCACATACCCGGCAGTATGCCCGGCGTCAAACAACTTGGTTCAACAAATTCAGGGATCAGGTTGGGAATGGGGCGGTTCCGGGAGAAAAGAAAGGGTTTGGGTAAATTGAGTGGAATTAGGGAAGGATTGGCCCGCGGGCGGGATTGAGGTAGGTAGCCCGCAGGGTGTCTGGCCTGGGGCCCGCGAGCTGCGCAGGCGACTTTAGGAGCCCGCGTAAAGCCGCTGGGCCCCTGGGCAGCAACCGAGGACTACCTCCGAAAGCCCGGAGCCCGCCAAAAAAAAAACCCCCGACAAATGCCGAGGGTTTATAACGTGAAGGAAAGTGCTTATTCGAAGATTCGAACGTTGCCCATTTCCATGCGTTCGCCCAAGTTGGAGCGACCGATGTAGCGGTTGCGGTCCACACGGTTGTAGTTTTTGTGCGCAATGATGCTCCAGCAAGTAGAGGAGCCTTGGCTGGCAATAATGACAGACCAGTAAAGGAAAACCCTCCAGGTGCGGAACCACCATTCGCCGTAATGCTGAATGATGTACTCTTTGTTGGCTTCCCAGTTGTGGTACCAGCAAGTCATGGTATGCGAGTAGTGAATGCCAATGTTTTCAACGCTTTGCACCTCAAAGTTTGCGTCTTGCAGGGTTTGCACCAAGAAGGCCAGCGGGGTAGAGGCATCGGCGCCGCTGAAAATAAATTCATTCATAAACAAACCCCAAACCAAATCTTCCCAGTGTTCACCGCGGGCAAGAATGCCAGGGTTTGCACGAAGACCGGCTTGTTGCAAGTAGAAGGTACCGTCGTCGTCTAGTTTATCGTAAATGTTTTTGATAAACCGTCCGAATTTTCGGATGCCCACGTGCTCGCCCATTTCCAAGCAAGTAATGTGGTTGAAAATTTCATTGTTTTTACCTGGGGTAATCATGTCGCGGTAATCCATGCGCAAGATTCGTGCACGGTCGGCAACGCCGTGTGCGGCAATTTGCTTGTTGCCGTGGTCGGTGCCATCTTGAGCAAGGGTAATGCCGGTGGAATCAGTGCCATAGTATTTAGCGGCGTAAGCCACCAAAGTACCCCAACCGCAACCGATGTCTAGGTGCTTGTTTCCGGGTTTCATTAGCAGTTTGTCGCAGACCATGGTCATTTTACGGTCTTGCGCCTGCTCTAGCGTTTCGTTGGGCACATCGTTCCAGAAACCAGAGGTATAAATCATACGTGGTCCAAGGAAAGAGGAGAAAAAATCGTTGCCGCGGTCGTAGTGGTCGCGCACAATTCGTTCGTCCTGACTTTTAGAGTGGCTAGCCACTTCGGGAATCATGCGGGTGAAGAAGAATTTAATGTGCTTCCAAGTTAGACGGTAGTCGAACACCTCGTTTCGGCAGTTCATAAACTCAATGAAATCCCCTTCAATATCTACTTCGCCGTTGGCGTAATCGTGGATAAATTCAGAGAATGGAATTTTTTTTCCGGCAACGTATTTGCGTCCTGCGGACGGAGTTTTTGTTGCAATAAAATCTAAAGGAGATTTGCTCATGGTAGGTAGTTTAAAAGCCGACAAACTTAGTATAATAAATTGGGAGCAGCCTCATCTTTGTTAAAAAAAATAAAAGGGTTGGATTGAAAAAGATGTTTGAGGGCCTGATTGTGCTTTGATTTGATGAAGTTTTGTCTATTTTTGTGCCCACTTAAAAGGGTGCCAAGCCAAAAAATATGTTTAATCCCGAGGTTTGAACAGGTCTGCCAAGGCATCCGGGCCGATTTGAACAAATTTCGACAGTTCTGCACAACATGTCAGAAGAAAACAAAATGGGGGCTGCGTCCCAACCAGAATTTGACTGGTCAACCGTAAGCAAAAAAGGACAAAGTTATTCGAACGAAGAGAGGGTCCGTTTGTCGGATATGTACGAGAAAACGCTAAGCAGCGTTGCCGAACATGAGATATTAGATGGCAGTGTGGTTCATTTGACGGTTAAAGACGTTGTAATCAACATTGGTTACAAATCAGAAGGCGTAGTACCCCGCACCGAATTTCGATACAGTGCTGCCTTGGCAGTGGGCGATAAAGTGGAGGTTTACATTGACCAGTTGGAAGATCGGAATGGTCAATTGTTGTTGAGTCACCGCAAAGCCCGTGCTATTCGTGCCTGGGATCGGGTGAATGAGGTGCATCAAAAAGACGAAGTGATAACAGGGGTTATTAAATGCCGCACCAAAGGAGGATTGATTGCAGACGTGTTTGGGATTGAGGCTTTTTTACCTGGTTCACAGATAGATGTTAAGCCCATCCGCGATTACGATGTGTATGTAGGCAAGACTATGGAATTCAAGGTGGTAAAAATCAACCAGGAATTCAAGAACGTAGTGGTTTCGCACAAGATCCTGCTTGAAGAAGAGCTGGAAGAGCAGAAAAAGCACATTATATCGAAATTAGAAAAAGGACAAGTATTGGAAGGCGTTGTGAAAAACATCACATCGTACGGCGTATTTGTGGATTTGGGCGGTGTAGATGGCTTGATTCACATTACGGACATTAGTTGGGGCCGCATCAACCACCCTGAAGAAGTGGTAACACTGGATGCAAAAATCAACGTGGTGGTATTGGATTACGACGACGAGAAGCGTCGTATTGCCCTTGGATTGAAGCAATTGAGTGCACACCCATGGGAGGCATTAAGTGCTGAGATCAATGAAAACGATAAAGTAAAAGGGAAGGTCGTTGTACTGGCCGATTACGGAGCGTTTGTAGAAATTGCACCTGGAGTAGAAGGGTTGATTCACGTATCGGAGATGAGTTGGTCGCAGCATTTGCGTACGGCGCACGATTTTCTGAAAATTGGAGACGAAGTAGAAGCGGTTGTGCTCTCGATTGACCGGGAGGAGCGCAAGATGTCTTTGGGCATGAAGCAGCTTAGCACGGATCCATGGGAAAACATCGAAGGTCGTTATCCGCAAGGAAGCCGCCACATGGCCGTGGTTCGCAACTTCACCAACTATGGAATATTCGTAGAATTGGAAGAAGGCATCGATGGCTTAATCCATATTTCGGATTTGAGTTGGACCAAAAAAATCAAGCACCCCTCTGATTTCACGAAAATTGGAGAGAAAATCGAAGTTTCGGTGCTTGAAATTGACACAAACAGCCGCAAACTTTCCTTGGGCCACAAACAATTGGAAGAGGATCCATGGGAAGTATTTGCCACCGTATTTAATACGGAGGAAAAGCACAGAGGTACTGTGTTGGAGCTGAACGACAAAGGCGGCATAATTGCCTTGCCTTATGGAATTGAAGGATTTGCTCCGATGAAGCACCTTAAAAAGGAAGACGGAAGCAAAGCTTCGGTTGAAGAGCAGTTGGATTTTGCCATTTTGGAGTTTTCCAAAGACGACAAGAAAATCTTGGTATCGCACACCCGGACATGGGATGAATCGACCAAGCCAGAGGTTGGGGCCGAGCCACGTCCGAAAGTGAGTGGAAAATCGAAACCAGCTCCTGCACCCGCAAAGGTTCAAAAGGCAGATGTTACCACATTGGGCGACATCAGTGCTTTGTCTGATTTGAAAAAAGAAATGGAAGCGACGGAGAAAGAGGATGCCAAGCCCAAATCGAAAGCCAAATCGAAAAAGGCGGATGCCCCTGCAGACGAATCGGCAGAATAAATTAAACAAAAGCCCTTCCTTGTGAAGGGCTTTTTTACTTTTATGGCATGAACGGACCGGCAGCAGGTACATTTTTTATGGATGCCGCAGCAATGCAGCTTCGGATACACCGTTTGTCCTTGATGCTCGGGGAGTTGCCCCGGGCCGATTTGCCCTTGGTCATGCTAGGCATTCAGCCCCGGGGGGTGTATTTAGCTGAGCGTTTGAAGGCGGCATGGACGCAACAAATGCCTGGGGTAGCATTGGATTATGGACTTTTGGATCCCACCTTTTTTCGAGACGACTTTAACCAAGACAAAGTGTTGGTTCCGGAGGCGACCCAGCTGAATTTTTCGCTTGAGAACCGGCGGGTGGTGTTGGTTGACGATGTGTTGTATACGGGCCGTACGATTCGAGCCGCCTTAGATGCAGTGCACACCTTTGGCCGGCCGGAGTGGATAAAACTGCTGGTTTTGGTGGAACGCCGCTTTGCGCGTCATTTGCCCATTCATCCGGATTTTTATGGCTGGTCTATGGACGCCTTTGAAGGGCAAAAAGTAAAAGTCAGGTGGGCCGAACAACATGGAGAAGACGCTATTTGGATAGAAAACAACGCCTAGCAGCCTATGCCACAGCTTAGCCACCAACATTTATTGGGCATAAAAGACCTAACAAACAGCGACATTGACCTGCTCATGTCCACGACGGCCGAATTTCTACAGGTATTGCAGCGGCCCATCAAAAAAGTGCCATCGCTGCGCGACAAAACGATTGCCAATTTATTTTTTGAAAACTCCACCCGAACGCGCTTGTCGTTTGAATTGGCAGAGAAACGCTTGTCGGCCGACGTCATTAATTTTTCGGCTTCGGGCTCCAGTTTAAGCAAAGGGGAAACGCTGTTGGATACGGTCAACAACATTTTGGCCATGAAAGTGGATATGATCGTACTTCGGCACAGCAGCCCGGGTGCCGGCCTGTTTTTGGCCAAGCACCTGCCGCGGTTTCGGCATTCGGCACATGCCCGAATCATCAACGCCGGCGACGGCACTCACGAACACCCTACTCAGGCCCTGCTCGACGCTTTTTCCATGCAAGAGGTACTTGGCCCGCTGAAGGGCAAACGCATTGCATTGTTGGGAGATGTATTGCACTCGCGCGTGGCCTTGTCGAACATCCTACTGCTTCAAAAAATGGGAGCCCATGTGGAAGTATGTGCTCCGCCCAGCTTGTTGCCCCGGAACATTCAAAGTCTGGGGGTGGTGGTAAGCCATTCATTGGATGCAACCTTAGAACGGGCCGATGCCCTGAACGTGCTGCGCATTCAAGAGGAGCGGCTACAGGTTCAGCACTTTCCGGGCGCATACGAGTACCACCAGGTATTCGGTTTAAGCCTAGCCCGCTGGGAAAAGGCCAAGAACAAGCCTGTAATTCTGCATCCGGGCCCCGTAAATCGGGGAGTAGAAATCGATGGCAAACTGGCCGATGGCCCGGCCTCTATTATTCTAGACCAGGTACAACACGGAGTGGCGGTGCGTATGGCTGTGCTCTATTTGCTGGGCCAAACGGGCGGGAGTGCAGCGTAATTATAGTTGGGGTTAGGGCATAGGATATTTCAGCTTAAACAAAACAACAAAACGGAGGGAACCGCATATTTTTTTAACTTTGGGAAATTGAATAACATCTACATGAATTTTAGCAGCACGGAAAAGCCTCACTATTTATCCTTGTTAATTGAAGAAGAGCAGCTAACGGCCCAAACGGCACCCGACCTAAAATCCGAATTGGTGCGGCTCAACGCCCTAGGTCATAAAAATTTAGTTGTTGACCTTCAAAAGGTAGAATTTGTAGATTCCAGCGGCCTGTCAGCTCTTCTTGTTGGCAATCGACTTGCGCATAAATCAAATGGGGTGTTTGCCATTACGGGGGTGCATGCTGGGGTTATGAAAATCCTTCAAATTTGCCAATTGGATACGGTATTGAACATTATCCACAACGAAAATGAAATCGAAGACTTCATCATCATGAGCAACATTGCTCAAGATTTGTTGGATGAAGAAGAATAATAATTAACCTTTAAAACCAAAAACCATGAAACAAATTTTACTGATTGCAGCCTTGTTTACTGGGGCACTGGCTCAAGCCCAAATTTGCTCACCCAATCCTCCTGACCCTACGGCAACCCAGATGGGATTCAACCCCAACCCGCTG
Organism: uncultured Flavobacteriales bacterium; assembly: GCA_903837495.1. GTDB lineage: Bacteria > Bacteroidota > Bacteroidia > CAIKAF01 > CAIKAF01 > CAIKAF01. Next base: position 121,061 of record CAILUT010000056.1, on the reverse strand, counting down.
CCCGCAGCCGTGTCGGGGAGTAACTATACCCACCAAAATACGGTGGTACTTCCAGGAAAAGTTGACAATACGTTGACCCCCACCCCTGGTGATTCCATCGACTTGTGCGGAGTAAAAATTTTGTCGGTTAGCCTTGACACCTTGGCTTCATACAACCAATCCATTCCGGCGGGATTCAATTTTACCTGGGCTGCCTACCAAGGCAACACCGAAATCAACTCCACAAACAGCAGCACTACGCCCATCAATATTGCTCCTGGAACCAATTTGCAACGGGTATGTTTGCGTTTAAATTCGGTCAACGTACCTAGCCCCATCAATACGCCTTGCGATACGGTGTACTTCAAAGTAGATGTTCGAGGCCGAATTAATCTGGGAATTGGTTGCAACGATGTTCCGCCCCCCAGCGGCGATTTGTCTTTTAATATTGCCTTTCCGGTTTGTGCCAACACCAGTTTTGAAAACTTGCCTGGAGTACAAGTTCAGCCTATGTTTCCAAATCCGGCAAATGCCACAGCCACTTTGAACTTCACAGCAACAAAATCGGGTTCGTTTGGATTTCAAATGAAAGATGCCGCAGGTCGTGTGGTACATCAACAGAATGGAAATTGCCAGTTGGGCGAGCAAAGCATTCAGGTTTCAACGGCTCAATTTGCTGCAGGACTGTATCTATATTCGCTTGAAGTGAATGGAGTTCAGGCCACCGGCAAAATTATGGTTCAACACGATTAAGTTCTTATACCCTGAAGGCATTTAGCCCGATGCCGCATTTAAATCCACCCCTTACCCATCGGTTGAGGGGTGGATTTTTTATAAAAGACCTTGCGCATCTTTCGGGTCAGCAGAACCTGTGCCAAGGAAAATCAAGCTGCCGGGGTAGCATTCAGGAGGCCCTTCAGAATCGCTGCGGCAGCAGATGTCCAAATGCATTGGCAGGACGGTGGTCAAGGATGTTCATTGAGGCCAAATTCAATCCACAAAAACCATGAATTTTCATGTGTGCATATTGGGATGCAGTTCAGCGGTTCCAACGGCCGAACGGGGTTTGAGTGCCCAATGGTTGGAGGTTCACCACCGGCATTATTTGTTGGACTGCGGAGAAGGGACACAAATTCGGATTCGGCAAGAGGGCTTGCCCATGCAGCGCCTATCGGTTGTATTTATATCGCATTCCCATGCCGACCACTTCTTGGGCTTGCCCGGACTTCTTTCGACCATGGAATTGTTGGGCAGAAAGAAAAGCCTGCGGATTGTATGCCCCGAATCGGTAAAAGAGTTTTTGTTGAACTACTGGAAAAGCGTAGATTACCAGCCCTCCTACCCTATTGAAATAGATGTGGAGGCTTGGCGCTCTGGGGGATTGGTGCTGGAAGATGCATCAATTCAAGTAGAGGCCGTTGTGTTAAAACACGGGGTGCCCTGCCGGGGTTTTATTGTGCGGGAACGCCGAGATGCCTTTGTTCTAGACAAGGTCAAAATTAAAGAATACGACCTGAGCATTGCACAGCTGCGGGAATTGAAACAAGGAAATTCGGTGCAGTTAAATACGGGCGAAGCACTGCAGGCAAACCAGGTAGGCTCAAGTGGGCCGGCATGCCGAAGCTATGCCTACATTACCGACACCCGACCTGTATTGCAAACTTTGTTAAAATTAGCAGCACCCCAGGTGTTGTACCACGAAGCCACCTTTACAGAAAAGCACCAAGAAAGGGCAAAAAAAACCCAACATTCTACGGCAATAGAAGCGGCTGAAATTGCTGAGAAATGGGGCGTTACAAGCCTGATATTGGGGCATTTTTCGGTTCGCTACCCAGACTTGGGCGAGTTGCTTGCTGAGGCACAGAATAGGTTTGGCAATACCCGCTTGGCCTTCAATGGCCTTCGCCTTGAACTTTGAACTTGACCAACTAAGGGGTATCTTTGAAAAAAAAGCCATGTTAACATCTGTAGTAGAAACAGCTCTAAACGAGCAAATCGCCATTGAAAGCCACAGCTCAAATGCCTACTTAGCGTTGGCCTCGTGGTGCGACGCGAAGGGAATGGAAGGAGCCGCGAAATTTTTCTATTTGCAATCGAACGAAGAACGGGCCCACATGCTTCGGCTTTTTCGATACATAAATGATTCAGGGGGGCAGGCACTGACGCCCGAACTAAGCAAACCAAAAACAGACTTTAAAGACATTCTAGAAGCAGTAGAGAGTTTTCTTCAGGGCGAGTTGCGGGTTTCAGAGGGCATCAATACATTGGTTTACATCGCAACCCAAGAGAAAGACTACACCACCTTGAACTTTTTGCAGTGGTATGTTGCCGAGCAACACGAAGAAGAAACTACAGCCCGCAACATTAAAGACAAAATCAACCTGATTGGCCTAGAAGCGAACGGACTGTACTTAATTGACAAAGAGATAGGCCAACTGGCTACAATGGCCTTAGCTAAACCCGCCGAATCGGTGCAAGAAAAATAAAATTGACTGCGCGCATCCCCCTCTTCAAAAGCGTTGCCTTTTTTCCCATTTTGAGTTGGGCCTTACGTATTGGCCTGTTTGGCATTTTCAATAAGAGCTTCGCCCAGCACTATTCTCTTCAATCACCCAAAAGCAAGGTGGAATTCAGCCTTAGGAATATGGGCATACGGGTTGATGGGCACTTTAACCACATGCTTGGAGAACTCCAGGTGAATCCAAGCACAGGACAACCAGAATTTTTGTATGGTGAAATACAGGTAAACAGCATCGAGACTGGAATCGCGTTGCGCGACAGGCATTTATTAAAGTCCGATTATTTTAATGCAGAACGCCATCCCCAACTCAAATTTCGATCAGAGGCCATTCGCCGCACCGAGAAAGGTTGGATTGTAAGCGGGTGGATAAGCATAAAAGGAAAAAGTCAACCCATTCAAATAACGGCCGAAGCAACAAAAACAAGCCAAGGGTATTTAATAAAGTCGAAATTCCAGGTAAAACGCAGCTCCTTCAACCTTGGCGATTCCGCTCTTTTAAGCGATGAAGTAGAGGTGGTTTGGACTTTAATGTTTGGGGCTTGATGCAGCAAATCTTCTTTTTTTAAACAAGATAAGTGCTTATTGTGTTTGATAGATACCTTCCATGCGATTCCATGTAAAGCGGTCAAACAAGAAAGAAAAAGGCCTTTTGTTTATTGGAAAACACCGAATGGAAACTGAATTCTATACCTTTGCATGCCGATGTGTTTCGGCTGTTGATACTTTAAGTCATGAGTGAAGCTAGTACACCCCTTGTTGAGTCCTTATACACCTCTCCAGAAGGCCCGCCACCCGAAGCGGTAAAAAAAGAAAACCGCAACCAACCGAAGCTCATCGACCAATATGGTTTTGGGCTCATCCACCTGACACCTCTTTTAATGATTTGGTCCGGTTTTACCTGGAAAGATTGGTTGGTATGTTTGTTTATGTACTACTTCCGCATGTTTTTTGTTAGTGCCGGATACCACCGGTATTTTTCGCACAAAACGTACGAGACAAGTCGGTTCTTCCAGTTTTTGATTGCCTTTTTTGCCCAAACCAGCATACAGAAAGGAGCTTTGTGGTGGGCATCTCAACACAGAGTTCACCACCGCCACAGCGACACAGCTCACGACCCCCATTCGGCGAACATCTATGGTTTTTTCTATGCCCATATTGGTTGGATTATGGGGCCTGATTATCAAAAAACCAGGTACGACTTAATTCAGGATTTTGCTAAGTATCCGGAGTTGCGGTTTCTGAATCGATATTTCATGGTTCCTCCAATCATTATGGCCGTTATCATTTATTTTGTAGGCAATCTGCTCAACGGAAATGGAATTACGGATTGGAATGCCGGTTGGTCCACTGTGGTGGTGGGATATTTAACAAGCACTGTTATATTGTATCATGGGACGTTTTCCATTAATTCGTTGATGCATAAAATAGGGCGTCGCCGGTACAAAACCAAAGACCATTCGCGGAACAATGCGGTTTTGGCCTTGATTACCATGGGCGAAGGTTGGCACAACAACCACCACTATTACCAAGGATCATGCCGTCAAGGCTTTTATTGGTGGGAGTTTGACCCCAGTTATTACGTTTTAAGAACTTTAGCCTTGTTTGGAATAGTGTGGAACATACGTCCTGTGCCGGTAGAGGTAAAATATGGTTCTAAGCGGATTGACGGAAAAAAGCTTCCGGGTAAGAGCTAAAATAAAGCACAAACCGCAATCCATTCTGTTAGGCATCTTACCTTTATGGCCGTATGAGTAACCAAAGCATTCAAACCGATTTATGCATCGTAGGCGCAGGACCGGTGGGTTTATTTGCTGTTTTTGAGGCGGGATTATTAAAAATGCGTTGCCATTTGGTAGATGCCCTGCCCCAAGTAGGGGGCCAATTGTCGGAAATTTACCCCAAAAAGCCGATTTACGACATTCCAGGCTACCCTTCTATATTGGCCGGGGAACTGGTTGAAAACCTGATGGAGCAAATCGCACCGTTTAAACCTGGATTTACGTTGGGCGAACGGGTAGAATGCCTAGATAAAACAGAAACAGGGTATCAAATAAGTACGTCAACCGGCACTAAAATCCAGAGTAAAGTTGTTGTAATTGCGGGTGGTTTGGGTTGCTTTGAACCCCGGAAGCCTGTTGTAGAAAACTTAGAGGTTTTCGAGGGCAAAGGAGTTGCCTACATGGTTTTGGACCCTGAAAAATTCAGGAATAAAAAAGTAGTTCTAGCCGGAGGCGGCGATTCGGCCTTAGATTGGGCCATTTTCTTGTCGGATGTTTGTTCCGAATTAACCCTTATACACCGAAGTGGCTCCTTTAGGGGGGCGCCCGAAAGTGCCGAAAAGGTATTTGATTTGGCTCAAGCAGGGAAAATAAATTTAATTTTAAATGCGGAAGTTCAGTCTTTGCATGGCTCAACACAACTTGAAGGATTAATGGTACGGGAAGCAGGACAGGAATCAGACCTAGATATCAAAACCGATTTTTTCATCCCGCTTTTTGGATTGACTCCCAAACTAGGTCCCATTGCCGATTGGGGTTTAAACATTGACAAAAACGCCATTCTAGTAAATACAGAGGACTACAGCACCAATGTGGAAGGCATATACGCGATTGGCGATATCAACACCTATCCCGGCAAATTGAAATTAATTTTATGCGGTTTTCATGAAGCTGCCCTTATGGCACAATCGGCCTTTGCTCGGGTATTTCCAGAGCAGAAGTTAAGTTTTAAATACACCACGGTAAACGGGGTAAACGCCTTTTAAAGCATGGCCAATTCGCATATTGAACTGCAAGCGGAAGACCTGAGCGGAAGAACCATGAATGTGGAAGTGCCCACCGATATGGGGCTATCGTTGATGGAGGTATTAAAGGGAGAAGGATTCCCTATTTTGGCTACTTGCGGAGGCATGGCCTTGTGTGCCACCTGCCATGTTGAGGTTTTGGAAGGATATTCTGAGCTGCCTGAGGCCGGAAACGAAGAATTGGATATGCTTGAAAGCCTTCCGGTATTAACGGACACCTCGCGTTTAAGTTGTCAATTGCGCCCGGAGCACTGCCCTTCGACCCTAAAATTAAGGGTATTGGGGGAAGACAACGTGTAAAGGTTGGCTTAGCGTTTTAGGAAAGGGAAATTCAATCCCATAAATTCGGCTGAACTGCCCAGCGTTTCTTCAATGCGCAACAACTGATTGTACTTGGCAACCCGGTCGGACCGCGAGGCCGATCCGGTTTTAATTTGGCCGGTACGAAAAGCCACAGCCAAATCGGCAATGGTGGTATCTTCGGTTTCGCCGGAACGGTGGCTCATAATCGAGGTGTATCCATTGCGGTGTGCCATTTCAATGGCATTGGCAGTTTCAGAGAGGGTTCCAATCTGATTTACTTTAATCAAGATAGAATTGGCTGTTTTTTCTTCAATGCCGCGGCTTAGGCGCTGGGTGTTTGTAACGAACAAATCATCTCCAACCAATTGAACCTGATTTCCCACCAAATCGGTCAAGTATTTCCAGCCACTCCAATCGTCTTCGGCCATCCCATCTTCAATGGAAATGATGGGGTATTTTTTGCACCAGCTTGCCCAGTATTCGGCCATTTGATGCGAACTCAGCCGCTCGCCGCTCGACTTTTTAAATACATATTCGCCCTTTTCTTCATCAAAGAACTCAGAACTGGCAGGATCTAAAGCGATCCAAATGTCTTCTCCAGGGCGGTATCCGGCCTTTTCAATGGCCTGCAAAACCACCTCAATCGCAGCTTCATTCGAAGGAAGATTGGGTGCAAAGCCGCCTTCGTCGCCAACGTTGGTGGCCATATTCATTTGCTTCAGAATCCCTTTAAGGTGGTGAAAAACCTCGGTTCCCATTTGCAAGGCTTGGCTAAACGATTGAGCAGCAAGAGGCATAACCATAAATTCCTGAAAATCCACGCTGTTGTCGGCATGGGAGCCCCCGTTTAGAATGTTCATCATGGGAACCGGCAACAGGCGGCCTTGCATGCCACCCAAGTACCGATATAAAGGCTGCCCGGTAGCCGCAGCCGCAGCCTTGGCCGCAGCCAAACTGACGCCCAACAGGGCATTTGCTCCTAGATTTCCTTTATTTGCTGACCCATCTAAGGCAATCATTTTTTTGTCAATACCTTGCAGGTCGTGGATGTAAAAGCCCACCAATTCCTCATTCAATACCGTATTTACATTTTCAACGGCCTTTGAAACGCCTTTGCCCATGTACGAGCGGGCATCGTTGTCGCGGAGTTCCACGGCCTCATGCACACCCGTAGAGGCCCCCGATGGCACGGCGGCCCGGCCCACCTCTCCGGCGTCGGTAATTACTTCCACTTCTACGGTGGGGTTTCCCCGGCTGTCTAAGATTTGCCGAGCGTGAATGCGTGCGATGTAGGACATTTTAAATTGTTTGCTCAAAGGTAAACAGAACAAGCTAAGGGAAAAAAGAAAAGCCGAGATAAAAAGAGCTCGGCTGTTCAATGCCTAAGTAAGATTCGGGATAGAACGGACAGATGCAAGATAAACGGCTCGGTTTTGCCGATTAAAACAGAAGTAAAAGGGCATGTAGGATAGAAATGGTTATTTATCTTTACGAAAAAAAGATGCCATTGGTTTATTTGACCCGAAAAGAGCAATTCAACGCTGCACATAAACTGTTCAATCCCCTTTGGACAGAAGAAGAAAATGAACGCGTTTTTGGTCCTTGTTCCAATAAAAATTGGCATGGCCACAATTATGATTTGTGGGTTACAGTAAAAGGTCAGCCCCATCCTGACTCTGGTTTTGTGGTTGATCTTAAGCAACTTTCTACCTTAATACGGGCTCGGGTGATCGACAAACTAGACCACAAAAACCTGAATTTAGACGTGGCTTTTATGGAGGGTATTTTTTCATCCACGGAAAACCTGGCCGTTCAGGTTTGGGGGCAGTTGCAAAACCCTATTTCTGAGTTAGGCTGCACCTTGCACAGCATTCGGATTGCAGAAACAGAACGGAATTCGGTGGAGTATTTTGGAGATTAATGGGTTTTTTATTTAGTATAGGGGCTTAAACGCTCTACAACCTGCCTTTTTTGTCTTCTTGGAATGGGGATGCAGAAGCCATCTTCCATTTTAATGACAGCCTTCAAGGGGGACTCCAATTTCGAGAGGTAGTTTAGGTTGATCAAAAAAGAGCGACCTATTCGCAAAAAGCAGGATTCGCTTAAATGTTCTTCAAAATGGCTTAGGTTGCCCTCTTGTTTATAAATGCAAAAAACAGCCAAATGTAAGCTTTGCTAATTTTCAATCTGCAATAAAAAACCATCCGAAGTATTTTCTGAAACCACCACAATTATTGGCCCGTTGAAACAGCCAAATTTCGGGCATCCAGTTGATTCAATACATTGGATTGCAAACCCTGAAATTCCTTGCGTTCGAACCGCAGGTAAGCATCAAAATACAAAGGAATCACAGGGGCGTGGTGGTTTAGAATGGATTCAATTTGTTCAATTGCCGATTGCTGCTTTTGCGGATCGGTACGTTCAGAAAGCACCGATAAAGCTTGATCTAAGCTGTCGTTGTCAAAAAAACTGTAATTGGGGCCTTTGGGCGGAATGCGTTCGGAATGAAAAATACCCAAAACATTGCTAGCTGAGGGCCAATCGGCTATCCATGAGGCCCGATAAAAATCCAACTGCCCCTTTGCCACCATAGACTTTAAGGTAGAACGTTCAACCACCTCAAGCCTGACCCGAAACCCCTCTGATACCCACGGATAAATTAAAGCAGAACAAAAGTATGCGTAAGCCGGATCGGTATGCAAAACCAAAGGAGGCACTTCGCTGGGCTGCGTGTAACCCGCTTTTTTTAACCAAGCCAAGGCCTCGGCACGCTGATCTTGGGGACTTAATTCAGGAAGCGTCCGATTGGCCGACACCAATGCAGGCGGACAAAACCGACCAGCGGCTGCCTGCCCCATACCGCTTCGAACCTCATTTAAAACCCTAGGCACATCTAAAAAAGCTCTAAGGGCTTTGCGTAACGCAGCCGATCGGCAGGCGGGGTGTTTTCCCTGAAGATTAAATCCTAGGTATTCGGTATTTAAAAAATCGCCTTGTACCATGCGAATGGGGGAATTGCTTTTTTTAGAAAGCACCCGCAATTCATCGTTCACCTGTGGGTCAGCACCCTGAAAAAAGCCCAAACTACCGCTTAAAAAGTCAAGTTTTGCGCTTTGAATCTCCTTTACAAATTGAATGGCAACACCTTTAATGGGTGTTCCGGCCAAGGTAGAAACAGGTTTATTCCAATGTAAATCAAACCTCGGCAATACCATTTTTTCTCCTTCTACCCAAGTTTGCAGCCGAAACATTCCGGTTCCGCAAGACATTGTTCGCCAATAATCCGAGGTTTTGGAATCCAGCAAAGGAGCCGGTTGTATGCTTAGGGCGGGAATGGACATCAAGGCCGGCAAATCGGGCATAGCCTTTGAAAAATGAAGTACAATCGTTTGGGGGCCAATGGAAAAAAGGGTATCTAAATCCTCTAAAATCCAAGCACTAAACGGGTGCTTTCGTGCCCGATCCAAACTCAACACCACATCGCGGCTGTTGAGGGTATAGCCCTGCACCAAATTTGGATTGGGATGAAAAAACACCTCTTTTCGTAGGGAAAAGGTCCATTCTCTGCCTGTTGAATCGCAGACCCAAGATTCAGCTAAACAAGGCTCAATTTGATTTTCGGCATTCAGCCGTGTTAACCCTTCATACACCCACTGAACGGCCCAAATATTCGCCAAATTTCGGGCATACAGGGGGTCCAAAGATGTAATGCCGGAATGTTCGTTGTACACCAATACGCCTTGGTCTGCTGAATTAGGAAGGGAACAAGCCCCAATCAGACCTAAAGCGAATCGAGAATACCAGCGCCCAAGGCACAGAAAACTCATCCTTCAAACAAAAAAGGGTATAACTCCTCCATGCCCGGACTAAGATGCAAATAAAACCGTTTCGATTCCCGATCCACCCGAACAAACACCTGTTCGTTCAGGGGCAGCAGAGCTTCCTGACCGGCGCGTTGAACCACCAGCCACTGCAAAGGCCCATGCTCCATCACTTCAACAATGGAACCCAATTCAAGCCCTTCGGGGGTGCAGGCAACAAATCCAGTCAATTCATGGAAATAATACTGCTGGTCGGTGCTCAGAACAGGCAAGCGGTCGATGGGCAAATACAAGTCAGCACCGGCCCATTCGGCGGCCTGATCTATGTGCTCAATATTTTTAAAACGGCCAATAAACTTTTGCCCCGCCACTTGAATGGGTTGAGAAAAAAACAAGGGCACCAATTGCTGATGCCGTTCAGCAAAGACAAAGTCTAATTTAAGGTAATTTGTAGGGTTGTCTACGTCCAAAAAGAGTTCGAGGGCTCCACTTAAGCCGTTGGGCTTTTTTATTTTACCCAGAAAAAAGCAGTTTGATGCATCCAAACCGAGAACGATTAGGCCTCGGGGCTCTCTTCGGTTGAGGCTTCTGCGGTAGGCGTTTCTTCTGCAACCGCTTCAACAGCCGCAGCGACTTCTGCAGCCGCTTGGGCTACAGGAACCTCTACTTCAGCCGGAGCTTCTTCTGCAGCCGCTTCGGCAACAGGAACCTCTACTTCAGCCGGGGCTTCTACTGCAGCCGATTCGGCAACAGGAACCTCTACTTCAGCGGGAGCTTCTACTGCAACCGCTTCAACAGCCGGAGCTTCTTCTGCTGCTGCAATTTCTGCGGGGGCTTCGGCTTCAGGGGCTACTTCCGCGGGAGCTTCAGTTGCCTGCGCTGAGGCTTCGGCCTGGGCCAATGCGGCTTCGCGGGCTTCATTCACTTTGCGTTCAGCGGCCAAACGGGCGGCTTTGTCAGAAGCCTTAGAATCTCCGATAGATTTGGCGTGGCCGCTAATTTTATCTTCTTTTTCTTTCATCCAAGCCTCGAATTTTGCCAAGGCCTGTTCTTCGGTCAATGCTCCTTTGCGTACTCCGTTAAGCAGGTGATTTTTATACAAAACACCTTTGTAGCTCAAAATAGCACGGGCGGTATCGGAAGCTTCAGCTCCGTTTTGCAACCAATTCACCGCCTTATCTACATTGATTTCAATGGTAGCGGGCTGGGTGTTTGGGTCGTAATTTCCAATCCGTTCAATAAAACGTCCGTCGCGGGGTGAGCGGGCGTCGGCAACAACGATGTGGTAATACGGGCGTTGTTTTCTGCCTTGTCTTTTAAGTCGAATGCGTACAGCCATGGTCCTTAAGATTAAGTGTTACTGTAAAAGTTTATTTTATGAGGGGGCAAAGGTGCGAGGAATTTTCGAGAAATCCTATTCGTCAAATCAAATTAGAACTCGGGGTTCCAATCGGCCAGTTCGCACACCCGCCGAAATTCTGCTTCAGAAACCGAACAAACCGACAAACGACTCTGCCTGACCAAGGCCATATAGGCACAAATGGGATCTGCTTTTAATTGAGCCAATGTTACAGATTTAGGCAGTGTAGCGACGGGCACTACATCCACCACCACCCAGGGTCCTTCCTGGGCCGTTGGGTCTGGGTAAGCTTCTTTCACAACCTGAACCACCCCCACGATTTCCATGCCTTCATTGCTGTGGTAAAAAAAGGCAAAATCACCCTTCCGCATGGACAGCAGATTGTTCTTGGCTTGGTGGTTTCGAACTCCATCCCAAAACGTCCGGCCATCTTCCAGCATTTTTGACCAAGGGTATTTAATAGGCTCTGATTTTATAAGCCAGACATTGGCAATCATGGATACAGCAATTTTAGCATTAGTTCTTTCATTAGGGCATCTTCAGGAGCCGCCGAACGGTCAATTCCTTTTGATTTATGGTCGTAATCCCGAAGAATCTGCAGCGAACGGGCGGTTTTATCCATGGGAATGGTTTTTAAAGCCGCTTGGTAATTGCCGGGGTCGTACACCCGAATCACCCGAAACGGATCGCGGCCTGGCTTGCCTTGTTTTTGAAGCCGTTGATTTTCAAAGTAAATGCTTTGGATGGCCAGCAATTTAGAATAGAAATTATACAGCACCCCCACCAAAACAGGCAAAGGGTACTTATTGGCATTTCGGGCCATGTACATGGTGGTACGCAACAAGCGCACCTCATTCTTGTGTGCCAAATATGCAGGAACATCAAACATATTGAACTCTCGACTCAACCCTACCTGATCAATGACTTTTTCAAGCTTTATTTCGGCACCGGCCGGCACCGAAAGGCGGATTTTTTCGATTTCAGAAACAATGCGAGACAAGTTTGAACCCAGCAATTCTTTTAAGGCAAACGCTGCCCTGCCGTCAAATTTCAACTGATGCTGCCCCGCTTTGGCGACTATAAAATCCACCAATCCCTCTTCCGACATGGGTTTGGCTTCAGCAAATCGCGCTTGCTTAGAACCCATAAAGGCTTTCGTTGCGGTTTTTCGCTTGTCTGGATCTTTATTGCGGTGCATAAACGCCAAAACCGTGCTGCCCGATGGAGCATTTAAATAGGGAATCAACTTTTCCCACTCCCGAGCATGCAAGTTTTGCGCCTCGCGAACCAAAATAAGCCTTTTTTCAGCCATCATCGGATAGCTTTTGGCAATGGCAATCAAGTGCACGGCATTGGTTTCTGAACCGTACACGATGTCTAAATTAAAGGCCTTTTCATCCTCTTTCAACACCGAATCTAAAAGGGCTCCTTCTATTTCATCTAAGAAAAAACCCTCGGTTCCTCCTGCCAGCATTAAGGGTGCCGCTGTTCCCGAACGGATTTCCCGCACCAATTCCATTGGCTTAACCTGCATGGCAATTCCTTTTTAATATGCACCTGACTGCATTCATGCACTTCATTGTTGTAAAGCAAAGGTATTACTTTTGATAGGTTTAATCCCCTTGCTTAAACACCATTTACCCATCTTACCAAGTTCAAGCCTTCTATATTTGTTGCAGGGGTTGGAATTTTAAATTTTTCCTGTTAATTTTGCCAACCCGTTAAGGAGGCTTGTTTAAAGAATACCGCTATGTCATCACTCATTCAGTTTGTAGAAAATCAATTGGTCAATAAGAACGTGTTGCCTGCATTCAAAGCCGGCGATACAGTGAACGTGGCCTATAAAATTAGAGAAGGAAACAAAGAACGGATTCAGCAATTCCAAGGCGTTGTGATTCAGCGTCGGGGCAGCGGTTCTACCGCTACGTTCACCGTTCGTAAAATCTCTGGCGGCGTAGGGGTTGAGCGTATTTTTCCAGAGAATACGCCTTTTATTGACTCTCTGACTATTATGCGCAAAGGCAAAGTGCGTCGGGCGCGGTTGTTTTATCTTCGTGGTTTGTCTGGCAAATCGGCCCGCATCAAAGAACGCATCATTACCGCATAACGCAGTACATATACTTTTTCAAAAGGCTGGATTGACTCCGGCCTTTTTTGTTTTTCCTTCTCGGCAAGCCTGGCTGCAATACTTCACCTCTTCCCAATTTTTGGCCCATTTCTTCCTCCAAGAAAATGGACGTTGGCATACCTCACACATTTTTTCAGGAAGATGCTGTTTTTTATGCATGTTTTTCAAAATTCGGTTCGATTGCAAACAATCCAACCGCCTTCAATGTTGAGTCGCCGGGTTTAAATGTCGTTCGATCGCTCGGGCAACATAGGCACAAAACGAAACTCCCCAAAACTTTCGGTTTGGGTTGTCCCATCTTCCATTCGAATAATGCGCAGCATTTCCTGAACATCGCCTTCGCCCACAGGAATCACCAAAACGCCTCCCGGCCGAAGTTGTTCGAGCAGAGCCACAGGAACAAAGGGAGCTCCACAGGTAACCAAAATACGGTCGAACGGAGCAAAAGCCGGCTTTCCTGCAAATCCGTCTCCAAAAAACAATTTGGGAGCATAACCCAGTTTGGGCAGCAGCACTTTTACCCTGTCGTATAAAATCCGCTGCCGCTCAACCGAAAACACCTTTAAGCCCAATTCCATTAAAACGGAGGTTTGATAGCCCGACCCGGTTCCAATTTCCAACACCTTCATGCCTTTTGTGGCTTGCAGCAATTCCGTTTGAAAGGCTACGGTAAACGGCTGACTTATGGTTTGTCCGGCCCCAATTTTAAAGGCCATGTCTTGGTAAGCATATTGGTCAAACTGGGTATCAAGAAAGGCATGCCGAGGCACTTTTTGAATGGCTGCCAAGACCCCCGCATCTTTTATTCCCTTTTTTGCCAGCAAATCTGTCAACTGCTTTCGCAAGCCCATGTACCGATACGAATCCATACGGCAAATTTAATCGGTTGGGGGGCCTAAAATGTGTAATTTTGTGAAAACATACTAACAATGGATGTCTTGAAAGTGGGCGTGGTCGGTGCCGGCCACATGGGTAAAATTCACGGGAAACTGCTGCACAGTTTGCCCATGTTTGACTTTCAAGGCTTTTACGATCCGGCGGCCCAGGCCAGCGACTCCCCCTTCCCCTATTTTGATTCCCTGCAATCTTTGCTCGATGCCTGCCAATGCCTAAGCATTTGTTCCAGCACTGTGGCCCATGCAGAGCTAGCCGAAGCCGCTCTGCGCCAAGGCAAACACGTTTTTATTGAAAAGCCCATCACCCAAACGGCCGCCGAAGCCCAGCATTTGTTGCATTTCTGCGGTCCGGGCAAACCCGTTGTGGCGGTTGGCCAAGTTGAGCGGTTTAACCCCGCCTTTACCGCCGCCCTCCCTCTTATTTCAAATCCGCGCCGCATCGAAGCGGTTCGATACGCCACCCAAGGCAGCCGTGGCTTAGATGTGTCGGTGGTGCTTGACATGATGATTCACGACATCGATTTAATTCTGGCCCTTATTCAAGCTCCCATTGCATCCATTCAAGCCTCTGGACACCGCTCTTTTACCCAGTCCTGCGATACGGCACAGGTAAGTTTGGAATTTGAAAACGGAAGCCAGGCCCTGATGCTGGCCAGCCGAGCCCATGTGCGCCGATACCGCAGCCTGACCGTGTACGAAGACCATCAAACCCTAGACCTAGACCTGTTGAATCACAGCCTGGCCGTTCAACCTTGGAAGGGGCAAAACCCCAGCACCCTTTACCCCGAAATTATTCCCAACAACGCCATTTTAGATGAATTAGAAGACTGGGGCCAAGCCATATTAACCGGAAAGAGTCCACGCGTTGACGCCCTTGCCGGACTTAAAAACGTAGATTTGGCCGAAAAAATCATTCAATCCATGCGCTATGCCGATTCCAACTTTTCTTAAACCCATTTTAAGAAGCACCGCTGTTGTTGGACTGCTTGCCTTGCTGGGCATTCCTATGGGTTGCGACACCTCGCCGGCACCCGCACCCAGTTTTCTGCGCATCGATACCATTTCCGTTGACAGCACCTCCTTCGATTCTACCGGCAGCGTTTCCCATGCCATTCGCTACGCTTGGGTGTATGCCAACGACAACCTGCTCGGTGTATTTTGGTTGCCTGCCGTGGTGCCGGTGTTGGAAACAGGCGACGTGGACATAACGGTTTTTGGAGGCATTTCAGAAAACGGCATCGCTACCCAAGCCGGCCGATACCCATTTTATGCTCCTTGGCAAGCCAAAGTGAACTTAAATACCATGGACACCGCCACCGTTTTGCCTAGGCTGCGCTACCCAAAAGGATACATCGTTCCCATCAACCAAACCTTTGATCAATCGCAATTAAGCGGCATGTCGCTGGCCATTGTGCAAGGCGGCGGTTTTTACTCCATCCTTTTAAACGCCACCGAGGCCTACGAAGGCCAAGGCTGCCTGCAGCTTTACCTTCCCCAAGGCGACCAAGATATGATATTGGAAACCAGCAGTTTGCCCGTACCCAGCGGAAAAGCCGGCTATTTTATTGAAATGGACTACCGCAACAACTGCGATTTTTTGCTGGGGCTGCGTGCCGCAGGCTCAAACCAAGCAGCCTCTCTAATTGGGGTTCGCCCCCGATCCGAATACAACAAATTGTATGTAAACATCACCAATCTGGTTGATCAACTTAGCGGAGTTTCCGAAGCCGTTCACCTGTTCATTCGCGTCCCACAAGACACCTCCATCGCCGACCAACGGGTGTACATCGACAACCTTAAACTCGTTTATTGATGCATTCCGGCCGGGCCAAGCAACGCATTCAAAAAAAACGCAGCCTCTATATGCTGGGCGACGCCCTTGCCTGCCTTCCCGCCTGGACTCTTTTCTTTTTGTACCGCAAATCAGAAACCCTTTGGGATTTCCATTTGTCTCCTTGGCATGTGCACCTGAACGACAGCAATTACATGTGGGGCCTGCTGGTTCTTCCTCCGTTTTGGTTGTCGATTCATGCTCTGAGTGGATATTATAAAGAGGTGGACCGCAAAAGCCGGCTTATGGAATTGTTCCGCACCTTCCTGGCTTCGGTGACCGGAGGCTTGACCTTGTTTTTCTTCATCATTCTTGACGACACCGTTTTTATTTACACCGATTACTACCGTTCTTTGGCCGTGTTAATCGGGCTTCAGTTCGGTTTTACTTGGATTCCCAGGGTCGTGCAAACCAGCCGCTACCACGCTCAAATCCGTTCCGGCCGCCTGACCTTCCCTACCCTATTGTTGGGCGATGTAGAAGGAATTAAAGAGGTGCACGCAAAACTCAATCCCCAACGCTTCTTTTCTGGCACCGAAATGCTGGGCTATGTAAGCAACGAAATAGCCCAAGACTGGAAGAATTTGCCGCACTTAGGCAAGATAAACGACCTGGAAACCTTATGCATCAGCCAGTCGGTGGACGATGTGGTGATTTGTTTTCGGCAAACCGACCATGTTGCCTTACAGCAGTTGATTGGCCGATTGCACCTGGCGGGAGTGCGCATTCGAATCAGCCCCGACTTGTACGACATCACCTCAGGAACCGTTCGGTTTTCGAACGTCTTCGAAACTCCGCTCATGGAGGTCCACGCCTTAAAAATGCCGCCCTGGCAGCAGTTTATTAAGCGGGCCATGGACATTGCCTTGTCGGGAAGCATGCTTCTTTTGCTCTCGCCGCTCTACCTGTTCATTGCGCTCAGAGTAAGGCTTGACAGCCGCGGACCTATATTTTATAACCACGAACGCATCGGACTAAACGGCAAGGGATTTCAGATCTATAAATTTCGCAGCATGGTGGTAAACGCCGAGTCGCACACGCCAAGATTGAGCAGCGACAGCGACCGCCGCATTACTCCCTGGGGGCGCACCATGCGCAAATACAGATTGGACGAATTGCCTCAATTTTACAACGTTTTGCGCGGCGACATGTCCTTGGTTGGACCTAGGCCCGAGCGCGCCTACTTTATCGAACAAATCAGGCAGATAGCCCCGCATTACCCGCTGTTGCACCGCGTAAAACCCGGCATTACATCTTGGGGGCAGGTAAAATTTGGATACGCCGAAAACATCGACGAAATGGTAGAAAGGCTCAAACTTGATTTGCTGTACATCCACAACGCCAGCCTGCTGCTCGACCTAAAAATAATGCTGCATACCTTTTTAATTGTGGTTCGGGGCGAGGGAAAATAGGGGGCGGGTATTCGGGCTTTCACCGGTTGTCCGCGTCCAAAAGGGTTGGTCCCAGCGGCGTTGCGCGGGCTCCTAAAGTCGCCTGCGCCGCTCGCGGGCCCATACCCTTTCGGCCTTGCGGGCAACCCGGTTCAATCCCGCCCGCAGGCCGCATCAAAGAAGATGCAGCATGCCTGAATTAGTTGTATTTTTGTGGCATGGGGTTTAATCCGGTGAACATTCGCAACAAGCGGGCCTATTTTGAATACGAAATTTTAGAGGAACTGCTGGCAGGCATGGTGTTAACCGGCACCGAAATAAAAGCCCTTCGCGAAGGCAAAGGCAGCTTGAACGAAGCCTTTTGTGCCATTGCTGAGGGTGAAGCATTTGTGCGCAACCTCTTTATTCCAGAATACAGCCTGGGAACCTATGCCAACCACAGCCCCAGAAGGCAACGCAAATTGCTGTTGAACCGAAAAGAAATCAACAAATGGGAACATAAGGTCAAAGAAAAAGGCCTAACCATTATACCCCTAAAACTATTCCTGAACGAAAAAGGACTGGCCAAACTCCAAATTGGCCTGGCCAAAGGCAAAAAAATGTACGACAAACGAAACAGCCTTAAAGAAAAAGACGTTCAACGGGATTTGGACCGGGTTCGGAAGGGGGGATAAAAAACAAAGCTTGTTTTTGCGTCTTTTAATTCATCGGTTTTTCCAACAAGCAATTTGCCCCTTTTTAGACTTCCACCCTAAGGCAAACGGATTAAGCACACAACGGTTTAGTACGCCGGCTTTAGTATGCAGCGGCAGGGATTGACGAGGCAAGCGCGCAAGGTTCGGTACGGCTGGGGCTGCTGGCACGGCAGAGCGACTTTAGGAGCTACTGCCGTGCCGACAGCCCCCCGTACCGAACCGCGTACTTGCCCGGAAAGCCCGGCTGCCGCCCTAAAAAAAACCAAAAAAACAGCCTTATCGCAGCAACCTGGGCGACACCACCAGGTCCTTGCTGCCGGGCGTGTACAGGTAAAAACCTTCGCCCGATTTGACGCCAAGCTTGCCCGCTTGCACCATGTTGACCAGCAGCGGACTGGGCGCGTACTTGGGGCGGCCGTAGCCAGCGTGCAGCACCTGCAAAATGCTTAAACAAACGTCAAGTCCAATAAAATCAGCAAGTTGCAATGGACCCATGGGATGCGCCATGCCCAACTTCATCACCGTATCGATTTCTTCAACCCCCGCTTCGCCCTCGAAATACGTTTCAATCGCCTCGTTGATCATGGGCATTAAAATGCGGTTTGCCACGAAGCCCGGATAATCGTTGACCACCACGGGCACTTTGGTTAAATCTCGACTCAACTGCACAATTTGTTCCGTTACCCGGGGCTCGGTGCTGTAGCCGTTGATGATTTCAACCAGCTTCATAACCGGCACCGGATTCATGAAATGCATGCCAATAACGCGGTTGGGCCGGTTGGTTACCGATGCTATTTTGGTAATGGAAATGGACGAAGTATTGGAGGCCAAAATGGCATGCTCAGGAGCATGCTGGTCCAGGGTTTTGAAAATTTCGAGCTTTAAATCCACCCGCTCGGTGGCGGCTTCAACCACCAAATCGGCCGAGCCAACGCCGGCGGCAAGCGAGGTGTTGGTTTGAATGCTTGACAGGGTTTCAGCCTTATCGGCTTCGGTAATGCTGCCTTTAGACAGCATGCGGTCTAGGTTCTTTTCAATGGTTAACAGCGCCTTTTCCAAGGCCTGTTCTGAAACATCGACAAGGGTAACCTGATGACCGTGCATGGCAAAAACGTGGGCAATTCCATTGCCCATGGTGCCTGCGCCAATAACTGAAACGTTCTTAAGCATGTGTTCAAATTTGCCAACGAAGGTACGAAATTGCCCGGCGATGTGGGTGGAATTTTGGCCCAATTGTAGGCAAAAAGCTGCATTTTTTTATGAACTTGTGCCGGGTTGGCCAAGCCTAAGTTGAATCAAATGCAGTAGCTTTGGACCATGCGCCGATGGTTTGCAATGTACGGAGCCTTGATTGCTTTGCTGGGGTTGGGGCTGGTTCTTCGGGTTTACGTTCCCGGCGGCATGGTGCTGGTGGGCGACGACCTGAGTGCCCTGCTCCGAACCCATTATGGCAGCTGGAACGAGTTGGTGGAAAAGGGATTGAAAACCGATGTACACCCGCCCGGAATACAGGTGTTTTTGTACTTCTGGAATCGAGTTTTTACCGACCAGGCCTGGTGGGTCAAACTGCCCTTTGTTGGTTTTAGCTTGCTGAATGTATTTCTAACCTGGTTGCTGGGGCGGCGCTTGGGAATGGGGCGGGCCGCCGATCTGGCCGCCTTGTTTATGTCGGCCCTTCAATTTCCGGTGTTTTATGGGCAATTGGCACGCATGTATGCCCCAGGAAGCAGCGTGCTCTTGGGCTTAAGCTTGGTTTATTTGAAAGGGAAAAGTGCGGCAGCGTTTTCGTGGAAACGCATGGTTTTGCAGGGGATTTTGCTGGCTTTAGCGGCATACATCCACCACCTTGCGGCGCTGGCTGCGGGCATTGTTTGGCTAACTGGGTTTTTGACGTTTCGGCGGGCTTTGCGCTGGGAATGGCTGGGAGCTGCTTTCTTGGGCCTTTTGCTTTTTTTGCCGGCCATGCCGCTGTGGTTGGAACAGGTACGGTTGGGCGGAGTGGGCGGAGAACAAGGTTGGCTGGGAAAACCTCGGCCAGATTTTTTCCTAACTTTTTTGGCGTACCTGTTTCATTATTATGTTCCACTGTACTTGTCGGCAGGGCTGCTTTTTGTGCTGGCACTGCGAAAACAGGCCTGGTTTACCGGATTAATTTGGTTTGTTGTTCCGGCTTTCATTGCCTTTGCCTATTCGGTGCTGCGGAATCCGGTTTTGCAGTTTTCGACCCTGCATTTTTCGTTGCCCTTTTTCCTCTTGTTTTTGAGTTCAGGCATTGACCGATTGCCAAAGCTGTGGAGTGCCGGTGCCTTGGCATTCATGCTGATTTTGATGGTGGGAAGTTTATTGGGGATTCGCCGGCATCCCTACATGCAAAGCAAGGAGCCCTTTAAGGGCATTCCTTTGTGGATGGCCGAACACAATAAGCCTAGAACCTATTATATTTGCGATGTTGCTCCCGAACGCTGGCAGTGGTATGTTCATGGCCCCCTAAAAGGGCCTTTGCAGCTGGCGCCCAGCCTAAACCATCCCGACAGTTTGCCGGATTTTGAATCGCAGCCAAACATGCAAGGGGCGGTGCTGGGTCAGGTTCGAGAAACCAATCCCGATGTATGGGCTGCTCTAAAATTCCATTTTCCTGAAGTGCAACAACGGGTTGATTTTACGGGGGGCATGATATGGGAATTCAAAAAAGAGAAAAGCAACAGGTCGGTTCAGCCCTATTTCAAGGGCAGGTGGAACTTTGAAGTAGGAGAAAAAAGGGTGTTTTTTGAGGGAGTCAAAATAAAATTAGACAGCCTAATCGGGCATGAGTCCGACTGGCTATACCAGGAAGTCAAACTGATTGCGGAAAGGGGAAATCCCCCGCGTTGGGTGAGCGAAATTCGCAGGGGCGAGGAACGGGTCATGTGGAGAAGTGCAATGCCGTTGAAGCAAAGGGGCGACACGCTGTGGTATGCCAGCGCGGTGCTGTTGCAAGACATCGATAACATGGGGAGGTTTGGGGAATGGATGGGATATGCCTGGGCTCCCGATTCGGCCCAGGTAGAAAGCCTAGAAATTTCGGTGGAATGCTGGCCAGGAAATAGAATTATGGATGCCCCTTTTAAAAAGGTGGATTGGGTAAGGCCTTGATTGGAGGACTAGGGGGAGAATGTGAATCTGGAAAAATGAATTGGAAATTAGCCAGGAATGTTTTTGGGTTCGGGGCGAGAACCAAGGATTAGGGGGAGAATGTGAATCAGGAAAAATGAATTGGAAATTAGCCACGAATGCACGAATGTTTTGGATTCGGGGCGAGAAGCAAGGATTAGGGGGAGAATGTGAATCTGAAAAATGAATTGGAAATTAGCCACGAATGCACGAATGTTTTTGGATTCGGGGCGAGAAGCAAGGGCTAGGGGGAGAATGTGAATCTGGAAAAATGAATTGGAAATTAGCCACGAATGCACGAATGTTTTGGATTAGGGGCGAGAAGCAAGGGCTAGGGGGAGAATGCGAATCTGGAAAAATGAATTGGAAATTAGCCAGGAAAGGTCAATTATTCGTGCATTCGTGGCTAAACTCAAGGCCTATGCGGAGAATCTGACCTTAAAAAATTGAATTGAATAATTAGCCAGGAATGGGCAATTATTCGTGCATTCGTGGCTAAACTCAAGGCCTAAGTGGAGAATCTGACCTTAAAAAATTGAATTGAATAATTAGCCAGGAATGGGCAATTATTCGTGCATTCGTGGCTAAACTCAAGGCCTAAGAGGAGAATCTGACCTTAAAAAAATTTAGGAGTAGGGGTTAAAAGCGAGCTCTGCCTGCATACGCCCTAGCGCGTTCTAGGTCCTCGGCTGAGTCAACTCCGCCGAAGGTGGGTGCAACGGTAAGGACATGAATGGGCAAACCGGAATCCAACCAAGCCAATTGTTCGAGCCGTTCTCGGCGGGAATTGGGACTAGACGCACCTAAAACATTGGGCAAAGGCAAACTAGCCGGGAATCCATAAATGCCTAGGTGTTTAAAAAAAACATCGGTTTGAACATGGTTTGAATTGAAGGAATCGGCATTCTGCTTAGGGGCAATACGGCTAAAATAGGTTGCGCTCTGGTCCATTTCAGAGAATCCAACCTTAACACAATTGGGGGCTTTAATTTCTTCAGGGTTTGATATTGGGCTAGCGGCCGTAACGATGGATTTCTTTTCTGTTTGTAAAAAAGCAGCCATTGACTGCAGCAAACTCGGATCTAAAAAAGGTTCATCGCCTTGCACATTGATCAGGCCCTGAAATTGCAGGCCTTGGTTTTGGAGGTGCTGCCAAACTTCTAAACAGCGGGAGCTGCCGGATTCATGTGCATCGGAGGTTAGCATGGCAGATGCTCCGAATGCGGCGCAGGCCTCTAATAATTCAGGGGAATCAACAGCAATTTGCACCTGAAATCCTGGGCCTGCATTTTGGCAGGCTTCATACACCCATTGCAGCATAGGTTTTCCATGGATATCGGCCAGCATTTTTCTGGGCAGCCGGCTTGAGTTTAGGCGGGCTGGAATAACCACAAGGATAGGTAGGTTACTCATAGGCCACGTTCCTTATGAAATCTGCATGGGCCCATGGTGGGGATTTGAATTTAGCCAGCGTTCATACAAATGATGAACGATTCCATCCGACAACCCCACCTGCGGAACCCAGAGGCGTCGGATGCCGGCATGGCGGCAAATAAAGAGTAGGATTTCGGTTGCGGGCAAAATTACGTCGGCCCGGTCGGGATTTAGGTTTAAATGCCGAATGCGGTCGTCGAACGAGAGGGCTTGAAGCCGTTTTAAAACGCCCTTGGTCTTGTCGGTAGTTAATGGCCTTCCGGCGGGAACCTCGGCCAGTGCAAACAATTTAACCACGTTTCCGCCCGAACCGATTCCGCTTAACTCGGGGAAGGAATTCTTTATACCAAGGCAAATTTCTTTAAGTTCTGTCCAGGTTTCGGGCAGTATCTTTCCGCTTAAGGCTCGAACGGTTCCAATGGGAAAAGAATGGGCAAGGTGTTTTTCGCCTTCAAAAAACAAGGTAAGTTCGGTGCTTCCGCCGCCAATATCGATGTACAAATACGGTTTACCGGGAATCAACTGACCGGCCACATCGTTTTTAAAAATCAAATCGGCCTCGGTGCTTCCATCAATCACATCGATGTTAAGGCCTGTTTCCCTATAAATGCGATCTAGGATATTGGGGCCATTCTGGGCTTCGCGCATGGCTGAGGTAGCGGCACCCATCCAATCGTTTACTCCGTGCACCAGCATTAGGCTTTTAAAGGCCTGCATGGTTTGGAGCAAGCGTTCTTCGTTGCGGGGGCTAACAAACCCATTCCCAAACACATCGGCACCCAAACGAACGGGAACTCGGGTAAGCGCCACCTTTTTAAAAACGGGTTGATTTTGCGGATTTAGGTAAACGTGGTTGAACAGAAGTCGAACGGCATTTGAGCCAATATCGATAGCGGCAAAGGTCAGCGGAAACTCAGGCATGGGTGGTGGGAACAGAAAAACCATGGTAATGAGCCAATCCTTCAATGGGTCGGCGTGCAACCCTTCCCAATTCAAATCCATGTTGAATCAGGGCTTCTTTTAGCAAATCCTGAAAATAAAATCCAACCGAACCGGTTGCATGAACGGGATGGGCAATGATTCTGGGATACCGCTTAAGGTGTTGCTCTATAAATGCGAAAAAGCCTTGCATAATCCAGCCTTTCACTTCTGGAAAATCGAGGAGCTGCTTGTGCAAAAACGGGACAAAAGAGGCAAACCAAGCGGGTTTGGCTTCTGAACTGTAGGCATATCGAATTAGGGCATCGGCGTTCCATTCCGGATAGGTATCGTTCCACCGATCTTGCAAACCTGCCGAGAAATCTCCACGAAAATAAGCCAAAAGCAAGCGTTTTCCCAGCCAAGTTCCTCCGCCTTCGTCGGCAAAAAGATGCCCAGGACTGGCCACGGTTTGTTCGATGTGCTGTCCGTTGTACAAAGCGCTGTTGGACCCCGTGCCCAATATGGCAGCAATGCCTGGATTTGAGCCGCACAATGCCCGGCATGCACCTAAAATATCGTGATTGATTTCAAGGGTTTGAAGCTTGGGAATGGCTTTTCGCACGGCCTTGTTTACCCGCATCGTGCTGGAACTCGAACTGCAACCCGCACCATAAAAATGCAGGATGCTGGCCGATTCTTGCACCTGCATGGGAACCCTTTGCGAAATCTCCGCTTCGGTCAATGTATTGGGATTGATGCCCGGCCCCTCGAACCATTCTCCAGTTTGGCTTAACCAACTTGTTTTTGTGCCTCCGGCATCGGCTATCCATGCAATCATGGCACAAAAATACAAAGCAAATTTGAGAGAATCTTAGGAAAGTGAAAATGGGGATGGCCTGCAGGAGTTTCTTTTTGCCGCAATGCTTTTGTTGCCACAGCAAACGCAGAGCGGCCGCGGGTTTTCTTTGTTCTGCCGGGGTTTCTCGTTTCCCGCCACCCCGAAACAATTGGCGTTTGGAAGGTGTAACGTTGGGGGGTATTTAACGTTCCCTGGGCTGCGCCCCGCTGTGGTGTGAGATTAAGGGCGTCGGTGCTAAAGAAAGACAGCCCTACAGCTGAATTATTCCTTCAACTCGGCCGCCTTGGACCGCCGCCGCCGCCGCATGTTCAGCAGCTCGATGGACAAAGCGTACAAAACCCCAAAATACAGGTAGCCTTTTGGCACATCCAAGTGAAAACCTTCCAGAAGGAGCAAAAAGCCAATCAAAATTAAAAAGCTAAGTGCCAACACTTGCAGGGATGGGTTATTGTTGATAAACCTACTGATAACTCCGGCGAAAACCATCATTACCAGAATAGAAATCACTACGGCGATCATCATCACTTCGACCCAAGGGGTTAATCCCACGGCCGTTAGAATGCTATCAAAAGAAAAAACCAAATCGATCAAAACAATTTGGGCTAAAATCATGGCCATTCCTTTACCGGCGTTCAGTGTTTTTTTCACTTCATCTTGCCCCTCCATTTTATGAAAAATCTCGGTGGTGCTTTTGGCAATCAAAAACAAACCTCCAGCCATTAAAATCAAGTCTTTGATTGAAATTTCGAGCCCAACTTTCAATAGGTTGATGTATTTTACTGGGGGAATGCTAATTAGAGGGGCAGTAAACCCAAGAATCCAGGTAATGGATAGCAGCAGCAACAAGCGGAATCCCATGGCCAGCAGCAATCCATAATTTCGGACGCGCTTTTGTTGGTGTACCGGCAATCGGTTGCTGATGATGGAAATAAAAATAATGTTGTCGATGCCCAACACGATTTCTAAGAATGTTAGCGTGAGCAAAGAAACCCAAGCGGCGGAATCTGAAAAGACGGATAAATCCATAGGTTATAATTCAGTACGAATGTGCGGCGAATTCTGAAAAGATGGATAAATCCATGGGTTAAAATTCAGGACAAATGTATGGAAAACGATGGGCTATTGCCACAACTTAGCTCTTTTAGCCATGCGAAAGCAGGCCCAGCCTGAAAGGATAGAAAAAACCGACAAAAGGGCGGCAGCTGGGAGTTGACCATATAAAATTGTGCCGGTGGCAAGCAGCATTCCATACACCGATAAAATGGCCAGGGTGGCGGCTAAAAATTGGTACAAAAAGAGGTTGCCTTGGGCTTCCGAGGCGGTCCATTCCGATTTCCACCCGGGGCCTCCGGGTTTTACCTTTTGAACAAAATTTTTCAAAACAGCTTCATCTTCGGGGGGTAAAATAAAGCAACTTCCAAGCCAAACACAGGTGGTAATCAAGGTGCCAAGCATTAATTTTTCATACGATTCCAACGGATAAAGGGACAAAGAATCGTGGATAAAAGTAAAGTAAATGGCGACCAACAATGAAGAGAGCATGGCTATGAGTTCGGTGCGGGCACTGATGCGCCACCAAAACCACCTCAACAAAAAAAGTCCCCCTGTTCCCGAACCCAACAGGAGCAACAATTCAAAAGCCTGCCCTGCATCGGTAAGCACAAGGCCCAAAACAGAGCCCAAAACCAAAGAGCCAAACGTTACCCAACGGCCCACGGTTAGCTGCTGCGAATCGGTCGATTCGGGGTTGACAAACCGCAACCAAACGTCGTTCACAAGATAACTGGCACCCAAATTCAATTGAGTTGACATGGTACTCATGTAGGCAGCCAGCAAAGAGGCCGCCACCAATCCAAGAAGGCCCGCAGGCAACAGGCTCAACATGGCAGGATACGCCATATCGTGGCGAATTTGATGGGCAGCAAGATTGGGAAATGCCTGTTGAAGGGAAGTCAAATCTGGGAAAACCACCAGTGAAGCAAAAGCAACCAAAATCCACGGCCAAGGGCGCAGGGCATAATGGGCGACGTTAAATAAAAGCGTAGCACCCAAGGCATGTTTTTCGTTTTTTGCGCTGAGCATTCGCTGCACAATGTAGCCTCCCCCTCCAGGTTCTGCACCGGGATAATAACTGCTCCACCATTGAACGGCCAGCGGAACAAACAACAGGGGGACCCAGCTGTTGGCATCGCTAAAATCGGGCAGAAAATTCATTTTTGAAGAAACCAACGGATTGCTGAGCATGGCCTGCATCCCGCCCACCGAATCCAGATTCACCAGGTAAATGCAGGCCGAAACCGAACCAACCATGGCAAGAATAAACTGCATAAAATCGGTCCAAATAACGGCTTTAAGTCCGCCTAAACCCGAATACACCAAGGTAACCCCTCCGGCCAGCAGCAAGGTCAACCAACCTGGCCAGCCCAACAATATAGAGCCCAGTTTAACCGCGGCAAGAGAAACGGCGCCCATCACCAGCACATTAAAGACCAGGCCTAAATACACTGCCCGAAATCCTCGAAGAAACGCAGCGGCCGGACCGCCGTAGCGCAATTCGTAAAAAGAAATATCGGTCATGACTCCCGAACGTTTCCAAAGCCGTGCATACATAAAAACCGTTAGCATGCCTGTAAGCAGGAACGACCACCAAACCCAATTCCCAGCTACCCCCTTTTCACGAACCAAGCCGGCTACTAGGTTGGGCGTATCGGTCGAAAAGGTAGTGGCCACCATACTTACACCCAAAAGCCACCAAGGCATTTTTCCGCCCGCTAAAAAAAAAGAGTGCGCGTTGTTTCTTGAACCCCTTGATGCCCATAAACCTATGCCCAAGGTCAGCAAAAAATACGCAGCAATGATAACCCAATCCCAAAATCCAATATTCATGCGCTTAGCTTTGCAATTAATAAAGATATGTAACCAAAAGCGGTTGTTCGATTTATGGCAAGGCTGCAACCTCTTCAACCTGAATCACCTCTCGGCTAAGCCCATTTTGCAAAACGGCAACCACAGTGCAATTGCTCATAACCCAAGTTGCGCCCGAAACGTTTTTGCTAAACGAAACCACAGCGGCATTGGAGTTCAGTTTTACTGGCTTTCCCCAAATGGGCCCCAAGCTGCTGCGCAAAATATGGTTGTGCGTGTACTGCTCAATTTCTTCTCCGGGTATTGAATAGTCTGCTTGCCAATTCACAAAATCATTCTCGACCAGATACACACTCAGCATCAAACTGTCGGGCAAACTTCCCGAAAGTTGTTCCACAAAAACAAAAGCACACAAGGACGAGGTGCTGCTGTCCCAAATGGTTTTAACCTGCAAATCGGCGGTTTGACTTGCATTTAATTCTTGCTGTAGAATCTGACCCCAGATTGAAATGGGCAAATCGTAAGCTCCATTCACGCGTTTGCGGTTAATCACCCCTTTTGGCAATCCGGTGGCTGCCACCTGAAAGTAGTCGTCTAGGGTATTGCTCACTTCATTTCTAAAGTCGTGGGTAAAGGTAAGCCCTGTTTTTGGTGCAGTAAAATAGCCGGCGGCTTGAGCATGCAGGGCCAAGCCAACCACTTGCCCGGGGTGTTCTTCCTGCAAATCGTGCAATTTTGAGGCGGCCAAAGGGCAATTTCCGCACCTATGCCCAGTATAATCTTCCAACAACACCTTAATTTCTGGATTCAGCCTAGGCTGAAAAGCAGGGGTATCCGTGCAAAAGGGAACCGTTGGAGCCGGTGGCCCATCGGGGTCTTCAATGATATCGCAGCTTGGAAACAAGAAGAAAAAGAGCCCTAGCAGCAGCAAAACAGCGTATTTCATGTGCTTGAATTTTTAAATTAAAAACTGCTCATCAAAGAAAAGGTTAAGCCATTGCTGGCAGGCACTTGGCGGCATACACCCCCAATGCAAATAATTCCTTCTCGTTGCCGTCCGTATCCAATGGCAATTCGGGTGGTTTTCAAGGTTACGCCAACCATTGCCGTTGGGTAATGGATTTGCTTTTTCTCGTCTGGGTTGCCGTAGCTCCATTGGTTCATTACGCTAGCAAAAAACAAAGGATTAAAATTGTACTCCACCAAGGCCATGGCCCAGCTTCCATTTACCAAGGTATTTAACGGATTTTGGAGCGCGGGGGTTGCAAGGTGCTGCAGTTCAAAGCGCAGGGTGTGTTTTTTCGCTACTTTCCAAGTGGCATCAACGACGGCGATGTGGGCCGCAATCACGTTGTCTTCGGTGGTTCCCTGTCCTTGCACCAAGCGTTGATTTTGCCACAAATACATGTACATCACCGATAATTTGGTCTTCTTTCCCAAGGGTTGTTGTACCTCAATGTTGGCATCCATGTAATACTGTTTTCCGAAATCAAAGGCCGAGCTGGTGTATCCGTATCGATCGCCGGTGGGGGTGGTATCTAGGGCCGACACCATGCTAAAATTTAAATTAACTGTGGTAGCGTACTTCTTTTTTAGCCATTTGGGCGTGGTAAAGTTCACATCGGCTTGCCAGCCCAGTTCGCTGTTGGCTTGAACGGCGTAGGGGTAAATGCTGGCGGGCAAGGCATAGGTGTGTTGTTTGTTGAGCATGGGAATAAAGTTCAGCAGCAAATCGTTGCCTTGGGCATTCCGGTCGCTGCGAAAGTCAAAGTTTTCTACGCGTTTTGCTTGCAGGCTGATTCCCAAGCCTTTTGTTGAGTAGGCCGCACTTAGGTAAGCCGCCGTTCCAGGTTTATAAATAAATTTATTCAGCGCATTGGGGTCGTTGATTTTGTAGGCATATTCGGCGTTCAACTGAAAGCCGGCATAACCTATGTTCAATCTACCCGAAAAGCTGCCCACGTTTAAGGGGATTTCAAGAAGGTTGGCGGGATTGTCTGGGTTGGCAATTTCTTGGCCCGGCTGGTATCGACTTACAAAACTGCCGCCCACAATTAAATTCCATTTTTTCCAATCTGCTTTGGGCAAAAATTCCCTTAGGGTTAATTCTGCATCAAAGCCTTTAATGTTTCCAGGGCTGTATTGCCAATAAAACCGTTGACGGGCTATAAACCCCGTCAAGCGAAGGCCATCAACAGGTTGGTATTTTAGGCGAACTCCGTCAAGGGCATTGTCAAACCCCAAAGCCCGCTCCTCGTAAGACCGTAAAATCAAACCGTTTCCAAATTGTTCGTAGAAATTTCCGGCCGTTATGTCTAAGCGGCCCAAGGTATATCCAGCATATCGAAAAGGGATACCGTGCCCTTCAAAAGCAACGGGGAAACCCAGTAGGGGTTTGGGCATATAGGCTTCGTACCGCAAGCCTGCCCTAAAATCGCCTCGGGTGTACACCAAATTTAAAAACGAATTCGCCCGAAAAATGTCTGGAACCGGCTGGGTATTTATGGCCGCATCGTCCAAATAATATTGAGCGTCAATGCCCACATTCCCGTGTATTTCACCGTAATCGGTGGCAGATTGGGAATGCAAAAAAGATCCAAAGCCAAAAAGGCCTAAAATAAGAAGTAGGTTTTTCATGAATGGCCTTATTTGGACTCCGGCAATTTGCCTGCCGCCACCTTTTCAATCATTTCAAACAAGTGTTCTTCATCGCCAGGATTGTAGGCGTTGTGTTGCCAAACAATATTTCCTTGTCCATCGAGTAAAAACGTATGTGGAACGGTATTCACCGACATGGCCCGTTTAAAATTGCCGTTCGGGTCACAATACACCTCATAATTCCAGCCTCGGCCATTCACAAATGGGGCGACCTTGGCCACGTTGCGTTGATCGTCCACCGATATCGCCACCAATTTCACTCCCGTTTCTTCGGCCCAAGCTTCATATTCTTCATGTATTGCGCTTAACTCTGCGATGCAAGGCTTGCACCAGGTTGCCCAAAAACTAATGATCATGGGCTTCCCTTCGTTTGAAAAGGTTGAGGTTGAAACGGTTTGCCCTTTTAAATCTTGTACATCGGCCGTTGGCAAGGAATATTGCTTTTGGGCTTTCAGGGTTGCTAAGAACATAAAACCGAAAACAATAAACGAAGACAGGATGTTGGTTTTCATGGATGATGTATTGTAGGGTACAAGTTTACTAAAATGTTGCGGCTTCATCGAAGACCATATCTAAGCTGGGCTGCACAATCCATGCCGAAATCCGATTCATGCAGTTAAAATGCCCTTTGGGGCAAGCAGAAAATCCGGTTTTAGTGCAGGGGCGGCAATTCAACTCTTTTGTTTGGTGGTACTTGGCTTTAAAGGCTTGGGCGGTGCCATAGTAGGGCTCCATACCAAATTCAGGAACGGTATTGGTCCAAACAACATCGAGCGGCTTTGAAAAACAAGCTGCCAGGTGCATTATAAAGGAATCACCACTAACTACGTGGGCCGAATCTCGAACCCAATAAGCGGTGGTAAGCAGGTCGGTTTGGCCGCACAGAGACCGAACCCGTTCGGGAAACTTGGCCTGCAGTGCCTCCCCTTTCAATTGATCGTTAGGGCCACCCAACAAAACACAGGGTAGAGATTGCCTTGCCAAAAAAGAGGAAAGGAATTCCATGGACAAGGCTTTGGTGGCATGGGCCGAACCTATGCCTATGGCTATATAGCCCCCATGAAGCCGCTGCTTCCAAGAATCTTCCGAGGTTTCTTCCGCTGGCAAATGCAATTCCACCCCCAATCCATCGTCCGATATCCCCAGGGCATTCAATCCTTGAAGCATCCGCAAAACGACATGCCTACACCCTTGGCCATTTTTTAAATTGACCATTTTCCATTTCCGAACGTTCTGTTTTGAAAAGGTTAGCACAGGAAGTCCCGCACCCAACTTTAAAAAAGAACTGCGCAGGTTTTTTTGAAGGTCAACAATTAAATCCAGCATGCAAGCTAAAAACTCGGCTGCGCTTTTTCCAGGCTCAGCAGGATCGTAGGCAATTGCTTTGTGCAAAAAGGGATTGTGCTCGAACAAAGGCAACATGTCCTTATGGGTGAGCAATATTAGTTCGGGCTGCTCAAGTTGTTGATATAAACACCGAATGATTGGGCTAATTAACACGATATCGCCCAAGGAACTTATCCGAATGATTCCAATTCGCTGGGGCAACTTTCTCGGCTTCACCTCTAACATATCGCTAAGGTAGGTTGATTGCCGGTACTATAAAAATACAGACCTGCACAATTGCATAACAACACTAAAACGAATGCGGCCTAGGAATGTTAATCCCTTCGAAAAATGGAGAAGCGTCCGTTCATTTCTAAGCCTTCGGAACCATGAATAACCCAAAAATAAGTACCGTTGCTTAACTCTTGCCCTGCTTGGTTTAGGCTTTTAAAACAAGATTGGCAGGTCAAATCGGGTTGATTCGTGGTATTGTTTGTCGAAAACACCTCTACGCCCCAACGGTTGAAAACGCGAAGGGTGTAATCGTAGCAGAGGTTGAAGAACGGAGCAAACACCATAAAATCCAGCCGGTCGTTTCCTGTCATTTCTGGATTTAAGGTCAATACGTTGGGCATGGCAGGCGGATCTGGCACCCCAATAATATCAATGGTTTGGGTGCTGTCGTCTCGGCATCCGTTGGCGTCGGTAACCCACAGCGTCACTGGGGCTGACAATACGTTGGGGAAAACATGCAGGGCTTCATTTTGACCCACTATTAGGGTATCGCCATTCCAGCCCGGAACGGTCCAGGTGGGATTGAGTATGCCGGTTCCGCCGGTCGAGGTATTGATAAGGGTAACCTCGTAAAAACAGAAAGGGTCGGGAGTAAACGATGCGGTAGGCAGCGGGAATACCTCGAAAGAACCCTGAACCGAAGCTTGGCAACCGAAATCGGTGGCCACCTGTAGGCTGTAGGTATATTGACCGGGTTGATTTAAATCAAATTCCGGATTCAAGGTGTCAACAGGCCCCACATAGGGCATTCCATTGCGTTCTAGCTCAAACAAATGCTGCAGAACCTGACCGTGCGGGTTTGCAATCTGGTAGGCAAAAGCTTGGTTTTCTCCTGCACAAATGTCGGGCAGGCTAAGTTGAACCTGTGGAACGCTGCCCACCTGAATCAATGAATCAATTCGGAAGGTACATCCGTTCGCATCGGTTACCATGACCCAAATGGGCGTTGGTCCCGAGGAATTTGCCACAGGCTGAATGGAGGCTGTAGTCTGCCCTGTATGCCAAGAATAGCCTGCCCCGCCCGCTCCGGGCGACAGCAACTGAGTACTTAAACCCATAGAAGTACCCTGACAAATAGAATCCCCAAACTGAAGGCTGATGGCCAATGTAGGCGGCTGATTGATGAGAACCAATCCGGTGTCGGTACAACCGTTGGCGTCCGTAATCAAAACAACATAAGCCCCGGTATCCAAACCGGTTATGCTGCCTGAATTTTGGCCACTTGACCATACATATTGATACGGGGCGGTTCCTCCTTGCGGACTAACCTGTGCAGTTCCATTGGCCAAATCGTGGCAAAGTACTTGGGTGCTGGCCATGTTGTGCTGCAAAACAGCCGGCTCAACAAGAACAACGGTATCGGCTGCCGTACAACCGTTGTCGTCAATTACAGATAAAATATAGGTGCCTGGGCCAAGGTTTTGCAACTGCGTGCCGCTGCCTAGGTTCGGATTCCAACTGGTTTGCAGGTTTCCTGTTCCTCCAGATACACTAAAAACAATTCCCCCATTGGTATTACCAAAACAGGAAATAGGACTCACCTGCGGAGGAGCAATGTTGATGGGTGCAGGGGCATTAATTACTACGCTGTCGGTACCAATGCAGCCGTTTGTATCGGTTACTGTAACCACATAGGTGCCCGCGGTCAAGCCTGAAATGTAAGGGCCTGTTAAGCCGCCGGGACTCCAAGAATAGGAGAAAACACCATTGCCTCCATTCCCCGAAACCTGAGTGCTGCCGCTGGGCAAGCCAGAGCAAAGGGGATTCACGGTTTGGAAACTGGCTGTAATGGGTTGTGGACTTAAAACATCAACCGAGGAAGTTGCCGTACTGCCATTTGCATCGGTAACGGCAACTTGGTAGGTTCCAGCACACAGATTATTCACTG
This sequence comes from uncultured Flavobacteriales bacterium, assembly GCA_903837495.1. GTDB lineage: Bacteria > Bacteroidota > Bacteroidia > CAIKAF01 > CAIKAF01 > CAIKAF01. The sequence goes on along the minus strand of CAILUT010000056.1, from coordinate 87,938 downwards.
TTTGAGTTGTGTGATTTCCGGGAGTCCATAAATAAGTGAACGGTGGAACACCCGAATTGGGCGTAGCACTAACGGTTCCATCGCAGTTGCCTGGGCAAGAAACCGGAGTAGATGTGGTTTGGATGGCCACGTTTTCTACGCAGGAAAAATTGTCAATCATAATGTTGATGTACCCCGAACAAGACTGAACAAAATACGGTGCAAAACTAATGTAGCAATAGCTTTGGCTGGGCGTAAATGTAATGCTGTAGGTTTGCCAGTTGGTATGGGTAATAGGCCCAGAGGTGTACAGGGTTTCCGCAATTCCACACGAAGAATTCCCACCATAAATGGCCAAAGAACTGGGGCAATCTCCGGGCGACGCGGTATTGTAAACCGGAGAATGAGCTAGGTCAACAGAAATGGTATAGGTTTGACCGGCAACCAAACAGGGCGTTAACAGTTGGGTCATTCCTTCGGCATACCCGTTAGGGGAATAGCCGTCGTGCAAGGCACTAACATAGCTTGTTCCATTTGAAGGGGGCTGTGTAAATCCCCACTGGCCCGGCTGGGTGTCGGGCGAACCATAGCAGGCCTGCCAGGGGGCTGGAACTACGTGTGCCTGAGATGGCCCTTCAAGCGAAGGATTTTGATAGCAAGACTGTTGGGCTTGAACCGAAAACCCCAAACCCATGAAAATTACAGCTGTTAAAAGGCCTTTTTTGAGTCGCATAAAAACCATATTCGTAAATTAAAGGTACAGCATTCCTACACATTAGCAAAAGTTTTTACCCAGTTCAACCCAATCCAAGTGGAAGGGGAATATAGGTTGCCAAATTCCTAGGCTGAACTGCTTTAAAATTAAGCAAGTGCTCTTTTGAATATGGGGTGCAACTAAGTCGGGGGTAGGTGTAGATTTTTTATCCCTGTTTCGTTTAACAGATGCAATCCAACAAAATTCCGATTGGCCCCTTTTAAAGTTCCAAGGCTTAATTGAAACTTTGCGGTGTTTGCTTTGAGGCCTTGTACCCGTCAACGCTGGGGACAAATGCCTTCGCAATCGGATGCGGCCCTGTGCATGTGCGGCCAACAACAAATCAAAAACCGATGCGCCTTGCCCAGCCCTAAAACAATGAGGGGCTGCAACCCAAGCTATGGCATTGCGCTCTGCCTTTTGTAGGGCTTGTCAAAACGAGATTGGCCCAGCTCCGCATTTTGCCCCCCAGAGTCCAAAACGCCCACAACGCCCCATAAAAACAATACTCCTTAAGAACGCAGAACAAGCCCAGAAGGGCCGGTAAACTCACCAAGAATCCAGAAACACCTTCCAATCGTACGACAAAGAATGATTTCGTGCGTACATCACATTCAATTCTTTGGCATATTCTTCAGATGGGCTAGCCCCCATCCCACCGGGCCAAACAACAGCGGGGGCTAAGGGTGGCAGCCCTACATTCGATTTGGCAGGAGCATAACCGACCCAAGTCATTTTCCCAACCAATACCAACCACCAATGTGCAAACAGTTTCGACTTGGCTCCCCGTCCCGGCACTGCCAGGTATAAAATAGGAAGCAGCAGGCAAACCCCGAGGTCGAACGCCCGTTTTTGGCGGCGAACCGACGCATTGGCCAGGGTGCTAATTTGCTCCAAATACCATTCGCCCGGACTGTTGATGCTTTGACTGCCAATAATAAACGCCGAATTGGCCGGAGCAATTTTAAACTCCAGCTGCCTAGATTCCCAGGCGGTCATTTTGCCGATAATCGTGGCGGCTTCCATATCGGAGGCACAAAATATCACCTCGTCAATTTTCTTGATTTCGAGCAGCTCCTCCGCATCGGTTAGCTTCCCCAGTTCAGTAGCTTCGCCCCCCGCGTCTAAGCGGCCAACATAAGCCACTTTTTGACCGGAAGCCGACAACAGAGGCAAAATTCGTTGTTCCTCATTTTCAGAGCCAATCAACAATACCCGTTTTCCCTTTTTGCCTACCAGCCCCAACGGACTGTTTGGAAAAAGCCCGCCCAAGATTCCCCGCAGCAGAGTCAACAGTGCCCATGCCAGTCCCCCACCCAACAAGACCAAAGCCCGCCCAAAACGCAAATCTTCTGGAAGCAAACCGTACAGCAAAACAATCAAAAGCATGCCATACCCACCACCACGCAACCAACGGGTCCAACGAAATGGTTTTTTATAGGCCCCGTTCAGCCCCAAAAAAAGAATTAAAATCAGGGCAACTCCGGGTGCTACAACCCCATCAACCACAGCCGGATAATGCCCCCCATCGGAGTATCGAACCCAATGTGCCCAAATGCGGCTAAAGCCAATAAATCCAAACAACAAAACCGTAAAATCCAGCACGGTCAACCAAATGCGGTCGGCCATACGCCTCAGCAGAGCAATCAAGGCCCGAAAAACAATCGCCATATTGATTAAGACCCGAAACAACCCGGCATTCCCCTGCGAAAAATGCTTTTCGGCAAAAATAACCATGGCCTTGTAAAACACCACCACATAATTGACCGAGCGTTTTTTTGTGCTTTCGCCCTTGTAATGAATGATGGTGGTGCCCGAAAAATAGTAGTTTTTCCAGCCGCCCAATTGAATCCGATAACTTAAATCAATGTCTTCTCCATACATGAAAAAGGTTTCGTCCAGCAAGCCCACCTGATCCAATGTTTTTTTTCTCAGCAGCATAAAGGCTCCCGACAGCACATCTATTTCATGCGTTTCAAGGGCAGACAAATAGCCCAAATGGTATTTTCCGAACCGGCGGGAGCGCGGAAACAGTTTGGCTAAGCCAATCATTTTGTAAAAAGCCACGTCTGGGCTGGGCAAGCCCCGCTTGCTTTCAGGCAAAAACCGACCCGACCCGTCAACCATCCGCACCCCAAGGCCCCCGCAATCCATGTGCTGATCCATAAAAGCCAAGGTTGAAACAAAGGTATCGCGATCAACAACCGTATCGGGGTTTAGCAGCAACACATACTCGCCGCTCGCCTCGCGAATAGCCAGGTTGTTGCCCTTTGAAAACCCCAGATTTTCGCTCATTTCCTTGCGCAGCACCCAGGGAAAAAGCTCCCTGCACATGGCCATAGAATCGTCCACCGAATGGTTGTCAACCACAAACACCTCAAAGGCATTAGGCCCATGCAATGCCTGAAGGGCTTTTCCCGCTTGTTCTACCGATTTAAGGCACTGCTCTAAAAAATAGCGCACATTGTAGTTGACAATAACTACACTCAGCTTCACAGGGGTGGGCATTAGTTTCTTAAGGTTTGTTCAAACGGTTGACGCTGCAAAATACTGCGGCCCAAGGTTACCTCGTCGGCAAACTCCAATTCATCTCCAAAGCCAACGCCCCGAGCAAGTGTGGTTATTTTCAGCTTAAATTCAGCCAATTTTCGATACAGAAAAAAAGCGGTGGTGTCGCCCTCCATGGTAGGACTCAGGGCAAAAATCACTTCCTCAAATTCCCCCTGTTTCATGCGGTCCATCAGCGATTCAATGTTTAAATCTGAGGGTGAAATGCCGTCCATGGGCGAAATTCGGCCGCCCAGCACATGGTAAAGCCCATGAAATTGGGCCGTAGCTTCGATGGCCAGCACGTCGCGCAGGTCTTCGACAACACAAAGACCCTTGCCTTGCCGAACAGGGTTTACGCAAATGCCACAACGGTCTGTGTCGCTTAAATTGTGGCAAAGGTCGCAAAAGCGGGCGTTGGTGGCCAGCTCAATCAAGGCCGTTCCAAGTCCAGTTACCCGCTCTTTTTCTTGCTTTAACAGAAACAGTGCCAGGCGCATGGCCGACTTCCGACCAATTCCAGGCAGGCCTGAAAGGGCTTCCACCGCAACATCAAAAACCTTAGAAGAGGCAATAACCTGAGCCATACGAAGTCAAAGATAGGGTTAAAATTAGTGTTTCAAATGTGGGCGGGCAATCCGGCTGTCGCGGGTAGTCCGCGGTGCTTAGGGCCTGGGGCTGCGGCTTTACGCGGGCTCCTAAAGTCGCCTGCGCAGCGCGCGCCCCAGTGCCCTAAGCCCCTTGTGGGCAACCCTGCTCCATCCGGCCCGCAGGCCATCCCGCAAAAAAATCGCCTAAAACATTACAGCCATGCCTTGGCTTTGGCCACCGCCTTTTGAATCGCATCGTGCACCTCAACCAAAGTTGCATGCATCATGTAGCAAGGGCCACAAACCAACTTATTGATTTCATCTACCCAAATATCGCCAAAGGGCACCTCGCCCGCCTTTGCTCCCAGAAGTTCCACACCTGCATGGATTCCTGCAATATCGTAGGGCGAACCTTCGCCATGTTGACCTAAACTGAGTTGGGGTGTATGAGCTCCCAATGCATGGGCCAGCAACACCGGGGCCATGCACAGCGCCACAATGGGTTTGCCCGCCGCATGCATGGCCTGAATGGCCTTGGCTACATCTGCATGTATGCTTCCGGAGGGGCCATGAACGGCCCAATCCGACAGGTTTTTTGCTGCCCCAAAACCACCGGGAATTAAAAGCAAATCGGCATTTTCGGCCGAAAAATCGGCCAAATCTGCTATTTGCCCCCGTGCAATTCGGGCCGATTCAACAAGAACCTGACGCGACTCGGGCATTTCTTCCCCATTGACGTGATTTACCACATGAAACTGAACTGCATTTGGCGCCCAGCAAGAACATTCAAAACCCTGTTGCTGTAAGGCCAAAAGAGCCAAAACCGACTCATGTATTTCGCTGCCGTCATAAACCCCGCAGCCAGATAATAGAACAGATGCTTTCATGGGTTAAAGTTGCACATTTTTGGGGGAAATTGGGATGTGCTACCCATTTTGATTTTTTCATTTTCGGTTTATTTTACCGCATTTTTGTTGCTTTTGGTTTATTTTATAGGACTTTTGTACATTGAAAAACGAAATAATGAACATTAAAAATGCCTTTTCACTGCTATGTTTCCTGCTATTCCTTTCCTTGCTCCCGCTTCAGGCCCAACAAACGCAATTGCCCCTCAGCCTGCAAAAAATAAAACTCTACCACAAAGGAATAGAAATTGGGGTTTTAGATACCGTGATTGCCAACAATGTCAGCGAAAGCAATGCCCAATATCTGCATCAAGCTGGTTATGAAAGTGTGAATATACCTCACATTTACGTCCTGTATGCGGATTCAATTCCCAAAAGAAAAATAAAAGCCGCACTGGATAAATTATTTCCTTGGGGCACAGCGTACACCTTAAAAAAAGGCCCTTACCAAGCTAAGCAGCTCAAGGAAAAAACCACCGTTGCAGTAGGCAACATACATCTTGTTCGTGCAGGCCAGAAAAGAATTGCCGCATTGGTAACTGGAATTGCAGGAGCTGGAATTGCGGCAAGCCTGATTGCTTTGAATGAACCTGCCACTGGAGGAGTTCTTGGTGGAATAACGGCATTGGTTGCCGTTATTTTAGAATTCGCATCGGCATCAGACTTGATTCAGGCGGGAAGGGAAGCCCAGCCTTAGGCGGAATATTGGGGAGCCTTATTTTAAGAGCAAATCCGATGGTTTTCCCTTGCGGGCACAAACTGCTTTAGCCAACGCGATGGGGCGGCGCTTCCAATCTGAAATGGTCCACAACGAAAACAAAATCGTTTAGGTTGCGACAAATCCCATCAATGCTGTGAACCGCAAGTTCGGTGAGTTTCCCCTCGTCCAACAAGGTTTTAACCTTAGCTCCCCTAAGTCTGTTGAAAAACGCGTTTTCATTTGGCATGCAAGTGAAAGTGGTTGGAAATTTCAACAGTTTGTAAATATAGTTACCTGCGTTGAACTTTGCTGCGAGCTGACCTTTGAACCACAAACAGACCTCAAACCTAAAAAACACCTTGCGTGTTCTTCTCCAGCCCAAAAAATGTAGCGAAGCACCTTCCAACACAAATGATTCAGCGATGAACTGCAAAATTACGGACCGGCGCAGACGGTGGAAAGGGCAAATCTGCATTTTATGCCGTTTTTTGATTTGGGGAAGGAAGGGAAAAGGGGAGCAGGCAAAAGCTGGGGTTCAGGAAAACGGTTTTTTATGTTGAGCTGGGAAAACGCATTGAGCCGCCTGCGGGCGGGATTGAACCGGGTGGCCCGCAAGGGTGTGGGCCCGAGGCCCCGCGCGGGGCGGAGGCGACTTTAGGAGCCCCCGTACCCCGCTGGGGCCTAGGCCTGCACCCGCGGACCACCGGAGAAAGCCCGAAAACCCGCCCAAAAAACACAAACTTCAAAAACCCCTTCGGTTTTAACTGAAAAGCGGCGAGAAATGGCCTGTGCAAGCCCCCTTTTTTTACCTTTGCCCATAAGCTATGAAGCACATCCGGAATTTTTGCATTATTGCCCATATTGACCATGGGAAATCGACCTTAGCCGACCGCCTGTTGCAAATCACCAATACCATTAGTGGTAAAGATTTGAAGGCACAGACGCTGGACGATATGGACCTGGAACGGGAGCGCGGCATTACCATAAAAAGCAAGGCCATTCAAATGGAATACAGCCTAAATGGGCAATCGTATATCTTGAATTTGATTGACACCCCTGGGCATGTGGATTTTTCGTACGAGGTAAGCCGCAGCATTGCGGCTTGCGAAGGAGCCTTGCTGATTGTAGATGCTACGCAAGGGATTCAGGCCCAAACAATTTCAAATTTGTACTTGGCCATTGAACACGATTTGGAAATCATACCCATTCTAAATAAAATGGATTTGCCCTCGGCCATGCCCGAAGAGGTGAAGGACCAAATTGTGGAGTTGATTGGCTGTTCGTTGGACGACATTATTCCTGCCTCGGGCAAAACAGGGTTGGGCGTGGACAAGATACTGGAAGCGGTTGTGGCACGGATATCTCCACCCAAAGGGGACACAGAAGCCCCCTTGCAGGCGCTGATATTCGACTCGGTATTCAATCCCTTCCGGGGCATTATTGCCTATTTCAGAATCATGAACGGCAGCCTGCGCAAAGGCGACAAAGTGAAATTCATGGCCACCGAACGGGAATACAATGCCGATGAGGTAGGGGTTTTGAAATTGGATTTGTCGCCCCGCAACCAAGTACTGGCAGGCGATGTGGGTTATATTGTTTCTGGCATTAAAACGGCCAAAGAGGTAAAGGTGGGCGACACCCTTACCCATGTTGCCAATCCCTGTACCGACATGATACATGGGTTTGAAAACGTAAAACCCATGGTATTTGCCGGTATTTATCCGGTAGATACAGAGGATTACGAAGAGCTGCGCGAAGCCATGGGAAAACTGCAGTTGAACGACAGCAGCCTGACCTTTGAGCCGGAATCTTCGGCGGCCCTTGGATTTGGATTTCGGTGCGGATTTTTGGGCATGTTGCACATGGAAATTATTCAAGAGCGTTTGGAGCGGGAGTTTAACATGAATGTGATTACCACCGTTCCCAACGTTTCGTACAATGCCTTCACTAAAAAAGGAGAAAAGCTCATTGTGAATAATCCCTCGGATTTGCCCGAGCCGAATCACTTAGAGTATGTTGAAGAACCTTATATTCATGCACAAATTATCACGAAATCGGAATTTACCGGCTCTGTAATGACCTTGTGTATGGAGAAACGGGGCATTTTAAAAAACCAGGTTTATTTAACACAAGACAGGGTAGAGTTGAGTTTTGAATTGCCCTTAGGGGAAATTGTATTTGACTTTTACGACCGGCTCAAAACCATTTCGAAGGGCTATGCCAGCTTTGACTACCATCCGAGCGACTACCGCACTTCGGTGCTGGTTAAAATGGATATTATGCTGAACGGGGAGCAGGTAGATGCATTGTCGAGCCTTATTCACCGAGACAACGCGTTTAATTTAGGGAAAAAGCTCTGTTTGAAACTGAAGGAATTGCTGCCAAGGCAGCAGTTTGAAATTGCTATACAAGCCGCAATTGGTGCAAAAGTTATTGCGCGCGAAACGGTGAAAGCCCTGCGGAAAGATGTAACGGCAAAATGCTATGGGGGCGACATTAGTCGGAAGCGGAAGCTGTTGGAAAAACAGAAAGAAGGCAAGAAAAAGATGCGTCAGGTGGGAAGCGTAGAAATTCCACAAGAAGCTTTTCTAGCTGTACTCAAGCTAAACGATTAAAATCGGAAGCGGAAGCTGTTGGAAAAACAGAAAGAGGGCAAGAAAAAGATGCGGCAGGTAGGAAGCGTAGAAATTCCACAAGAAGCTTTTCAAGCTGTACTCAAGCTAAACGATTAAAAGGGGATTTGCCTAAGTCCCGCCCCGATTTGGGGCTTTTGAACCGAAAAAAAGGGGCTCGCTTATTTGGGGCGAAAAACGCCTTTGTCTTCGGACTGTTTGTTCTTAATCATTTGCAGCACCCAATACACGGTTAGGCCTGTACCTGCTGCAATCATGAGCAGGTTGTAATTCATGCCCGCCATTTCCAAAAACTGAAAAGACGATTTGATGCCGTTGCCAAGAGGAATAAACAACCAACCCATAGTATAAAGATTTTGACAAAGGTAAGCATCCTGTTGAAAAAGGAACTGCCTTTTGCAAATAATGCAGTGGATATGAAAAAATGGTATTTTGGCATTAGTTTTGTGAAATTGAGAATTTAAAAAACACCCTATGAAAAACATCTATTTTAGTTTGCTGTGCAGCGCAAGTGTGCTAACGGCTGGAGCACAGATTAGCATTGGTTCATCTGACTTTGGTTCCGTGGGCGATCAATTCATTGTAGGTTCCGACAACACCCCTGGGATTCAACCTGGACCTGCGGGTGCTGGGCAGACATGGAATTTCAGCTCTTTGAACACAGAAAGTTTAGACACCTTGTTTTTTCTGGATCCATCGGCGGTTCCTGCGGCCTCTGGGCTTGGAAACTGCAATTTAGTTACCGAGTCGAACGATGGTTACTTTTTCTTAAACAAAACTTCGAGCTCCGTAAATACGGTTGCATTGGGTACCGATTTGAATGGAGTGCCCACCTTAGCGGTGTATCAGCCTGAACAAATTTTGTTGCCATTTCCTTCTCAGTTGAACGATCAAGTCAACAGCAGCTCCTCATTCAAAGCGGCCATCTACTTAGGATTGGACACCAATGTATTGGGATGTCAGTTGACCTTTGACTCAACACGGATCAACCGCCGTTCCACCTTAAACACGGTATTTGATGCCTCAGGAACGGTTTATTTGCCTACCGATACCGTGCAAGCGTTGCGGGCTAAATCGGACGAAACAACCACAGATTCGATTTTTGTGTACAATCCATCGCCGATCAATTGTTTGCTGTTGGGCATTAACATGCCTGCCGGTTGGAATTTAATGCCTCAAACCTTGGCTCAGCTGGCTGGCCTTCCGGGCAATGTAGTTACTACCACCACCACAGTATATACTTGGTATGCGAATGGAGAGAAATTTGGGGTTGTGGCACTGCGTTTGGACGACCAAGGGAATCCAGACAATGCGCGTTTTAAGAGCGATGCCAGCCAAATGTCCGTTTCGCCCGTTTCCACGCCAGAATTAACGGTATATCCGAATCCATCGAACGCGGGGGTAATCCGGATTGAAGGCCTGAAGCCTACTGCCCAGCTTAGCCTGACCGACTTAAGCGGACGTCGGCATGCGGCTGTCCGGATGGGATCGGACCAAATTGATGTTGGCAATTTAAATTCAGGCATTTACCTGTTCACCGTATTGGAGCAAGGGCAAGCGGTTGCCCGCGGTCGTTTCGTGATTCAATAAACAAGGGATTTAAAAAACGTAAAAAAGGGCCGGGAAACCGGTCCTTTTTTTTTAGGCTTGGCTCATTTCTGCAAAAATGCGGTGGCTAAGAATGCTGCCCGGTTTATCGAAGTGCCATTCTAAGAATCGAACCATGGCGTCAAGGAGTTCGCGGCGCTGCTTGGCCAAGGGGGGCAGGGCTCGATGGGCAATCAGGTCAATCCAGATTTGCGAAAGTTCGGTTGAAAAAACGGGTTCCAAGCCCGAACCGGGCGCGGGAGAGAAGGCTGCGGATTGGAGGCCAAAAACCAAATTGGTGTTTTGGGTTTCGGGGGGTTCGGGTAAAAACCCCGACCAGTCAATAACCTCAAGTAAAAACAAAATGGGCAAATGGCTGGAGTTGACGGGCTGCAGCATTTCTTCTAGGTAGCGCGTGGACAGTTCATAGAGGGCTGCATCGCCTTTTTGCCACTGGCAAATTCGGGTTAATACTTCGGCCACGAACAAAGCAGTGGCCAATTGAGCGGGTCCGGCATGGACGAAAGACCGATGGGGTTGAAAGGAAAACTGAGAGGCGTAGGGCAAGCCTGAAGATTTGCTGTCGCTGAGCACCAAATTGAGAGCGGAAAGCGGGTGTAAGAAAGCCCTTTTGGTGGATTTTGCTTTGGAGGAAATGGAAATGACCGCATCGACTTGCTCCCCGTCGGCAGCCAATAATTTAAGAATATGGCCCTGATCACCAAAACGGATGGTGTGCAAGAGCAGGCATTCCAATTGTCGGGGCATGCCCTAATGAATAAAAATCAGTTTTGTTGCCATGGATTCTGAGCCATCTTCATTCGTGGCCCAAACCAAGTAAACGCCGGTTTGTGGGCGTCGTCCATCAAATCGTTTTCCGTTCCAGGTTGCGGTACCGCCGTCGGCCTGCAGTTCATACACAAGATTTCCAGCCACATCGGTTATTTTAAGATGGGCATTTCGGGCCAGGCCCCTAATGGTAACAGGGCCGTCGTAGTTGGGTTTAATCGGATTGGGAAAGGCCAGCACCTCGCCAAATTGGTCGTTGGCTTCGGAGGCGTTTCCTTGGTAAGAAATGATGCCGAGTTCGGTGCCAAAATACACCTCGCCCGAGACGGGGTCGATGCCTATGCATTGTACATTATCGGCCAACAGGGGGCTGTTTGCAGCATTAAAACTGCGAATAATGCTTCGGCCATCGGGACTTACCAAAAGAACACCGGCACCTTGAGTAGCGATCCATTTTCGGTTTCCGCCATCAATTTGAATGTCGTTCACAATGGTTTGGGCCAGCAGGAGTTCATTGTTTCCATCGTCGGATTTCAGCACCACTTTTTGGCCATTGATGGGGTTTCCTGAGAACAAAAGTCCAGGGGAAAACACGCGGATTCCGTCGTCGGTTCCAACCCAAATTTCCCCATTTTTATCTTTGGCCAGGGTTCGAATGTGCAGGTTTGGCAGGTCGCCGGAGTTAAAAGTAGCTGTCAAGTATTGCTTTTGGCCAGAGGAGGGGTTATAAACAGCGATTCCGCGGCTCCAGACGGCGAGCCAAACATGGCCAAAATCGTCAACTACAACATCGCCTGTAGGCACAGAGTTTGAGGTAAAATTGGGGAAATCGACAGCGCTGAACGTATTGTCGGTTTTCAAGCAGAGCAGACCAATGGGGTCGTAGGTTGGGGCCACCCAGAGGTTTTTTTGCCGGTCGAAAGCGAGGCCCCCCAAGCCTGGCCGGTTCAGGCCCATCGGAAGTGGTGGGCCTTGAATAAAGGAGGAATAGGCGTAGTTGTTGATTTCGTAGAGTCCGGTTATACCGGCTGCGACAAACAATCGGCTTGGGTTGTCGGGGTCGGGGGCAATGGCAAGTAAGTCGGCATGCCCCAGCGGATATCCGGCTTCTGGTTCGCGCAGCACCCTCCAAAATCCTTGGCGGCGGTAAAACAGTTGATCTCGTCGAAAAATGGCACCCCAAAGTGGAGTTCGTCCTCCGGTGGCCACCCAAACATCTCCGTTGGGCAGCACTTTGATGTCGTATGCGTTTCGGGTTTCGGGGCCTGGCGGTCCGTAAGCGGTTTGATTGGTAGCGGCGAACAACAATCCGTTTCGTGAGGTTGCCAGGTAATGGTTGCCCAGATCGTCTTGCACAATATCCTTAAATAAACCGAAGGGCGAATGAAAATTCCAGATGGGCGATTGCTGGGGGTCAATGGCAATAGCGACGGTGTCGGTTAGGATATAGAGTCGGTTGCCTATGGTTCGGATTTGGTTAAAGGAGGGGAAATCGGGGAATTGCAGATTTTGCACAGAGACACCGGGCACAATGGCAAAGAGGCTATCGCCGGTTTGGCCTTTAATGGCATAGAGTTTTCCGTTGAAGGGGGCTAATTTCAAGTAAAATCCGGGGCCTGCATCGGCATGCAAAGACCAAGATGTAAGGTCTTTGATGTTTCCATTCAAGGGGCTGCTGTAGAGGCCTGAGGAGAGGGCGAACCAAAATCGGTTGTTAAACACAGCGGCATACTGGCAGGTTTCGGTGGTGAATTGGGGGCTATTATTAAGAATAGCGGAATTCCGAAAAACCTCTTGATTTGCATCGATAATCACGGCACCGAAATCGGCAGCCAGAAGAACGGTATCGCCGAACCATTCGGCCGACCGGATGAACTTGGAATCATTAATTCCTGCATTTAGCAAGGAATTCAAGCCTATAACTCGGCCATTTTTAATCAAATCGACGTGTCCGCTGCGGTAGGTAATAATTGCCCAGGGCTTGCTGGGGTGTGCACGCACCACAGAGCTTTCGACGGCACTAAAGCCCTCGGCTTTAGAGAAAGGTTGGCGTTCGATGGTTTGGAGGTTGTAGCTCCAGGCACCTTGATCGGAGGCGAGCAGCAAGTTGCCTTGTTGGAAGTCGATGTGGGCACATCGAAAGAAAGGCAAATGAACCCGCCACGATTCCGGCTTATTTTGGGCACAGATGGCCGAGAACTGCAACAAAAGGGCGAAAGAGAGCAAACGAAGAGGGGGGGCTTGTACCATAGCGCGGTTATCTTTTTTGATGGCCTGGGTACATCATTTTGGGGAAATTTTTCTCGTCGCCTACCACGACCGAAATATAGTTTTCGAGCACCCGTATTTTACCGGGTTGGCCGTTTTGAGCAATGGGATTGGTTTTTAAACGGAAGATGGGTTCCTTTTTATAGGAAATTTCTGCTCTCAGTTTTCGTCCCACAAAGTACGCTTGGGTGGCAAGGGCGGGAACCTCGACGGTCAAGATGTTTTCCCAGTTTGCTCCGTAATCCGATAAAACTTCAACATGAATTTGAATGTTTGCGGGCACACTGTCAAGGTTTTGCAGAACAACCTTGCCTACCACTTCGGTCCATGGATTTAGGTCGTCGCGTAGGGGGCCGGCATCCATAAAGATGGCAGGCTGAGAAAGCATAGAATCGAGAGGGGCAGCGGTGTAAAAATGCTGGTAAGAAAGCAGGGTATCTAAATCGCGCAAAATGGCAGATTTAACGGGAAGCACAGAAAAATAGTGCTGAGCTTGCTGGCTGCCGCGTTTTCGCATAGCGTAGTTGGGAAATACGGCTCGAATTCGAGTTGGTATCTCAACGGCGGGTTCCTCATCAAACCAGGCGTAAATCAAATTTTGTTGCCCTTGTTGTTTTGCGGCCGTCATCCAGTCGGTAAACTTTTGATTCAGGCTGTCGGGGTGAAAAATTCGCCCTACTTTATTTAGGGGACTATCTTCATCAATAAAATACTTCAAGACCTCGGGCGAATGGCTCACCATAAGAACGGCGGTTTTAGGACTTGTTTCAACCTGCTCTTCCATTTGAGCAATGGCTTGTTTGAAGTGGGTAAAAGGCATGATGTTAAAGGCTTCCTTTTCGGTCATAGAGGTAAACAGAACCACCAGAGCAAAAACCCCCAACAAATGGGTGGGCATTTTTCTGAAAAAGGGATATGCCCATTGAAAAACGAAGGCCGCAACAAAAGGGAAGGTAGGTAGAATTAAAGAAACATGAAAAACCGGTTTTTGAACGAAAGAATAAAAGAGCAAACCAATAAAGGGCAAGAAGCCAAAGGCAGCCGAAATCCAAACAATTTGTTGTTTTCCTAGGGCCATGTGATAGCGAGAGGCCCTCCAATTGTATTTTTTTTCATAGGATTTGGGGCGGGAGTAAACCAGAATGCCGATTAGGGTTAAAAACACAAAATAGGACTGGTTAACCAGATACAAGATCCAGTCTAAAATCCAGCTAAATTGGGGGTCTGGAACGGGTAAGCCGTGCGGGCCGATGGTTGCCATGGTAAAATGCTGCCGGCCAATTCCATAAAATGGAACAAGCCCTATTGCCAAAATAAGGGCTGCGGCACCCAGGGCGTACATGTTTTTGGGATTAATGAAAAGCAAAGAGGCAAGCACCATAAGTCCTACGATTATGAGTGCTCCATAGTGGGAGTGAGCGGCGATGAGCCAGGCGAGGCCTAGAAACAAGCCTTTTTTAAGGGAGATCTGCCCGGTTCTATTGACAACTCGATCCCAGCGCCAGGCCGCCAGCATAATCAAAGACATTCCCAAAACAAAAGGCCGAGCATAGATTCCAAAAACCATATTCATGGCGGCAAATCCCATAAAAATCAACACCATAACGGCTATTTTCCGTCCAAACCAACCTGAAAAAAGCAAATATGCCCACCACATTCCCATGGACCCTAAAACAACATAAGGCAATCGGACAAAAAATTCATGGCTGGGCGTAATTAGATGCCACAATCCAAAGAACACCTGAGCGACAACCGGGTGGTTTTCGCCGCGTTCGTTTAGGTGATCGATCAGACCGGAGAAGCCATGTTCAGAAAACTGAAAAATGGAAAAAACCTCTTCTGGGCTAAAAGAAATGGTCGAGGCGAAAAACAATCGAAATGCAGAAGAAAGAGCAATAATAATGAGTGCAAGCCATTTAACTCGGTCAACCTTTCGTTCTTTTAAGTCGGTTTCTATTGATTCCATTTCGGTATCTTTGATATCAGAAGTTGATGCATTATGAAAGAATTTCTCTCAAAACTCCGTAAAGATTATAAATTGATGGCATTATCCGAAACGGAATGTGGAACAGACCCCATTTTTTTATTGGAAAAATGGTTGGGCGATGCCGCAAATGCAGGTCAGTCGGAACCAAATGCCATGACTCTTAGCACAGTAGACTTAAACGGATTTCCGAGCAGCCGAATCGTATTGCTTCGAGATATTTCGCAGGGGGGCTTGGTTTTTTACACCAATTACACCTCAGAGAAAGCCCGGCACCTAGAAAGCAACCCCAAATCGGCTTTAAACTTTTTTTGGGTGGAGCTAGAACGTCAAATTCGCATAAAAGGGGAAGTACGGAAATTATCGAAAGTTGAATCGGATGCATATTTTCAAAGCCGTCCCCGCCTAAATCAACTATCGGCTTGGGCCTCACCCCAAAGTGAAATTGTTCCCGACCGGGCACATTTAGAGGACCTGTTAAAATCGGTTGAGGCGCGTTTTTCCCACACCGATGTAATTCCGATGCCTCCTTTTTGGGGTGGATACCGACTGTTGCCGCAAAGCATGGAATTTTGGCAAGGTAGGCCCGGTAGGCTTCACGATCGAATTCGGTTTGTACGGGAAGAAAAATCGTGGAATAAAGAACGGCTTGCTCCCTAATCTATGGTTTCACCTGCTTTTATACTCTCCTTACTATGCAGCCTGCTTCTTACCGGCATGGCTTGGTTTAGCAGTGTATCAACACTGCCTTTGCTGCGCTGGATTCCAGAAAACGCGCGAAAAGAGGCTTCGGAGGAGTTTAAAAAGCGCTCTACCCTACTCCACTTCCCTTTGGTTTCATTAGAGCTGCTCAGCTCTTTTGCTACCCTTATCTTTTCGGTACGCTCTATGTCGGCTTCCGAGCAGGCCGCCCGTTTTATTCAGCTGTATGGCTTGTCTTTTTTCATTTTATTGGCAATTTGGGGCATTTCGCTGGGTATATTGAGGCGGCAAAGAGCTGCTTTTTGGGAAAATCCCACTGAAAAAAGCTACCAAGCCATGTACATTACCTCTTTTATTCGAGCAGGTCTTTGGACCTTTCGAAGCATGTTGATTTTATTTTCTATTGCCTTAAAAGTATAAGACGTTGAAACCCTATCCATTCTTTTTTTTAATTTGCTTAAGCCTTGCAGGGCTGGTTGATGCCCAGACAAACACGGGCAGTTTAGTGCCCCCGCGTTTGGTGGTGGTGATTTCTGTTGACCAAATGCGCAACGATTATTTAGAACGGTTTGGTTCGTATTTCGGAGAGGGGGGATTTAATCGGCTAAAGCGGCAGGGAATCCGTTTTTCGAACGCCAGGTATCATTATGTGCCCACCTACACCGGTCCGGGGCATGCGTGCATTTCGACAGGGAGCTTCCCCATGTACAACGGCATCGTAGCCAACGATTGGTTTGACCGTGCCCAGCAGAAATCGGTATATTGTGTGGAAGACCCCTCGGCAAAAACAGTAGGAAGCACCGGCAACGCAGGGCAAATGAGTCCCCAGTACCTCTGGGCCACAACCCTAGGCGACGAATTAAAGTTGGCCTTTCCCGATGCCAAAAACATCGCCGTTGCCATAAAAGATAGGTCAGCGATTTTGATGGCTGGCCACCATGCAAACGGGGTGTATTGGTTGGACCCTTTAAACGGAAATTTCATTAGCTCAACCTTTTATACCCAAGCTTTACCCAGCTGGGTAAGCGCATTTAATCAAAGTGCTGCCAAGGATAAAGAGATAAACCAGCCTTGGGATTTAGACAAAAAGCTGCAGGCATTAAGCCATTTGGACAATCAACCCGACGAGGCCGCATTTCCTGGGGAAACAGAGCCTGTATTTCCACACAACGACCCAAAAAAAAGCGGGAAATATGGATATCAGCGGCTTAAGCATTTGCCGGCCGGCAACACCCTAACCGTAGATTTCGCGGTAGAAACGATTGAACAGGAAAACCTAGGATTGGATGACACGCCCGATTTGTTAAACATTAGCTTTTCACAGCCAGATATTATGGGGCATCAGTTTGGCATTCGTTCGCTTGAAGTGGCCGACACCTACATCAAGTTAGACCAGAACCTGGCTAAGTTGTTTGGGTATTTGGATCAAAAGGTAGGTTCGGAGCATTATGTGGTGGTTCTTACTGCCGACCATGGGGCGGCTGAAAATCCAAAATTTGCTAAGGCACAAAAAATACCGGGGGGAGTGATAACAGATGACATAAAAACAAAACTGGAGCACAGTGTGCCCGGTTCAAGCGCATACATACAGGCGGTTCAAAACCTAAACGTATATTTAAGTCCCGATTGCCCTGCTGACTTTCAAGAGCGGATTCGGCAGGCCATGCGCAGCATTCCTGGCATTTTGGACGTGTATTCTTTTTCGGAATTATTCCCTTTGCTTACGCTTTCTCATGGTCCGGGGATGCTGGCCAAGGGGCTGCACCACAACCGCTCTGGCAACTTGATTGGACTTTCTATGCCGGGATACATGGAAGGCTTAAGTGGAGAAAAAGGCACAACCCATGGCTCTCCATATTCGTATGATGCACAAGTCCCCCTGTTGTTTTTGGGCAGCGTATTCAAACCTCACTGCCATTACCAGGAGGTTGGGGTTGAGGATATTGCTCCCACGCTTTCTCAGCTTTTGGGCATACCATCACCGAATGCATCGGTTGGGGCGGTTTTGCCTATTTTCAGGGGCAGGTAAGTTGGGGGCTTGATTCCATGTGGCATGCCGGGAAATGGGTCCTGAATCTGCAGCTGTTTAGGGGTTTAAGCAGGGCTTAAAACGTCAGCTGATTTTTTTGCAATCGGAATGGAAGAAGGCTGCGGTTGGCTTAATCGAAAAAATCAACCGCGCAGCGTGCCGTCGTGTTTTCGTACGCGCGTTGCGGTGGCTTGGCAGGCGGCAGCAATGTGCAGTTCGGGAATGTTGACGTGGGGCGGCACAGACAGGCAGTAAGCCACCGCATCGGCAACGTCTTCGGGGCGTAGGGGATTTACCTCATTGTACACAGCGTCGGCGCGTTCTTGGTCGCCATTAAACCGAACCAAGCTAAATTCGGTTTCAACCATACCTGGATTTATAGAGGTTAGGCGGATGTTCCAAGGCAGCAATTCCAACCTAAGGGTGCGGTGAATGGCGTCTAGGGCGTGTTTGGTGGCAGAATAAACACTGCCCCCGGCGTACACCTCTCGGCTCACCACCGAAGACATTTGAACGATGTGCCCTGTGTTTTGATTTTTTAGGTGCGGTATAAGGTATTTGCACATGAACAAGGCCCCTTTGATGTTTGTATCAATCATTCGATGCCAGTCGTTGGTAAGAGCCTCATCGACCTGGGCTAGGCCGGCGGCCAATCCTGCGTTGTTCACCAAAATGGTAGGCATGATTCCGCTCTGTTCTAAATCCTGATAAAAAGCAATTACATCCGATTCAATCTGAACATCTAATTTTCGCCATTCCACTTGAATTTGGGGGTAATCGGCGTTCAATTGGGCGGTGGCTTGCTGCAATCGGTCGGAGCGTCTGCCGGTTAAAATCAGATTGTATCCCTCTTTTGCAAGCCGTTGAGCGGTGGCCGCACCAATGCCTGAACTGGCTCCTGTAATAAGTACTCGACCTTTCATGGTGTGTTAGAAAACGTAAATCAGACGAAAAAAAGCAGCAGAAGGGTTGGGCAGAAGCAGAGCAAGGCCCGAAATGCCTATTTCAGCCAGCCCACTTCGCGCACCCAATTTAAGGTAGGTGTTAAGATTTCGCGGGGGGAGCGAAAATCAACACCCAGTTCGTTTTTGGCTTTGCTGTTGTCAACAAACCAGTATTTAACGGCGTAGGGAATAACTGCGGGTTCAAAGCCCATTGGAATGCGGAAGGTTTTGGAAATCCAGGCTAAGGACATGAGCATTTTGCGTGACATCATAGAAATTTTAGCGGGCTTGCCTAGAATTTCCATTGCCAAGGCGGCAAGGTCTTTAAACTCCATGTTGTCTCCGCCCAAGATATACCGTTCGCCGGGCTTGCCTTTTTGAAGGGCGGCAAGGATACCGATGGCCACATCGTCCACGTGTACAATGGAGGTTCCTCCTTCAGCGAGTTGTATGGTTTTGGTGGTGGCGAAATCGATTAGGTTTCCGCAGGTAATTTTTTCCCAATCTTGAGGGCCATACACTTCGGTTGGGTTCACGATGCACACGGGAAGACCTGCAGCCGCGTATTCTTTGCAAAGGCCTTCGACCTGCTTTTTGGCATGCGGATACACGAAATGAGATTTGCTGAGTGTTAAGGGGCTGTCTTCGTTTAAGATGGTTTTTTCTTCGGTTCCATCAACGGCAGTAGAAGAGGATACATAAACCATAGGAAGGTTTCCGTTGTCGCGGGCGGCGTTTAAGACATTCCGGCTGCCTTCAATGACCACTAAGGGCATTTTAGGGCTGTGAATGTCTTTCCAGTTTGACAAAGAGGCCAGGTGCACCACGGCTGTACAGCCTTTGATACCTTGGTGCATGGATTCAGCGTTGGTGATGTCGCCCAAAAACGATTCATACTGCAGCCCTTCGAGCCGACGCACATTGGTGCTGCTGCGGAGCAAGCATCGTACTTCGTAGCCTTGATCGATGGCCATTTTAACAACTCGGCTGCCAATAAAACCGGCTCCCCCGGTAACAAATATTTTTCCTTTGCTCATTTTAGTGTGGAGTTATAGGTTTCAGATTATTTGAATAATAGAAGAGGGAAACAGATTGTTGTTTTCGAAGGTAAAAATAAAACGGTTTAAAACGACCAAGCACGTTGAGAAAGTTGGGCAAAAACGGGTTGGAATGCGGCAGGGATTGAACGCGGTAGCCCGCCAAGCGGCCTGTGCCTGCCCCGCGTGGCGCGGAGGCGACTTTAGGAGCCACCGCAAGCCCGCTGGGGCAGCCACAGGCCGCTGCGGACTACGCGTGAAAGCCCGGCTGCCGCGCCAAAGAGAAAAATAAAAAGGCATAGAAATGAGAACAGGAAACAGCCTAATCTAAGCGTGCAAATCGATGGTTTGCAGCGAAATAGGGTGGCCCAGAAGGCGCTCGGCTGTTTTCTCGAAAGCCGAAGTGTATTCGGTTACCTCGCACAGCAGCGTACCCTTTCCGGCGAAATTTAAGCCTTTGTTGCGGCATTCCAGAGCGAGGAGTTCGCCGGGATTTAGCACCTGAATGTTGGGGCCCAGCAGTTCTTGAAAAACATCTTGCAGCACCGGATAGTGGGTACATGCAAGCACCAAAGCTTGCATGCTGTCTAGGGGCAATTGCTGCAAATAATGAGAAACGAGCAAGCGGTTGAGTTCGTGCAATTGAATGCCTTCTTCCACCAAGGGCGCCAGCAGAGGAGTTGCGAGGGCATCGATGTGGATGTTTGGAGCAAGGGCCTTGAGCAGCCGGGGATAAATACCCGATTGAACGGTGGCCCGGGTACCAACCAGGCCTACTCGGCTAAGGTTGGGTTGTTTGGCCAGGTGGTGAACAACAGGACGAACGACGTCGAGAACGGGGATGTTGCCGGCCTCTTCGCAAACGGCCTCATAGGCCCAAGAAGAAGCGGAATTGCAGGCGATAACGATAAGTTCGGCACCGCTGCTGCGAAGATATCGAGCAATGTGTCGGCTAAAATCTCGAATGTTATCGGGGCTTTTGTCGCCATAGGGCATGTGCAGGGTATCGCCGACGTATTGGATATCGGCTTGGGGGAAGGCGTTGCGAAAGGCTTTGAGGACGGTTAATCCGCCCACGCCGGAATCAAACATTCCAATGCGGGCGCTCACAGTTAGGGCTTGTCGAGTTTTACCGGTTGATCTCCGCTGCCTCCATCTTCCTCCTCGTCCGTCTCCTCCGTGTCTTCTTCGTCGGTGGCCCCGGGCACCAGGCCCAATTCGCGAATAACATCCTTGCTGATGTCAAAGCGTTTGTTGGCATACATCATGGTGGTTGATCCGGCTTTATCGAAAACCATGCTGTAATTTTTTTCTTCGGCTAGGCTAGAAATGGCGTTAAATACTTTGTCTTGAATGGGTCGGATTAACTCTTCTTGTTTTTTAAAGTAATCGCCATCGGGTCCGAACCGTTTTTTTTGGAGTTCCTTCACGGCTTTTTCTTTTTTCAAAATATCTTCTTCTCGTTTAATGCGCATTTCTTCGCTAAGAAGTATTTTTTCGACCTGATAGGTTTTGTACACCTGGTTGATGTCGGCCAGCTTGCTTTCAATTTCTTTTTGCCATTCGGCGGCAATGTCTTCCAATTGTTTTTGAGCCGCTTTGTATTCGGGGACGTTGCTTAGAATGTAATCGCTATCTACATACACCGATTTTTGAGCAGAAAGGGGTTGAGAGAGTGCGAGGAGCAGGGCGGTAAAAAGAAGGAGGTGTTTCATACCAAAAGCAAGTTTAATTGGGGGTACAGCAAGGGTTAGAATTGTTGGCCAATCATAAAGTGGAACTGCCCGCCGGGCGGAGTGTTGTTGGGCGGCAAGGGGTCCATTCCCCAGCCATAATCGACACCCAATAAACCAAACATAGGAAGAAAGAAACGCATTCCCAGACCCCAGGCACGCTGCAATTGGAAAGGAGTGTAGGAATCGAATCCGTCCCAAGCATTGCCGGCCTCTAGGAATCCATGTACCCATATTTTTGCCTGTGGGTTTGGCGACAACAGGAATCTAAGTTCCAGGGTGTGTTTGTTGTAAATGGTACCCCCTACCGAATTGACCGAATTTCCGTCAAACCCTGGAGTAAGCGAAAGGTTTGGGTACCCGCGCAGGGAGATGATTTCGCGGCCATCAATGTTGAACCCGGTAAGTCCGTCGCCACCTAAGAAAAACCGCTCAAAGGGAGTTGGCCCTACCCGGTCGGAGTACTGCCCTAAGAAGCCGAATTCCGTTCTAAGCATAAGAATAAACTTAGAGGGCTTGTCGTTGGCGCGTTTATCGAGGGGAATAAACCACTTGCCTTGGAATTTCCATTTGTGGTATTCGAGCCATTGATAGCGTTCTTGAAGGGGCAAAGAAGCATAATCCACCGAATTAAAAGCACTTATGGGGGGGGTAAGTTCCACATTAAACATAAACAAAGACCCAGAGGTTGGGAAGATGAAATCGTCGGTCGAATTCCTAATTAGGCCGATGTTGATGTTAAAGTTGTTGGAAACGCCGGTGAAATTTTGTGCTGTGCCGGCAATCAGGCGGTAATCGCGGGCATCGTACCGGTTGTAGGAAATGCCGCCCGACAGTTGGAAATAATCGTCGGGCCAGCGAAGCTGCCGGCCCACGTTTAGGCCAACAGAGGTGTTCATTAAACGGGAGGCCGAATCAGACAAGCCAAAAGAGAACAAGCTGTGGTTTACCGAAAGGCCCAGGGAAATGGGTTTTTTGCCCCCTAGATAAGGTTCATTAAAGCTAAAATTGTAGGCTTGAAATTGAGGGCCGGTAGATTGGGCTCGAATGGAAAGTTGCTGCCCATCGCCCGATGGAAGGGGCGACCAAGTAGAGGGCTTAAGCATGTTCCGCAGGCTAAAATTTCGAAAAGAAAGCCCCAGGGTTCCAACCACCTGATTGGCTCCCCAGCCTCCAGACAATTCAATTTGGTCGGAAGGAGATTCGGTAACCACAAATTCCAAATCAACCATGCCGTTTATGGGGTCGGGCCGAGGAATAATTTCAAGGGCTTGGGGGTCAATAATACCGAGTTGAGATAAAGCTTGTTGAGTGCGAATTACATCGGAACGGCGGAAGAGATCACCGGGCTTGGCCCGCACCTCTCGAAGCAAAACCCGGTCGTTGGTTTTGGTATTTCCCGACAAAATAATTCTGCGAATCCGAGCTTGTTTTCCCTCTGAAATTCGGATTTCCAAATCGATGCTGTCGCCCTCTACCAGTACTTCTAAGGGTTCGACCCGAAAGAAAAGATAGCCGTCGTTTTGGTATAAAGAGCTAATGTCTAAGGCATTTTGGTCCATGTTGAGGCGCTTGGTCAGGCGCTCTTGGTCGTACACATCTCCGCGTTTGATGCCCAAAAGGCTGTCTAGGCGGCCAGAGGTGTACTTTTGGTTGCCGAGCCATTTAATGTGCCTAAAATGGTATTGAATGCCCTCAGAAATTTGAATTTGGGCATGCAATTCTCCGTTGGCGTAGAACACCGAATCGCGAACAACACGTGCGTCCCGATACCCTTTGGCTTGATATAGGGCCACAATGCTGCGCATGGCCATATCCCATTCTAGTTCGTTGTACTTTGATTTGGTGAAAATATTGATTCGATTGGCGTTGCGCAGGTATTCCAGGGTAGCGGCATAAAATCCTTTGCCCAGCAGCACCGAATCAAATTCTGCCAATTCTGGATTCCCTTGTAGGAACTGGAAAAAATCGCGTGCCAAATCAACGCGTGATTTTTCGACAAGGGCGTCCTTAATGGTTCTGCGGATTTTCGAGGTGTTAACAAGTAGGTTTCCAGAGATTTCGAGGGAGCCGACTTTAACTTTTTCTCCGCGGTGTATATCAATAACCAAATTGACAAAATCGGGCGGCATGGTGCTGTCGGTTTCTGTACGGAATTCAATCTGGGGATTCAGGAAGCCTTTTTCGGCCAAGAAATCGCGGATGCGGTACTCGGCCACTTTCCGTAGGTTGTCGGTGTACACCTCGCCTCTATACCATTTAATCAGGTTGGTAATGTCTTCTTGTTCGCCCTTTTTAATTCCAAAAATAACGGGTTTTAAAATGCGGGGTTGTTCTTCGGCATAGATGAACAATTCTGCATGCCCAGGTTGCAGTTCATTGGCAGAGATGCGGATGTTCTTAAAGACTTTTTCTTTCCACAGTTTGCGAATAGCGGCGGCGGTCTCCCTTCCGGGTATTTGAATTTTATCGCCTAAGTTTAGGCCACTTAGAAGAACAACATAGGTTGAGTCTAGTTTTTGACCGGGCGAAACAACTCGAATTCGGTCAAGGGTATAGGTTCTAGGGTAGCGGTAATCTACATCGAATCCGGGCCGCTGGGCCTGAATCCATTGGGTTAGGGCACAAAGGGCAAAAAAGGCAATATAGATGGCTTTTTTCACTGCGGGGCAACTTGTTCACTAATTTTTCCAAACCGACGTTCACGCTGTTGGTAGGCCACCAGGGCCTCGAACAAATGTTCCCGGGTAAAATCGGGCCATAGGCATGAGGTAAAATACAATTCGCTGTAGGCGATTTGCCACAGCAAATAGTTGCTGATGCGTTGTTCTCCGCTGGTACGAATGAGCAATTCAGGGTCAGGAAATTCGGCCGTACACAGGTGTTTGCTAAACACCTCTTCGCTGATGTCTTCGGGATTCAGCTTGCCGTCTTTAACCTGATTGGCCAGTTCTTTTACAGCCCTTAATATTTCCCAACGGGCGGAATAAGACAAGGCTAGATTCAGAATCATTCCAGTTTGGTCGGCGGTTTTATCTATGCTTTTTTGAAGTTGGCGCTGGCAACTGAGTGGCAGCTGGCTCAGGTCGCCCATGGCTCGAAGCTGAATCCGATTTTCAATCAAACGGGGCGTTTCTTGGTGAATGGTTTCCACCAACAGATTCATCAGGGTGTTGATTTCGACCTTAGGGCGATTCCAGTTTTCGGTCGAAAAAGCATATAAAGTCAACACCTTTAGACCAATTTCGGCAGCACCTTCAACAGTTTCTTGCACGGCTTTCACCCCTACCTTATGCCCAAAGGTCCGCAACCGGCCTTTTTGCTTGGCCCATCGGCCATTGCCATCCATTATTATGGCAACATGCTGAGGCAATATTTCTAATTGAATGTGCTCTTTAAATCCCATACGCTTTGCCTGTTGGTCAAAGACCATTCATGTAACAGATACTAGGGTCGTTAAATTTGAACACCAAAGATACATTGAAAAAGGAATACCAGTCTAAATTATTTGAGGTGCCCCGTTGGTAGCCACTCAAGGTGCTTCCGCCTACCGTTCCGCCCATAGATGGGTCTGACAATTCGGAGGCCAGCTGCCCGTTAATAATAACCATTTGGGCCTGGTTGGGATACCGATAGCTAACATCGTCAAGGTAATCGGTAAAGGTCATGCGCATGCCCCATTCGCCCAACAAGCTAAATCGATTCGACAGCTTCAATTTGATTCCGGCACCAAATGGAATGGCCATGGAAACAAATCCATAGTCCTCTAAGGTAGAACCGGGTAGGTTTTGCCCTTCGGTATTCAGTGTTGCCAAATCAATCAAGCTGCCGTTGTATTGAACCTGGGGCGAAAAATAAAACAAGCTTAGACCTGCAAAAACAAAGGGAGTCCAGGCCCCACCTTTGTTTGTTCTTCCGGGCCTGTAGGGCAAAAAGTTAAATTCCAGCAGCCCATGCCCTTCGTATATGGCGGTTTCAAAACGCAAATTCCGGTAGGTTTGGAAATCATAGCTTCCAAGGGAATCGTCGCCCCGCACCTTGCCAATCAATCCACCGGCCCGAATAGACCAATGGTAACCAAAGTTCTTTCGGTAAAAAGCCTGAAAGGCCCATTGAGATTGCTGAAAGGGAACCTCTGGATTTATGTCGCCCTGATAGTACATACCCCCCAGTCCAAACCCTAGTTCATGGGTTTGACCTTTCAAAAGAAAAGGCAAAAAAAGACCAAAAAGAAAACCCAAGGATAGCCTCATAATATGCTCAGTAGGCAAACGGCGTTTCGAAGGGTTTGGTGCCCTCCGAACGAATTAACGTGGGTATTTGGGTGCGGAATTTTGGAAAGCGGTGAGTTTCCAACTTAGGTTAAAAGCAAAAAACATGTAGGTGTCGTTGTCTTGGGGGTTGCCACGTTGGTCGCCGGGGCCAAAAATCTGAACACCGGGCTCGGGAGTTTGGTCCAAATAATAGGCTTGAGTTCCGATCGAAAGTTGTTTGGCCACGTCGCTGTCAAACAAATTGGGGTCAACATAGGTCGAAGATACGTCGTCCATGTAATCGGTAAAGGTTCTTCTCCAACCCACTTCAACGTCCAGGTTAATTTCGTTGGTCAGTTTAAACGAGAACCCAACTCCAATGGGAATGGCAATTTGAACCAAGCTGTATGGGTCGCGGGTAGGCAACACAAACTGCCCTTCGGTGCCCAGCGGTTGAAGGGCATAGGTTTGCCCGTCGTAGGGATTTCGGGCCATTGGATTCATGGTAAAACCAACAATACCGCTGTAGATGTAACCCAAAACTGGGCGACCGGATTTTCCGGTAACCCCACGGCGGCGGTAACGCCCTTTCAATGGAACATCGGGCAAGAAATAAAATTCAGGCAAAAAGCCCCACTCAAAGTTGAACGAATGAAAAGACAAATTTCGGGCGTTCCGGGCCGGATCTTCAGACCATGCGTCCTTGCCAATGGTCCAACCAAAATTAAACGAAGCCCGGGTGGCAAATCGGCGATGCCACTGATACCGAGCACCCACCTGAATTACAGGACGTACAGCCTCCCAATCCCAGTCGGCCAAAAAGGAACGACCTATGTCGTTCGACCCGCCCAAATCTCCTAAAAAATTCATGGTGCCAACCCCAGTAACCACTCGAAAATTCTCCTTCCAGCTTTGCTCGGTGGCATATCGCCGCGATTGAGCCATTCCCAAAGTAGAAAATGCGAATGTAAAAATCAAGGACAATACGGCAACAAAACGTTTCATAAGAGTAGGAATAGGTATACCCTACAAATGTAGGAAGCATTATCGAATAAACCAACCCAGATTTAGTTTCGTGGGTCAAGGCCCCAAAGCAATTTATTGCGCAGGGTTTGCAGGTAATTCATGGACTTTAAATGTACGAATCCCACCTTATAATTTGCCCTTCGAATGCGGATGTTTGAACTGTCGGGCAACCGATGGCTTCGGCTATCCAAACTAAGCAGGTAATCGCCCGTACGCGAGGAACATTGCAGCTCAATTACGGCATCGTCTGACACCACAAAAGGGCGCTGGGTTAGGTTGTGGGGGGCAATGGGAGTAATGACCAAAACAGGCGATGAGGGGTGAACAATCGGCCCGCCGCAGCTCAATGAATACCCGGTAGAGCCCGTGGGGGTAGATACAATAAGTCCGTCCGACCGGTAAGTATTGAAGTACTGCCCATCCAACAAACACCGCAACTCAATCATAGAAGCACTGTCGCGCTTTAACACCGTAATTTCATTCAAGGCCATTTGTGCCTCAGCAGGAATACCCTCGGCCTCGGCCAACAAAACGCCCCTATGCTCAATGCTGTAATTCCCCTCGGTCAACAAGGTCAAGGCTTGTTCAACCAAAGGCTTGGGAACGGGCGATAAAAACCCAAGCCTTCCCAAATTTATGCCCAGCATGGGTATGCCGCTTGCTTTCAACACTGTCGCCGCTTCCAGCATGGTTCCATCTCCACCCAATCCAATCAATGCATCGGCGTCCAAAGGCAGGTTCAACGCCGTAAATTGAGGCAAGCCCAAATCTAAGCTGTGCTGCTCTTGTAGGTAGCTTTGATAAAGACTATAAACGTAAACTTGAACGTTTCGGCTCAACAAAAAATCCCGCATGTTTATCAACAAGGCGATGTCTTCCTTGCCTAGGCTTTTTCCGAACAACAAGACTTTCATGCCCTAAAAGTAGAAAAAACGCCGCTTGCCCGCTTCATTTCCAATCCAACGGATTCAAATCGACTGGGTTTAGTGCACAAAAAACACGGGTGGCCAACGCAAACAAACTGCCGCGGCCCAGAGCCCCAAAGCAGTGCTCAAAATCGACCTGCTTTAAACGATCTATTGCCGCTAAAGATTCGGAACCATCTAAGCACCGGCAAAGGGCATCTAGCCCTGAACCCAAATCCACACAGCGGTTCTCTGCGTCGCTTTGAACCCGTTCCTTAAAACGCCCTGCCACCCGAACTACCTTTTTCCAGCTGCCCATTTCAATGTGGCAAACCAATCTAAAAATCCATGCTGCATATAAGGTTTGCAAGCAAGGCCATTCGCCGGGAGCCCGGCAAATTTTAGCAAATTCCTGTTCTGCATCTTCATGCTTCCCTTTTAAAAAGAAGACATACCCGGTAAAAAAGGCGGCCTTTGTTTCATAACCGAAGGGATACAGTTGATCTAAAATGGGCCGGCGTTCCCAGGATTGAGCAAATTGCCTTAGCTGCAATTCATCGCCCTGAACCAAGGCTTTGTATCCAGAGTAAAACAATGGCGTACTGCGAACCCAGGCAGCTATAAAGTCGTTCAGGCTTGCCCAATCTGCATCCACCCCCAAGGTTTGAAGTTCCAATTCGAGTTCTTTTGTCCTTCCCAGCTCAAAAAGAACCTCTAAAATCATTTTTTGAATCCGAATAAACAACAAGGGAAACTCCAAGTAGTACCCCCGCTCCAACCATTCCTTTTTCATGGAATGCAAGGCCTGAAAAGCTTCAGAATAGAGGCCCTGCGAAATCATGGACTGCACCTCTATAAAAAAAGCCGGCAATAGGTTCCGCGGATGTTCTTGAATTTCTCGCAGGGCCTGTTGCTCCTCTTCCGACATGCCTTGCAGCGGATCAAAAGGGTAATTTCTTCCCATGCGTTTCCCCGTCAGCATGGCATTTTTTATCCACAATCGATTTTGCATGCGGCGCTTTAGCTGCACTTGGCTTTGCTCGGCCCCCAAGGCATGCAATCGCTGTTCATCAAACAATACAAAGTCAGAAGCCATGTGAATGCGCTTTTCCCAATGCAGCAACAAATCTAAATTGGCCAACAATCCATTTTCTTCTGCAATTTCTTTGGCCTTAAGCAACAGCTGCATGGCTTGGTCAAAAATCCCTTTGCTGCTCAAAAATTCTACATCCTGAATCAGGTCCAGCACACGCTTGTCTTCCGAATGCTTGCTGTACGAACGCATGGCCTTTAAAATCAAATCGTACAAGTAGCTTTTGGTTACCGCATAATGGTCCAACAACCGCTCCCCGGCCAAATTTTGTTTTATGCGGCTTTCGTCTAGGGTTTCTTGCCGCTCAAGTTCCCGAAACAATTTTAAATAGTCGTTGTTCTCGCTCTTGGCATGCAGCTGGGTGTAAATACTAAAATACCGTTTTTCGGTTTTGGTCAGCGAGCGCACCAGCTGAAAAAGCTTGTCCCGTTTGGGCATAACATGGAGTTAATGTTATCAAATTTACATTCTTTTTTCAATCGGCCAAAAAGAAGAAAAGACAGGAATAAGGCAGAAATCATGGTTTTTTGGGGCGGCTATTCCGGCTGTCGCCTGTACCTTGGTTGGCCCTTGGGGCAGTGCGGGCCGTGTGGTGGCTCCCCCTGGTCGCCCCCACCCTGCTCCGCACTGCGGCCCAAGGGCCGCCCGCGGTGCCGGCTCCATCCGGGCCGCAAAGCCATCCACCACCAAAAGCGATTTTAAAAAATAAAAAAGGGCAAACCGCTTGTGCGGCTTGCCCTTCCAATCGTTTCTGTTGTATTACTTCCGTACGATGCGGCGTACGGCCGAATAATCTCCGCTTTGTATCTGAACCAAATACACGCCTGCAGCATATTTGCTCAGGTTCAATGCAGCTTCAATGCCCTCTGAGGTTCCAGAAATCTGCTTGGCCATCAAAACCCTTCCAGTCAAGTCCATCAATTGCAGGCTGGCTTCGGTGCCGCTTAAGCCTTGAAGGCGCAGAATGGCTGTTCCTGAGGTTGGGTTTGGATACACCTGAAGGTGGGCTAGGCCCGCCTCCTCAATCGAGGTTACATTCACCGTTGCCTGCATGGTCTTGGTGCTGGTTTCTCCGCATGAATTGGTAGCAGTTAAGGTTATGGTGTAGGTTCCATCGGCCGCGTAAATGTGCAACGGATTCGCATCGGTCGATGTGTTTCCATCGCCAAAATCCCAGCTGTACGAGGTCGCGTTGGTCGATGTATTGGTAAATACATAGGTGTAGAAGCTGTTGATGTTGGTGAAATTGGCAACCGGAGCTGCAATGTTAAACACCTCAATGGAGTCGTCCACGGTTCCACAGCTGCTCACCAATGTTAAGCTATACTCGCCCGGAGCACTCACATAAATGCTGGGGTCATTGCTAAAGGTGCTCCAATAATAGGTTCCATTTAGAATGACCTCGGCGCCCAACATTACGCTGTCTGAAGAGCACTTATAGATGTCGTTGCCCAAGGTAAAGGTGGCAGGTAGCACAAACTCGTCAGCCCCCATATCGGGTGTCGCCGAATTGCGGGTATCTCCATCAATATCTGAAACCACGCCAACACCAATACCGGTGTTGTCAAAATCAACTAGACAGGTATGCATATCTAATCCACCAAACATCGGATCCACCGAAATGGAATTCGCATCGTGGCCAGTGGCGGCATTGTAGGCAGCCAAATCGGCATGGGCAGTACCGGCATAGCGGGCCAAAGGACCGTTGGCTACATACAGGTCGTTGTGGTTGGAAGAAGCAATGCTCAACGAACCATCAATTTCGTAGGCAGCCCCTTGTCCATAATGGGCAATGATGTTGTTTTTGATGTTGATGTCAACGTTGGCACCAACACCAATGGTTAAACCGGCCGAGGCAACAGTTTGAGAGTAAACGGCCACGCTGTTGTGGTACACATTCAACAGGCTAGAACCGTTTTGAATGAAAATGGCTTCGGAATTTTGTGCGCTTAGGGTATCTCCCATTCGGATAAAATTGTTTGAAACAACAGCCGAGTTGGTTAGGCTGCCGCTAACGCCGTCTATGTTGATGCCAAATCCACCGTTGTTGCCGCCAATTTGGTTGCCGCTCACCGTACACCCATTGTACACGGTATTCAAATAAATACGGAACACATTGGCATTGCTGCTGCGTGAAAGTATGGTGTTGTTTTCTATCACAGGATTTTCTTGATTGAACAAGCCAATACCCACAAAATGGTATTTATCGATGGTATTGCCGATGATTCGGATTCCCCTTTCAGGATCGGCCGCAGAAGTTCCCGACAAACTTACCGCCCTAGAACCACCCCAAATGGTGTTGTTCAACAGGCTAAAGTTGTTGTCGTTGTCAACCAGCGATTTGATGTTAAAGGAATTGTTGCTGTCGAAGCTCGCTGTGGTATCGCCTATGATTCTTGAATTTCGGATGCTGTTGTCGCGGCCTGCTCCACTCAACAATACCGAGGTAGAAAAGGTAAAGCCGGTAGCCGCTAGGGTTACTTCATTGATGCTAAAGTTCTCAACGTCTTCAAACCAAGCCACGTAGTTTCCGGCCAAGGAGGTAGAGGAAAATTGAATGCGTACGGAATCGGCATCGAGGGCTTCCGACTGCAAAACCACATTCACTGCGCTGTTGCCGGTGAATGTTTCTAGTTTCATTTGTTCGGTGTAGGTTCCTGAGCGGATGTTCAAGGCAACATCGCTGCAAGCTCCCCGAACTTGAAGAGCAGTTAAGGCATCGTTGATGGTGTTGAAGTTTGGATTGCTTCCTCCAATGGTATATGTGCCTGCCATAGACTGGTACACATTCTGCTGCAGGGTGTCATTGAAGTTCAAGGAATCTTGAACGCCGTTTGGCAAACTTGTCCAAATTTTCAAGAAATCGCCATCGTTCAAAACGGTGCTGCCAACAAATACGTTTTGAGCGGTGTTGGGACCAATGTTGCCTGTCCAGTTAAAGGTTTGAACGGCACTGTTGTTTACCGTTACGTTGAATTGGCAAGTGGTAAGAGCAACCTGCCCTACGTTCTCTAGGCGCACCCGAATGGTGTCAGAAACAAAACACAGGCTGGAGGAGGGCGAAATAAGTTGAGCAATGCCGGCATCGTTGTAGGGGGGATCGGCCACAATCAACACATAATCTTCGGTTTCCCCGTAGCCATAGGTGCCGCATGAGGGCGTTGTAACTCCGTCTTCTGAGGCAATTACGCGCATCAAAATGGGGCCATTGGCGGCGTTGACTGGAACGGTAAAGCTCAAGACTTCGGCTTGGCTTGCGGTTCCGGGAGAAGTAATCGACATGAGTTGCTCGCCTGGATCGGTAAAATCGCCATTGGCATTCCAATCGGCCCAAACCATAACCCCACGGGTGTAGGTTCCCCCCCCATCGCAATCGCCATGTATAATGCTGCCGGTATAATTGCCGCCTTTAATCACAAGGGTCGAAAGGTTGGTGTTGTTCGTGTAGTTGGCACATGCGGTGCTTATGGCGTTGATGCTGCCCAGCTGAACTCCTTCTAAATAGGTGTCTCCATTAAAAGAAGCGGAAGAAACACAGGCGTTGCAAATGTTGGAAGGGATAATGGTGGCTAAAAAATCAACCGTGGATGTATCGGATTGGCCCGAACAGGTAACCACGCAACGGTAGTACGTGGGAACGTTGGCCGAGGTGGTCATGCTGATGTTGTTGGCACCCAGAATATCGGCCCAAGTGCTTCCATTGGTGGAAGACTGCCACTGATAGGTTTGTCCGTTTCCAATCGAGTTGCCGCTAAGGGTTACGTTAAAATTCACTCCTGAACACACCGAAGCAGGTGCATTGGCTGTGCCTGGAGTGGGCGGAGCAGTGCAGTTGTTGTTCACCACAACCACGGTGTAATCTTCCGTTTCTCCATAACTTACCGCCTGGCATGATTCACCAGCCAAGCCAGTAAAGTTGTTGTTCCACCAGTTCCGAACCCGCAACCGATAGGTGCCAGAATTGACGGAACCTGGAATGGTTAAAGAACCGCTGCCAGAAAAAGAACCCGTCACAAAGGGGACAGAGGACACAAACTCGCCAGCATCGTCAAAATCGCCGTCTTGATTTATATCCAACCACAATCCCAAGCCTTGATTAGAGTAGCCGAATAAGGCTGAGTACGGATAGGGCACTCCGGCATTCAGCGTGGTGCTAATGCTGCCGCTAAAATCAGAATAGCCACCGGCACACACCGAAGTATTGTTGATGGTGTTAAGGGTGAAGTTTTGAATTTCATCGCCAAATGAGCAATTGCCGGCTGGAACGCAATACTGGGCTTGCAGGGTTCCGCCTGCAAACAAAAGCCCGCCAACCAGGGCTACTTTTCCTGCAAAAGCACGTAAGAGAGTACGGATTGTTTTCATAAAAATGGGATCTAATTTAAGGTGCAGGGAATAGATGCATGGCATAAGACCTCACCTATTCCTAACGTAAAGATAACAATTGCATCACACATTTTACACGGTGCTTTGCAAAAAAAAGGCGTTTTAAGCTTTGGACTTTAGGTTTTCCACTTCAATTTGCAGCATACGTACGGCTTGGTTGATGGCCTGGGCGGGGTCGTCTTGTGGGCAAAATTCCTCGGTAATATAAAAGCTAAATTCCCACACTTCAACGATTTCATGGCTGGGAACATCGAAGGGCTTATAAAAGGCATTGGTTGAAGACAAACGCAGAAAGCCCCCCTCGTTGAGTTTGTTTTCGACCAACTTAAATACGATTCCATGCTCACGGGTTACCACAATATAAGGCATTCCGCTGCGAATCAGGGTCCAATCTAGCAAATGGGTTCCGGCCACCCACGACCCATCTGGGGCGGGCGGCATGCTGTCGCCTTTAATCTGGAAGGTCCGCCCATTCAGCCTGCGCCGCAAGAACGGCATACGAAAGGTTGGCAGCGCTTGAATGAATTCTTGGTCGGCGTACCCTGCCGTGTATCCGGCACTGGCGGTGGTTTTCACCGCATCAAAAGAAGGCCCCGCCAACTCCGGATCCACCTCTCGAACCGTCAATATCCGAATGTTTTTACCACGCACATCGGCCCGATACGAACCCTGCCATTCGGCTATCGTAGAAGGCAAGGTGTGGCGCAAGGCCCTAGATATTAGATAATCGGAGCTTAGTTGAGCCCATTCTGCGATTTTTAATAAGGTCGTTAAATTTGGCTCGGCCTTGCCCAGTTCATATGCGCTGTAGGTGGTGCGCTTTACTTCTAAAATGGCGGCCAAGGCCTCTTGAGACTGCTTTCGGTTTTGCCGCAAAAACTTCAGGTTGTCGGCCAAATGTGTTTCCATGATACTTCGGTGTTGGTTAGAGAAAATAAAGCCGGGCAAACAACAGAGCAAAGGACAAAAAAGCTGTATGCCGACTACAAACATACGCAAATTTGTTTAAATTGTTGTCGTTAAAAAGACAGTTTTTATGGCATTTTCACCTTTGGTTCTTCACATTGACATGGATTCTTTTTTTGTTTCTGTAGAACAGCGCCGGGATGCCCGCCTTAAAAATAGGCCCTTATTGATTGGGGGGCACTCGGCACGCAGCGTTGTAGCCTCATGCAGTTACGAGGCAAGGGCCTTGGGCATTCGGTCTGGAATGCCGCTTTCTACTGCCCGCAGGCTATGCCCTGAAGCCTTGATTTTACGGGGCGACATGGATTTGTACACCCGAACCTCGCAGGAAATTACCGAACTGCTTCAACAACGCTTACCCTGCCTTGAGAAGGCGTCTATCGATGAGTTTTATGCCGACCTCAGCGGCATGGAACGCTTTTTTGGGGGTGTACAATACGCCCAAGAACTTAGGCAGTCTATGATTCAAGAACTAGGCCTACCCGTTTCCTTTGGCATGTCCATCAACAAAACCGTATCAAAAATTGCCACTGGGCAGGCCAAACCCAGCGGCAGCAAAACGGTTCCCCAAGGCCAAGAAATTCCGTTCTTATCTCCCCTGCCTGTACGCAGCATTCCCATGGCCGGCCCCGTTATTACCTCCAAACTCGAAAACATGGGCATCGTTCAAATTGAGCGGCTACAACAAATCCCGCTTCATTGGATGGGGCAGGCCTTCGGCAAGCAGGGCATAGAACTGGGTCAAAAAGCCCGGGGCATC
This sequence comes from uncultured Flavobacteriales bacterium, assembly GCA_903837495.1. Taxonomy (GTDB): domain Bacteria; phylum Bacteroidota; class Bacteroidia; order CAIKAF01; family CAIKAF01; genus CAIKAF01. The sequence continues at coordinate 53,368 of CAILUT010000056.1, read as the reverse complement.
GACCCCATGCCGGTTACGCCCTACCGAGAGCAAAAATCCATGAGTGCCGAAATCACATTTGATCAAGACCTGGCCGACCCATCGGAGTTGCGGCGGCACCTCGTTGGTATGGCAGAACGGCTGGGGCAAGAGCTTCGGGAACGAAACCGCATGTGCAGCGAAATTTCGGTGAAAATCCGCTACTCCGATTTTCAAACCCATACCAAGCAACGAAAAACCGCCTTTACTTGTGCCGACCAAGCACTCATTCAAACTGCAGGCGAACTGCTCAAGCTCTTGTTTGTTCGGCGCAGCCGAGTACGGCTTATCGGACTCCGCCTCAGTGGCTGGGTTTCGGCCCCTCCTCTACTCTCCTTGTTCGACAACCCCGCCCCACAGCAGAAGCTATACCAAGCGATGGACGAACTGCGCAACCGCTTTGGAAAAGCTGCCATACTTCGAGCCAGTTCGCTCGACCTAAAAACGCAAAAAAACGCCCAACACTAAAAAAAACAGGCCTTAAGCCACGGTTCTTAGATTTCCTACTAGGGCCAAGCCAAGCCAGGCCATTGCCAATCCGAACAAAACCTGAGCCGCCAAATACACCCAAGCCGCCCATTGCCCCTCACGCACCAAAGGCAAATAATCCAAGGCAAAGGCCGAAAAGGTACTTAACCCACCGCAAAATCCGGTCAGCAAAGCCAAACGCAGATTGCTTCCCGCCGCAAGAACCCCACTTAACAGTCCGGCCAAAAAACAGGCCAAGCCGTTGCTCAATACGGTTCCCCAACCTTGCCAAGCCATCGGAATCCAAAGCGAACAGCCCCATTGAATGGCAAAGCGCACCAAGCCTCCGCTGCCGCACGCCAAAAACACCCAAACCGCATTCTTTAAACTCATCATACCATCAATGTGCTTCAAGCCAATTGCTTCCTATTCCAACCTGTACTTCTAAGGGCACCGACAGCGGATACGCCGCCGGCATGTGTGTTTTGGCCAATTCAACCACGCGGTCAAGTTCCGAAACATGGGCATCAAACACCAATTCATCGTGCACCTGCAACACCAATCGGCTTTTAAGCTGCTCTTGCTGCATGGCATGTTGAATTCGAATCATAGCCAGCTTAATAATATCGGCGGCCGAGCCTTGAATGGGGGCATTGATGGCGTTTCGTTCGGCAAATCCGCGCACGGTATGGTTGGCCGAGGCGATGTCTCTAAGGTAGCGCCGCCGCCCCATTAAGGTTTCTACATAGCCGTGATTCCGGGCAAATTCCACCTGCGAATCCATGTAATCGCGAATTCCTGGGTAGGTCGCCACATAGGCCGAAATGATGTCGGCCGCTTCCCCGCGCGGTATGCCCAAACGCTGTGCCAAGCCAAAAGCCGAAATGCCATAAATAATACCAAAATTCACCATTTTAGCTTTATTCCGCATGCTTTTTTCTACCTGTTCAAGCGGCACACCAAAAATCCGGGCGGCGGTTGCGGAATGAATATCCTGACCAAGTCGAAAGGCCTCCTTCATCCGCTCTTCCCCACTCAACTCCGCAATCAGCCGCAATTCCACCTGGCTGTAGTCGGCCGAAACCAGTCGAAATTCGGCAGAACGAGGCACAAAGGCGGTACGAATGTCGCGCCCCCGGGCGGTCCTGTTGGGAATGTTCTGCAGATTGGGGTTGGTAGAGCTCAATCGACCGGTTGCCGCTACCGCCTGATTAAAACTGGTATGAACCCGCCCGCTGCGGGGCAAACGCAAATCGGGCAAGGCATCCAAGTAGGTCCCTTTCAATTTTTGCAGCTCCCTCAACTCAAATATATGCTCCACAATCGGATGTTTCCCTTCCAATTTCTTTAAGGTTTCTTCGTTGGTGGCATACTGACCCGTTCGGGTTTTTTTTGCTTTTGCATCTAGCTTTAGATGGTCAAAAAGCACTTCTCCCAATTGCTTCGGCGAAGCCGTATTGAATTGCATGCCTGCCATCTCTTGAATAATGCCGTCTTCGCTCTCAATTTGCTTTCCAAAAGTAAGGCTTAGCTCGGCCAGCCGTTCCGAATCTATGTTCACCCCTTCCCATTCCATATCGGCCAAAACTCCAACCAAGGGCATTTCAACTTCGTTAAACAAATAACTTACCCCGGCTTTCTCCAACAGAGGCCTAAAATGCGAAGCCAATTGCCCAGTAATATCGGCGTCTTCGCAGGCATAATCCGCCACCTCTTTCACCGCAACATCACGCATGGTTTTTTGCTGTTTCCCTTTAGGACCCAACAGGGCTTCGGTAGGTATGGTTTCATAGCCTAAATAGGTTCGGGCCATAAAATCCAAGTTGTGCCTTAGTTCTGGCTCCATTACGTAATGCGCCAGCATGGTATCAAAGAGTTTTCCCTTCAAGGCAACACCGTAGTTCCGAAGCACCAGCAGGTCGTATTTTATGTTTTGCCCAATCCATTCCAAGTCGGTACGTGCCCACAAGGGGGCAAACTCTTGAACCAAAACCTGCACCTGCCCTTGGTCTTCTGGCATGGGCAAATAAAATGCTTGCCCAGGTTGTATGCTAAAAACCAATCCCACCAATTCGGCCTTCAAGGGGTCGATGTTGGTGGTTTCGGTGTCCAGAACAAGGCTGGGCTCTTGCATCAGTTGATGCAGCAGGTCGGCCCTCCAATTGGAATCGTTTACCACGAAATACTGATGCGGCTCCGTTTGTATGGTTTTCCATTTCAGGGGCTCTGTCCTTGGCAGTTCCACCGGACTTGCCTCCCACTCTTCTTGATAACTAAACAAATCTTGTGTTGCGGCCTTTGGAATGGCTAAAGGGGCGGGGGCAGGAATGGCATTGCCCAACATTCGCTCGGCCAAATTCCGAAATTCCAAGTCCCCAAAAACCCTGCCCAACGCCTCGGCATTCGGCTCGCGGCAGCGCAGTCCTTCTTCTGTCCATTCTATTGGGACATCCAGCACAATGGTGGCGAGTTTTTTCGATACCAAAGCCAGGTGCGCATGTTCACGGATGCGCTCTCCAAGCTTTCCTGATATCTCAGCCTGCTTTTCCAAGACGCCTTCTACACTTCCATAATCGGCCAGCAATTTTACGGCTGTTTTTTCGCCCACCCCCGGAATGCCGGGAATGTTGTCTGAGGCGTCGCCCATCAAACCCAGCAAATCAATCACTTGAATGGGTTGATTGACTTGGAATTTTTCGCATACTTCGGCTGGGCCCAAAATTTGGTCTGGACTGCCCATTCGGCCTGGGCGGAACCACAATCGCTTTTCACTAACCAGTTGCCCATAATCTTTGTCGCTGGTTACCATGTAGGTGATTAACCCCCGTTCTTCGGCTTGGATGGCCAGGGTGCCGATTACGTCATCGGCCTCGAAGCCTTCTACTTGAATCAGTGGGATATTCAGCGCGTCCAAAATGGCTACAATGTGCGGCAAGGAGTTCCGCAAATCTTCCGGCATGGCCTCTCGGTGGGCTTTGTATTCTGGGTATATTTCCGCACGCTCCCCGTGATCGCCGGCGGGGTCAAACACAACCGCCAGGTGGGTTGGACGCAATTTGCGCCGCAAATCGTTGAGCAAATTGGTAAAACCAAAGGAGGCCGAAGTATTTATGCCCTTTGAATTCACCCTGGGATTTTTAATAAAGGCGAAATAGGCCCGATACACCATGGCATAGCCATCGATCAAGACCAAATTAGATGGGCTGCCGTTTGAATTCATGGGGTAAAGATAGGAAGGGACATGGGGAACGGCAATGCCTTTCCAGAATAGTTGAAGGCTATTTCCGCCGATCTTTGGCTAGGTTTTGCTCCCAACGCCAAGCATCTTGAAGGGCGTCGGCCAAATTGCGCTGGGCTGTCCAGCCCAATTCCCGCTCAATTTTTTGGGTATCCGACCAAATCTGCTCCACATCGCCGGCCCTTCTTGGCGCATATTCTACCGGCAGGGGCTTGCCCCAAATGGCACTGAACGTATCAACCGCCTCTTGCACGCTGACCCCATTCCCGGTACCAACATTAAAAATACAGGGGTTTGTATCGGTCGTTTTCAAATAATCCAAAGCCCGAACGTGGGCATCGGCCAAATCGCTGACATGAATAAAATCGCGGATGCAGGTTCCATCTGCGGTCGAATAATCGTTCCCAAAAATGCGCAAACGCTCTCGTTTGCCGATGGCAGTTTGGGTAATGTAGGGAATTAGGTTGCTGGGCACGCCTCGGCAAAGCTCCCCGATTAAACCGCTGGGGTGGGCTCCGATGGGATTGAAATACCTAAGAATGCAGGCCCGCAATTCTGGGTGGGCCTTTAAGCTATCTACCAATATCCGTTCGCCCATTTGTTTGGTTTCGCCATAGGGCGAAACGGCCGGACGAAATGGGGCCGATTCATCAACCGGAAGCCGCTCGGGATTTCCATATACGGTACAAGAAGAAGAAAACACCAAATTGCGGATTTGAAGTTCCCGCATGCAATCCAACACTTCGACCAATCCATACAGGTTGTTGCGGTAGTATTTTAAAGGCTGGTTTACCGATTCTTCAACGGCTTTGAATGCGGCAAAATGAATGATTCCATCCACCGCAGGTCCCGATTTCAAGGCCTGCACCAGGGCTCCGGGGCGAGCAATGTCCACTTCAATCCATTCGGCAGCCTTGCCCGTAATTTCCTGAATTCGCGCAGGAATATGGGGTTCTGAGTTTGAAAAATCATCAATGGCAACCACTTGGTGTCCCAGTTCTTGCAGAACAACTAGGGTGTGTGAACCAATAAAGCCGGCGGCACCTGTCAATACTATTCGCATGCCACAAAGGTGCTAATTTTACACTAAATTTTTACTTAGGGTTGTTCTAAAATGCACCCCTACCGAATCAAAACCACTTTCCCCAAAAAGTCCCTAGGGGTTCCGTCCATTTCATCAACCTCAATTTTGTAGGCATAGACTCCTGCCGGAGCTGCTCCTGGAGCTGAGCCATGCCAACTGCCGTCCCAGCCGTAATCCATATTGTTGGTTTCATAGATGGCTTGGCCCCATCGATCAAAAATCCACATGCGAAAGGCATTGGGGTTCATTCCTACTCCTGTTATTCTAAACCGCTCGTTTTTCCCGTCTTGGTTGGGGGTAAAGGCCGTGGGTACAAACAAAGAAAAATGATAGTCCACCTCAATTACTTGGGTAAAGGTATCTACACAGCCGTTGCGGTCGTAGGCATACAAGGTTACTTCAAACTTGCCTATGCTGTCGAAACTGTGGGTAAAAAAGGGCAACACGTAGCTGGAACCGTCGTCCATGTCCCAAAAAATACTGGTTTCAAAAAGCGAGGCATTGCTAAAGCTAACCTCGGGAGTCAAAAAATCCACCACATCTTGGTCCACCGTAAAATATGCCGTCAGGCTGTCGTTCAATTCAACGCCCACTTGAAGCAGGGTATCGCGTTTGCAACCGTTGGCATCAACAACCTGCACCTTGATCCATTGCCCGCCCATTAAATTCGCCAAAACATCGCCGCCCGGCAAGGTATCGTTCCAAATATAAGCAAAGGGAGCTGTTGGCCCCACCGGCACAATTTGGAATTGACCAAAACCTTGGTAGCAGGTATCGCTTATGGACAGCACCTGCAAAACAAAGGCCGTAGGGTCGCCAACGTAAACGCTATCTGAAGCCGAACAGCCCTGAGCGTCGGTTGCGGTTACGGTGTAGTAGCCGCGGGGCAGCCCTGTTGCTGTAGGGGTGGTTTGAGCCGCTGGATCGTTCCAAACGTAGGAATACGGAGCTATGCCCCCAACCACATTGACGCTGGCCGTTCCATCGTCAACAGGGCACTGCGAATCGGTACTGCCCATGTTGAGCAGCAAACTGATGTAATCAAAGTTGAACGGCGGTGCGCCCGACAACAGATTCCCGCACACATCTGAAATGGAGCCCAGCACCTGAACCGAAAACTGCCCGCTGCCCGTTAGGGGGCTCGCAAGTACAAGTTCAAAGGTTCGGCCGTAGCTGGCTCCAGCAGCGCAATCCGACGAAAAAACCGACAAAACGCCCACCGGCCCATTGGGGCCTTGCACCTGAAAATCGGCGGCTTGAACCGAACTGCACTCTATGTTTTCAGAAAATTCCAACACCAACCGTTGTGCATTGCAGGCCGCCGAAGGCGAAACCGAGACCAAAGAAGGGGGCGTATTATCGGGAACAGCGGCAGTACTAATGGAAAAATCCAATTGATATCCACTTTGATTTTGACCAAACGTATAGTTTGAAATGTATAAAGCAAAGGTTTGGCCCTGAACCACCGGCAGCATTGGCTCGTTCTGGTCGCCCAATTGCCCATTGGCCCCCGTTATTCCGTTGTTCGTGGTTTGGGCACTGAAATTGCAAATGACTTCCAAGGCCGCATTGCTGGCAATATCAGAACAGTTGAAATTGGTCAGATTAAACAAAGCCCAATCGTAATCGCTGGTTCCAGTGTATGGAATAATGTTAAAACCTAAATTCCCGTTCGATTGTATGGTAAAAACATACCACTGCCCGTTGGTTTCTCCATTCAAGCAACTCAAGGAGGAACTGATTTCGTTGAGAAAATTATTGGGCTGGGGGTTTAACACCGGAACATCGTACAGGCTGTTGCACACAGGAGTTGCCCCGAGGCAATCGGAAGTGGTGGGGGTTTGGGCATAGGTCTTTTGGCCAGCAAAACCCAGCACAAAAAGCACCAATGCGAAAACAACAGAACGGATAAAACCCTTCATTATCTCAAGTGTACGAAAAAAAACAAAAAGATGGTGGATTTTCGGGGCCAATGCTTATGGTTTTTTATCTTTGCCTGAACGTCAAAATTAATCAAACGTAGCTTATGAAAATCACTGTCGTAGGAGCTGGCAACGTTGGAGCAACATGCGCCGATGTAATTGCCCACAAAGAACTGGCCAATGAGGTCATTTTAATTGACATTAAAGAAGGTCTTGCCGAAGGCAAATCGCTGGATATGTGGCAAACAGCTCCGGTGAATTACTACAACACCCGAGTAAAAGGCTACACCAACAACTACGAACCCACCGCCGGTTCCGATGTGGTGGTTATTACCTCAGGCCTGCCACGCAAACCGGGCATGAGCCGCGACGATTTGATTGCGACCAATGCCGGAATTGTTAAGTCGGTAACCGAAAACATCATTAAATACTCCCCCGATGCCATCATCATTGTGGTTTCAAACCCCTTAGATGTAATGACTTACTGTGCTTACCTAACCGCGAAAATCCCTTCGCAGCGGGTAATGGGAATGGCCGGAATCTTAGATACCGCCCGCTACCGTGCCTTTTTGGCCGAAGCCCTAAACGTTTCGCCCAAAGACATTCAAGCAATGCTGTTGGGCGGCCACGGCGATACCATGGTTCCCCTACCCCGATACACCACGGTGAGCGGAATTCCTGTTACCGAAATGATTGACCAAGCAGCGTTGGACGCCATCGTAGAACGCACCAAAAAAGGAGGCGGCGAGCTGGTCAACCTCATGGGAACCAGTGCTTGGTTTGCTCCCGGGGCGGCAGCCGCTCAAATGGTGGAAGCCATTGTGCGCGACCAAAAACGGATTTTCCCCGTTTGCACTTGGCTTTCAGGAGAGTATGGCTTGAAAGACATTTACCTGGGCGTTCCCGTTGTTTTAGGTGCCAAAGGCATTGAACGCATCATAGAATTAGACCTGACCGAGGCCGAAATGGAATTGGTCAAGGAATCGGCCAAATCTGTAAAAGAGGTCATGAATGTGTTGGACAACATGAACGCCTAAGCGTTTCAATTTCGTTTTACAGGCGACCCCGCACATGGCGGGGTCGCCTTTTTTTTTGCAAAAACGACAAAGCAACTCACAGTAAAAAAAAACAAACTGTGTTGAACTTGAAGGCGGCCCGCGCCCCCGATTGAACCGGCAGTGAACGGCGGCCCAACCCAGCAAACAGCGCCTTAGGAGGCGACCTTGGGAGCCACCGCAAGGCCCTGTTTGCAGGTTGGGCCGCCGTTCACTACAGGTGAAAGCGGGAAAAGGCGCCCCAATTTTTCAACCCAAAGCCTTTAAAAAACGCTGCGTTTTTAATGCAAAAAATCGCCCAAATATTGGCGGGGTTGCAGGGCCATCAATTCATTTTCAAGCTCAGAATTCAACTGCAAACTGCGCACAAAGGCCTGCAAATGCTGCAGACTTAGCGATTCGCCGGTGCGCGAAAAGTCCTTTAGTTTATCGTAGGCATCGGCCAAGCCCTCGCGCCGCAGTATTGTCTGAATGGCCTCGGCAATCACCTCGGGATGCCGGTCTAAATCGTCCATAATAGCCTGGGCGTTCAATTTTATTTTTCCTAACCCTTTTTTAATCGAGACTAGGGCTATCATCAAGTGCGAAAAGGGCACGCCCACATTGCGCAGCACTGTGCTGTCGGTCAAATCGCGCTGCAAACGACTTATGGGCAACTTGACCGGAAAAAACTCCAGCATGGGAATGCTCCACAGTAAATTTCCTTCGGCATTTTCAAAGTCTATCGGATTGACTTTGTGAGGCATAGCCGATGAGCCTACTTCGTTTTTGCGGATGCGCTGCCGGAAGTAATCCATAGAAATATACTGCCAAACGTCGCGGCAAAAATCGATAAGAATCACGGCAATGCGCTTCCATGCATCAAAAAAAGCACCCAACATGTCGTAGTGTTCAATTTGAGTGGTAAAGCGTTGCCGCTCTAAACCCAGGTGCTCGCGGCAAAACCGATCGGCAAAAGCCGGCCAGTTCTGCTCCGGATAGGCCGCATAATGGGCATTGAAATTCCCGGTTGCACCCCCAAATTTGCATTGAAAATCAATAGATTGAAGCATCTTTGCTTGATTCTCGAGGCGTTCTACAAACACCATCCACTCCTTGCCCATTCGGGTCGGCGATGCCGGTTGCCCGTGCGTGCGGGCCAGCATCGGTACGTCCTTGAAAGCTTCGGCCTGCACGCGCAAATGCTGAATCAAGTCTTGCAGCAACGGCTCGGCCACTTCTTCTTGCCATTCTTTAATCGACAGGGGAATGGCGGTATTGTTGATGTCTTGCGAGGTAAGCCCAAAGTGAATAAAAGCCTTGCTTTTAGGGGGCATTCCCAGCTCGTCAAAGACCTGCTGCATAAAATATTCTACGGCTTTCACGTCGTGGTTTATCCGGGCTTCAATTTCTTTCACAGAAACCACGTCTTGATCTTGAATTTTGAGCAGCCGTTCGCGCAACCCTACTTTTTGTGCACGCAGCAAAGGTGGAAAGCCGGGCAAATGCGCATCCGACAAGGCCAAAAAATACTCAGTTTCTACCCGAATTCTGTACTTAATTAGGGCATATTCAGAAAAATAAGAAGAAGCTGCGGCCGTAATTCCGGCATACCTACCGTCAATCGGACTAATGGATTTCAGGGAATTCAAGGCACTCATAAACACAATCTAAGGCACGAAGTTACGAAGGAAATTTCTGGGTCGTGGGATTTTTTTAAGGGGGCGCCTAATCCCGCTTTCACCTGTAGTCGGCTTGGGCAACCGGTCGGCAATCCCGGCTGCGGTGGCTCCTAAAGTCGCCTCCTCGCCGGCTTGCCGATGCCGGTTCCCCGGCGCCGCCTGCCGGTTCAATCGGGGGCGCGGGCCCCGAATTCCATAAACCAAATTCCTACCCAACAGGCCATTAAAAAGAAAAGCCGGCAGAACCTGAAAATTTACGGCAGTCTTGTACCTTTAGGGCAAGAATGAAGGCGATTTTTGCATACCTAAGGGGAAGTCTCCTGGTTTGGGCAGGCTCAGCTTGTGGGCTAACGGCCCAAATTGGAGGCAGTTTTACCTATGCATTTTTGCAGCTGCCTCAATCGGCCCGAATCGAAGCTCTGGGCGGAAGTCAAGTGGCTATAATGGACAACGACCCGGGCATGGCCTTTCAAAATCCGGCCTTGTTAAATCGCAGCATGCACCTGCAAGCCGCCTTAGATTTCAATGCCTATTTTGCCAACATCGGATATGGGTCCTTTGCCGTGGCACACCGATTCAAAAAGAAAGGCACCCTGTTTGGGGGCGTACAGTATTTCGACTACGGAAGTTTTACCGAAACACAAGAAACCGGGCAAATTATTGGAGAAGTTAGGGCCAACGATCAAGCCATTTACTTGGGGTATGCTCAACCCATTTTAGACAGCACCTGGCATGTGGGCGGGCATTTTAAAGCGGTTTTCAGTGCCTATGCCGGATTTACCAGCATCGGAGCCGCAGTAGATCTGGGCTTGGCCTATCGAAGCAAAAACAAAAGAACCGTTTTGGGCCTGGTATTCAAAAACATGGGCAGCATGATTGACCCTTACACCACCAACAACTACGAACCTCTGCCTTTTCAAATTCAGTTGGGTTTCGCGCATCAGCTAGAACATCTGCCCTTGCGGTTCACAGCAACCGCAAACAACTTGCAGCAGCCCGACTTGAGTTTTTTAGACATCGACAACCCAATAAATATAGACCCTTTAACCAACGACAGCAGTGTAAACCGCATTAGTGTGGGCGACAACATTCTAAGGCATTTTATTATTGGTGCCGAATTGATGCCCTTTAAGCAGCGTTTGTTTTTTAGAATCAGCTACAATTTTTTGCGGGGTGGCGAGCTAAGCTCATTGCAATCAGATGCCGCAGCCGGTCTAAGCTGGGGGCTTGGAGTTCGAATTTCGCATTTTACGTTTTCGTATTCCAGAGCCACCTACCATGCGGTGGGATCGCCCAACCACCTGACTTTACAAATCAACGCCGGCAAACTATTTGCTAAAAAGAAACTACCCGCCACCGATGCCCCCCGAACCGGAATCTAAGCCCCTAAAGCACATCAACATAGCCATCGACGGCTTTTCCTCTTGTGGCAAAAGCACCCTAGCAAAAGCCCTAGCCTGCACCTTGCACTATCGATATTTAGATACGGGTGCCATGTACCGAGCGGTGGCGTATTTTGCCCTGCAAAAAAATTTGATTGCCCTAGATGGTCAGGTTAAAACCGCCCAATTAATACCCTTGCTTCCCAACATGCAGGTTGGCTTTGTTTTGGACGCCCAAAGCGGAGCCTCCTTGGTTGCCTTGGAAGGCAAAACCGTAGAACCCTTTATCCGAAACCTGCAAATTGCCACGCTGGCCAGCAAGGTTAGTCAAATTAGAGCGGTTCGCGATTATGTGCAAATCTTGCAAAAGCAAATGGCCAGCGAAAAAGGAGTGGTCATGGACGGACGCGACATTGGAACTGTGGTTATGCCTCAGGCTGAATTGAAAATTTTTATGACGGCCGAGCCCCAAGTTCGAGCGCTGCGCCGGCAAATGGAATTGGAAAACCAAGGCAAACCCATGGATTTGCAAACGGTGCTAGAGCAGCAAATTGCCAGAGATTATGAAGATGCACACCGGAAAGAAGACCCCTTGCGTCAGGCTGAAGATGCCCTGGTTTTGGACAACACCCATTTGAGCGCCGAACAGCAATTGAAATGGGCTTTAGAATGGGTAAAGCAAGCCCTGCAGCAAGAATAAACGGTGGGCAACCCATTCAAATACGCTGGGTTTATAAAAAACCATAAACCCCTGACCTTAAACCCAAATTCGTTGCCGGCATGCTGAGCGATTCAGACCTGATTAAACTGGCTGAAAGGTACGCCGGCCCTGACTTTATTGAGGCCGACCCGATTTCCATTCCCCACCGCTATACCCAGAAGGAAGACATCGAAATTGCGGCCTTCTGCACGGCATTGATTAGTTGGGGCAATCGACGGAGCATACTTAGGTCGGCCCAGCATTGGATGCACTTAATGTGGGATAGCCCCTATGAATTTGTAATGCAGGCCAAGGAATCGGATTTGAACAGCCTAAATGGATTTGTGCACCGCACCTTTAATGGTACCGATGCCAAATGGTTGGTTTTGCGGTTGCGCAGCATGTACCAGCAAGAAGGACTGGAAGCCTGTTTTTCATTGGCACTAAAAAGGGAATCGGACTTTGGCCGGGGGCTGCAGCAATTCAGAATCCGATTTTTGCAGGGGCAAGACCCGGGGCGCAGTGGAAAACACCTTTCCGACCCAGTTCGAGGTTCAGCGGCCAAACGCATCAACATGTTTTTACGCTGGATGGTGCGCAGCGATCAAGAGGGGGTCGATTTTGGATTGTGGGGTTCTATATCGGCCAGCCAACTTCACCTGCCTCTGGATGTGCATTCGGGAACAGTGGCTCGAGAATTGGGCTTGCTATCCCGCAAACAAAACGATTGGCAGTCGGTGGTAGAACTTACTACCAGGGCTAGACAGGTATTGCCACAGGACCCGGCCTTCCTAGATTATGCTTTGTTTGGTATGGGGGTAGAAGCCGCCCATCTAAAAAAACGGTAAATCATCGGTGCCAAATTCAGGCTGTATTTTACCAACGCAGCAATCCAGGCAGCACCTTTCGGCGCAAAATTCCGGTGAGAAACACAGCGCCATCGCCCACAATTAACCCTTTGTTGAGCATGGGAACAACCGGAAATTTGCCCTGTTTAGGAAGGGGAATTTGTTGCCGTTCTGGACGTCCAGCGGGGGGCAGCTTCCAGGTTAGCAGTTCCGCTTTTCGGGGATTGTCCATAAACTGCAGTTCTTTTTCGGGCGTAAATTCGGTGGTTTCTGGGTGTTCCAGCCAAGCCAGTTTCAGGGTGTCGTTCGACATGGCCGTTAGAACCGACAAAAACATTCCATTGTCGTTTCGGCTTACCTGCCTTTTGGGCAGCTTCATGTTCCAGATTGATTGATTCGTGGAGTCCAAAGCAAATACAAGGATGTCGTTCCTATAATAGGTATAGGTGCAAAATTGCTGAGCCGTGCGGTAATCGGTATAGCAATGTTCTGTATTCAGCCGGTGCTCGGCCAGCACGAATTTATTGCCCCCTGGGGCAGAAAAAACACGCAAAACCTCTACAAATGCGGATTCTTTGTCGGCCCGGCTTTGAATAAGAGCATCGGTCTTAAAATCGGAAATAAAGGCAGGGTCAACCGCTAGGTCGATGGAATTGGGCCAGGGATCCTGTGGATTTAAAGGAAGGGGTTGAAGCAGAATTCCAGAAACTGCGGCCGCTTTTTTTTGTGGAATTTCATAGGTCATGCACAACCACACGCCACCTTGAACGGTATCAAGAGAAGCGCCCAAAATTTTACGCTCCCCATATTGCAAGGTTTGGCTGTAAAATTCGCCCAAACTGTCGTCGGGCGAAAACGACATAAGCTGAAAATAGCTTTTGTCTTCGCGGCTGCCAAAGAGGTTGATTTCTTTAGGCCGTATTTGAGTCAGGACCCAAAGTGCTCCTTTGGCATTCATTTGGATTGCTTCGGGCCCCAGTTCGGCACGTTGGAAGGGCAGCGTGGCTTTGTTGGTCCATTCCAAATTCAGGTTGCTGTCAACCACCAGCACCTCGACCTCTACCCCCAATTGCTTGTCGGGGGAATTTACCAGAAAAAGGGCGACTCGGCCTTGGGCCGAATCCGAGACAAAGCGTACGGCGGGCAGCTTCAGTTTTGATTCAATCTGATTCTCAAAGATCAACCGAGGTTTCCCCTCTTCTCTGCCGTCGCTGTCTAAGGGATGAATGAAAGCAAGGGCTTGTTTGCGGTTGGGGTCATACCCGGTTTGAAAGACCAAAAAGCGATTTTGTTGGAAGGCCAATCCGGCAAACCGTGGCCGGTAAAACCGATAGCGTTCCTGAATGGTTTTGCCGTGGTGAAGTTCAAGGCTCCGTTCCTCTTGCAAGGTGTATAGGTCAAAGACATCTAAAAAGGCTTTGTGGTAACCTAAGGTTGGATCTTTTAATCTGAGCCAAGCTACTTCACCGCTGCCTATGGGGTAAAATTTGCTCAGGGTTTCGTTCCTTGAAAACCCCATTCCTGCCCCCCATTTTAGGGTAAGCGACTGTGCCCATGCACCCAAAAGGGAACTCAGGCAAAACAGGGCTATTAGGAAAGATCTTCCCATGTTCCATCTTCGGTTTTATTGCCTTGGCTGGGCATGGCCCGGCCACCGTTGGGCTGCTTAGGAGCCAACATTCCACCAATAAAGAGCAATGCCCCGAAAAGCATAATGAATCCCCCCAAGATATAGGCGAAGAAACGGGGGAATTCAAAGACGAATAGGGCCAACAAAATCAGAAACAAGCCTGATGAGAGCATCCATCGTTTTGCAATGCCCCCGCCCATTACCTGAATTCTCATGCCTTGGGTTTCATGTTAAAGTTGTCCACTTTGCGAAAAACAGCTTCTAGGGGTTTGCCCCTCAATCGAGCGGCTACATCGCCTTTTTCAATTGCGTCTTTTACCAAGGGAAGCACATCGGCATAGGCCTTAAGGGTATATTCAATGTCTTCCATGGAATGGGCCGCCATCATGTTGTGGTTTCCCTGCCACAATACGCCCCTGCGGATCATTTCTTGCTGAAAATAGGCTTTCACCTCTAGGGCATTCCCAACACCGGCCTCTAGGGTAATGGTGGTACGGCAGGGAAAACCCTTGCATTTTGTAAGGTGTTGCATGCCTAAGGATTCGGCCAAGGCATTGTATCCGTCCATCAGCACCTTTCCTTTGTTGGCTAAATCGGCAGGAACATTCAGCCGTTCTAATTCATCTAAAGTCGCCAATGTAGCGGCCAGCGAAAGGGCCTCCCCACCAAAGGTAGTGAAGAAGAACACATCGGTATTGAAGTGTTCCATCACATCGCGGCGTCCGGTTAAAAAGGCGATGGGCATTCCATTGGCGACGGCTTTTGAATAGACGGCCAAGTCGGGCTTCAATCCAAAGTACTCTTGAGCGCCCCCCAGTGCCAGCCTAAATCCGCTCCACATCTCATCAAAAATAAGCAAGGTTCCATTTTCTTTGCACAGGCGCGCTACTTCGTGCAAATATCCCTCGGCAGGGCGATCAAACACAAAGGGTTCCATAATCACTGCGGCTACAGAAGAGTCTAGCGATTCTTTTAAGGAATCAATGTTGTTGTAATCGAAGGTGTTGGTGAGGGCTCCGACCGAGCTGGGAATTCCATTGGCGCGTGAGGTAACAGCGATATACCAATCGTGCCAACCGTGGTAACCGCAGCACAGGATTTTTTCGCGTCCGGTATGTGCACGTGCGATGCGTACGGCTGCGGAGCATACGTCGGCGCCCGACTTGCTGATGCGAATGGATTCGGCATTGGGAATGATTTTATGCAAGCGTTCTGCAACGCGGTATTCCAATTCGTGCATCAGCGAAAAGGTAATTCCGTCGCCCAGCTGATTGATGATGGCTTGATCGACTGCGGGCCAGCCATACCCCAAAGAAAGCGGGCCAATAGCGGCGTTCCAGTCCAGATATTCATTGCCGTCCACATCCCAAACCCGGGCACCCTTGCCTCGTTTTAGGTAAATAGGGGCGGCACCCAGCGAATATTGGCCGGGGCCTTTGGCCATGGTTTGGGTAACCGGGGGCATAATCGCTCTAGCCTGTTCATATAATTTCAGCGAAGCAGAAATCGAAGGATAATCTTGGTTTAGGTTAACTGTATTTGCCATTTAGAAATGGGATTAATGATGAAAGGAATGAACAAAGGTAGAACAAGATTTTGGCAGGAAAAAGGGTATATTTAGAAAAGAGCTTTCCCAAAAATCCCGTTAAAATTCAACGGGGCTTAAGCAAGAGCGGGCATACAAAGGAACGAAAAAGGAGGCAAAGGCGACCAACAGCTGTGGGGCTTTAAGGGAAAGTTGAGGGAAGAGTGGTTTTGGTTGACTTAGGCCAATCCTTTGCGGCGGCTTAGTTCGTCGCGAACCCGCGATGCCTCTTCGTATTCTTCGTTATCGAGCAGGTATTGCAGTCGTTTTTGCAGCACATCATCGCTCAATTCGGACAAAGAATCGTCAAGGGGTTCGGGGTCTAATCCTTCCTCTAAATCGGAAGCGATTGCATCGTCTTCATTGATCCGAATGCCGGAATCTTCCAGTATTTTCTCGTAAATAAAAATGGGGCAGGCGAACCGAACTGCGAGGGCTACGGCATCGCTGGTTCGGGCATCTACGCTGATTTCCCGCCCCGATGCATCGACACAAAAAAGGGTGGCGTGGAATACGGCTTCGCGCAATTCATGAATCAAGATTTGAGTCATTTTAACTCCGAATTCTTGGGCGAAGGTTTTGAACAAATCGTGGGTAACTGGGCGCAAGGGCACCATGTTTTCTAAGCCAATGGCGATGGCTTGGGCTTCGGAGCTTCCAATAATAATGGGGAGTCGGCGCGAGCCGCCCATTTCACCTAGAACCAGTACATAGGCTCCCGACTGGGTTTGGCTGTACTGAAGTCCGACAATTTCCAACGCAATTTTCTTCATAATCGGCCCAAAATGGCGTTAGGCTTGTTCTGCCTTGAATTTTTTAATGGCTTGAGTAAGCTTAGGCAGTACCTCGAAGGCATCGCCCACAACCCCATAATCGGCGGCTTTGAAAAAGGGAGCTTCCGCGTCAGAATTGATTACCACGATGGTTTTCGAACTGTTGACGCCAGCCAAGTGCTGAATTGCCCCACTGATTCCGGCGGCGATATACAAGTTGGGGCGAATGGTTATGCCTGTTTGCCCAACGTGTTCGTGGTGTGGCCTCCAACCAATATCAGAAACAGGCCGAGAACAAGCGGTAGCGGCACCCAGTTCATGAGCTAGCTCTTCAATCAGGCCCCAATTTTCGGGGCCCTTCAAACCACGTCCGCCCGAAACGACGCGCTCGGCCTCGGGCAAAGGAATATCGGAATCGTTTTTATGCTTGGCAATCACCTGAATCTTGGAAACCGGAATGGAGGTGGGTGTCCAAGCTTCAACGGCGGCTGGGCACGAATTTCGTTCAGCCGGAATAGAATTGGGGGTCAAAGCGATTATCCACTGGGCGGTTAAAACGCGCACCTTAGCTAATGCCTTGCCTGAGAATGCTTTAACGGGGAACAGATTTCCCTGGGGAAGCCCCACGGCCCCTGCCACTAGGCCGGCCTTTAATTTTGCGGCAGCTACGGGGGCAATGGCCTTCCCGCTGTGGTCAAAAGCCAGAAGCAGGGCATCGCTTTGACTAAACGCAACGGCTTCGGCAAGCAATTTGCCGTAAACCAACCCGTCGAAGGATGCCAACTCGGGTGCACTGAGGTGCAAAACCCGCTGCGCACCAAAATCGCCCAGCTGAACCAAATCCTCAGAGCATGGACCTAAAACAAGGGCTGTAACCGCTCCACCTGCTGCCATTTTATGTGCATAGGTCAGAAGTTCGGCTGCATTTTTTCTGGGTCTTCCCAGCTGCAAATCGATATAAACAAGTACGTTCATCAGCTAAAATTAAAGGGCTTTGGCTTCGGAATGCAACAGGCGAACCAGTTCGTCCATGTTGTCTGGGTCAATCATTTTACAGGCTCCTTTTTCGGCGGGCAAGGCGAAATCAAGGTACTGAACCGTTGATTCTAAGGGCTGTGGTTCTACAACATGAATGGGTTTGGTTCGGGCGGCCATAATTCCCCGCATATTGGGGATGCGTTGTTCTGCTAAACCTTTGGTGGCCGAGGCAACGAAGGGGCCTTGAACTTGAACTTCTTCTGTACCTCCGCCAATGTCGCGAGACAGGGTTGCACAACCGGATTGTACGGTTAGTTTTTCAATCAAAGGAATGTAGGGCAAATCCAATTCGGCGGCGAGCAATCCGCCCATTACCGAACCGTTGTAATCAATGGTTTCTTTGCCGGTCAAAATAAAATCAAATGGCTGTTGGTGTATCCAAGCTGCAATTTGAGCCGCCACCGAAGCGGCACAATCGGGCTGCATGTTGATGCGAAAAGCCTCGTCGGCTCCTACCGCCAATGCTTTGCGAATAATGGAATCGTCTTCTGCGGGCCCTACCGTTACAATACTCACTTTACCTTGCCCCGCCGCCTCTTTTAATTCCAATGCCCGAACTAGGGCATACCATTCGTCCGATGGATTGACAATCCACGTAACGCCATTTCCGTCCAAGGCATTGGCACTTGGACTAAACTTAATCTTGGTGGTGGTATCGGGAGCTTTGGCTATGCAGACTAAAATATTCATACGCCTCGGTTTTAAATTTACATGGCTTTAAACATGCTGTGCAAAAGTACATAAATCTCGCTTTAATCTGTATTTTTGCTCCAGTTAAGTACACGGAAATCATGCGAGAAATTCAATTTAGGGAAGCCCTTCGCGAGGCGATGAACGAAGAAATGCGGCGCGATGCGTCCATATACTTGATGGGCGAAGAAGTAGCCGAATACAATGGAGCCTATAAAGTAAGCCAAGGTATGCTTGAAGAATTCGGTTCAAAAAGGGTAATTGACACCCCCATTGCCGAACTTGGTTTTACTGGAATTAGCATCGGGGCTGCCATGAATGGCCTACGTCCAATTGTAGAGTTTATGACCTTTAATTTTTCTTTGGTGGCGATTGATCAAATCATCAACAATGCCGCAAAGATGTATCAGATGTCGGGCGGGCAAGTAAATGTGCCCATCGTGTTCAGAGGCCCCACCGGGTCGGCAGGTCAATTGGCCGCCACCCATGGTCAATCTTTCGACAATTGGTATGCCAATTGCCCTGGCTTGAAAGTGGTCGTTCCCAGCAATCCAGCCGACGCCAAAGGTTTGCTTAAAACAGCCATCCGCGACAACGACCCGGTTATTTTTATGGAATCGGAACAAATGTATGGAGACAAGGGAATGGTTCCTGAGGAAGAATACTTGATTCCATTGGGCCTTGCCCGGATTGAACGCGAAGGAACCGATGTAACGCTCGTTTCCTACGGAAAAATGATGAAACAACTGGTCCTAGCTGCCGATGAATTAGCCAAAGAAGGCATTTCGGCCGAGGTAATCGACCTTAGGTCGGTACGCCCTATTGATTATGCTTCGGTGGTAAATTCTGTAAAAAAGACAAACCGATTGGTTTGCGTCGAAGAGAGTTGGCCCCTGGGAAACATCAGTACAGAATTAACATTTCATGTTCAAGAGCACGCTTTTGACTATTTAGATGCTCCCGCCCTTAGGGTAAACGGGGCCGACACCCCTCTTCCGTATGCCCCAACCTTGGTTGATGCATTTCTCCCCAACGCCGACCGAATTGTTCGGGCCGCCAAACGGGTGATGTACCGGGACTAAGCGGCCCGCAAACCACAGTATGCCAAAAAAGAAAAAAAACGTTCACCAACAACTCAGCAAAGTTCGGAAGCAATTGCTAAAGGACATTCGCTTTGTCTTCGAAGAAAATCCCACTCTTGCTCTAAACCACAAACAGGTTGCCGCCCGATTGGGAATTGACCCTGCCGATCAGTTTTCACGACTGGGGGTGCAGGAATGCCTAGACGCTTTGCTGTTAAAAGCAGATCTTGAAGAGGTGGAACGCGGAAAATACCGCTGGACCGCCCCCCAAGGGTATGTGGAAGGCCAACTCGCTTTGGTTTCATCAGGAAATGGGTTTGTGATCGTAGAAGGCCAAGCAGACGATGTGTATATTCCCGCCCGCAAGCTGAGCTCGGCCATGCACGGCGATAAAGTGCGTGTTTTTTTGTCGGTGCGCCGAAAAGGAAACCGAATGGAAGGCGAAATTGTGGAAGTACTAGAACGGGCTCAAAACCAATTTGTAGGAACCCTGCAAGTTTCTGAGAACTATGCTTTCTTGGTCCCCAATAGCGACAAAGTTCAACAAGACTTTTTTGTGCCCGGAAAATGGCTGGCTGATGCAAAAAACGGTCAGAAAGTGGTTGTTGAAATTGTAGATTGGCCTTCAGAAGGAAAAAACGCTACCGCGAAGGTCATTCGGGTTCTGGGAAATCCCGGAGAAAACGAAACCGAGATGCATGCCATTCTGGCGGAATTTGGATTTACAGTCGAATTCCCCCCAGCCGTTGAACATGAAGCCGAGGCCATCGATGCTGAAATCTCGGCCCAAGAAATTGCCCGCCGACGCGATATGAGAGAGGTTCTCACCTTTACCATTGACCCTGAAGACGCCAAAGACTTTGACGATGCACTGTCCATAAAACCCCTGTCAGAAGGATTGTGGGAGGTTGGTGTTCACATTGCTGATGTCTCGCACTATGTACGCCCAGGGTCGGCTCTGGAAGAAGAGGCCCTGAAACGGGCCACCAGCGTTTATTTGGTGGACCGCACCATTCCTATGCTGCCTGAAAAACTCTCCAACGGCCTGTGCAGCCTCCGCCCACACGAAGACAAACTTACTTTCTCGGTGGTTTTTACCATCAATGCCGAAGGAAGTATATCCAACACCTGGATTGGTAGAACCCTTATTCATTCAGACCAGCGGTTCGCCTACGAACAAGCCCAAGAAATTATTGAAACCGGTAAAACCGAGGGGCAAAAAATACCCTCTGAACCCGTTTTGGTTTTGCACCAAATGGCACTGGCCCTACGCAAACGCAGATTTGAACACGGAGCTTTGCGCATTGAATCGACCGAAATTAAATTCAAACTAGACGAAAAGGGGAAACCCCTAGGCGTATTTGTAAAACAAAGCAAAGAAGCAAACCACCTGATTGAGGAATTTATGCTGTTGGCCAATAAAGCCGTGGCCGAGTACTCAGGAAAGAAAGACAAACCCAACAAACAAGTTAAAACGTTTGTATATCGGGTTCACGATTTGCCAGACCAGGAAAAATTAAAGGAATTCAAACGGTTTATAGCCCTGTTCGGCTACAGCCTAGATTTAACCCACCCCAAAAACATTACCAAAGGCCTCAATGCCCTGTTCGACGAAATCAAAGGAAAACCCGAACAGCAAACCATTGAATCCTTGGCCGTCCGAAGCATGGCAAAAGCCATTTATACCACCGAAAATATCGGACATTATGGACTAGGCTTCGATTATTATTCCCATTTCACCTCGCCCATTCGACGCTATCCCGATGTGTTGGCACACCGTTTGATTGCCGATTACCTGAACGGAATGCCTTCGGCCAATGTTGGCCCGCTAGAAATTGCCTGCAAACATTCCAGCGCGATGGAAAAAAAAGCGGCCGAAGCGGAACGGGCCAGCAAACGATACAAACAGGTTGAATTCATGAGCGAACGGCGGGGCGAAGTCTTCGATGGAATGATCAGCGGCCTAACCGAATGGGGCATGTACGTAGAAATTATCGAAAATAAATGCGAAGGAATGGTTCGCCTCCGCGACATTGAAAGCGATTATTATTTCTTTGATGAAAAAAATTTCTGCGTCCGTGGGCAAAAAAAAGGACAGATTTTTCGCCTTGGCGACCGCCTGAGCGTCAGCGTAAAAAGAAGCGATTTACAGCGGCGGCAATTGGATTTTAACTTGGAGGACTTTTAATCTCAAAACCCATGAAAATACACGTGTATGCCTTTGTGGCTCTTTGCTCTTTGATGTTGGCCTGCGGGGAAAAGACTGCGGCCAACAACCCCGAAACCGAAACCCTAGATCCAAGCACATTGGACAGCATTCCCCAGGCAAAAAACAGACCCCGCCCTTTGCCCCCTACCCCATACTCACAGGTCATGAAAACAAAACCCTTTGCCGGCAAAGTGGCCAGCAAAAACGATGTGCAAAAAAACGGGGCGATTTTCTCCTTTAGCCCCCCAAAAGGAACCCCCCAATCTGCCCTGCCCTTAAGAATGCCGCTGATGGTTTTTTGGGACAGGCATCCAAACCAAGACACTATTTTATTTGTAGTTCAATGCGAGCGGTTGGGGGCCGATACCATGGTGGGTTGGGTGAACGGATGGGGTAAGTCGGGCTTATCGCCCCTGCGCGAACTCATCCATGCACAAGAACAGCGGCGCATCGATCAGCGGGATTTCAACAATAAATAGCACAAACCTCAAGGCCCTTTGTCTTTTGGGATTTGAAGTTGGTGTGCGGCGTTTACGCAAAGACGCTCTCTTTTGAGGCTCCTAGGTTCAACCCAGTTTTGAAGCGGATTGATGGTGTGGGCCCGAGGCCTTAACCTAGAGACGCTCTCTTTTGCGGCTCCTAGGTTCAACCCAGTTTTGAAGCGGATTGATGGTGGTGGCCCGAGGCCTTAACCTAGAGACGCACTATTTTGCACCTTCTAGGCTCGACCCGGTTTTGAAGAGGCCTTAACGCAAAGACGCACTATCTTGCACATCCTAAATTCAACCCAGTTTTGAAGCGGATTGATGGTGTGGGGCCGAGGCCTTAACCTAGAGACGCACTATCTTGCACATTCTAAATTCAACCCAGTTTTGAAGCGGATTGATGGTGTGGGGCCGAGGCCTTAACCTAGAGACGCACTATCTCGCACCTTCTAGGTTCAACCCGGTTTTAAGGACGGTTGATTGTGCACCCACTGCCCCAGCGTTTCCGCAGCACGGACAGGAGCGGAAAGCCCGAAACCACCTAAAAATGCAAGCAAACAGCCTTTTTGATGGTGTTTCCAAGCCTTGGTTGCCCTCGAATTTCTCGGATTAAAAGCCGCCTACACCCGCTTAGCGCAAATACTTCAATATATCGGGAGATTTTTCAGCCTGTACATAACCCATGAAGGTCGCTTCAACCTCGGCAGCCAACGCCTCCGCCCCCAATTCTTTGCTTTTATTTAACCCATTTAAGAGCTGATAAAAAGCTTCATAAATCCCCAATCGAACAATCCAAGAAGGATCTTCAATCAGAATTGCCTTTAGCATGTTAAACCCTTGACGCTGTTCTTGAACCGAACGTGCCAATACAAATGTGGCCATTCTAGACAAGAACTCATTTTCGGAGTTTGCATCGCTCAACAAAGTAAAGTGGTCCCGATACCATGTCCAATCTCGACCTTGGGCGTTTTCAATCCAAGCATTGGCTTGTGCTACAATCAGCGTAGATTGAGGCCGATCTGCATTCAACTGTATTTCAGAAGCAAGCAACGGATCCAATTCTACGGCGAAGGCTTTCATATCTAAAGAGGGGTCTTCATTGAACAGTCGGCGGGCAAAGCGTACTCTTTCCGCTGGGTCTAGGCTGTCGATAAGAATTTGGGACGCCGTTAGCCGAACGTTGTCACTGGCATCCTCAAAGGCCAGTGATTTAAGCCTTGGCATGCGCCAGGCCGAAGATGATTGCTGAAGGGACTCTACAGCCCTCGCTCGAATGCCTTCAAGCTCTGAGTGGGTCGCCTCCAACAGAAGTTCATCTACAGCGGGTTGCCCCGCAAAGTTTGTAAGGGCATGTTCCAACATGCTCATCTGTACCAAAAAATCCGAGCTGTGCCGAAACAAATAGCTGGTCCATTCCAATGGGGTATTTTCGGTGGACTCGGCAAGGGTGTAGCGCCCATGGTCCCAATCAACGGCCAAAGGATAATCGGTCAAAACAAAATCAATGGAATCTTCGGCGCTAGAGGTTGACCAAGGAACAAAAAGGGTGGTGTCTTTCAAATAAATGGCCGTGGTTAAATCGAGTTTGAATACCAAAGGGCTTCGCTCCAGTTCAATCTGGTTTTGGCGTAAGACCAATCTCAAAACCCGAGAATCTGCATTCCAGCTGTACTTTATGTTTACATTGGGGTGCCCTTTGGTTAAAAACCATTGATTAAAAAAGACCAATAAATCGCTGCCGCTTACCTTTTCTAGGGCCAAACGCAAATCATGCACCTCTACGGGCTGGTGTTTGTTTTCGTGCAAATACACCCGCAACCCTTCAAAAAACAAAGAATCACCCAATTCGCGGCGCAGCATGTGCAATACCCTGCCCCCTTTGTTGTAGGAATGGCTGTCGAACATGTCGTGGGGATTCGAATTTGAATACCGAATTAGGGGCTCGATTTTACTGCCTCCGTAAAAATAGGTTTCAAAGAAATATCCCTGAAGGTCCTCGTAATGCTGCTGGTCGGCAATTGCCTTTCCGTAGGCATGTTCAAGCCATAAATACTCTGAATAATTGGCAAACGATTCGTTCAAGGGCAGGTTTGCCCAAGATTCACAGGTAACCAAATCGCCGAACCAATGATGAAACATTTCATGAGCTACAATCAGTTCGTTTCCGAATGCTTCCATTTCGGTGGAATCCTTTTGCACAAACTCCCCATACACCACGGCGGTGGTATTTTCCATGGCTCCCGAGCTGAAGTCGTGCACACATACCTGGTGGTATTTGGGCCAGGGATACGGTGTTTTTAGAAGTTGGCTAAAGAAATCCAACATTTCGGGTGTTTTGCGAAATATGTGCGATGCTTGACCCGCGTAGGCCGAATCGGTGTAATAGTGAACAGGAATGCCCCGCCACTGGTCTTTCACCACAGCAAAGGGGCCTGCGGCAAACATAACCAAGTAGGGTGCATGGGGCATATTCATTTCCCAGTGGTGCCATTCGGTACCGGGCTTTGAACCTAAGGTTGTTGGCTTTTGAATTCCATTGGACAAACTAACCATGCCCGCCGGAATTAGGGCCTTTAAGCTGTGGGTAAACTGCTGGTTGGGAACATCGAACGTGGGAAACCAGACCGACGCCGCTTCGGGTTCGTTCTGTGTCCAGCATTGCTTGGGCTTGGTTTTGGTGTACTCGTCTGGATTTATAAAATAAAACCCCCTTTCGTATGCGTCCAAATCCGGACAATGTTCGGCAAGGGCATGAGGCCGTGCTAAGTAATCTATTTGAAAACGAACTTCTTCGCCGCCGCGGTACGCTCGCAGCAAGGGAATATCCAACACATAAGAATTGTAGGTAAACTCCAAATTCAAGGTGTCGCTTCCTTGAAAAAGAAGAACCCTACGAATCAACATGCCTTTGGCATTCAACAAAATCTTGTTGCCCCCGCGCGGACCCATTTTCGCCACATAGCGTGCTCTGCCTTCTATGGTTCGTTGTTCCCAATTGGGCTCAATGGTCAAATCCAAATGATTTAAATCAATGAGCCGCGGAGCACTGGGCACAACTACGAAAGAAGTACCTGAACCGGATTCGGCCCGAACATCAAAATCCTCAAGTTCACTGTAAGCCGAAGATTGGTTGGACTTGCAAGACCAAGCAAAGCTTAAGGCCAAAAAGAAATAAATACCTAAACGCATAATTTAAAGAAACAAACCCGCCGAAGCGGGTTTGTTGTTTAATTCAAAATTTGTATTCGGTGAACCAACCTTCCCAACTCCGTTTGCAGGCGAAGGGTGTAGCTGCCGTCTGCCAATCCAATCACTGGAACGCTAAACTCTTGCTCCGCGGCCCCTGTCCTTTGCCACACTGTCCTTCCTGAAACATCGAGCAATTCAACCTGCATGCTTCCCGAAGGTGCATTCTGGAGTTTAACCCAAACCAATTGAGAAGCCGGATTCGGATAAATCAAGGCCTGTACATACACTTGGTCGATGCTGCTTACAAAATTAAAGGCCGGAGAAGTGGAGGAACAGCCCGCCGTGTTGGTTACAACCACAGTGTAAGCACCATTTTGACTGGGAGTAAAATTGACCGCTGTAGCACCGGGAATAGCAACACCGTTTAAATACCATTGATAGGTCATTCCCGCGGGAACAGCCTGCAATATAGAGCCATTCATCCCAATACTTGCTGTTGGAGCCGAATTAACCGTTATAAGTCCAGACTGAACCTCGGTATCAGACCCCGAATTTCCGGTGGCCGTTAAACTGACTGTGAAGTTCCCCGCAGTTAGATATTGTATGGTGGGGTTCTGTTGGGTTGAGCTGCCCGGCGTTCCACCCTGAAAGCTCCAAGCCCATGCCGTTGCATTTTGACTTGCATCGGTATAGTTCACGTTGTCTCCTTCACAAATGCTGGTATTTGAGGCGGAAAAGGACGCAACCACATTGCTGGGTGGAACACCGCAAACACCCCGCACTGAAATGTCGTCTAAAAACAAGTTGTTGCCGAATGCATTCACGCTTTCAAACATAATGTAGGCACTGTCGGCCCCATCAAAGGCACTTAAATCTAGGGTGAAGCAGCTTGCCCCAATGTTTCCGCCAAAGCACCAATCGGTTGAGGTACTTGGCACAAACTCGGTGGTTGTAATTGAATTCGTGGCAAAGGTGCCCTGACCAGATTCACCTTCGGCAAAGATCCGAACCCAAGTACCGCCCCCGTTTGTGGAAACAGAAACAATCAAGGAATCGGTTTCATTCTGAGAATACCTGCGGTGGGCATGCGAAAAGGTCATTTCAATGCTGGAATTGTTGCTAAAATCCAACTTAGGAGAAACCAGATAATCCCGCTGACCCAATGCATTTTGGTAGGTAAAGAAACGCATGCCAATGGAACGCGTTCCAGAGAGGTTCCCACCCGTTGTGAACAGGCTCCAGGTATTGCCGTTGTCGGGATTGGAAACGCCCCAAGACGAAATGGTTGGGCTGTTGGTTTCCCAATCCTCATAAAAAATCTCCTCTAGGGCATTGCTTCCCACGCTGACGTAATTGTTCGAGGTTAAGGCATCGGACCCGAAATTGTTTCCCGTGGTTAAAGATACATTGTAATTTCCTGCACTGGCGTAGGTTACAACCGGGTTTTGAGCCGTTGAGGTAGCAGGAACACCTCCGGGGAAGGTCCAGGCAAAGGTGGTTGCGACTCCGCTGCTGCTGCTTCCAAAAAACTGAATGCTGCTGCCCGGGCAAATTTGCTGAACATCTGAGCCGATATTGGAAACCGGAGCGGTATTGATGCTGCTGGCCACGCATTGCATGGCTGCCGTGGCATCAATTCGACCGGCTCCCATTTGACCTGAGTTTGTGGTAACCGGGTCGGCCGTTGAGTACAAGCAGTTCTCAATTTGCTGTTGTGTTAAATTCGGGTTTAGACTTAACATCAAACCGCAGAGGCCAGCTACGATGGGAGAGGCCATAGAAGTTCCTTGCAAACTTCCGTATGTATCCGTTATGGTAGAACCGCTGCTTCCTATATAGGTAGCGCGAATGTTGGTGCCTGGAGCCGAAATTTTGATCCATGAACCGTAATTTGAAAACGAAGCACGGGCGTCGCCGGTGGTGGTGGCCGCAACGGTAATCACGCCGGTATATCCAGCTGGATAAAAAATGGAGGTGCTGTTGTTGTTTCCGGCGGCCGCTACGGGCACACAGCCCTTATTCCGGGCATAATCAATGATGTTCTGCCCAGTTTGGCCTCCGCCACTTCCGCCCCAAGACATGTTAATCACATCGGCTCCTGCATCGGCAGCATACACCACCCCAGAGTACCCATCGGTAACATATTGAGCTTGGTCGGTAGATTTTACGGGAATCAATCGAATTCCAAAACCAATAGAGGCGACGCCAACTCCGTTGTTGGTGGCGGCACCGGCACAACCCGCAACGTGGGTGCCATGGCTAAAGCTTGAGGTTGGAGGCATTGGATTGTTGTCGTTGTCGGCAACATCAAATCCGTTCACATCATCGATGTAGCCATTGCCGTCGTTGTCAATACCATCGTTGGCAATTTCACCCGGATTGGTCCAAATAACCGGAGCCAAATCGGGGTGGTTGATTTTAACCGCATCGTCAACAATAGCCACTTTAATGTTGCTTGAGCCCGTTGAAATATCCCAAGCGGTTAAAGCTGAAATCTGATACAAAAACCACTGGCTGTTGGTGCCCGATTGCGGGCCAATGTCGTTGGGGGTTAAAGTAGGACGTAAAATGGGCACTTGCTCGGCATAAGCCACAAATCCATGGCGCTGCAGCTTTTGTATCAAGCCTTGAACTTTGGCCGACTCGGTGAAATACACCTGGTAAATGTGAGAAACATCGGTGCTTGAGGCACGGTAAAATGGTTTCCGCAGGCGGTAAATTCCAAATTCGGCTGCCAAATCCGTTAAAAACCCGGCTTCCTTTAAATGCACATCTTCAGAAAACACACCCAAATCGCGGTAGGACTCCAATTTAACGTACACCTGTCCATCCCAATAATCTGGATGAACCTGTTGTGCCAAGGAACTGAAGGCAATAAAAAAGGACAGCGTGAGCGATAAAAAGTACCTCATGGCGGTTTTTGATTTTAAAGTTACAGCGAAACGGGTTGAAGAACTTCAGCCATTTTAGCCCCAATGCTGGCGGGAGAATGAACTACATGAATGCCACAGGCTTCCATAATGGCCATTTTTGCGGCGGCGGTATCTTCAGCGCCCCCAACAATGGCTCCGGCATGTCCCATCCGTCGGCCTACTGGGGCCGTTTGCCCCGCAATAAATCCTACCACCGGCTTGGTTCCGTGGTCTTTGATCCAACGCGCTGCCTCGGCTTCCATGCCCCCCCCAATTTCTCCAATCATTATAATTCCGTGGGTTTCTGGGTCGTTCATCAGCAATTCAACCGCCTCGCGGGTGGTGGTTCCAATAATGGGGTCCCCACCAATTCCAATGGCGGTGGTTATTCCCAAACCGGCTTTCACCACCTGGTCGGCAGCCTCGTAGGTCAAGGTGCCGCTTTTTGACACAATTCCAATGTTTCCTTTTTTAAACACAAAGCCGGGCATAATACCCACTTTGGCCTCCTCAGCGGTAATTACCCCTGGGCAGTTTGGACCAATAAGCCTGCAGGGCTTCTCATCCAAATATGCTTTTACCTGAATCATATCGGAAGTAGGAATTCCTTCGGTGATGCACACAATCACAGAAACCCCCGCATCGGCAGCCTCCATAATTGCGTCGGCAGCAAAAGCGGGCGGCACAAAAATGATGGACACGTCAGCTCCTGTCTGCAAAACAGCATCGGCCACCGTATTAAAAACAGGGCGGTCTAAGTGCATACTGCCCCCCTTTCCCGGCGTAACTCCACCCACCACTTGAGTTCCATATTCAATCATTTGAGAAGCATGAAAAGTGCCCTCATTGCCGGTAAAACCCTGGACAATAATTTTAGAAGTCTTAGAAACCAGTACGCTCATGTATATTTTTTATTTTGAAGGTCTAAAGATACACTCCGCCCTCGGAGTTGCAATACAAGGTTTGATTTTTAAGGTTAATTTGGTTTTAACCGGTAAGCGACACCCTCTAAATGTGGAAGTATGTCGATGATATTCCAACGCAAAAGGGTAGCTAAAAGTTCTATGCTAGGCCCAATTTTCAATCCCGTTACCCTTCGGCAACGGGAAACAGTAATGTAGGGGTGGGTCTGCAAAAACTCCAACAGCCGTGCCTCGGCTTGCCCAAAAGCCCGAACATTGCCACGCGGCAACTGCTCTAGCTCCCAATTTCGAAGCAGCACCGCATCGGCCCGCACATCGCGGTCGCCCAACCTATAATACGGAACCCATTCATCCGCTTCGTTGCGGAACAAATGCGGACGCTGAGCCGAAGCGGATACCTGAACACAAAGCACTTGTTTTCCTGCCGACAGCAGCACATCTGTTTTAAACGAAACCCGGGGCAACGTAAAAAGCTGCGAAGCCGTCTGCAGCATGTAAAATTCTTCGTCCGACCGAATGCCTGAAATGCTTCCATTGTCTTTTACCCCAATCAGCAGCCGCCCCCCTTGGGCATTGGCAAAAGCACACAAGGTGCGAGCTATTTTTCGCGCATCCGCAACCAAAAACTTAAAATCCTGCCTTGCATGCTCGCCCTCGGCAATCCATTTTCGCAGCTGCTCCGCGTGTTCAACACCCGTTTTCATCTACGCTGAAAGTACATAAATCCCACTGAATTTGAAATGCACATAGGCCAAATTTGGGATTTTATTTGGGGGGCGGGAAATCGGGCTTTCAGCAGTGGTCCGCGGGTGCAGGCCTCGGCCCCAGCGGGGTTGCGGTGGCTCCTAAAGTCGCCTCCGCCCCTCGCGGGGCCGTGGCCCGACACCCTTGCGGGCCACTTGCTTCAATCCCGCCCGCAGCCACCTCCCCCAAAAAACGCCACAATCCAAGTTTGTAAAGCCCCAAGCCATCAAAAAAAACCCTTTCATAAAAATTTAAAAAAGAATGATTTTACCTTGACAAGCCTAAGGCAGGTCCCTAACTTTACACACAGTCCTTAAATGCATTCTTTGCAATGTCCTGTACCTGCTCCCTTGCGTTTGGGTTGTCCAAGCACACCTCTGGTTTTTTAAGCTGGAAGTACGATTGAAATTCAAAAGATGTCCGAACGGATTCCCAAGATTTTCCAAAGTGCTCAAGGCCTATTCCCAAAAAACACCGCAGGCAACTTTGCGGAACTATGCAAGCGGGAACACCAAAAACGAAGCTTAAAGGCCCAGATGAATCAACAATGAAACCACCTTTTCCTTTTTTTGCCGCTTCAACATCCAAGAATAGCCGGCTCAACCCGACTGAATCCCCGCTCTGCTTCTGCCTGAATGCTTCTTTGTTGGCCGCGGCTGCCAACCCAACCCAAAACATCTGTTCTTAAATTACATTAACCCAAACAAACACCCCCATGAAAACATTGAACTCCATTGGCCTCGACGCCGAAAAATCGAAAGTGCTGGCCGAAAAACTCAACCTGCTGTTGGCAAACTACTCGGTTTTTTACCAAAATACCCGAGGTGCCCATTGGAACATCAAAGGCGAGAAGTTCTTTGAATTGCATTTAAAATTCGAGGAACTGTACACCGATTTAATCTTGAAAATCGACGAAGTGGCCGAGCGCATTTTAACCCTAGGATACGCGCCTGCCCATTGCTTTTCAGAGTACGAACGCCTATCTGAAATCAAAGAAAGCCAGCATGTAAGCGATGGCGTGTTGTCGGTCAAAGACATTTTAAACTCCTTTCGGGTGGTTATTTCTTTGCAACGTGAAATTCTAACCCTTTCGGCCGACGCTGTTGACGAAGGAACCAACGCCCTAATGAGCGATTACATTCGCGCCCAAGAAAAAATGGTGTGGATGTACTCTTCCTTTTTAAACCGTTAATTCCATCCCACCCTTTCATAACCAGCCCTGAAGGGGCGCAATACATCAACAATAGACCGCAACCCTATCGACGGGCGTAATACGTCAGCGAAAGACCAGCCCTGAAGGGGCGTAATACGTCAGCGATAGGGTGCAGCCCTATCGAGGCTATCGACGGGCGTAATACATCAACAATAGGCCGCAACCCTATCGACGGGCGCAATACGTCAGCGAAAGACCAGCCCTGAAGGGGCGTAATACATCAACAATAGGCCGCAGCCCTATCGACGGGCGTAATACGTTAGCGAAAGACCAGCCCTGAAGGGGCGCAATACGTCAGCGATAGGGTGCAGCCCTATCGAGGCTATCGACGGGCGTAATTCACCAACAATTGGCCGCAACCCTATCGAGGCGCAATACACCAACAATTGGCCGCAACCCTATCGATGCGCAATACATCAACAATAGGCCGCAACCCCATCAAGGCGCAATACACCATCGATAAGCCGCAGCCCCATCGAACTGCCGCCAAAAAACCAAAATCCTACTTTTTAAAAGGACTCCAATGCACCCCTGCATAAAAGGTTCGGCCAAAAATGGGCGCGAACACCAGCGAAGCGTCAAAATTGCCTCCGTTCGGATTGCCGGCATCCACCAGCGGATTCTCTTGCCGGTAATCCAACAAATTTTCAACCCCGGCATACAACTCAACCGGACCAATGCTCTTGGTCATTTGCAGCAGAACAATGCCAAACCAAGGTGTTTCGAGGGGCCGATTTTCCAACAATCCCGGATCAATAACCACCGGATATCGACCTGGGCCCATGAGTTGCACCGTGGCATCAACCGTAAACCCTGCCTTTTTCCAGTTGTAGCCGGCGGTAAAAACGCCGCGGTGCATTGGCATTAGAGGCATGGCCTGCAGCTGCCCCTGAAACTCGGCCTGCACGTCTTGCCATTTCCAACCCAACCGAAGCTCAAAGCGCTCTAAAGGAAAAAACGAAACGTTGGCCTGCGCCACCCGCGAAAATCCACTGCCCTCCACATAATACATGCGCAGCTGCCCGCTCTGTTCGCGGTCGGCAACAAACTGCCGCTCAAACCGGGTTTCAAAGAAATCGAGGGTAACCTGGGCATCGCGGCCAAACAAGGTGCGCACCCACTGAAATCCGCCCCCATAGGTCCACGTCAATTCGGGCTTCCATTCTGGAATATCTACCGTTATTTCGCGGCCGGTCATCAGCATTCCCATGCGGTCGGCAAAGGGATTGGGGCTGCGAAATCCGCGGCTGCCACTGAGCCGAAAAATATAGCCGCATTGGGGTTCCCAGCGCAAATGAAAGCGCGGCTGGGGAATCAAGCCAAACAAGTTGTGCGCATCAAGGCGGCCGCCGGTTACCAGCTGAAGAGAACTCAGGGGTTTCCAGGTGTATTCCAGAAAAACGCCAGGTACGGCTTCGGTGCGGGCAAAAACCTGAGTGTCAAGACCCTCTTCTACTTGGTCGTACAACATCGAGGCTCCGGTTTTGAAGCTGTGGTTGTCGTTGCGAATCCGCGACTGAAAAACCAAATTGAAATATCCGGTGTATTCTTGGCCCAGGTAATTTCGGCCTGCAATGGGCCCGCGCTGGTCATGAAAAGTACCCGAGAACATCAGGCCCAAGGATTGGTAAGGCTTGCCGGCAAAGAAAAAACCGGTTTTCCCAAATGCCTCGGCCCGCAAGGTTGAAGCGGCAGCCAGAAATATAGGCCCTAAAGAGGGTTTTTGAAAGGCGGAAAGGGTCCCTCCTTTTCGGTCTTCGGCCAATACTTTTGCCCCAAATTGGGCTTCCATGCGCTTGCCTTGGAATTTCCAGCGGTGCATACCGCTTACCGATTTCTTAAAAGGAATGTCCAAAAATCCATCGGCGTTGCGGTCGGTGATGGTTTCAAAATATTCGCCGTGAGCTAAGGTAAGCACCGACCAGCGTGGGTTCAGGCGTTCGGCATGCTGCAAGGTCATTTCGAACCGACCTAAGTGATTCAAAAAAGCATTCAGGTAAAACCGATCGGCGGTTTCAGGCTTTTTTAGCTCCACATTGATTTGCCCGGCCATCGATTCAAAGCCGTTGGCGGCAGAACCCGAGCCCTTTGAAATTTGAATGGATTCCATCCATGGGCCGGGAATGTAACCAATGCCATAGGCCGAGGCAAGGCCCCGGATCGAAGGCATTTGTTCAGAAGTAATGGAAACGTAGCGCCCATCAAGCCCCAGCAATTGAATGGTTTTGGCTCCGGTAACCGCATCCGTATAGCCTACGTCAACCGTGGCGTTGGTTTCGAACGATTCCGATAAATTGCAGCAGGCGGCCCGGCGCAATTCCCTGGAACCAATGTTTTCAATAAACTGGGGTTTGGCCGTATATAAAGAGGTAGAAAACGACTCCACCACCAATTCATAGGCATTCAAGGTTATGGCTTGCAAGCGAACCGGATAGGGAATGCCCGACTGCAGCAAAACGGTGTCGGCGAAATAATTCGGTGCCGATACAATGGCTCGAACCGATTCAGGCTGGCTTTTGAGTGCAAAGGAAAAGCGCCCTAAGCTATCGGTGTAATGTCCACCGCCAATTCCGCCTTGGCTCAGCAGCCAAACAACCCGGGCCGAGGGCAAAGGGCGGTCTAAAGAATCGCGGACGCTGCCTTGAAAATTTTGGGCATGAGCCGCTGAGGTGGACATAAACAATAGGCCCAAGCGCAAAAGGAAAGGAAATGTTTTCATGATCAAAAACTAAAAATGGGTGAATGAAGAACATAGGGCCCTAGCCCAGAAAATCACTTTCCATTTTCATAAGCGCCAAACCTGCAGGCGGCTGGCAGTGCGAACGCTTGGCAAAGAACGCCCCTTCTCCCAAAGTCCAACCTTGATTTTGGCGGCGGCAAAAAAACCGGGACACACAAACCGAACACCTGTGGGCAAGAAAAGCGCCAAGGCTTGGGTTGCCCCTTTTTCAGGCAGGCTGCGTAAATGCAAATCAAGCAAGGCAACTTGACTCACCCGGCAACACGACTCAGCTGCGCAAACGGAATTGCCTTCGCCTGAATCGAGAAAAAGACAATCCAATGCCTGAGGCTGGGCATTTTGTTCTGCAGGGCCATTCATGTTTGCAGCACCGACTCTGCCTTGAGTCGAGCTGCAACAAGATGTAGGTTTGGGCTCCGATTCCAATGGAAGGGAACAGCAGCCCGAAGTCTTGGACCTGGAATTTAGTGCCTCAGCGCATTCCAGTACATTGCCTGCCATGAAAGAACTTTTACTTTCACAACAGCCCCCTGAATGCGAGCTGGGAAACAAGGAGAATTCGGTTTGATTGTATTTAAGGCAGGTATGGGAACCCACCACCACTCCTGCATTGGTTGTGCAGAATAAAAGGAGCAATACCCATGCAAGAATCTGGCGCTTCATACGGTGTAAAAGTAGGCAGCTTGGTTTGATATTCCAAACGGGCCAAAGGATTCAAACCGAAGTGGAGAATAGCCGATTTTGGCCAAGATTTTGGATTTTGGGCTTGCAAGCGCCGGCAAAATAGCAGCTTGGCCCTTGCCCATTAATTCACCTCAACCGTAGAGATAATTTCATAACCCAAATAGGCCTCGAGGATTTCCCGGTACTTTTTGGTGGAGGTAAAGCCGAATCCAGACTCAAAAAACTCATTTAGGTAGCCTTCTAGCTCACCGCTTTTGGGCATAATAAATCCGATGGATTCTTGGCCTTTGCTCATGTGCCGGTGCATTTTCAGGTATCCTTTGGTTTCTCGAATAAAATTCCAGTAGGTAATGATGTCCACATAACCGCAATAACCGGGTTTGGCCAAAATTTTCCGGGGAATGTTGTTTTGGTCGCCCACAAATTCCATAGACAAACCGGGCATCAGGGTTCGTTTGAGTTCGGCCATGTAACCGGCGTGGGTAGAGCCGGCAGAAGAAACGCCGCTAAGCCCTTTCAAAGCTTCGGGCACTTGGGCATCAGAGGTAATGGTGGGTACAGAACCCCCCGTTATAAAAACGCTGACATTGTTTAAGTACGCTGGAGAAAAGGCGACCTCGAGTTTGCGCCGCTCGGTAATGGTTGCATTTCCAAACCCTATAGTTAGAGCATCGCCTTCGCGAACCGAAGTGTAAAACACATCAAAATCGGTTTGGGCTTTCCACGTCGGTTTTAGGGCAATGTTTTTGTTTTCTTTCATCCAGTTTACAAACTGCATAAAAATATCAACTTCCAGGCCTTTGGGCATAGATGCGCCGCTGGATTCGCTCTTCATGGCTAAAGGTGGCCGCACCAAATAATGAACGGTTACAAACTTCAGCTCGGGAGTTGAAGTTTGACTGCCAGAAGAACTAAGGGTAGATTGAGCCGTTAAGGGCATCAACAATAAGCTGAATAAAAAAGCAGATAGAATACGCATACACAGGATTTTGCACAAAGGTAGCTGCTTTAATTCAACCATGAACAGGGTTAAACCCACGAAATCATTAAAAAACCTTACAAACAACCCAAATTGAAGGCAGACAGAAAAAATACAAGCCATTCCTCAGCAAAGATTGGCATTGAGGCCACTTGCCGACTTGCCAGCTCCATCGGTTTTCATTACCTTTGAACTCTGTTTGAAATAACCCCACTACGCATGAAAAATCTATTTTCAATTGGTTTCCTTTTCTTGTCTGGCTTAGGCTTTAGCCAATCCTCGTTTTCTGTTTCTGATAAAAACGGTGTTGATGTTACCAACAGCACCGTAACCGTAACGGGCAGTGCAAACCTATTTTTCCCCAACGACGAGCCCCTAAAGTGGCAGGGATTGATAACCAACCAAAGCATGGCAACAAAACCGGTGCTGGTAAAACGTCAAGTTTTAAACGTTCCCAACGGCTCCGAGAATCAGTTTTGCTGGTCTATTCAATGCTACTCCCCAGCGGCCAATCAAGCCACCGATACCGTTGATATTGCTGCAGCCGACACCGAGGGGTCTTTTTATTCCTATTTTTTCCCTGGAGGCAGCAACGGCATTTGGACCATTCGATACGTATTTTTTGATGCCTTGAATCCGAACGATTCGGTGCATGTTACCATCAATTTCGACGTAAGCGGAGGAAACACCTCCGTCCAAAATCAGAACGCATTTGCCTCCATTCCTGTTGGTCCTGTACCCGCAAACCAGTTTGTTGGGTTTCAGACCTCGGCCCTAAACCTACAAGGAAGCGAAAGCCTACGCATTTTTGACCTAAGCGGCAAAACCGTTCTGCTGCAACCCTTAAAAAAGGAGCAAGCCCAAGTACACATCTCAACAAGCCAAGTAAAATCGGGTTTGTACTTGTGGTCCATTCAACGCGGAAATCAATCCCTGGGCAGCGGACGCCTTATTGTTCAGCACTAAAACACATGCATTCTTGCCTGTTATGCTGAACAGACTATGTATCCTTTTGCTGATTTGCTCTGCCATGCTTTTCCAGGCTTGCACTGTGCCGGCATGCATCGATTGCACTCAGCACAGCGGCGACCTACCTAAAACCCTAATTTGCCAAGACACCTACGAGGCCTTGCCCGAAACGCCCAAATTGTCTTGGTCTGAATTTAGCAACCGAGCCATAGAACAGGGCTGTGAACCCGCCAACCGATGAAGCAAATCGCGCTGAGATTTTTGGTATTGCTGTTGGTTTTTCTTAGTGCGTGTTCGGTGCGCAAAGACACCAAATTGAGTCGGTTTTGGCACCGCATGAATACCCGTTACAACGGTTATTTCAACGGAAATGAAGCTTTAAAAGAAGGCTATCAGGCAATTTTGAAAGACCGCAAAGACAACTATGCCTTGGTGCTGCCCGTTTTTCCTGAAGGCCGAGAAGACCAATGGACGCCCATCAATTCTTTTGCCGAAAAGGCCATTGAAAAAGGGGGGCTTATGATTAAAAAACACAGCATGCTGATCAACGGAAAGCAACGCAATTCATGGATTGACGATTGCTACCGCATCATGGCCATTGGGAATTTTTACAAAAAAGAATATTTCTTGGCGGGAGGGCAGTTCACCTACGCCGCCGCCGAAACCGAATCCGAAAAAAGCCGGAATACCTCTAAAATTTGGCTGATTCGGTTGTACAACCAACAAAAAGAATTCGCACAATCTAGGGCGGCAATCCGGGCAGTAAACACCGAAAGCCTTGACAACCAACAGGGCAGTGATTTCTACGCCGCCCAAGCCGAATACTTTATTCTGCAAAACCGATACCCCGAAGCCGTGGACCTGCTGTCCGATGCCGTTAAAATGGAAAAACGCAAAGCCCACCTGTCGCGCTACTGGTTTATCTTGGGCCAGTTGCACGAAGCGTTGAAGGAGGCCGATCCCGCTTACAAGGCCTTTGAAGCCTGCCTGCAAACCAAGCCCGAATATGCCATGGAATTTCAGGCTCAAATTCGCATGGCCAGCAATGCCGGCAACAAAAACGCCGAAACGCTGAGAAAGATGTTTGCTAAAATGCTCAAAGACGACAAAAACATTGAGTACCGCGACCAGATTTATTACGCCCTAGCCCTTCTTGATTTAAAAGAAAACAAACGCGTACAGGCCATTGACCACCTTAAAAAATCCATTGCCGCCTCCACCGAAAACGCAGACCAAAAATCTTCGGCCTATTTAAAACTGGCCGACCTGTCGCTGGAATTGCCCAACTACACCGAAGCTCAGGCATACTACGACTCCTGTGGCAGCATCTTAAACAAAGAACACCCCCGCTACGAAGATGTGCTGCGGCTTAGAGACAACCTGTCGGAAGCCGTACAACACCTAAAAACCATTCAACTTCAAGACAGCCTGCTAAAATTGGCGGCCCTGCCCGAAAAGGAACGCAGGCGTTGGGCTGAACAATACGTTGAACAACTGCAACGCAACGACGAAGAAGCCAAAAAGAAGCAGGAAGAAGGAAACCAAGCGGTGGGAACCGATGGGCCTACCGGAAGTTGGTACTTTGCCAACCCCCAAGCCAAAATAATGGGAGCCGAAGAATTTAAAAAGGTCTGGGGCAACCGCCCATTGGTCGATCACTGGAGGCGCTACCGCGGTGGGGCCTCGGCCCCCGGAGAAGACAAAATCGACAGCTCCGAAAACCTCTTAGCCCAACGATACAACCCCGATACCTACCTGCTGGAACTGCCCCTAAGCGATTCGGCCAAACAAACTTCCCTGCTCCAAATCGAAGACGCCCTCTTTGCATTGGCACAGGTGTACAAAGAAAAACTGCAAGATGAAAACCGCTCCATTCAAACCTATAAGGAACTCGATGCCCGTTTCAATCCCAGCCGACACTACCCCTTGGCCTTATACCAATGGTATTTAAACCTGCTTAGCAACAACCAGAACCCCCCCGCCCAAGCCATTAAAAATCGCATTGTTGCCGAGTATCCCAGCAGCCAGTATGCCCAACTGCTGACCGACCCAAATTATTTGGCTCGGCTTGAAGAAGAAGCGAACAAGGCCCAACCGTTGTACCGAGAAGCATACCAGCATTACATTTCAGCAAACATGCCGGCCTGCTTAAAAACCATTCGTTCCGCCCAAAGCCAGCTTAAAGAAAGCCCAATGCTGCACCGCTTCGATCTGCTTGAAGTGCTCGCCCTGCGCGATACCGCAAACAATCCGGCGTTTATTGAAGGACTCAAAGGCATTGTTAGCAAACACCCAAAAACCGAGTCGGCCGAAACCGCCGAACGGTTGCTGAGCTTGCTGGGCGTAGCAGCCGCCCCCGAAGCAAAGGCTGAAGCACTTCCCGCCGACACCGCAGCCAAAACCGACAAGCCCCTACCCTACGCCTACCGAGAAAACCTGCAACACATGGTGGTGGCCGTTATTGACGATGCCGGATTCAACCCCGAAGCCCTAAAAACCGCCATCAGCAATTTCAATGCCCTGGCCTTTAAAAGCAAAAACCTGACCATCTCGAACACCGTTTTGGGCAATAAAACCCAGCTGCTTACCCTGCGAAAATTCAACGACGCCAAAGACGCTATGAATTACGTGCAAGCCGCCGAAAAAGACCCCGCCATTCGCGCTGCGTTTGGAAAAAAAGAACTTATTCTGCTGCCCACCTCCATTCCAAATTTAGGATTGCTGTTTAAAGAACAAGATGTGGCAGCCTTTCGGCGCTGGACCAACGAGAACTACAAATAAAAAGTTCAGCCATGTTAAAACGCCGATTGCCCAGCCCCGATTCGCCAAACCTCATCAACGAAACTACTCGAATTCAAGGCAACATTGAGGCTTCTGAAAGCCTGCGCATCGATGGAAAGGTGGATGGCGACATCCACTGTTCGGCACGACTCATCATCGGAAAAAACGCCGAAATTCAAGGCAACATCGTTTGCCAACACTTGGAACTGCTCGGAAAAGTTACCGGAGAGGTCTTAGCCAACGAAAGCTGCACCCTGCGCAGCAGCACGCAGCTGATCGGCAACCTAAGTACTACCTTGCTGAGCATTGAAAGTGGGGCTCAATTTCAAGGCAAATGCAGCATGCTCAACGCAAAAACCGGTGAATAATTCCCAAAAAACAGGGCTAAAGCAAGCCCTTATCTATTCAGGTTTGGGTTTGCAAATGCTGGGATTTATTGCCCTCGGTGCATTTTTAGGCCATTACCTAGACTCCCGCTGGCATACCGAAGTCGCCTCGCCCATTTGCATTCTTATCTTTGTGCTGCTTTCCATTGCCTATGTGGCAAAAAAATTAAGCAAACCATGAAAAACAACAGCAACAGGTACTTCCTTGTACTTTCTTTGATTTCGCTGGGACTCAGCGCCGGCTACATTGCCTTTCGTAAAGCCTCAGGCCTTACGCTGGTTGACGAAAACTTTCTCGTCATTCCCGCATTTTACCTCATTACAGGCATCAGCCACCAGCTCTTGTTGCGGTCGGTAAGCGCCAATCCCAACCGCTTTCAAATGAATTTTATGATGGCCATGGCCTTCAAAATGCTGGCTTACTTGGCGTTTTTAGGCCTGATGTTTTACATCAGCACCGATGGCATCACCATGACCTTTGTACTGCTGTTTTTCCTTTGTTACTTGGTGTACACAGGCTTCGAGATGCTG
This sequence comes from uncultured Flavobacteriales bacterium, assembly GCA_903837495.1. Lineage (GTDB taxonomy): Bacteria > Bacteroidota > Bacteroidia > CAIKAF01 > CAIKAF01 > CAIKAF01. The sequence continues at coordinate 13,449 of CAILUT010000056.1, read as the reverse complement.
GCATTGCGCTGGTACAAAAGCGAGGCAAACAAGGCTTCTTAACGGTTTTTTTGGGGGGCGCCAAACGGGCTTTCCGCTGTAGTTGGCTCGCCGGCAAAAAGCAGCAGGGCCGCGGCGTGGCTCCACAAGGTCGCCCGCCCCGGCGGCCTGCTGCTTGTTTTGCCGGCTTCGCCGCCTGCCGCTGCAATCCCTGGCGCAGCGCCTCACAGCTAAAAATAGTTTTATTACAACAGCAAGGCCCCGAGCGGCCCGCGGCAGGGATTGAACCGGGTAGCCCAAAGGGGGCTTGCCCTAGGGCCCGCGTGGCGCGGAGGCGACTTTAGGAGCCCCCGCAAGCCCGCTGGGCCCTTGGGCAAGCACCGCGGACTACCGGTGAAAGCCCGCGGCCGCCACAAAAAAAAAGGGCCCGAACACCTAAGTGTCCGGACCCTTTCAATTCAATTTTAGGAATTATTCCTTGATGATGCGGGTAGAGTACACCGCGCCGTTCAGGTTCATTTCCACTACATACACTCCGGTTGACAACTGAAGTGCTGCGGTCGAAACAGGCAGGTTGTGGCTGCCGGCAGGAACCACACCAAAGGTGTAGGCCGCCAACTGCTTGCCTGTCAAGTCGCGCAGGGTAGCTTTAACCTCGGTCGCTTCTTTCAGCATCATGCCTACAAAGAACTGAGATTGGAATGGGTTCGGGTACACGCTCAATCCGAATTCGTTGGCTTGATTGCCCTCGAACGAAGTGATGTCGCGCGACTCGATTACCTGACACTCGGTGCTGCTGCAACCGTCCACATCCATGGTCAAACATACCTGATAGTTGCCAGGCAGGTTGTACTGATGCAAGGGGCTCAACACCGTAGTGGTGGTGCCATCGCCTAAGTTCCACAAGTAAGATGCACCTACTACAGGGTTTTGAGGAGCGAACTGAATCAAGTTCAAACCTTGATTGGCCCAGTTGTATGTGGCGTTTGGAGAAGGAGCAATGGTTACCATTTGAGTGGTAGTATTGCTGCAACCGGCGGGCGTAGTAACCGTTAAGCTAATCGGATAGGTACCTGCGGTCGCAAAGCTGATGCTTGGTGCTTGACCGGTGGTTGTTCCTTGTCCGTAGTTCCAGCTCCAGTTTGAAATGTTGCCGGTTGACACATCGGTTACATTGATTGGCGTGTTGGTGCAACCGCGTTGGCTTAGGAAAGCCGCAGTTGGCACTTCGTCCACAGTAACCGTTCCATTGAAGGTGGTAGAACAACCGTTCAAGGCCAGTGCGTTCAGCGTGTAGTATTTCACCCCAGGGGTAGAATACTGGTGCTGAGCAATTACACCGTTACCGTTGATTCCGTTGCCAAAGTTCCAAGAGTAGGTACCCATTGGGGTTCCGCTCACAAAAGCTTGGAAGTTTGCAGGGCTTGGGAAACAAGCTCCGCTCACCATAACTGAGTCAACCGATGGGTTGGCTTTTACGGTTACGCTTTGAGCCAAGGTATCGGTACAGCCTTCGGGGGTTGATACAATCAACTGAGCGGTGTAGGAACCCGCCGTAGCATATACGTGGTTGGTTGAGAAACCAGAGCCGTTGTTGCCGTCGCCAAAGTTCCAGTTGTAGTTGGTAATAACCCCACCTTGGCCAATGCCAGAGTTTTGGCCAAACACCGTTGAATTGCCTTCGCAAACGGTAGAGGCGTTGACCTGGAAGATAACTGGGTTGGGCAGAACGTTCACCTGAACCGCAGCGGTAGTGCTTACGCAACCGTTGCCATCGGTACCAATAACGCTGTAGCTACCGGCAGTTGTGGCCGTATAGTTGGCGGTGTTGGCGCCGCTGATTGGGCTTCCGTTGTTGGTCCATTGGTAGCTGATGGCTCCGTTGGCCGACATGGGAATGTTGGAACCAGAACACAACTGTTGAATGGTGTTAGGACTAACGTTCACCACAGGCAAAGGATTCACCACGATGTTTACCGTATCGCTGTTGGTACAGTTTGCGTTGGAAACCACATAGATAACCTGGGCAGAACCTGTTCCAGCCAATTGAACGTTAAACAAACCGCTGTTGCTGTTGGCCATTCCGCTGCCATACCAGTTGCCACCTACGGTTGCAGCTTGCAGCAATACGTTGGACGCATTTTCGCACAATTGCAGAGGCGCATTTGAAATGGTTGGGTTTGGTGAAGCAAACACAGTTACATTGGTGTTCGCGGTGTTGAAACAACCGTTGGCTGTTACCTGATAGGTTAGGGTTTGAGTTCCAACCGTATTCAACGAAGGAGTAAACACCCCGTTGATGGTATCGGTTACACCGGTTCCTGTGAATACACCGCCGGGGGTGCTGGGAACCAAGTTAAACGGAGCATCGGCAGAACAAACCGTTGAAGGTAGAGCCAATGACGCGTTGGGAGTAGGATTCACCACAATTTGAACGCTGTCGGTGCTCAAGCAACCGGTAGCCGCATCAAAAATGCTGTGATAAGCCTGATAGGTACCGGCAGTTACCGATCCTGGGTCAAAGCTCACGTTGTTTCCTACTACGCTTAGTCCGCTGCCCGTCCAGTTGCCGCCGCTGTTCAGCGCAGCAAGGCTGATGCTGTTGTCGTAGTCGCACAATTGGGTAGGAGCCGTAGTGATGGAGGCATCTGGACCTTGAACTACAGTGATAGACAAGGAATCAGAGTGTACGCAACCGTTCAAGTTAACGGTGTAGTAAACCATGTTGGTACCAACTTGACCCAACAAAGGATCCAGAATACCATTGATGGTATCGGTAACCATGGTTCCAGTCCATACACCAGCGGTATCTGAAGGCTGGGAGATGAAATAGTTGATGTTTACAAATCCATGGTTGTTGTTGGCTGCAGCTTGGTTGATTTGGTTGGTACCGAGGTTGAAAGAACCGCCGCCACCGCCATTGCGGAAGGTATGTCCGGAGTAACCGCCACCGCGACCACCGGAGTAGCCGCCACCGCCGCCGCCGCCGTCGTAGCCGTCAGAGCCACCGCCACCAAAACCACCGGAATTGTTAGAGTTACCACCGGATTGGCCACCATTGCCTCCATTCACGGCTGCTTTTCCGCCTTTACCGAAAGAACCATCAGAAAGACCGTCGGTCAAGAAACCGCCGCCGCCGCCGCCCCAGCTGCCGGTGTTGCCGACGCCACCGCCGCTACCACCTGTACCGCCGGGAGCGTTTTCGCCATTGGTTTGGCCGTCGTTGTTGGTCCAAGCATCTTTTTTGTTGTTGGATTGGTTGTTGCCACCACCGCCGCCGCCGCCGGCAACGATCAAAGGCTGGTTCAGGTTGCTGGCGTTCCATACGAAGGAACCGCCGCCGCCACCGCCACCTTGCCAAGTATTGCCACCGGCATCAACGCCCATTTGACCTACAATGATATCAAGTTGGGTGCCCGCAGTCAACTGGAAGTTGCCTTGCATTTGGGCCCCCTTTCCGCCTGCGTTGTTCAGGTTGCCACCGCCTTTGGCGCCGGCCACTTCAATGGTATAAACGCCGGTGTAAGGAACGGTCCAGCGCTGTACGCCGCTGTTTACCGTAACCATACCTGGGCCGTAGGCTGCATCGGCAGCTGCTTGGTCTGGACCTGTATTTCCTGTTTTACCTAGGTTGGTGAACGACATACTGCCTTGCAGCAAGGGAGGTTCAAAACCCAAATCCACATTTCCATTTCCGGCGCACAGAACACCGGGATCGGTTAGATAGGCGAAAGGAATCCGGTTAACCGTAACCAGAGCGGTATCGAATTTAGAAGGACAACCATTTACCTTGTAGTTTACGTGGTAGTTGATGGTTTGAGTGTTTGTTGGAGTGGTCCAGTTTTGACCGATGTTCACCAAGTTTCCACCCCAGCTGTCGTACCAAGAATAGTTTCCGTTGGGGCCGGTAACCGAAAGGCTAGCCGAACCGCTTCCGCAGAACGTGGTATCGCCGCTGGCAGTAGGAGCTGGAAGTGAATCCAACCAAATAACTGCAGGAACCCTTGGGCTTGCGCAAACGAGGGTTACGTTGTATGAAATCACAATCTGACCGTTTCCGGAGCGGAATCCTTGGGTGTGGGTGGTTGAAGAAGCTCGGGTTGGGCTAGCAAAGCTAGAACCGCCGCCGCCGCCGCCGTAGTAACCGCCGCCGCCGCCAACCTGACCGCCGCCGCCGCCGCCGCCAGACTGGCCGCAAGTTCCACCTTGTCCGCCCACACCAGAAACACCTGCTGTTCCGCAGCCGCAACCGGGTTGTTGACCTCCGGCGGTGGGCGTTGCGCCACCACCAACTACACAACTACCAAAGTTGTTGCTGCCGCAGTTAAAGCCATCTTGAGCATTGGCAGAGCCACCGCCGTGGCCGCCGTTCATACCAGAACCGCAGTTCCAGCCGCCGCCGCCACCGCCACCGGCGGTAACAATGCGGTTGGCCAAACCTGTACCGCCGCTGCGGATATCAGAACCGCCGCCGCCGCCGGCACCGTTTGAGCTGCCGTTGCCGCCGCCGTTCCAACCGCCTGTATTGCTGACGGTTGTTCCACCTACGTTCACAGCAAGAACCTCACCAGGAGTTACGCTCAAGGTTGTTTGAACCCGACCGCCTAAACCTCCGGGGTTGCTGCCTGGGTTAGGAAGTGAGCCGCCGCCTTGTGCTCCCAATACATCTACTGTAATTGAGGTTACGTTGGCAGGAATCGTATAGGTTTGGGCCGCTCCTGTAAAGCTAAAAGTTTGTGTTCCGCTTAGGTTGCTGGTCAATTCTGAACCGGCAAACAAGGTATCAGAACCTAAGATGGGGGGCAAAGAGATGCTGGGGCCAATGGCGATTAGGTTGCCACCGGTAGGAGCATCGAACCAAGAAACCGTGCTGTTGCTGGTTGCTGTTAAAGTAACAGGAGTTCCGCAGGTTACAGAGTCGCCTTGGGTAACAGGAGCCACCAACGGAGTTACAGCGATGGGTAGAGGAATCCGGGTGCTGGAGCAGTAGGTTTTTACAAAACTTACAACAACTTGTCCGTTGCCGTTTTGGTCTCCTTGAGTATGGGTTACGTTGCTGGTCAAGCTAGGGTTAACATAGCTAGAACCACCGCCACCGCCGCCATAGTAGTAGCCACCGCCACCACCATAATAGCCGCCGCCGCCGCCGCCTGAGGGATATCCGCAGCAGCCGCCCCAAGCGTTACCGCCCACGCCGAATTGGCCTGTTTGTCCGCCACAACCGTTGTTTCCACCGGCCGCCTGAGTGGCTCCTGTACCGCAGTAACAGCTGTTGTATCCATTGCACACCAAACCATTTCCGGCAGCACCAGAACCACCTCCGGCTCCACCTTTATCTTGGTTGCCGTTGCAATATTGACCACCGGCACCGCCGCCGCCGCCGGCAACAACAACTCGGTTGTTCAGGGTAACACCTCCAATGCGTATGTCGGATGCACCGCCACCGCCGCGGGCTTGGTCGCCGCTATAATAAGCGTAACCTTGGCCACCGCCATTCCAGCCGCCTGGGCCCCAAATGCCGGTGCAGCAACCGCCGCTGCCGGGCTGTCCGCCCACATAAATATTCAGGGTTTGACCTGGAGTAACGGCAAGGGTGCCGCTTACTTTGCCCCCTTTACCGCCATCGTTCCAAGTGTTTGTTCCGCCTTGAGCGCCACGCACGTCAAAGGAGACAGAGAAAACACCCGCAGGAACGGTCCAAGTTTGTTGGCCACCGGTATAGTTAAAAGTTTGAGTACCTGATGGGTTGGGGTCAGAAACCGCCTCAACCCAAAGGGTGTCGGTTTGAGTTACAAACGACATAGCGTAGTTGGACTGGGTTGACAAAGGAGAACCCCCAGTAGGGGCAGCAAACCAATGGTACCAACCGGTAGAACCCGAAGCAGAAGCGGTAATGTTGCTTCCGCAAGAAGCACTAATGGGGTTGGCTGTTGGCGTGGCCAAGGGTGTTACCGTTAAGGGAACGGGAACGCGCGAGCTAACGCAGAAAGGAGAGGAGTAGGTAAAGCTTACCTGGCCATGTCCTTGGCGCGTACCTTGAGTGTGCGCAATGTTGGAGCATAGGTTGGCATTGGCAAAGCTTGAACCGCCGCCGCCGCCGCCGTAGCTAGAGCCGCCGCCGCCGTAGTAGCCGCCACCGCCACCGCCACCGCGGAAGCTACCATAGCCTCCATCGCCCAAAGCTCCAGCACTGGGGCAGCACCAGTTGCCGCCGGCAGCACCACCTGCGTTTTGAGAGCCACCGCGACCGGTGTAGCTGGTATTTCCTGTGCTGCTGCAATAAAAACCGTCTTCACCGGTAGTACCGCCGCCGTTTCCGCCGCGCGAACCATCGGTTCCGCATTGCCAACCGCCGCCGCCGCCGCCGCCGGCAACCAACACGCGGTTTCCGTAAGCAGTTCCGCCAATGCGAATATCGGTGGCGCCACCGCCGCCGTACGCGTAACCGCAACATGCTTGGGTATAATTACCACCGTTGTAACCGCCATTGGTGTTGTTGTCGCCAGGCCATCCACCTACAAACACAAAGATGGTTTGGCCAGGAGTAACAGCCACATTGGCCACTACTTTACCACCAAAACCGCCACGGTTGCCGTAGTTTGTGGTTCGGCTGCCTTCGGCACCTTCCATGTCCACTAAAATAGAAAAGACGCCCGCAGGAACGGTCCAACTTTGCTGTCCACCGGTGAAGTTGAAGTTAACGGTGGCAATGGGGTTTAGGTTGTTGGTTGCCTCTACATAATAGGTAGTAGATTGCAGGGTTCCAGGAGGCGTAAAGTTCGCTCCTGTAGCCAACACCGCGCCGCCAGTTGGGCCTGCATACCACCGGTACAAACCGGTAGAGCCGGAAGCCGATAAGGTAGCCGTGCCGCCGCAGGTAACAGTATCGCCCACAATGCTAGGCATTGCTAAGGGGTTTACCGTAACCACCAAAGCGGCCCGAGGGCTAATGCAGTTGGGGTTGTTGTAGCTGTTTACAGCCTCAACATAATACGTTCCTTGCAAGTACATGGCCGGAGTGGTGTACGAACCGCCCGTTCCAAGCACAGAGCCGCCGCTGGGCTGGCTATACCATCGGTACAATCCGGTGGAACCAGAGGCTGTAAGCGTGGCCGCCTGACCACAGGTCGCGGCTGAACTCAAGGCCGAAGGAGTCGGACATTGAGCCATGGCCATGGTTGCACCCATCAAGGCCGCAAAAAGCGACAGATGCGTGAACCAACGTCGAAGAGTAATTCCTTTCTTCATAGACATGTTTGTTAACGATTAGGGTTAATTGTTATGGTATTGATTAAAGATAGTTTACGAACAGCTAAGTTAAAAAAAATTAAATAGAATATTCACAACACCATGTTCATTTCTATATGAAATTGTTTTAGTGCTTTGATTTTCAGGTACTTTTTTTTGAAAAAAGAGCAAAAATAGATTTCAATTCCTTTAAAATGCACCTGAGCAACACCCAAAGGTGCCCTGGGTTGGGTAAGGAAGCAAATCTAAGGCCGAGCAAGGATTTCTGCTGTTTGCGGATTGTTTTCAAAAAAGAGAATTCCAACCGGCCACAACCCCGCCCTTGGGATTGAAAACGCATAACCCTGCGTCTCTGCGTGAATTCCATGGGTTCTCACCAAGACAAACGGCCACACAGCCCAAAAAAAAACGGGAGGCAATTTCTCGCCTCCCGTTCAATCAAAACCTACAATCCATTATTTGTTGCGAACCATACGCAAACTGAATGGCTGACCTTCCACATATAGGGTTAACACATAAACCCCCTCGGCCATGCCTAGTGCGTCGGCACTCAATGACAATTGATTCATACCTGCGGCCAAGGTGCCTGCATCAACGGTTGAAATCTCTTTGCCTGCCAAATCAAACACCTTCAGCTCAACCTTCGAGGCGGCATCCAGTCGAATGCTTACATTAAAGGCGTCAACTACCGGGTTTGGATAGGCGCTGAAAGCAACACCCGAACCGTTTTGCTCAGAGATAGAGGTGATGTCGCGCACCTCGATGTTCTGACAGCTGGTGTTGGAGCAACCGTTGGCCGAGATGGTTAAGCAAACCTGATAGCTTCCTGAGATCGCATATTGCTTCAAGGGGCTGCTTAGGTTGCTCGAAGTTCCGTCGCCAAAGGTCCACAAATACCCGGCTGGATTCAGCAAGTTTCCGGGCGAGAACTGCACCAAATTCAATCCTTGGTTTGTAGCCAAATAGCTAGCATTTGGCGTAGGATGAATGGTTAGCAATTCCGTATGGGTATCGGTACAACCGCCAGGAGTGGTTACTGTCAAGCTCACCGGATACGTTCCCGCTTGAGTATAGGTGTAGGCTGGAACCTGGGTATTTGATGTACCTGTGGTAAAGTTCCAATCCCAACCTGTAATGTTGCCCGTTGAAGTGTTTACCAGACTAAGGGGTTGATCGGTACAGCCATCGGTAGGCAAGAAATTTGCCGTAGGCTGGTTTTCGACCAGAACCGTTCCGTTTTGCACCGTGGTACAACCTTCCACAGAATTCACCAGCAACTGATAGTAATAGGTACCAGCAGCCGCATAGGTATGGGTGGCCAAAGAACCGGTACCCGAGGCGTTGTTGCCGAAGTTCCACTGGTAGTTGCCCACGTTTACACCCGACACAAAAGCCTGGAAGTTGGTGGGGTTGGGGAAACATGCGTTGGTAACAAGAACCGAGTCAAGTACGGGGCTGGCGTTCACGGTAACCGATTGGGCTAAGGTGTCGGTACAACCTGAAGCACTAACCACAATCAATTGAGCGGTGTACGTGCCGGCTGCGGCATACACGTGGTTGGGCGCGAAGCCCGTTCCGGTATTGCCGTCGCCATAATCCCAGTTGTAACCGGTAATAATGCCGCCCTGACCAATGGCCGAGGTTTGAGTAAAGGCCGTAGCGTTGCCCTGACATACCGTTGGGGCATTCACTTGCAGAACAACAGGGTTCGGAGCTACGTTTACTTGAACTCCAGACGAAGTTGAAGAGCAACCGTTGGCATCCACACCTACAACGCTGTATGAACCTGCGGTTGAAGGCGCATAGGTCGCCGTGTTGGCTCCGCTGATTGGGCTGCTGTTGTTCAACCACTGGTAGCTGCTGGCGCCCGAAGCCGTTAAGGGCAGGGTAGAACCGGCGCAAACCTGTTGAATGGTGTTGGGAGAAACGCTTACCGTTGGCAAGGCATTCACCACAATGTTCACCGTATCGCTGTTGATGCAATTCGCATTGGAAATCAGGTACACCACCTGAGCGGTTCCGGTGCCTGCCAACTGAGGGTCAAATACTCCGCTGTTTGGGTTGGCCATACCGCCGCCGTACCAAGAGCCGCCTTGTTGAGCGGGGATTAGTTGAACCAAACCTGCGTTGGCGCAAAGCTGCTGAGGAGCGTTGTTGATGTTCGCATTGGGCGAAACAAACACCGTCAATTGGGTGCTGTCGTTGTTTACACAGCCGTTGGCGGTAACGTTGTAATACACCATGGTGTTTCCAACCAAATTGGCATTGGGAGTAAATACCCCCGTTACCGTATCGGTTACTCCAGCGCCGGTGAACACACCTCCATTGGTTACGGGAACCAAATTAAAGGGAGCGTCGGCCGAGCAAATGATGTTGGGAGCCGCAACCGAGGCATCGGGAGTTGGATTCACCACGATTTGAACGCTGTCGGTGCTTAAGCAACCGGTAGCGGCATCAAAAATGCTGTGATAGGCTTGATAGGTACCGGCATTCACCGAACCTGGGTCGAAGCTCACGTTACTTCCAACTACGCTTAGTCCATTGCCAGTCCAGTTGCCGCCGCTGTTCAGCGCAGCAAGGCTGATGCTGTTGTCGTAGTCGCACAATTGGGTAGAAGCCGTAGTAATGGAGGCATCTGGGCCTTGAACCACATTGATGATTAAGGAATCGGTAAAGGTGCAACCGTTATTGCTTACAGTGTAAACAACGGTGTTGTTGCCCAATACACCCAATTGAGGGTTAAAGGTTCCAAGTAGGGTATCGGTGATGGTAACACCAGACCAAACCCCGTTGGTATCGGAGGGCTGAGGGATGCTGTAATTGACAATCAAATAGCCTTGACCTTGATTTACAGAAGCAAGGTTTCCAATAGGGCCGTTGTTATGTTGAGAAAGATTGTCATAAAATCCGTCTGAAGTAGCCACATCGAAAATTGCAGGGGCAAGATATGAGCCGCCGCCACCGCCATAACCGACGGTTGAATTTGTCCCAGATCCTCCACCGGAATATCCGCCGCCGCCGGCAGAACCACCCCAACCGGAGGCAGAACCACCCCCAAATCCACCAAGAACCAAGTTGGCTGGGGCATTTCCACAAGAGTACAATAATTTTCCACCGCGCCCCCCATTCAGGAAAGACAGAGCCACGTCTTTGTTGCACATGGGACGGTTATCGGAAGTTAGTGGGCCATCGGTTAGGAAACCTGCACCACCAGGTCCGGAATTGGCAAAAGGAGCACCGTTGCCTGCGCAACCGCCTGCACCACCCGTACCTGTTTTACCGCAGGGGGCCGTTGCTGCATCCATTATTGATAGATTCAAATTCGGACCAGACCGAGAAGACCCGCCACCTCCAGCTACAATTAGAGGGGTATTGTTTGATGTGGCAACAAATGTGCCACCGCCACCGCCACCGGCACTGGTTCCATGCTTGCCCTGTTGACCTACCAAAATCTTGAGTACTGTACCGGCAGTCAATTGGATTTTTCCTTGCATGATGGCTCCACGGCCACCGCCACCAAATCCTGAAGGATTAAGACCACCATGCGAACCATCTGCTCCTGCAGCAATAAATTCATAAACTCCATTGTAGGGCACGGTCCACAATTGAATTCCGTTTTGAACAGAAACAAACCCTGGGCCGTAGGTACTGTCGGCTGCCCCCTGAGTAGGACCAAAATCACCATTGTACCCACAAGAGCTAAAGGTTTTGGAATCCGAAAGCAATGGGGGATCAAAACCTAGATCCACCAAACCATTGCCTACACACACAATTCCGGGGTCGCTCAAAAGCGCAACCGGAATAGGAGTAACTTGAACCAAAGCGGTATCGAATTTAGAAGGACAACCGTTTACCTTGTAGTTTACGTGGTAGTTGATGGTTTGAGTTAAAGAAGGCGTAGCCCAGTTTTGACCGATGTTCACCAGGTTTCCTCCCCAGTTGTCGTACCAAGAATAGTTTCCGTTGGGGCCGGTAACCGAAAGGCTAGCCGAACCGCTTCCGCAGAAGGCGGTATCGCCGCTGGCGGTAGGAGCTGGAAGTGAATCCAACCAAATAACGGCAGGAACCCTTGGGCTTGCGCAAACGAGGGTTACGTTGTATGAAACCACAATCTGACCGTTTCCGGAGCGGAATCCTTGGGTGTGGGTGGTTGAAGAAGAGCGGGTTGGGCTAGCAAAGCTAGAACCGCCACCGCCACCGCCATAGTAACCGCCGCCACCGCCGAATTGACCGCCGCCGCCGCCACCGCCGCTGTTGCCGCAGGTGCCACCTTGTCCGCCCACACCGGAAACACCTGCAGTACCACAACCACAACCAGGGGCTGCACCACCTGCGGTAGGAGATGCGCCACCACCTACCACACAACTACCAAAGCTGTTGCTTCCGCAATTGAAACCATCTTGTGCAGCACCCGATCCACCTCCATGTCCACCGTTCATGCCAGAACCGCAGTTCCAGCCTCCGCCGCCACCGCCACCGGCGGTAACAATGCGGCTGGCAAGACCTGTACCGCCGCTGCGGATATCAGAACCGCCGCCGCCGCCGGCACCATTGCTGGTTCCGTTGCCGCCGCCGTTCCAACCACCTCCTGTTGTGCTGGTTGTTCCACCTACGTTCACAGCAAGAACCTCACCGGGAGTAACGCTCAAGGTTGTTTGAACCCGACCGCCTAAACCTCCGGGGTTGTTGCCTGGGCTAGGAAGTGAGCCGCCGCCTTGTGCGCCTTGAACATCTACCGTTATGGCCGTAACGTTGGCAGGAACCGTATAGGTTTGAGGCGCACCGGTAAAGTTAAAGGTTTGTGTACCGCTTAGGTTGCTGGTCAGTTGTGAACCGGCAAACAAGGTATCAGAACCTAAGATGGGGGGCAAAGAAATGCTGGGGCCAATGGCGATTAGGTTGCCACCGGTAGGAGCATCGAACCAAGAAACCGCGCTGTTGCTGGTTGCTGTTAGGGTAACCGGAGTTCCGCAGGTTACAGAGTCGCCTTGGGTAACAGGAGCCGCCAAAGGAGCTACGTTGATGGCCACAGGCACGCGGGTGCTGGAGCAATACGATTTCACAAAACTGACAACGATTTGTCCATTTCCGTTTTGGTCGCCTTGAGTGTGGCTTACGTTGCTGGTTGAGTTGGGGTTGGCGTAGCTAGAACCGCCGCCACCGCCGCCATAGTAGTAGGCACCGCCACCACCGAACCAGCCGCCGCCACCGCCGCCGCCAGTCCAACCACAACAGCCGCCCCATGCATTGCCGCCTACACCAGCCTGACCAGGCTGTCCGGGACCACATTGAGCACCCTGACCGCCCGCACTTTGCGTTCCACCATTACCAACATAACACGTTGAATTGCCTCCGCAATAAAATCCATTTTGAGCGTTTCCGCTTCCACCGCCATCTCCACCTCGATCTTGATTGCCATTGCAAGCCTGACCACCGGCACCGCCGCCGCCGCCGGCCACAACAACCCTGTTGTTCAGGTTGGTGCCACCAATGCGAATGTCAGATGCACCACCGCCTCCACGGGCCTGATCTCCACCACTCCATGCATGACCTTGGCCTCCCCCATTGTAACCGCCAGGTCCCCAGATATTGGTGCAGCATCCGCCGCTTCCAGGCTGTTGACCCACGTAAATATTCAAGGTTTGCCCTGGAGTAACAGCCAAGGTTCCGGTTACTTTACCGCCCTTACCGCCGTTGTTCCAAGTGTTTGTTCCGCCTTGGGCACCGCGCACATCAAATGCGAGCGAAAACACACCGGCAGGCACCGTCCAAGTTTGAAGGCTACCTGTGTAGTTGAACGTTTGAGTACCCGATGGGTTGGGGTCAGAAACCGCTTCAACATAAATTGTATCGGTTTGAGTTACAAACGACATAGAGTAGTTGGACTGGGTTGACAAAGGTGAACCGCCGGTAGGGGCAGCAAACCAATGGTACCAACCGGTAGAACCTGAAGCAGATGCTGTAATGTTGCTTCCGCAGGTAGCGCTGATGGGATTGGCCGTAGGAGCAGAAAGGGGGTTAACGGTTAGGTTAACAGGAACCCGAGTGCTGGTACAGAAAGGAGATGTATAGTTAATGGTAACAATGCCATGCCCTTGGCGGGTGCCGCGGGAATGTGCAATACCGGTACACAGGTTGGGGTCGGCATAGTTGGAACCGCCGGCACCACCGCCATAGCTGGAACCGCCACCGCCAAACCAACCGCCACCGCCTGCGCCGCCG
>CAILUT010000055.1 GCA_903837495.1 uncultured Flavobacteriales bacterium | reverse complement strand
TTCGGCCTGCGGAGTAGCCCGGAAAGCCCGGCTGCCGCCCAAAATCCAAACTCTATAAAAACCTGCTGCAAAAAGCCGCGCTCCAGCATCAAATCCCAGATTTCAAAGGACCCAATTTGATAAAACCCTCTTTTTTTGGCACTTTTGAACTCAAATCTGTTGAACCTATGCACGCTTTCTTTCGCTCCCTAATCCTATCCCTGTTCCTAATCGGCAGTTCAGCCCTGCATCTGCTTGCCCACGAAGGCATGTGGCTGCCGCTGTTCCTGCAAAAACTCAACGAACAAGAAATGAAAGACATGGGGCTGCGCATCGGCATCAACGAAATCTATTCCGTCAACAACGGAAGCCTGAAAGATGCCGTTTTTATTTTTGGCGGGGGCTGCACCTCCGAATTGATTTCAAGCCAAGGCCTGCTGCTCACCAACCACCACTGCGGCTATTCGGCCATTCAATCGCATTCCAGCATGGCCAACAATTACCTGCGCGATGGATTTATGGCCAAAACCCAAACCGACGAACTGCCCAGCCAAGGACTCACCGCTACCCGCATTGTACGCATCGACGAGGTTACCTCGGCCATTTTAAATGAGGCTGTTGACCAAAACGGCAAGCGCAACGAAGCCCAAATCCAAGCCAACATTCAAGCTTTAAAAGAAAAAACCGCCGCCGAAACCGGCTACACCCCCGTGATTAAATCCTTCTATTACGGCAACCAATACTTTCTTTTTCTTACCGAGGTGTTCACCGACATCCGCATGGTGGCCGCACCGCCCTCGTACATCGGCAAATTTGGCTACGACGAAGACAACTGGATGTGGCCTCGGCACACCGGCGATTTCAGCATCTTCCGCATTTATGGGGACGCCGACAACAAACCCGCCTCCTACTCTGCCAACAACAAACCCTACAAACCCTACCGCCACCTTGAAATCGACCTGAGCGGAGTAAAAGAAGGCGATTTTACTATGGTGTATGGATTCCCCGGACAAACCCAGGAATACCTGCCCAGCGAATCCATTCGGCTGCTGATGGACCGAACCAATCCCGCCCGCATTGAACTGCGCCAAAGCGCCCTATCGGTCATCAACTCCGCCATGCGCCAAAGCCCCGAAACCCAACTTCAATACGCCGCCAAACAAAGCCGAATCAGCAACTACTGGAAAAAATGGATTGGCGAAAACCGGGGCCTACAAAAGCTCAACGCCGTTCTGCAACGGCAAGCCATGGAAAAAGAATTCCTGAAACTGGGTGGCAGCCCCGAAACCCTAAAAGCCCTAAACGCCCTTGAAATCGCCAGCGCCGACGTTCAAATTGCCTACGAAACCTACGTCGAATTCCTGCAATCGGGCCCCGAACTGCCCAAATTCATGCGCAGCTACCTCAGCGCCCTCGAGTCCATTTCAAGCAGCAAAGACAAAGCCGAATTGGAAGCCCTAAGCCTAAAAACCCGGCAGCAGATTGCTTCGTTTTACGAAAAAACCGACCTAAAGGTCGATAAAGCCATTTTCCAAGAAACCTTTCCGGTACTCAAAAAACACCTGCCCGCCTCCTACTGGCCTGAATCCCTGAACGCCCAAGTCGAAGGCCGTGGCCTTCAGGTCTTTTTGCAGGGATTGTACGAATCTTCCGTCTTCGCTTCGGCAAAGAAACTCCAGGCGCATTGGGACAAATCGGTTGCCGCCGGTCAAGCCCAGCCCGAGCCGGCCCTGGAATTTGTGCGGGGTCTTTACCAATACCTGTTAACCGTGGTGCAACCCGCTTACACCACGGCAAATGCCGAGCGCAGCGCGCTGATGCAGGGCTACATGGCCCAATTATTGAAAACCTTTGAAGGCAAACGCCGCCTGTATCCAGACGCCAACGGAACCTTAAGGCTTGCCTACGGCAAGGTTGAAGGCTATTCCCCGCGCAGCGGAGTACGCTACCATTGGCAAACAACCCTAAGGGGTTTGCTCGAAAAATACCAGAAAGACCATCCGGATTTTCACCTTCCCGATACTTTTATTCGGGTTGCTGGGCGGCAGGATTTCCAGCCCTACTATTACGGCAAAGATTTGCCGGTGGCGTTTATCGGCAGCAACCACACCACCGGGGGCAACAGCGGCAGCCCAGTGTTGAACGAGTACGGCCGGCTGGTCGGCTTAAATTTCGACCGCACTTGGGAAAGCACCATGAGCGACATCATGTTCGATCCCGAACGCTGCCGCAACGTGGCCTGCGATGTACGCTACATCTGCTGGGTGGTCGATAAAGTCATGGGCGGACCGCATTTAATCGAAGAAATGACCTTAATCGAGCCCTCATCCACGCGCATGCGTTAAGGGCCGACAGGCAGGCAGGTTTCGGGATTTTCCTTCTTTTTTTGGGGGGCGGCTGCGGGCTTTCGCAGGTAGTACGCGGGTGGCAGGGGCTGCCCCAGCGGGCTTGCGGTGGCTCCTAAAGTCGCCTCCGCGCCGCGCGGGCCAGGCCCCGCCACCCTTGCGCGCTACCTTGCTCAATCCCTGCCGCGGGCGCAATCAAAAAAAACCCAGCAATTTGAAGTTTGTTTTAAAGGATACGTTGATCAACAAAACCCGTTTTCCCTCTAAAAATTCAGGTTAAAAGGGTGGTATTGAGGCAACCCTCCTGATTTTTTTATAGTTTTGAAAATGATCCCTCTACTCAGAAAAACCTCTATTCAAAACCTATCCTTTTTTAGTGCGATTGTCTTTGTCATTTCGTTTGCATTCCTAAGCTACGATTGGAATAATTTTACTTTTTGGAATTCTTCATTGACTTTTGGATTATTGCTTGTTTTTGCTGGGTTGATTTTCCATTTTTCTAAACAAAAATTAGGTCCTTGGTTAGACCTGATTTTTGCGGGGATTATTGCCGGTATTTTATACGCTATTTGGCCTCACACCTTCTTTGATGATGCCGGATTTATTTTGCGGTATCTAGAAAACACCAAACAAGGGGGCTGGTTTCGATTCAATGCTGACGAATTGCCCGTTTACGGAATTTCAGGCTTTATTCATGGTTTGTTTTGCTCTGTTCTTGTTGTTCTGAGTGGCATCTCACCTGAAAACGCATTGCATGTCTCGAATTTAACAGGCCTGTTTTTTATAGCCTTGTTGTTGGTCCGCATTTTTCGAAGGTTGCTGCCCGGTTCCAAATTTCATTTTGTGTATGCCACAATCATTTTGATGTACTCTAAATACCTATGCGACGTGCTATTCCAAGGTATGGAAACGCCATTGCATATTGCTATTGTGCTTATGGCCTTGCATGAATTGCTGATGCAAAGGTCCAAATCTTTTTTCCTTTTTGCTGCAATTTCAATTGTATCAAAACTAGATGCGGTGCCTGTTGTTGCCGTTTTATTTATAATCTATTTTATCGATTTAATTTTTAAAGAAAATTTCATAGATATCTTCCGTAAAAATTACAAACCCTTTTTGCTTTGTTTTTTGATTCCCCTTGCCGTTTGGATTCTCTTTTCGTATTTCTTTTTTGGAAGTCCATTGCCCCAATCAGCTAAGGCAAAACTAATGTACCACAGCGGAAGCATTCAATCGACATTCCCATTCTTAGAGGTCTTTATAAATGACGCATTTAGAATGCCGCTTTTGATTTTATTGGGACTTTTCCTGATTTTACACCTATTTCTTGCCAAAACAAAAGGAATAAAATTCATCACTTTTTATTTTATTTTCGGTTGGATGTTCATTGCCTTGATGGTTCTTTTTCATTTCTACAACCCAAATGAAAGAATGCTCTGGTATTATGCAATGCCTGATTTGCTGCTCATTTCACAATGTGTCTTGTCATTAGGTCTTTTAGCTTCATCTAAACTTCCGTTTCCTGATTTTGCTCGAAATACGGCTTTGGCTTTATGCTTGGTAATCTTCCTGAAATACGATACCGACGGGGCAAAAAACTGGATGTTTGGATACCTTGAAAGAGTGGAGCAAGAGCGATATGAAGTAGGAAAATACGTAGCTCAATTAGGCAACAAATCAGACACCCTTCTGGCTTGGCATGGCCTTACTTCGCACCCTTTTCCTGGTTTTGTGATTGATGGCACGGGGTTAAACTCAAAATTAGCACTTTCGTATCGACTCGATAGCGACAGCCTGATTTCCAACCTGAATCCAAGATTTATTGTTCAAGTGGCCAACGATTTTTTGGTGGAACGCTTTTCAAAGCACAACTATAAAATAGTGGGTGTCTTTGGCGATATTACCCTTGATAATACGGAACCCTGGCTGGTGTGGAGCAAGGCAAAAGAATCAAAAAGTCAAAGGTTTGCATCTGTTGTACCCAAGGCGAACTTGCTTCAAGGAAATCAAGTTGAAAATGTGTTGTTTTTTAAAGCCTTTGGAAATCCTATAGAATTTTCCTGTTCATCAGAAAATGCAATGCCAAAAACACTGTGGTTTGTCCTTGAATCAAACGAGCGGAATCAACAAAATTTTGCCTGCGAAATTTGGTCGGGAGGCTCTTTGCTTAAATCCGAAAGGGTAAACTTAAAAGCCAAAGGTCAAAATCAAGGCCCATCAAAATTCACCCAAACCGTTTCAATCAATTTGGCCGATTGTTCCTTTAAGTTTGACTCCTTTCAAGTCAAAATAGCAACTTCAAAACCGGAAGAGCCTTTAAAACTAATTTGCCCCATAGTTGAATACAGCCTTGAATCAAAGAAAAAATAGCTCATTGATTCCCAAATCCCTCTATTTTTCTGATTTTGGCCCCATTGTCCACATTTTCAACTGAATTTTCTTTTTTGGGGCCTTTCTCCCGACTTTGGTTCGGTCGAATCCCTGCCGCGGGCGCAATCAAAAAAACCTTCCTCAAAGTAAAAGCCTGCCGCACAACCCTGCAAAGGTTCATTGCACAGCATCTTACAAAACAAGCAGTCCAACCCCCAGCCAAACAGGCTGGGTTTTGAATCAAAGTAAATATTTAGCCATCCATTGGCTATAGTTAGTTTAGCGCAATGTCAGACCCAGCCTTTGCGAATTGCCATGGCAATCATTTCGGAAGTATTTCGGGACTTCGTTTTAAATAATAAATTTTTCCTGTGGGTGCTTACTGTATCTGGACTGATGTTCAATGCTGAAGCAATTTCTTTCGTTTCCTGTCCATTTATAAGCAGCAGAAGAATTTCCTGTTCACGGCTTGTTAAAAAAGTGGAAGGAATCGGAAACACTTTTTCAATCTTAATATCTATAAAAGATGGCTCTCCATTTAGTCCGATAAAGGAAACCACTGGATTGCCTTCTTTTTTTAAACTCGAAATGTCGGTGTGCACTACAAAAGTTTTCATTATTCCTCCGATTTCACTGTATTGAAGGGTGATGCTTTGTTGAAGAATCCGAATATAATCTCCGTTCTTCTTTTGAATTCTATAATCGTAGCGAAATTTATAATTTGGAATTTGATCTAAAGTGAGGCCGCCCAGAAATTCGGTTATTTTACTTTCAATATTGAGAAACCATGGCTGATCGTCCGGATGAATTTTATTGATCAACATTGAAACATCCATTTCGCTTGGTTTATAACCCAAAACAGCCTCAACTTCCTCACTCATCAAATCAAATTTGGATTCCTTGATGTTGAAAATGAAATAGTAACAATCGCCAACAGCGAAAATATTCAGAAGTTTTTTTTGAACCTCAAAATCAAATAAATCCGAATTGGATGGTTCTCCAACGGTCACCCTATTCCAAATTTTCACCGCCTCTTTCAAAAACTCAACATTCATAATATCATCACTATTGGGTATTGCACGAGGTAATGTATATATATTCTTTTGTATCAGGGTATTTAGTGTCCAAATAAAAAATAAACGAAACAATGAAAAAACCATCAATTAATTTAATTCTTGCATCAAGGGCAATGATTATTGCGTGTTCTATATTCTTGGGTTCATGTAGTAAAGATGAAACACCGCCTGCAAGTTTTTCTGATTTTGAATTTTCGGGAATATTTAACGGTTCTCTTTATTCAATGGGTTCAAGTTCTCCTATTGAAGGATATGTTACAATAGATGCTTCAGGGGCAACTACGCTCGATCTTTTGTCTGGGAGAATGAAAGGTACTGCTTTGAAAACCAGCACCAATTATAATATTGCTATAACCGAGGTGACAGGCATATTTAAAAATGTTACTAATATTACCGGTACAATAGAAATTGCTACTAGAACCCTATATCTGAGCGGAACCAATGCCGATGGTTCTCAAGTAACTGTAGGAGGCACAACACCTGAAGTGCTAACTACCGGAGGCTGGGAAAATTTATCTAAATCGGCTGTATATTTTACCCACAATGAAAGTTGCAAAGCATCAATTACAATCAACGGTGTTACTTTTAGCGGTTTAGATAACCATTATGAATCTGGCGGATTGTGCAGTCCTACCTATGCTTTATGTAATACCATACGTTCAAATCATGATAATAAACAATCTAAAATTTTCTGCCACGATGTAACACTGTTAGGGTTAAATGGACAGCCTATTACTTTTACAGATTGCAATACCGTAGCTTATTATTTAAATAAAAATACTGCCTATAATTATACCGTAAATTGGGAAAACGGCCAAACATCGTCTGGTTCATTTACTTCTCCTAGTGGGGGAGGTCAATTGCCAATATGTATTTCAAACAACGGTCCCGAGTGCAATTATTCCTTAGATGACAAATGGATTACTTCAAGTGGTACAGGCATTAGGATTTCGGGAACAACGGGGGTTTACTTCTCTTTTAACAACAGCTGGCAAGATTTTGTTAATGCTGGATTTTTAAGCGCGGGAAGTTTGAGTCTTAAAAATATTTCGCAAGTAAATTCTAGGGAATGGAATTGCCACGCTTTATACAATATTCGCATGGATGGAGCCCCAGATTCCATTAATTGGGCAACCGATGGAACTATTGTAATGAGTGCGGACGGGAATACCATAACGGTTTCAGCCACACTTAACACTGGTTATGCTTCAGCAATATATACAAGGGTTTTGTAAGCTTGAAAATGTTTTTTACCAAGATAGACCGTCTAAAATTTATGTACCCAATCAATACATCCAACGCAGCAATATCAAAAATGCATTTAGTCGATTTTGTTTGTTTTTTATTTCAGCATCGGTAATTGACCATAAAACGGCAAAGCTCACAGCACCCCAGAAAGAATTAAACTGACTATAGGTTTTCTGTTTGACTTTAACGTTTCGGATTGCCCGTTCTGAAACCTTGTTGTCTGCTGAGTCATCTGGATAATTAAAAATAAGGCTTCGTGCCTTGTCTAAGGACAGCAATCAGATGGAAAATTTAGGCACAGCAAACAAAAATGAAAAACACTGAAAATAGCCCTCCGTCAATCCAACATTCATAATATCATCGATATTGGGTATCGCGAGACACCTCCGAATGAAGGAATGGTTTATGCCTCTCCTACTGCCAGACCATAAACGTAAACCCCCCGTCCTCAGGCAACCCTTCGAAATTAAACACCTCAATCCAGCAATCCTGGGTTTGAACCGCCGCAATTTGAACCATGTTGAGCGGAATGCCGACGGGCCTTTGGCTCACCGTGGCAGGACTTGCCACCACGGTAGGCGGGCGAGAAAAGGCGTTTCGGAAGCGGATGCGGTACAACCCTGCCCCATGCTTTTCTAAATCAAAACCAAAGCCCTGTACGGTTTCGCCTCCGGCTCCTATCCAACCGTGCAGCAACTGTGGAAAAGCCTGTGCCGTAGTATCTGAGGCCGATGATCGTTTTGGTTCCGGAACCACAAAGGTCCAAGCCGTTGCTCCGTTTCCGGGCTGCACCGGACCAAATTGCCAACCCTGGCCCTGAAGCAGCACAAAGCCGCCGTTCCAACCCTGTGGGTGGACTCCCAAGCAATGCAACCGATAGGTTCCCGGCACCAATTCCAATTCCTGTTTTCGATTCCAGGATTGTTCCTGACCTGGGCCGCCCCAATCCACTACCTTGCCCGCTGAATCAACCAATTTCCAATGGTTGTTCGCGGCGTGATGGCTGTACCAAACAAACAAAGAAACCGAAGAAAACTTGGATTCTTTTGGATTCGATGCCGGAGGCAAGCCTACTTTTGGCAAAGCATTTTTCCGTTCAATTGGTTTACTTAGGGCGTAAACCGACCCAGGGTGAGGGACATGGGCCGCCAACAAAGGCAAGGCCAAACCAAGCAGGTATTTCATGTCCATATGTGTTAGGATTCAAAGTTCCCATAAAATCTTCAGCTTGTCAAGGGCAATATTTACTTTTGTTGAAAATTTAGATTGCCACCATGAAAACTGGAATCCTTGTCTTGTCCGTTTTTCTCTCTACTGTGGGCCTCTTCGCTCAAGGAAATCTGCAATTTAATCAAGTAGTTAGCCATTCCGGAACAGCCTCAGGCTCGTTTTCGTACACCAGCCCCACCTGGACGGTTCCAGCCAATAAGGTTTGGAAAATTGAGGCTGCAGCTCCATTTGCCGGCCTAAACACCGCGCACGTTACCCGCACCATTCAAGTAAATTCTGGAAATGCCTGGGGAGCCCACTCTTTGTTGTCGGGCAACCCCACTCCTATTTGGCTAAAGGCCGGAGATCAGGTTCGGCTGGAAGCTTCGGCCAGTTGCTGCAGCACTTACCCCTTTAGCTACCACATTTCCGTTTTGGAATTCAATGTTGTTCCCTGAGTTCGGTTTGACTTCGGAAGCGAATGGACGGGGTTAAGGCCAACTGGGCCTTTCGCGCTTTAGTTCAGGTTTCCAAATGAGCAAAGAGGCCAAGGCTTGTTGGTAAAGCATTCCACTGCCGTCTCGAACCTGGGCACCTCGGGCAGCGGCATGCTGTAAAAACAGACTGGGCGCTGGATTGTAAATCAGCTCGTACACACAATGCTGGGGCAACAGCCAATCCACATTTATGGGCGGTTGTTCCTGTGTGCTTGGCCACATCCCCAAAGGGGTTGACTGCACAATCAACTGAAATTGCTGCACTAGGTTGGCATCCAATTCCTGCCACAGCAAATCGCTGGCATTGCGGCGGATTCGACCTACTTGGGTATTTAAAATCTGGTTTTGGGTTAAGGCATACGAAACCGCCCGTGCCGAACCTCCGTTCCCCAAAATCAAGGCGTTTTTTGGTTTTTGGGGCATCCAGGCCTGTAGGTCGTTCCAAAATCCTTGAGCATCGGTGTTGTATCCAATCCCCCAAATGGAATGTTCATTTCGATGAACGGCAACGCAGTTAACAGCGCCAATGGCTTTTGCCTCGGGGCTGAGTTGCAAACTGGGCAAAATGGAAACTTTGTGGGGAATGGTAACATTGAACCCAAGCAAGTTGGGGGACTCAGCAGCCCATGTTTTCCAACTTTCAACCTGGGCATGAGGCCAAAGCTGGTATTCGGCATTTAGCTGATGGGCTTGAAAAAAACCTTGAAACAAGCTGGGGCTGTATGAATGCCCCAGAGGAAATCCAAAAAGCCCAAACAGATCAGAATTCCCGGCGTTGCCCAACATATTCTAAAACCAAAATAAGGGCAAGACCTACGGCTGCACTTATCAGAGCTGAAACCAATTCGGCTGGTGCTCCAGTTAAAGCCTCAAAAATAAAAGGGCTCACGTTTTCTTGAACCAGAGGAATAATTTTACCTTCAATCTGGGTTGATTCCAAGGTGATTTTCCATGGCCAGACCTTATTTAAACTACCAACCATAAAGCCGCCCAGCACGGCAATGCTCAGGTCGTGGTAGCGAGAAAAAAGCCATTTCACCAAGCGAACAAACGAAAGCAAACCAATTAAGCAACCTGCCATAAAAACCACGATGACGTCGATTCTAAGTTCGTGCAGGGATTGCAGCATGTATTGGTATTTGCCTAAAACAACAAGGATAAAAGACCCGGAAATACCTGGCAAAATCATGGCACAAATGGCAATGGCACCCGATAAAAATACGAACCAAAGCGCATTGGTGGTTTGGGCTGGAACCAAGGTGGTAATCCACCAAGCAAAGGCGATTCCAACAATAAATGGAAACAGGTGAATCCATTTAACCTGTTTCATTTGACGTTGTACCACCACCACAGAGGCAACGATAAGGCCAAGAAAAAAGGACCACAATGGAATTGGGTGAAACTCCAGCAAATACGTTACCAACTTGGCCAAAGAAAGTATGCTGCTGCCAATTCCCGAAAGCAGAATCAGCAAAAAGAGTCCGTCCACCTTTTTCCAAACGGCTAAGAACCCTTCTTTTCTAAGCAATTGGATTAGGCTTAAATCAACGGAAGACAAGGCATTGATAAGCCGTTCGTAAATTCCGGCAATAAAGGCAATGGTTCCACCGGAAACCCCAGGAATAACATCGGCAGCGCCCATTGCAATGCCTTTAAGAAATAGAATCAGTTTGTCTTTCATTTATCCTAAATTGATGTTTGCGTCTATTTCAGCGGCCCATGCCAAAATGCCCCCTTTTAGATTAAGCAAATTGGAATAGCCAAATTCTTCTTGAAGCACCTGAATAACACTGCCAGAACGGCCTCCCGACCTGCAGTGCACAACCACCTTGCCGCTTGTTGGAATTTCGTGCAATCGGCTTAACACCGTGCCCATGGGAATTAGGGTGCCGCCTATATTTGCCATTTCGGCCTCGTAAGGTTCACGCACATCGATAAGGGTAAAAGGCGCTCCAGAATCCATCAAAGCCTTTAATTCATGAACTGAGATCTCCTGCATGGCAAAAGGGGTTATTTGGGAAAATCAAGTTTAGTGACATCAGACTGGGCCAGGGAATCTGGCATAAACTGAAAAAAGGTGTCTCCGCGTAAGCCTAAGCGTAGGGTTTCTAGGGGAATGACATCGTCGGGGGCAATGTTGCCAAGATTTACATTGGCGCCCAGCAGTTTAATCCAAAATACCTGTTGGCTTTTTTGGGGCGCCTCCCATATCAGGTGATTTTGATCAACCGCAGCGAGGATTTTAGAAACCAAGGAGGTATGGGCTTTGCCAGAAGGACGGTAAATTCCAACCGTTCCGCTTTCTCTGGCCTCGGCAATCACCTTCCAAGCACCGGCATTTCGCTCGTCTTGTATCATTTGCTTCCATTTGTTGGGAGCGATTAAAATGCCTTCTTCTTTTGAACCTACCTCTGAAAGCACCAAGGCCCGCTTGGCTAAGTGTTCAATTAGTTTGCATTTTAGTTTATTGGAAATATGAATGCTGCCATCAGATACCTCAACCGTATCAAGGTTCCATTCGTCTAGAATGCGGTAGTATTCGATGAGCGCGTTTCGCTTGATAAAAGCTTCTAGAAAGGTTCCCCCCAAATAGACTTTAATGCCTGCGCTTTGATAAACCTTTATTTTTTCAAGCACATTTGGGGTTGCATAAGAGGTTCCAAAGCCCAATTTTATAAAATCAATCAAATTGGAACTCACTTCAACCAAGTCTTGAGCTTGCCGGATGCTCAGGCCTTTGTCCATAACCATGTTAAGCCCGTTCGACCTAGGCTTTTGGGGGCGTTCTGGAATATGAGATAGGTTAATTTTCATGCGTTTTGTAATTTTCAATGAGTTGGGAAATAGCGGAATCGGCGGCGAGTTCCGGGATCAAGTCCAGCATTTCAGGGTAAGCGGAGTAATCCAAAGTTAAGGCCTGTTGTAAAAAATCCTGCCCCAATTGCCTTGAACCTTGCCGGTAGGCAATGGCGGCGATTCGGTAATGAATAAGAGCTGAAGTGGGTTCGCATTTTAGGGCTTGCATGCTGGTTTCAAGGGCCAAAGTCAAATCGTCCATGCGCACATACAAGGCGGCCCAATCGTAATACACTTCCCAATTGCTGCTGTCCATCTCGGCTAGGGTTTGGTACTCGGTTTCGGCCATGCCCAAAGCACCTGAGTCCCGCAACCAAACGGCACGAATAAGCCGATATTCGGTGTATTCTGTTTCCAATTCTATGGCATGATCCATGTGCGATATGCCTTCAGGCACCAACCCCAATTCGCAGAGGCAAACACCAATTCCCATCCAGGCTTCTGCATAGCCGGGTACCGCTTCGGCAACCTTCCTGTAATACGTTAATGCACCATCCCAATCCTCTTGATTCTCAAGGCATTCCCCGGTCATAAAATCCAAACCTACGGTCTCGCCGCCCTGCTTGCGTGCTTGTTCAATGGAACGTTTTGCAGAGGCCCAGGACTCCATGTGCATAAAGCATGAGGCCATTTCCATATGGGCCTCATGGGTTGTTTCGTTTATGGTAATAACCAGGTCGAAGCAGCGCAGAGCCTCCTCAATCAAATCCATTCCTTTGTAGGTTAGGCCCAAGTAAAACCAGGCCATCCAGTTGTAGGGATTGGCATCGGTCATGCTGCTAAAAAAGGGAATGATGTCTGGCCCCTTATCCAATTCATCGGCCAGATGAAACAGGGTTGAGTAGGCTTGTTCTCCTTCGGGTTGCAGTCGAATGGAACGTTTTAGGGCATTAATGGCTTCGGCCTGGTCGTCTTTCATGACATATTCATGGGCCATGTCCATCCAAATCAATGCTTTTGCCTCCTCTGCACACACTTTAACCACCTTTCGGTAATACAGCAGAGCAAGGTCATGTTCCATGAGGTCGCTGTAAATTTCAGCCTTCAGGTGCCATATCACCTCCAACATTTCCACGTCGTCGGGTTCTTTTTCCATGCAGGTCAGAGCTTCGGCCAAACGGCCATCGAACATCAGAATTCGGGCTTTGAGCAAAGGGATCCAGGCATTGTCCCCATGAAATTCAGAAGCCCAATGCCATGCTTTCCATGCGTTTTCGGCATTGTTCCGGATTAAAAAAAACTGGATTAAGGCCTCGAAGTCCTCTACATCAAAAAATACCGATTCGCTTCGGCGAACTCCTTCACGGAACCGCTCCAACAAGGGGTTTATATCGTCGTCCTCAAAATCGTCAAACATCGCTGTGAAGGTAACAAACAAACTTAGGGAAATATTGTGGTTTTTGGAATTGTTGGCCTTTATTTGCCTCAAGCGGCTTTCGAAAAACCCCCTATTCTTTCATAGGGAATGTCCACCTCTCTGCCTATCTTTGCACAACAATGAAGGTTTGATTTTGCACCATTATCTATGACATTGATTCAATCTGTTTCTGGCATACGGGGAACCATTGGTGGAGCTTCGGGCAGCAATTTAACCCCTACCGACGCGGTTCGATTTGCCTCGGCTTACGGGCATTGGCTGCAACAGCGGCATCCCCAACCAAATGTTGCGGTGGTAATAGGCCGCGATGCCCGGCCTTCGGGCCCCATGATTTCAAATTTGGTTGGCCAAACCCTGATCGGAATGGGAATTCAGGTTATAGATTTGGGTCTCTCGACTACGCCTACCGTTGAAATGGCCGTTCCTTTCTATGCTGCCCAAGGCGGCATCATTCTAACAGCCTCACACAACCCGGTAGAATGGAATGCCCTGAAACTGCTCAACGAAAAGGGCGAATTTTTATCGGCCGAAGACGGGCAAGCCCTAATGTCAATAGACCCTGCCGATATTTTATTCGCCTCGGTTCAGGCATTGGGCAGCATTCAACAACCGGGTGATTTTATGGATCAGCACATCGATGCCATTTTAAAACACCCTTTGGTGAATGTGGAAGCCATTCGCAAGGCGCGGTTTCGCGTTTCGGTGAACGGAGTGCATTCCAGCGGCGGTGTCGCCGTTCCTAAACTGCTCGAAAAATTAGGGGTCATTTACATCCACAATCCATACGGAGAACCCAGCGGGAAATTCCCCCACAATCCGGAACCCTTGCCAGAACACTTAACAACCTACTGCTCAATGGTTAAAAGCGAGTCGGTTCATTTAGGAGTTGTAGTAGATCCCGATGTGGACCGCTTGGCTTTGGTCGATGAAAACGGAGCCTTTTTTGGGGAAGAAAACACCTTAGTGGCTATTGCCGATTATGTTTTGGGCTTACGGCCAGGCCCTGTGGTTTCGAATCTATCTTCAAGCCGGGCCCTGAGCGATATTGCTAAAAAATACGGTTGCCAACGCTTTACATCGGCCGTGGGCGAAGTGCATGTAGTGGCTAAAATGAAAGAAGTGGGTGCCGTGCTGGGAGGCGAAGGCAATGGTGGAGTTATTTTGCCCGATTTGCATTACGGACGCGATGCCCTAGCAGGCATTGCCCTATTGCTCTCGCACATGGCAGTAAATCAAGTTCGGTTGTCGGACCTTAAAGCCATGTACCCCGAATACGTTATGGTAAAATCGAAAGTGCAAGCAGGGCCGCATTTGAATACCCAAGAAATACTGGCAAATTTGGCCGAACAGCTAGCCGATTTAAACCCCCTAACCATAGATGGTTTGTGGGTTGAGAAAGAAGAGGGTTGGATTCACATTCGGAGGTCAAACACCGAGCCTATTTTTCGAATTTACACCGAGGCATTGACAAAAGAAACCGCTGAGGCCTACGCCAAACAGGCCCACGAATGGCTGAATGCGCTAATTTAAAAAAGCATGAAAAAAATATATTTAGACAATGCGGCAACCACGCCTGTTGCGGCAGAAGTGGCTCAGGAAATTTCCGAATTGATGCAAAGTTGTTTTGGAAACCCATCTTCCATTCACGGGCATGGCCGGGAAGCCAAGGCGATTTTGGAGAAAGCCCGGCGCAAAGTTTCAGAACTGATGGGAACCCAACCCTCCAGAATTTTCTTCACCAGCGGAGGAACCGAGGCCGACAACATGGCCATTCGCCAAACCATTGCTCAAATGGGAATTACCCATGTGATTTCCTCGCCCATTGAACACCATGCTGTAACCCACACCATCGAAGAGATGGTGGCCGAAGGAAAAGTAAGCGCCACTTGGTTAAAACCCGACCGTTTGGGTCGCCACAGCTTGGAAGAATTAGAAACCGCCCTTCAAAAGAATCCAGGCTGTTTGGTTTCGCTGATGCATGCCAACAACGAAATTGGTACCTGCATTGACCTGCAGGCCGTTGGACAGCTTTGCCGAAAATATGGAGCCCTGTTTCACAGCGACACTGTGCAAACCATGGGGCATTTTGAATTGAATTTTGATGCCCTTCCGGTAGATTTGGCCACCTGCTCGGCCCATAAATTCCATGGGCCCAAAGGCATCGGGTTTTTGTATGTAAACCTAGACCGGGTAAAAATTTCGCCCCTAATCACCGGAGGCGCCCAGGAACGGAATTTGCGCGCCGGCACCGAAAACCTGTATGGAATTGCAGCCTTGGCCAAAGCCCTAGAACTTGCCACCGATGGAATGCACGAACACCGGCAGCATATTTATGCCCTAAAAATGAAAATGGCAAAGGGGTTGAAGGACTTATTTCCCGATTGCGAATTCAACGGAAGCATGGAGGAAGCCGATTTATTCACGGTTTTGAATGTCAGCCTTCCTCCTACTCCCGATGCCGAGATGTTTTTGATGAAATTAGACATCCATGGAATTTCAGCTTCAGGGGGCAGCGCATGTTCCTCGGGCTCGCAAAAAGGCAGCCATGTATTGTCGAACATTGGAGCTCCGGAAGGCAGACCGGCCATTCGCTTTTCGTTTAGCCGATACAACCAGACCGAAGACGTAGATTATGCCTTAGAAGTGCTGAAAAAAATTTGGAAACCCTTGGTTCAAAACGCCTAATCCATGTCAAAGGCTGGTTCCATTCGACTTACTTTTTTAGGAACAGGAACCTCGCAAGGCGTGCCGGTCATTGCTTGCCAGTGTGAAGTATGTACTTCCGAAGACACACGCAATCAGCGCCTGCGCAGCAGCGTATTGATTCAGTCGGAAACCACCACCGTGGTGATTGATACGGGACCGGATTTTAGGCAGCAAATGCTGAAAGCCAAGCCCCAGCGGTTGGATGCGGTGGTTTTTACCCATGAACACAAAGACCATGTGGCGGGTTTGGACGATGTTCGGGCCTTTAATTTTAAGCAAAAGCAAGACATGCCCTTGTACTGTACGGCCCAAGTTGAAACGGCCTTGCGTCGGGAGTTTCATTATGCCTTTGCCGAGCATAAATACCCGGGTGTTCCCAATTTGGAATTTCGGCGCATTGAAAACAAACCGTTTAAGGTGGGCGATTTGGAATTTATTCCCATTCAGGTCTTGCACCATCGGCTGCCGGTGTTTGGCTTTCGGATTGGAGATATAACCTACATTACCGACGCGAACGCCATAGAGCCGGCCGAGTTGGAAAAGGTAAAAGGAAGTAAAGTTTTGATTTTAAACGCCTTGAGAATTGCCCCGCATGTGTCGCACTTTAATTTGACTGAGGCCATTAATTTAGCTGAATACATTGCTGCGGAGCAGACCTATTTTACCCACATATCGCATTATTTAGGTCTGCACGAAACCGTGAGCCAATCCTTGCCCGATTCGGTTGCCTTGGCGGTAGATGGAATGGAGATTTGGGTGTAGTGAATTGGCGAAGCCTAAACACAGCCCACAATCCCTACGTCCGCCTCCACTCCACATCCCCTATCCCCATCCGCGAGTTCAAGGTCCTAGCCAACACAAAAAAGTAGTCCGACAACCGATTCAAGTAGCGCATAATTTCCGGCGGAGTCGTTTCCAACTCGGCCAAATGGCAAACCAAGCGTTCGGCACGGCGGCAAATGCACCGACACACATGTGCCTGAGCAGCACTGGCATGACCTCCGGGCAAAATAAAGTTTTTCAGCGGCGGCAACCCCACTTCCATAGCGTCAATCTCTTGCTCAATCCGCTCCACGGCTCCCGCCTCAAGTTCAGGTAAATACCCATGCTCTTTGCCCGGTTCGGCCGCCAAATGCGATCCCAACACAAACAAGTCTTGCTGTACGCCCATTAAAAATCCGTCCAAATCGCTCGGAACTCCGCCGCTGCGCAGCAATCCCAAGGCCGAATTCAGCTCGTCTAAGGTTCCATAACTCTCAATGCGGATGTGGTGCTTGGGCACCCGAGCTCCACCAAACAAGGCCGTTGTGCCCGAATCTCCGGTTTTGGTGTAAATTTTCATGCTTCCTCGGGTATGCGAAGGGTTACCGGGTTGTTTGGAGTGTCCGATTCAATCAATCCATCGCGCAGGCGCACAATGCGGGTCGAATGCCGGGCAATGTCTTCTTCGTGGGTTACCAAAATAATGGTGTTCCCTTTTTTGTGCAGTTCTTCGAACAAGCCCATGATTTCGTACGAGGTTTTGGTATCCAGGTTTCCGGTTGGCTCATCGGCCAACAAAATGGTGGGATTGTTAACCAGGGCACGAGCCACAGCAACGCGCTGCCTTTGTCCGCCCGACAATTCATTGGGTTTGTGCTTCATGCGGTCGCCCAGCCCCACCTGTTCCAGAACTTCCTTGGCGCGCTTCAGCCGTTCGGCTTTCGGCACACCCGCGTAAATTAAGGGCAAAGCCACATTTTCTAGGGCAGAATACCGAGCCATTAGGTTGAAGGTCTGAAAGATAAACCCGATTTCCTTGTTCCGAATTTCGGCCAGTTGATTGTCGTTCAGGCCCGCCACATTGGTGCCGTTCAGCCGGTATTCGCCGGCCGTGGGCGAATCCAGGCAACCAATAATGTTCATAAAGGTCGATTTTCCGGAACCCGATGGGCCCATAAATGCCACATACTCGTTCTTTTGAATCTGAATATCAATGCCTTTCAAAACATAGATAAGCTCTTTTCCCAGCACAAAATTCCGGGTCAAATTTAGGGTGCGTATCACTTCCATAGTCAAAGGCTGCCGGGGTTTTGCACAAGTTTACAAAATGCTTCAGAAACGGGGGGACTGCCGACTCATAAAAAAGCGAAATGGGGGCATTTGAATGCGGTTTTTAAGCCGTTTGGCTTTGTTTTTTGGGGCGGCTGCGGGCTTTCTCTGGTTGTCCGCGGTCGCCGGGGGCAGGCCTCTGCGCCTGCCTTTTAAAACGCGCAGGGGCAAGCCTCTGCGCCTACCCTTTAAAACCCAATGGTGCTAATTGCCAAGCCTCCGCGCCGCGCGGCCCAGGCCCCGCCACCCTTGCGGTCAACCCGGTTCAATTCCTGCCGCGGGCCGCTCAACGAATCGAGTGTTTTTAGGTTGGCGAACAGCGCAAAGCCGTTTTCAAAGGTTGATTTTGCGGCCAACTCATATGTGTGCCTTTTTGGGGTCTTGATCAATGCGGTTTAACGGAAAGTTGGTTGATGGTGTTTTGCGATATATACCCATAATTTAGATTGCGCAAAATTAACCTTTGTCATTTCAGTCAAATTTTAGGTTGTTCGAAAAATTTGAAAAATATTGTTTCTATTTATAGAAACATTTGGTATCTTTAAGGCGTAAAGCAAGACAGTATTGAATGAGATTTTTTAAGACAATATTTTTAGTTGAAGCGGACGAATTCATCTCGCAACTCGACCCAAAGGCAACGAAAAAAGTCTTTTACAATATTGACCTTGCTGAACAAACAAATGACCCAAAACTTTTTAAGAAACTTAACAATGACATTTGGGAGTTACGGACAATGTTCGCTGGTCTTCAAATCAGACTTCTTGCATTTTGGGACAAGACCGATAACAAAGAAACTTTGGTAATAGCGACCCATGGTTTCATTAAAAAAGTTGATAAAGTTTCGGCAAAGGAAATTGACCGGGCAGTAAGACTGAGAGATAACGATTTTAGCAAGAAATAAAAAAGCAATCCTATGGCAACCAAAGAATTAAAGACGTACTCACTTGCCGAGATGAAAGATAAGTATATCGGCAAAGTTGGAACAAAAGAGCGCGACGACTATGAATATGAACTTCGAATGGACGTTTTAGGAAAGATGATTAAAGCAGCAAGACAAGAAAGAAACTTAACACAAGAAGAACTTGGACGAATAGTAGGTGTTCAAAAAGCTCAAATCTCTAAACTTGAAAGCAGTGCCAACAGTGCGACAATTGACACTATTTTGAAAGTGTTTAAGGCCCTGAAAGCTGAAATAAACTTCAACGTGAAACTTGAAGGCAACTTTGTAAAACTCGCCTGACAGATAAGGAAAACCGAACGCATACCCTGCGTTTGGGGGCTTGCCAGATGAAGCGCTTCAATTCCAACTGCGTTTGCAATCCATAATTCTCAGAACCGCCACGAAAGGGCAGATGCAAAGGTGTGAAAAACGGACGCACAGGTCTGCCCCAACCTAAACGGCCAGGAGTAGCGGCAGGGATTGACGCAACTACCCCGCAAAGGTGCCGAAGCCTGGCCCGCTAGGTGCGGAGGCGACTTTAGGAGCCCCCGCAAACCAGCTGGGCCAGC
>CAILUT010000054.1 GCA_903837495.1 uncultured Flavobacteriales bacterium | reverse complement strand
TGCATTCGTGGCTTTTTAGTGGGTAGTTATTAGTGGGTAGTGGGTAGTTCTTTGGTGCCATTCTGCTAAGCTACCCACGTCTTAAATTCTTTGCGCCATTTTCGCACCGAAAACATACCATTCGTGCATTCGTGGCTAAGCTACCCGCGCCTTGGATTGATTTGGGGTTTTGTGAATTAAGTGCAAGCAAGTTCTAAATCTTCAACAGAGATGCCCTTGCAGCCTTAGGGTTAAATTAATGTGCCTGGCAGCCAATTTGGGCGCTAAAGGTTTAACTTAGTGCTTAATTTAACTTCGTTGCAATGAAACATGGGGTTTTAGTATTGTTTTTTATCGGTTTGCTAAGCCTGGGAAAGGCCCAGGGCAATTTGCAGTTCAACCAAGCTCTGTTGTTGGACAGCGCCTTGGCGACGGTGCCGGCAAACAAAGTGTGGAAAATAACGGCGGTTTCGGGCAGCGAGTACCGGCTGAACGAGTGCGTTGATATTTCGGCAAATTCGAACCACGAATTGAAGTCGGCTCGGTGTGGGTTTGCTCCAAGTACGGGTACTTTTATTGCCAACTATTCCGTTTCTGCCTTCATTGTTAACAACAAAAGGATCATTAATTCAGTGGAGGGCTTTTCCCCGACAAGTACAACCGTTTATCTTTCAGGCAATTGCACTAATTCATGGACGAGTAGTACTTTTAGCTGCGCAAACCGAGCTACTACCCCCAACATTTTGCCCATGTGGTTGCCGGCCGGGACCACATTGAGGTCGGGCGGGCCCAACACAGTATTGTCGGTGTTGGAGTTCAACATTGTGCCTTGATTCTGCCATGGCTTCTGTTGGCTTGAAGCGGTATAAACGCAATGCAATAAATTCGTTTCCATTGAAATAATGTCGGTTTTAACCCCAATATTTAAAAAACAAACATACTGTAGCATGAGAAAAGGTGTACTTGGTTTTTTCATTTTCTGCTTGGTTTCCATGGGTGTGGCCCAAGGCAATTTGCAGTTCAATCAAGTGTTGTTGGTGGACACAGCTTTGCAGACCGTGCCCGCGAACAAGGTTTGGAAGATTACGGCCATATCGGGCAGCGAGTTCAGGAATAATATTTGCGTTGATATTTCAAGCAATTCAACCCATGAACTTAACTCCGCCAGATGTGCTGTAACAACAGCGCTTAGTACGTTTTTGACTTATACCATTTCGTTTTTTTGGGTCAATGGAAAACGGGTAATTAATTCAATTGAAGGGTTGCCTACTTCAAGTAACACGTATTATCAATTCACCAATTGTACTGGAGGTGGTTCTGGCAGTTATAATTTCACTTGTGCGAACAAATCTACCAACCCCAACATTTTACCCATGTGGTTGCCGGCGGGAGCGACCCTGCGTTCGGGCGGTCCAAACACCTGGCTGTCGGTGTTGGAGTTCAACATTGTGCCTTAATTCTGCGATGGCCTCCGTTGACTTGGGGCGTCATACACGCAACGCATTAAATTCGGTTCCATTGAAATAGTGTCGGTTTAAACCCCAATATGCAACAAAACAAACGTTCCGTAACATGAGAAAAGGTGTCCTTGGTTTTTTCTTTTTTTGCTTGGTTTCCATGGGTATGGCCCAAGGCAATTTGCAGTTCAATCAGGTGTTGTTGGTGGACAGTGCTTTGCAGACGGTGCCGGCCAACAAGGTTTGGAAGATTAATTCCATTTCGGGCAATGAACGCCGTACAAATGAGTGCGTTGACATTTCGGCTAATTCCAACCATGAATTGAGGTCGGCTCAGTGCTGGTCAGTACAACAAACCGCTAGCTTTTATGCCAACTATTTTATTTCTATTTTTTGGGTGAATGGGAAACGGATTGTAAATACCATCGAGAACTTACCTAACCAGAATTTAACCGTTTATTCCAGCACAAACTGCACAAATTCCTGGACCAGCGGGAATTTCTCATGTGCAAACCGAACGGCCATCCCCAATATTTTACCCATGTGGTTGCCGGCGGGCACCACCGTGAGGACCGGAGGCCCCAATACGCTTTTATCGGTGTTGGAGTTCAACATTCTGCCTTAAAAACGAATCAAAACCGCCTCGAATAGTCAGCCCATGCGCTGGACTCTACATAAACCGCTCCAACCCCGCCCACAATTTATTAGCCTATGCAGTTGTACGATGTTTCTTTGTTTCCCCCAGCAACAATACGGGAAATCAATTTAAAGTATGGAGCTCCGCATTCCTGGCGAGAACGGTTGTTTGGGCCGCCGGTGGGCAGTCCGGGCATGGATTGGTTGTCAGGGCCGGCTGAAATTGCCGAAGTCATTGAGCCCTTGGGTCCCCGAATTCGATTGAATGCCGAGCGCCGCCCCAAAGGCTGGTTGCTGCACATCAACGGCAGTTTGCGGCGGTTTTATCAGGTGGGTTTTGAGCCGGGCGAACTGCAAGGCTGGACTTTGCAGAACATTCCCGGAGAGCGGTATCAATGCGTGGAGATTCGTACTTCTGGGCAAATTTGGCAATGTAGGCTCCGCGATTCGGCTCGGGGCGAGGCGCTGCAGGCCTTTTTTCAACGGCTTTCGTTGTTGAGCCATTCGTAGCCAATGTCGCGGCGGTAAAATCCGCCCGACCAATTTAAGGCATCTAAGTATTCATAGGCCTGCTGTAGGGCTTCCGGAAGGGTTTCGCCCAATCCGGTAACGGCCAGTACCCGCCCCCCTTGACTGAGCAGCTGGGTTTCGGTTTTGCGGGTTCCGGCCTGAAAAACCAAGGCCGAATCCGATTCGGGCAAGCGCAGGGGAAGCCCCGTTTCGTAGCTGCCGGGATAGCCTTTGGAGCAGAGCACCACGGTACTGGCCACACCCGAATTCCATTCCAAGGTGCCCGTTGGCCAAGGGCCAGCCGCTGCCGCTTCAAGCCAAGGAATCAAATCGCTTTTTATCAAGGGCATTACCGCCTGGGTTTCGGGGTCGCCCATGCGGCAATTGTATTCAATGACGTAGGGTTTGCCCTGCACCACCATGAGTCCAACGTACAAAAAACCGGTATAGGGCTGGCCTTCCTTGGCCATTCCCTTCAGGGTGGGTTCGACAATGGTTTGGGCCACTTCGTTCAAAAACTCGGGGCTGGTATGCGGCCAGGGTGCCACAACGCCCATGCCTCCGGTGTTGAGCCCTGTATCGCCTTCGCCCACGCGTTTGTAGTCTTTGGCCGTAGGCAAAAGCACATAATCGGTCCCGTTAGTCAGCACAAAAACAGAACATTCCATGCCATGCAAAAAGGTTTCAATCAGCACTTTGCTGGCCTCGCTTCGGTTTTTTTGAGGATTAAGCATGAGGCTGAGTTCCCGTTTTGCCTCGTCGGCGGTCGAAAGAATCAACACGCCCTTTCCTCCGGCCAAGCCATCGGCTTTCAACACGTAGGGGGCTTGCAGTTGGTCAATGAACCGAAAGCCTTCCACCAGAGTTTCGGCGGTTATGGTTTTGTGTTCGGCGGTGGGAATGTTGTTCCGGTTCATAAAGCCCTTGGCAAAATCCTTGCTTGATTCAAGCAAGGCGGCTTTTTGGCTGGGCCCAACCACTTTTAGGGGGCCCAAATCGGTTCGCTGTTTTAAGTAATCTACAAGTCCATGGGCTAGGGGTTGTTCCGGACCGATGACCAGCAATTGGATGTTGTGGGTTTGAATGGCTTTTGCTAGGCCTTCGAAATCAAGAGGGTCTAGGTCTAGGGCATTGGTGCTTCCGCCGTTTCCGGGGGCGGTTAAAAGGGTATCGCAGCGGGGGCTTTGAGCCAGTTTCCAAGCAAGGGCATTTTCGCGGCCGCCAGAGCCTAGCACTAGGATATTCATTATAAGGGGATGTTGCCGTGTTTTTTGCGGGGGAGCCACTCCACCTTGTTGGAGAGCATTTCGTAGGCGCGAAGCAGTTTTTCGCGGGTTTGTTCGGGAAGAATTACTTCATCCACATATCCCCTTGCTGCCGCTTCATACGGGTTGGCAAAGCGTTCGGCGTACTCTTGTTCCTTTTCTTTCCACTTGGCTTGAGGGTCTTCGGCAGCGGCAATTTCGCTGCGGAAAATAATTTCGGCAGCTCCCTTGGCCCCCATCACTGCGATTTCGGCGGTGGGCCATGCGTAGTTCATGTCGGCGCCAATGTGCTTGGAGTTCATTACATCGTAGGCCCCGCCGTAGGCTTTGCGGGTAATAACGGTGATGCGCGGCACGGTAGCCTCGCTAAAGGCATAAAGCAATTTTGCCCCATGGCTGATGATTCCGTTCCATTCTTGGTCGGTACCGGGCAAAAAGCCAGGCACGTCTTCTAAAACCAACAAAGGAATATTGAAGGCATCGCAAAAGCGAACGAAACGGGCGGCTTTGGTGCTTGATTTTATGTCGAGTACTCCAGCCAAAAAGGCGGG
>CAILUT010000053.1 GCA_903837495.1 uncultured Flavobacteriales bacterium | reverse complement strand
GCGGCAGCCGGGCTTTCCGGGCTACTCCGCGGTTGCCGAAAGGCTGGCCCAGCTGGTTTGCGGGGGCTCCTAACGTCGCCTCCGCACCTAGCGGGCCAGGCTTCGGCACCCTTGCGGGGTAGCCTCGTCAATCCCTGCCGCTTCGAAGCCGTTTGTCGTGTGGGATTTGAAATTGGGTTTAAGGCGTTCATCCACATGTGAAAATTTTACGGTTCTCTGGTTTGAAATCGCGCCCATCTAGGCCTTCCCGTAGGTTCTTAAAAATCTTGGAACAAATCTCATCCCCACTTGCAATCAACAATCTTCAAAATTCAGCCACCTTTAGCCAAAATCCTGCCCCCAATCTCCAATCTCACCCGACAAACGGCCACGAAAGCCGCCCACCTTCCACCAAGCGAACAGAATGTCCCGACAATTCCCAATGCAATTTGAATTTCTCGAACAAGGCATGCCGATCTTTTTCATTTCTCCGCTGTCCATCATCGACCCAAGGTAAATCCGGTTTGCAAAGCCATACCTGCACTTCCGTAGGCCATTCTTGAAGGGCCTTAAGCGGCTCAGTCCAAGTTTCACCGAAATACCAAGCATGCCAAATGTAAAAGTTGATGGGGCAGGTGTCTAGCAGCAAGCACTTGGCCTTGTTTTTCTGAGCTTCAACCAAGGCGTTTCCCCAAATGCGCATTTGACCGGCATACACCTGCCGAATCAGCTCGGCACTGCCAGGCAGCTTTTCAGGATGCCAGTCAAAGAAATGCCGCGCATATTCAAGTTTATATGGGCAACCAAATTCTGCAGCTGCCCATTGGACTAAACTTGTTTTCCCGCTGGATTCTGGACCCGAAACAAAGATGGTTTTCATGTCAGTGCTTTGTTTCCCATCGTCGATATGCCCAAAGGGCTAAAAAGCTTAGCACCACAAATTGAAGGGCGAAAATAGGGTAGTCGCGCAGAAAATACATTCCGGCCGATAGCGCATTTATGGGGATGAATATAAGCCAGGCCCAACGGATTTTTTGGCTCAATAAATAGGTGGCGCCCAGGCTGTAAAACGTCGTTATTCCATCGGCAAATCCCAAATTTGCACCCGGAATGTAGGGCGAAACAAGGGAGTACAGAAGGGAGGGAATCAAAGGAATTACAAGCCAGAACGCGGTTTCGTTCCTTCCCATTTGTTTAAATTCGACTTCTTTGGTTTTCCAGCCTAAAAAGGTGCTTGCCGATATTCCCAGGTAAAAAACATTCAAAGCCAGGTCCAGATAATAGCCCGACACCAAGGCAATGATTCCATTCAAAAGGGCCGAAAGCCCCCCCAAAAACCAGCCGATTCTATATCCAAGCCCCACTGCGATAGGAAAACCGAGGCCTAGAAGCAAGGCCGAAATTTCAGCCAGGGTTTTCATCTCAATCCATGGCATGAATCAAGCAGTCTTCAAGTTGTTTTATGTTTTCTTCGCCCAGGTTTCCGATCACCAACATGTTGGCTCCGGCCTGCCAGGCCTTTTTCATGTCCTCGCCGTTCCGCAGTCCGCCACCCACCCAAATGGGCAGTTTCACTCTGGATTTCGCAGCACGTATCACCGACTCCTGAACCGGAAGTTTGGCCCCAGAACCTGAATCCAAATAGATCAGATGCATTCCCAATAATTCCGCGGCCAAGGCTGTGTTTGAAGCCAGTTCTGCATCCTGTGAAGGGATAGGGGCTGTATTTGAAATGCGGTGTGCCGTTGTTTCTT
Source organism: uncultured Flavobacteriales bacterium (assembly GCA_903837495.1). GTDB lineage: Bacteria > Bacteroidota > Bacteroidia > CAIKAF01 > CAIKAF01 > CAIKAF01. The sequence continues at coordinate 46,234 of CAILUT010000053.1, read as the reverse complement.
TGCCTCCATCCATTAAAATGTAGCCGGTGGAAATCACCTCTGTGTGCAAGGCCGCTACTTCTTGGGCTAATTTGACTTGATGCCCAATTAAAAATTCAGGATTGCGGCCGCTGATTAAGGATAAAAATAAGAGGGCGTCGGCTTTAGGCAGCAGGGGATTGTCTGGTCCAGGAAATTGAATGCAGGGAAGCTGAGTCTGGGTGCGAAGAAATAGAAGCAGGTCCCTTCCTGCCCTGGGATTTTGAGTGGTGCTGCTTCCAATTAAAATGGCAGAGCAGGCATAGCGATGCGCCAAATTAAGGCGCTGGGTCAATTCTGTCTTTTCAAACTTGTCTGGGTCAACCAACAAAGCCCAACCGGCAGTTGGGAGGGAATGGAGCAGAGAAGGTTGGAAGGGTAATTTTGGCATTGGCCTAAAGATACAGGGCAGTCTGTAAAAAAAGAAGTCCGGGACTGGCCCGGACTTCTTTTGAGATTAATAGGATCCGAATTTGTATCTCCAGTCTTTCACTTCGTAGGCATCTTCTATCGCCGCCGGAATGGCTTGAGTTATGGAACCCAGCAACTGACTCTTCCATTGGTTTTTGTACATGGAGTAGTCGTTGGATTTAGCAGCGGGAACAATTTGAGTAATTTGAATGACATATACTCCGTATGCACCGGCAATGGGTTCAGATATCTTGCCGACCTTCATTCCTGTCATAACCCCAGAGAATTTAGGTTCCATGCCAAGACCAGGAATGGCTCCGTTGGGTGTTACTCCACCTAAGGGAGTGTACATGGCACCAATGGAATTGGCCGACAAATTCAAATCGTTCTTGTTTTTGGAAAGGGCATCTTTAAATTTCTGAGCCATCTCTTCTCCTTTTTTCGCTTTTCGGACTTCTTCTATCAACTCGTTTTTAACGTCGTTTAAGCTGGGGTCAAAGCTGTCTTTCTGCTCGAGATACCCAACCATAAAGGTGTTGTTCGAGGTAAATACCTGAGAAACTGTCCCTACTTCGGCACCCAAAGCCCATCGAACAATTTCTGCCGATTCCGCTAAGGTTCTAAGGCGGCGGGAAGCAGGTTTAAGCATATCGTATTCAACCCGAACTTGGCCCGACATTCTTGACTCATCAAAGAATGTTTTGGCTTTTTCGCCCTTGGCAACGGCCTTAGATGAAAATTCAGAAGCCCGAGTAAAGGCCTCATCGCGGGTTTTCTTTGAGGGTTCTATATCGCGAACAATTTGAGCTACAAGTACCTGTTTTCTAGGTTTGGTATAGCGGGTTTGCTTTAAAATATGATAGCCCCCGGTTGAATTGGCTGCGATGAATTTCCGTGAGGTCGTTTCGAATGCAGAATCAAGGAAAGCGGCTTGTTCGGGCATGGCCCGGGTAATCCAATTTAATTTGCCGCTGTCTTCGGCAGCGCTGGGGATGTCGCTAAACTGAGCAGCCAGGGCAAAGAAATCGGCTCCCGACTCCAATAATTTCAAAACACTGTCTCGTTTTGCTTTTTTCGTTTCTACTTCAGCTTCGGTGGTGGGTTGGAAGAAAATGTGGTGTAAGAACAGGCTGTCCGGTTCAAATTTATCCTCCATTTTCTTTGCAATAATGTACTGTCCGCTGCTGATAACAGGCCCAACGGTTAAGCCTACCGTGGCATTAAATAAAATGGAATCTAGGGCGGCGGGCAAGGAGTTCTCTTTAAAGAAAGCAGGTTCTGAATCTTTGTCTTCAGAATTGCTCATCACAAATAGCGAATCTTTCGTGGTGGTTTTAAATTCGGCAAGCAATCCCATCAATTCATTTTTCAGAGCCATGGAATCGGCAGAAGTTGGCGTTGCCTCGAAAACTCCATACTGCATTCTCCAACCGGGATTGCGTTTGAATTTCCAGGCATTTTTCGAGAAGAATGATTTTAATTCGGAATCGGAGGGCTCGTAACTCGAGTCAGGAACAGAAAAATAGGAGAGCATAGCGAAGGCGCCGCTATACATATCGGCCGATTGATGGTAAAAATTCTCAACCAATTTGCTGGGAGCATATACGGCATTGCGTACCAAATTAAAATACTTGGAAGAAAGCCGTTCGTCCTTGATTCCTTCTTGCAATTGAGCCCATTGGGTTTGGGCTTGGTAAAACGATTTGGCTTGATCGGGCTCCATATCCGCCGGCACATTGGCAAATTGATTCGCGAATCGGCGTACGGCATCGGGACTGAATTGCTGAGTAGTTGGGTCTGGAAAATACTGTTGAATCAGGGGGTGAACCGTGCGGCCGGTGAGCATGTCTTCAAGCTCTGCCACGCTGACGCGCAAGCCAGCTTTTCTGTATTCCTTGTAAAAAACCAATGAGTCAATCAGTTTTTTCCAGGTTTGGCCTGAGAGTTGATTTCGTGCGTCCTCGTTCAGTTCATCGTCGGGATTGGAGTACTGCCAATCCAAAACAACACCTGAGTACAGGTTGGTAAACGAATTTACGTGGACCTCTTTCCCATTGATGCTTGCTATTCCCGTATCGGAGGATTCCGAAAAAATCTTGGGTAAAAACTCACCCAAGATAAAGGCAACCATAGAGAGCCCTATAACTATCAATAGCAGGGTTCCACGTTTTCTAATGCTTCCTATTACAGCCATAATCGAATTACATTCAGATTTAAGGGCACGAATATACAATGAAAAATGCTTGTTGCAGTACCATTTTCTGTTTTTTATCTGGCTTCGGCTTGGGGCTGTTTTTTTTTAGCACAGAGTTGCACCGAATTGGCGCTGGGTTTTTTGGTACGGGTGCACCGCGGGCGCAGGTTTGTTCGCACTATGTGCACAGGGTTACATGGGCAAGGCCTAGGGTTTTTTATGAAAGGGCAAAAAGAGAAGGTTCCGGTTTTTCAGGAAATTTTCTGGAATGGATATTGGAATTTAAAAGGACATAAAAAGAAAGTGCAATTGCCTACCTTTGTACTATGGAATCAATGCGGCAACAGAAGGTAGCCCGTTTGCTGCAAAAAGCACTTGGGTCGTTTTTTTTGAGTGAGGGTAAGTCGTTTAATGCAGGCGGCTTGACAAGTGTTACTCGGGTTCGGATTTCGCCCGACCTCTCAGTTGCCCGGATTTATTTAAGCATGTTGGGGCCTGGATCTCCCAAATCAATTTTGGAGGAAATTGATTCGGCCTCTCGAAGCATTCGGTTTAAATTGGGAAAGGAATTGGGTAAATCGTTGAGAATCGTTCCCGAACTTCATTTTTTTCATGACGATTCGGCGGAATATGCCCAACGCATAGATGCTTTGCTCAGCACCCTCGATAAACCTAAGCCCTTAGGTGGGGAAGCATGAATCGAAATACCCGAGCGGCACATAAAGCCCTATTGAAGGCCTGGACTCCGAGAAAAGCAAAGAACGCCATGCGGATTTTGTTGAGCTATTATTTAAGCCGCTGGAGACGAATCCCAATGATGATGGGCTTTCCTTTTTCGGTTTCCATTGAACCTACCACCTCTTGCAATTTGCGCTGCCCAGAATGCCCTTCAGGTCTTCGCTCGTTTTCTCGGCCTACCGGCATGTTGAGCCCCGACTTATTTAACGCTTTTCTGAATCAAACCGAAGGACATTTGGTTTACCTCAATTTTTACTTTCAAGGGGAGCCCTTTTTGCACCCTACGTTTTTGGACTTGGTTGAAGGCAGTGTTAAACGTTCTATTTTTACATCAACAAGCACCAATGCACACTACCTAAACGTTAAAACTGCAGAGCGCGTGGTTGATAGTGGTTTGCATCGCCTGATTATTTCGTTGGACGGTGCCAGCCAAGATGTGTATGCGGCTTACCGAAAAGGAGGTCAGGTAGAAAAAGTGTTGGAAGGAATAAAGAACGTGGCCGAGGCAAGGAAACGAAAAGGGAAGTTGAACCCAGAAATCGTGGTACAAAACCTCTTGGTAAAACCCAATATTCATGAAAAGCAACAGGTTGAGCTTTTGGCCAAATCATTGGGCGCCGACCGGGTGGTGTTTAAAACAGCTCAAGTCTATGACTTAAAGGCCGACCATTATTTGGTTCCAGATGAGCCCGAGTTTAGCCGGTACAAAAAAACAGAGGGGGGAGGCTTAGAAATAAAAAACCCCCTGCTAAATCAGTGCTGGAGAATGTGGAGTGGCTGCGTAATTACTTGGGATGGGAAAGTGGTACCTTGTTGCTTTGACAAAGACGCCTCCCATCAAATGGGAACTTTACAGGAGGCTCCGTTTGTCAAAATATGGCAATCGGAATCCTATCAGAACTTTAGGAGGGCAATTTTATCCTCCAGATCCGAAATTGACATTTGCAAGAACTGCACCGAGGGCACAAAAGTTTGGGCCTGATTGTGTACTTTTCGGCCAATTATGGAAAGGTCATTTTCAAAAACAATGCAACGCCTAATTCAAAGGCTGCGCCACCGATACCGCATTCAGGTACTGGATGAACAGGATTTTGAAAACAAGCGGACCTTTCGGTTGTCGGTCTTAAAATTGATTGTCTTGTTTGGCGGGGTTTTGATGGGCATGGTTCTATTGACCATTTATTTGGTGGCTTTTACACCGATTCGGGAATACATTCCTGGGTATGCCGACCCCCAAGTCCGGATTGAATTGCAAAATTTATTGTTTCAGTCGGACTCCCTGCAAAGCGATTTACAACAAAAAGAAATGCTTTTGGGGAACATTCAAGCGGTATTGGCCGGGGCTCCGCTGCCTAAAACAATTCCCAACATGCCAGACTCAAATTTAATCAACTACCTGCCAAATTACCAACGAAGCAAAGTTGATTCGGCCTTCCGAGCTCAGTTTGTGTTGGAAGAAAATCAGGCTTACATGGGAATGGCAAAAAAACCACGCGATTTCCCCTCCGTCCTGTTTTTTCCCCCCTTTAAAGGAACGTTGGTTGATTCGTTTAACTTAGAACGTGGGCATTATGGAGTTGATTTGTTGGCTTCAAAAAACGAGGTGGTCAGTGCCGTTTTGCCTGGAACGGTCGTTTTTTCAGATTGGACCATGGCCGGGGGCTACACCCTGGTTTTGCAGCACGACCATTTATTGCTGTCTATTTACCGGAACAACGGAGTTCTTCTTAAGCGCGTTGGCGACCCGGTTCTTGCGGGCGAGCCTATTGCTTTGGTAGGGGGCGGCGCCGAGGTGGAAAACGAACCCTTGCATTTTCAAATTTGGTATGGTCAAACACCCCTAAATCCGAAATCCATTATCCGATTTTAATGGGACTTAAATCGCTGCTTATTCTTCCGTTTGCCCGCATTTGGGCATACCGCATAAAAAGAAAATCAAAACAGGCCCTTCAGGCCCAAGATTATTGGTTTAAGACCTTGCTGAAGAAGGGCGCTGAAACGGCGTTCGGGAAAGACCATAACATTGAGGCATTTATGCGGTATGAGGACTTCAAGGCCGCCGTTCCATTGGTCGATTACGAGGGGCTTGCTCCCTATATTACTAGAATAATGGCGGGAGAATCAAATGTGTTGTGGCCCGGTTTGCCTTTGTATTTTGCAAAAACCTCGGGCACCACATCGGGAACTAAATACATTCCCATCACTAAAAACAGTTTGCCCTACCATGTTGGATCGGCCCGAAATGCAGTTTTTTGCTATGTGGCTGAAACAAACGATGCCTCGGTATTTGATGGCCGAATGATTTTTCTCTCCGGCAGCCCCATTTTGGAAAGGATGGGTAAAATTAAATCTGGGCGACTTAGCGGTATTGTAAATCACCACATTCCCTCATTTGTAAAACGGAATCAACTTCCCAGTTGGAAGACCAATTGCATGGAGGATTGGGAATTGAAATTGAAAGCCATTATAGAAGAGACCAAGGATGAAGATCTCTCTTTAATTGGCGGCATTCCCAGCTGGGTGCAGATGTATTTTGAGCAGCTGTTGGCAGAAACCCATACCAATACCGTAAAAGAGCTTTTTCCTAACCTTAAATTGTATGTTTTTGGGGGGGTTAATTTTGAGCCGTACCGAGCCCGATTTACAGCGCTGCTGGGGCAGAATGTAAATACCATTGAAACGTATCCAGCCAGCGAGGGTTTTATCGCCTTTCAAGACACTCAAACCGAGGAAGGCCTATTGCTTCAAACCGATGTGGGTATATTTTATGAGTTTGTTCCCTTGCGCGAACTGGGCAAAGAAAATCAAAGCAGAATTTCATTGGCAGAGGTGCAGTTGAACGAAAATTATGCCATTGTTCTCAATACCAATGCAGGGCTATGGGGCTATCTTATTGGAGATACCGTTCGCTTTGTTTCAAAAAATCCCTATCGGATTAAGGTAACTGGCAGAACCAAGCATTTTATTTCGGCTTTTGGAGAGCATGTTATTGGAGAGGAAGTTGAAAACGCTATGCGTAAGGCGATTGACCACTTCCAACTGCAGGTAATGGAATTTCATGTGGCCCCATGCATTCAAACAACAGCCCCTGAATTGCCTCGACATCAGTGGTTCGTTGAATTTCATCGGCCGCCTGAAAACCTGCCTGCAATCCAACTTTTTTTGGACGAACAAATGCAGCAGCAGAATGTGTACTACCGAGATTTAATACAAGGCAACATATTGCAAAATCTGGAGATTCGGCCCGTTGCACCGGGAGGATTCCATACCTATATGAGGTCTGAAGGCAAATTGGGGGGGCAAAACAAAGTGCCCCGATTGGCCGACAATCGGAAAATCGCCGATGCCTTACCCATTCTTACAGCCTAAAACTCTACCTTTGCCACTTTAATTCGCCTTATCCGTTAATATATCCCATGGGCCTACTCATTCAGATTTCGCAATTTTTTTTAAGTCTTTCCTTGTTGATCGTTTTACACGAAGGCGGGCACTATTTGGCCGCAAGGCTATTTAAAACACGGGTTGAAAAGTTTTACCTGTTTTTTGATTTCTTGTTCCCCTTTCCTCATTTGTTGAATTTCTCTCTATTTAAATGGAAGAAAGGCGATACAGAATACGGACTGGGTTGGTTTCCACTTGGGGGATATGTGAAAATTGCAGGCATGATGGACGAATCGGACGACAAAAACGCCTTAAAACAACCGGTACAACCTTGGGAGTATAGGGCAAAGCCAGCATGGCAACGCTTGATTATCATTTTAGGGGGCATCATAGTTAACGTGGTGGCAGGCTTTTTCATTTTTGCCATGGTTTTTTGGACCTATGGCGAAGACCGAATGTCGCCAAAAAACATGCCCTATGGAATGCATTTTGCCGATTCCTCTTTGTTGGATGAAGGCCTAAAACAGGGAGATGTGATTTATGCCCTAGATGGGAAAGAGGTTGATAATTATGCGAACATACCTAGGAATCTTCTTTTAGATGATGTTAAAAGCATTTCAATTCTTCGGGACGGACGGTCTATGAATATTGCCATTACCCCTCTTTTCAAAAACAAGTTGATTCGGGCTGCAGGGGCCGGCGGAATTTTGGAGCCGGCTCTTCCTCCAATTTTTGACAGCATTGTGCCAGGCTTTTCCGCTCAAAAAGCTGGACTCGTTTCGGGCGATTTGGTGCTTTCGATGGATTCAACACCGATTCGTTCTTTTCAAGATATTCAAGCCCGCTTAATCAAACCGAATCAGGCCTACCTGTTTCAGATTCTACGCAATACGGATACCCTTTGGGTTTCTGTTATCTCCAATCAGGAAGCTCGGATTGGTGTTCTGCCTCCCTTGGGAAAACGATTGGAACAATTGGGATTTTCAATGACCCATGTTGATTTTACATTTGCAGAATCGTTTCCTGCAGGAATGGGCCTGGCTTACAGAACCATTTCCGATCAGGTAAAACAATTTGGTTTGATTTTTAAGCCTTCAACAGGAGCATACAAACAGGTAGGCGGTTTTAAGCGTTTTACCGAGCTGTTCCCTGAGTATTGGAGTTGGCAGGCTTTTTGGAAATTGACCGCCATCATTTCGCTGATCTTGGCCTTTATGAATTTTTTGCCGATTCCAATGTTGGATGGAGGGTACATGATTTTTATTCTTTTTGAAATGATTACGGGCCGCCCGCCGGGCGAAAAATTCATGGAAAAAGCCAATACCGTCGGCTTTGTACTGATTTTAGCCCTCTTAATCTATGCCAATCTCAACGACTTTATCCGGTAATACCAATGAACATCCACTCAGCTCTACAAACACTAGGAATCAACCCCGTTGGCAACATTGCAGCCTCTACTGGGCAAAGAACAATAAAAGGACAAGGCACTGAATTAAAAAGTGTAAGTCCGGTTGATGGTTCATTTATTGGAAGTACAGGTACGGTTTCTATTGAAGATTTTAATGCCGTGGTAAAGCAGGCCCAACAAGGCTTCGGCGAATGGCGTAAATGGCCGGCTCCCAGAAGGGGCGAAGTGGTTCGGCAACTTGGAATGAAGCTGCGTGAAAACAAAGAAGCCCTGGGGGCATTGGTTTCCTATGAAATGGGGAAAAGCCTTCAAGAAGGCTTGGGTGAGGTGCAAGAGATGATCGATATTTGCGATTTTGCCGTTGGACTTTCTAGGCAGTTGTATGGGCTAACCATTGCTTCAGAACGGCCTTCGCATAGAATGATGGAACAATGGCAACCTTTAGGGCCCATTGGTATCATTACCGCTTTTAATTTTCCTGTGGCAGTTTGGGCTTGGAATACCGCTATTGCATGGGTCTGTGGAGATACCGCCGTCTGGAAACCCTCCGAGAAAACACCTCTATGTGGCATAGCATGTCAAAATATAGCTGCTCAGGTGTTCGCAGAAATGGGAGTGCCTGAAGGGGTTTCTTGCCTTGTTCAAGGCGGCCGTGAAGTAGGGGAGTGGATGTCGGCAGATGCCCGACTGCCGTTAATCAGCGCTACGGGCTCAGTACGCATGGGCAAAGAGGTTGCAAAAGTGGTGGCCGCACGTTTGGGGAAAACACTGCTTGAACTGGGGGGAAACAATGCTTTAATTGTAAGCCAACATGCCAATCTAGACTTAGCCATCCGAGCTGTTGTTTTTGGAGCAGTAGGAACAGCGGGGCAGCGCTGCACCTCAACGCGCAGAGTAATTGTGCAGGAACAGATTTACGATGCCTTTAAGGCAATGCTGATTAAGGCATATCAGCAAATTAAAATCGGCAATCCCCTAAAGCCTGAAAACCACATGGGCCCGCTTATTGATTTGGATGCTGTGGCAACCTATCTGAAAGCCATAGATATAGCCCAAGCGGAAGGCGGGGTAGTGTGTGTGCCAGGAAGTGTGTTGCAAGGTGCAGGTTTTGAAAGCGGTTGCTTTGTTAATCCATGCATTATTGAAGTAGCTTCTGATTTTAAATGCACCCAAACTGAAACCTTTGCTCCTCTGATGTATTTAATGAAATACAGCAGCCTTGAGCAGGCGATTGAGATTCAAAATGGAGTGCCACAAGGCTTGTCGTCTTCGTTGTTTACCCAACATTTGCAAGAAGCCGAGCATTTTCTTTCGTTTGCAGGATCGGATTGCGGTATTGCCAATGTGAATTTGGGAACCAGTGGAGCCGAAATTGGCGGTGCCTTTGGTGGAGAAAAAGAGACGGGCGGGGGTAGAGAATCGGGTTCAGATGCCTGGAAAGCGTATATGCGCAGGCAAACCAATACGGTGAACTACGGTTCAGACATGCCTTTGGCCCAGGGAATACGGTTCGAGTTTTAATGCCGATTGTAAATTTAGCGTACCTTTGACTGGTTTTTAATCTGCCGCGTGCTTTTGCAAGCATGAGGAAAGTCCGGGCAGCAAAAGGCCACTGTGCTTCCTAACGGGAAGGCGCCGTGAGGCGACGGAAAGTGCCACAGAAAACAAACATCCCGGCTTGCCGGGTTAAGGTGAAAATGTGAGGTAAGAGCTCACACCGCAATTTGGCGACAAATGGCGGGGTAAACCCCACAGGCTGAAAAACCAAATAGGTAAAGTTTGAGGCCTGGCTTGGTCCGACACGTTTGTGTCAACTTTACGGGTAGGTTGAACGAGGTGCAAGGCGACTTGCATCCCAGATAAATGGCAGATCTAGACAGAACCCGGCTTATTAAAACCCAACGGTGGCCCTTCGGGGCCATCGTTGCTTTGCATTAAAGGCCCTGCAACAAAACCACACCCATGAAAGACGACCGATTGTATCTCTACCCCCAAAAAAAATAAAATTGCTGCGCCCTTTTTTGATTTATTTAAAATAATTCTACCTTTGCACCCCGCTGTATATACGCCGATGTAGCTCAGCTGGCCAGAGCAGCTGATTTGTAATCAGCTGGTCGGGGGTTCGAATCCCTCCATCGGCTCTTTTTTTAGCTTGGGGAGATACTCAAGCGGTCAACGAGGACAGACTGTAAATCTGTTGCCAACGGCTTCGCAGGTTCGAATCCTGCTCTCCCCACTATAATTTTTAGCGATGCTATTGCATTTGATTGTAAGAGTTTCTACTTTTGCAACCCGCTATGAATTATTCCAAGCGGGAGTAGCTCAGCTGGCTAGAGCATTAGCCTTCCAAGCTAAGGGTCGCGGGTTCGAATCCCGTCTCCCGCTCTAAAGTCCCAAGTGGCACGCGTTCTTTATGGAATTGCCGATGTAGCTCAGCTGGTAGAGCACTTCCATGGTAAGGAAGGGGTCAGGGGTTCAAGTCCCCTCATTGGCTCTGAATAATTAACCCTTAATTTCAACCGTTTCTAAATCTCTAAAAATGGCAAAAGAGAACTTCGCGCGGACAAAACCGCACCTAAACATTGGTACCATTGGTCACGTTGACCACGGAAAAACCACTTTGACCGCTGCTATCACTTCTGTTTTGGCAGGTGACGGTCATACACAAGCTCGGTCATTCGATTCAATCGACAATGCCCCTGAAGAAAAAGAGCGTGGTATTACAATCAATACCAGCCACGTTGAGTATGAAACCGCTAACCGTCACTACGCTCACGTTGACTGTCCAGGTCACGCTGACTATGTGAAAAACATGGTTACAGGTGCCGCTCAAATGGATGGAGCTATTTTGGTTGTAGCTGCAACCGATGGCCCTATGCCTCAAACCCGTGAACACATTCTGCTTGCCCGTCAAGTAGGTGTTCCGAAAATTGTTGTGTTCATGAATAAAGTGGATGCCGTTGACGACCCAGAACTTTTGGAATTGGTCGAAATGGAAATTCGCGAACTTCTTAGCTTCTACAATTTTGACGGCGATAATATACCTGTTATTCAAGGCTCTGCCCTAGGTGGCCTGAATGGCGATGCCAAGTGGGTTGAAACCATACGCGAATTGATGACAGCTGTTGATGAATACATCCCTGTTCCACCTCGCGAACGCGAAAAACCTTTCTTGATGCCTGTTGAAGACGTGTTCTCCATCACTGGCCGCGGAACCGTTGCTACAGGTCGTATTGAAACAGGTGTTATCAACTCTGGCGAAGAAGTCGAAATCATCGGTATGCAAGAAGGCAAAATGAAGTCTGTTGTTACAGGTGTTGAAATGTTTCGCAAAATTCTTTCAACCGGCGAAGCTGGCGATAACGTAGGGCTTCTGCTGCGCGGCATCGACAAAAACAACATTCGCCGCGGTATGGTTATCGCTAAGCCAGGTTCAATCACTCCCCACACTGAATTCAAAGCTGAAATCTACGTTTTGAAGAAAGAAGAAGGTGGTCGCCACACGCCTTTCCAAAACCGCTACCGTCCACAGTTCTACCTAAGAACTACCGACGTTACTGGAGAAATCCTTTTGGAAGCCGGTCGTGAAATGGTTATGCCTGGAGATAACGTATCCATCAATGTTACTTTGATCGTTCCCGTTGCAATGGATAAAGGTCTTCGTTTTGCTATCCGTGAAGGCGGCAGAACGGTAGGTGCCGGCCAGGTAACTGAAATTATTAAGTAATTTAAACCAATCAATTCGTCCGATTGGCTCCTCGTAGTAGAGGTGCCAATCGGTTTTTTACGGGTGTAGTTCAACGGTAGAATAGCGGTCTCCAAAACCGTTGATCTTGGTTCGAATCCAGGCACCCGTGCCACCAATAAAGCATTAATCGTGGGTCTATTATCTTACATACGAAACAGCTACGAGGAACTGAATACAAAGGTTTCTTGGCCAACCTGGTCTGACCTTCAAAGCAGCTCGGTGGTGGTTTTGATCGCTTCTTTACTTATTGCTCTTGTTGTGGGCTTTATGGATCTCGCTTTTAGCTTTTCCATGAGTACCATTTATGATTTTCTGTTTTAATTCTTGAATTGATGTCCACCACAGATACTTCTAAACATTGGTACGTTGTACGCGTTATCAGTGGTCAAGAAAAAAAGATTAAGGCCCAGATTGAATTGGAAGTTCGTCGTGCCAATCTTCAGGATTATCTGATTCAGGTACTCATTCCTACTGAAAAAATCTACCAGATTCGGAAAGGAAAGAAAATCTCAAAAGAACAATCGCTCTATCCAGGATATATGTTTGTCGAAGGCATTCTGGTTGGTGAACTTCCCCACATCATTGATAATGTGAATGGGGTCATTTATTTCCTAGGTGAAAAAGGCGGACGTCCTTCGCCCCTTTCCAGTTCTGAAGTAAATCGAATGCTCGGAAAAGTAGATGAACTAGCCGATTCGGACGCCGAAATCAATATCCCTTTTATTATCGGAGAAGCGGTGAAGGTAATTGATGGCCCTTTCAATAATTTTTCTGGAGTTATCGAAGAGGTGAACGAAGACAAAAAGAAATTGAAAGTGTCCGTTAAAATTTTTGGACGAAAAACTCCCCTGGAGTTGAGTTATTTACAAGTTGAAAAAGAAGGTTGATACGAATAAATTATGGCAAAAGAAGTAACAGGCTTTATTAAGCTGCAAGTGAAGGGTGGCCAAGCCAATCCTTCGCCCCCAGTTGGTCCCGCTTTGGGCTCTAAGGGCGTTAATATTATGGAGTTTTGCAAGCAATTCAATGCAAGAACTCAGGAGCAAACAGGTAAAATTTTGCCTGTTGTACTTACTGTTTATGCCGATAAGTCGTTTGACTTTATCGTTAAAAGTCCTCCTGTTCCCATTCTTCTAATGGAAGCAAGCAAATTGAAAAGCGGCTCGGCCGAACCCAACCGGAAAAAAGTGGCTTCGGTGAATTGGGTGCAGGTTCGTGAAATTGCTGAAACCAAAATGAACGACCTAAACTGCTTTGAAGTAGGAAGTGCAATGCGCATGGTGGCCGGCACGGCCCGCTCTATGGGCATTACAGTTGATGGTGATTTTCCTGAAATGAATTAAGGTTGTAATTATGGCACGACTAACAAAAAATATGAAAGCGGCGATGGCCAAAATTGATGCGGATAAATCGTACGCATTAGACGAGGCTACTCAGCTTGTAAAAGACGTGGCTTTTGCCAAATTTGATTCCGGCGTTGACATTGCGGTTCGGTTGGGGGTTGACCCCCGGAAGGCCGATCAAATGGTGCGCGGATCCGTGAAGCTTCCTCACGGTATTGGCAAAAGCGTACGGGTACTTGTTCTTTGCCCCCCCGATAAAGAAGAGGAGGCAAGGGCCGCAGGTGCCGACATGGTAGGGCTAGACGATTACATTGAGAAAATCAAAGGCGGTTGGACCGATGTAGACGTGATTGTTACTATGCCCTCTGTGATGGGTAAAATTGGTGCCTTAGGTCGAATCCTCGGTCCCCGAGGATTGATGCCTAATCCCAAAACCGGAACAGTTACCATGGATGTTGGAAAGGCCGTTGAAGAGGTGAAAGCCGGTAAAATCGATTTTAAAGTCGATAAGTATGGAATTGTCCATACCACCATCGGTCGATCTTCGTTCGACGCGCAAAAGTTGTCGGAAAATGCCCGCGAGTTCCTTCAAACCATTTCTAAACTCAAACCTTCCTCGTCCAAAGGAACCTATGTGAAGAGCGTTTTTCTCTCCTCTACTATGGGACCCGGAATCCGAATCGAAGCCAAAAATCTCGTAGGCTAACTTAATCCAATCGAAGGATGACCAAATCTGAAAAAAACCAGGCCATTGATTCGCTTCTGGATGTGTTGACTCAAAACGACGTTTTCTATTTAGCAGATACTTCCGGAATGACCGTGGCCCAGGCCAATGGTCTTCGCCGGCTGTGCTTTGCCAAAGGAATTCAAATCCAAGTTGTAAAAAACACCCTGCTCACTAAAGCCATGGAAAAGTCCGAAAAGGATTTTTCTGAAATCTATTGTGTTCTCAAGGGCAATACTGCTTTGATTGTTTCCTCTACCGGCAATGCTCCTGCTAAATTGATTAAGGAGTTTTCTAAAAAGTCCGATAAGTTCAAATTTAAAGGAGCTTATGTTGAAACGGCCGTGTACATCGGTGCCGATCAATTGGATAATTTGGTGAACATCAAATCCAGAGAAGAACTTATTGGCGATATCATCGGGCTTCTGCAATCTCCTGCAAAAAATGTTATTGGAGCGTTGCAAGCAAGTGCTGGTCAAAAAATCGCTGGTCTGGTCAAAGCACTTGAGGAACGTGCCGCTTAAAATCCTTTTCATTCATTAAAAACAAACCTGTAAAAATTAAAGTTATGGCAGAAATTAAGGAACTGGCTGAACAACTAGTTAGCCTAACCGTTAAAGAAGTCAATGAATTGGCTAAAATTCTGAAAGACGAATATGGTATCGAGCCTGCTGCTGCGGCCATTGCTGTTGCCGCTGTTGGTGGCGGTGGAGATGCTCCCGTTGCTGAAGAGCAAACCGCTTTCGACGTTATTCTGAAAAGCGCCGGTGCCTCTAAACTGAATGTCGTTAAAACCGTTAAGGAATTAACTGGCCTAGGTCTAAAAGAAGCCAAAGAATTGGTTGATGCAGCTCCAAAGCCTATCAAAGAAGGCGTTTCTAAAGAGGAAGCTGAATCCATCAAAGCCGCTTTGACCGAAGCAGGTGCAGAGGTTGAGGTTAAGTAATTTTGGTGCTCTAAGCACCTAAACCTTGTTCCACTTTACCATGTTCGTACTCCGAACATGGTAAAGTATTTGTATTTTGACTCCGTTCTTTTTCCCTTGATTGTCTAATTTCGTGCTCATTATTAGCGATGACAGCAAATAAAAAATCTACTCCATCTTTGTCTCCGGCAAGACACAATTTTGCCTCCATTCAAAACCTATTGGATTATCCCGATTTTCTGGAGGTTCAACTAAAATCGTTTAAAGATTTTTTTCAGCTTGAAACCACTCCTGAAAATCGCATCAACGAAGGTCTTTACGCTGTTTTTAGCGAAAATTTCCCCATCACAGATGCTCGAAATCAATTCGTTCTTGAGTTCTTGGATTACTTTATCGATCCCCCACGCTATACGCTTGATGAGTGCATTGAGCGTGGCTTAACCTATAGCATTCCGCTGAAAGCCAAATTAAAGCTGTATTGTACAGATCCTGAACACGAAGATTTTGAAACCATTGTTCAAGATGTTTATTTGGGTACTATACCTTACATGACTCCCAAAGGCACCTTTGTTATCAATGGGGCCGAACGGGTTATCGTTTCGCAATTGCACCGCTCGCCAGGCGTTTTCTTTGGCCAAAGCCGACACGCCAACGGCACCAAATTGTACTCGGCCCGCATTATTCCCTTTAAAGGTTCTTGGATTGAATTTGCGACCGACATCAATAGCGTTATGTACGCTTACATTGACCGGAAAAAGAAACTTCCTGTAACTACTTTGTTCCGGGCCATCGGATTCGATTCCGATAAAGACATTCTCGAAATTTTCGATTTGGCCAACGAGGTTAAAGTGAATAAGGCCAACCTGAAAAAATCGGTTGGAAGAAAATTGGCCGCCCGCGTTCTTCGTGTTTGGTTTGAAGATTTTGCGGATGAAGATACCGGCGAGGTTACTTCGATCGAACGCACCGATGTGGTTGTAGAACGCGAGGTTGTTATTGAAGAAAGCCACATTGACGCTATTCTGGAATCCGGCTCCAAAAGCATTATTCTTCACAAAGAAGACGGGAACTCCGCCGATTTTGGGATTATCTACAATACCCTTCAAAAAGACGAAACCAATTCTGAACTTGAAGCGGTCGAAAAAATATACAAGGTGTTGCGGAATGCCGATCCCCCAGACGAAGAAACAGCCCGCAGCGTACTTGATAAATTGTTTTTTAGCGACAAACGCTACGACCTTGGCGAAGTAGGACGTTTCCGCATCAACCGGAAGTTGGAACTGAACATCTCGAGCGATGTCCGCGTTTTAACCAAAGAAGACATCATCGCTATTGTCAAGCAATTGATTATGCTTATCAACAGCAAAGCCAATGTTGACGATATCGATCACCTTTCAAACCGCCGCGTAAGAACGGTGGGTGAACAGCTGTACAACCAGTTCGGTGTTGGACTTGCCCGTATGGCCCGCACCATCCGTGAACGGATGAACGTGCGCGACAACGAGGTGTTTACCCCTACCGATTTGATCAATGCCAAAACCTTGGCCTCTGTAATCAATAGCTTCTTTGGTACCAATCAGCTTTCCCAGTTTATGGACCAAACAAATCCGCTGGCTGAAGTTACCCACAAACGCCGTTTGTCTGCTTTAGGCCCCGGTGGTCTTTCCCGCGAACGGGCTGGTTTTGAGGTTCGAGATGTACACTACACCCACTATGGCCGCCTGTGTACCATCGAAACCCCCGAAGGTCCAAACATTGGTTTGATTTCTTCCCTTTGCGTTTTTGCTCGCATCAATAAACTCGGTTTTATTGAGACTCCTTACCGAAAGGTGGAAAACGGTCGGGTTTTGTTGCACGATGATATTACCTACTTAAGCGCTGAAGAAGAAGAAGCCAGCATTATTGCTCAGGCCAATGCCCTTCTAAATTCCAAAGGCGAATTCATTAGCAATAAAATTAAGAGCCGTTTTGAGGGCGATTTCCCATTGGCCGACCCAACTGCCGTTAAGTTAATGGACGTTGCTCCCAATCAAATTGCCTCCATCGCTGCCTCTTTGATTCCTTTCTTAGAGCATGATGATGCCAACCGCGCTCTGATGGGATCGAATATGATGCGCCAAGCAGTTCCGCTTCTTCAACCCCAAGCCCCAATCGTGGGTACAGGTCTTGAAGAACGCGTAGCCCGCGATTCACGCTTGTTGCTAAACGCTGAGTTTGACGGTGTCGTTGAGTCGGTAGATGCACGCCGTATTTCCATACGGTATCAGCGCACCGAAGAAGAAAAGCTGGTTAGTTTTGACGACGATTTGGTTACCTATAACCTGATTAAGTTCAGAAAAACAAACCAAAACACCACCATTAACCTAAAGCCCATTGTTAAAAAGGGCGATAAAGTAAGCAGAGGTCAAGTTCTTTGTGAAGGGTTTGGAACTGAAAACGGCGAATTAGCGCTTGGGCGGAACTTGTTGGTCGCTTTTATGCCTTGGAAAGGGTATAATTTCGAAGATGCCATTGTAATTTCAGAGAAAATGGTTCGCGACGATGTATTCACGTCTTTGCACATCGATGAGTTTGTCATGGAAGTGCGCGATACCAAAATGGGGCACGAGGAATTAACCGCCGATATCCCCAACGTTTCAGAAGAAGCCACCAAGGATTTGGACGAAAACGGCATTATTCGTGTCGGTGCCGAGGTTGTACCAGGCGATATCCTAATTGGCAAGATTACTCCGAAAGGAGAATCTGACCCCACTCCCGAAGAAAAATTGCTCAGAGCTATTTTTGGCGATAAAGCCGGAGACGTGAAAGACGCCTCTTTGAAAGCGCCCCCATCTCTGTATGGTGTGGTTGTTGACCGAAAGCTTTTCTCCAAAAGCATGAAGGACCGAAGAGCCAAGGCCGAGGATAAAAAAGAACTGGATATTCTGGATAAAGAATATGAAAAAGAGTTCTTAGCCTTGAAAGAAAAAATGATCTCTAGGTTGATGATCCTTTTGGAAGGCAAAGTTTCAAACGGTGTTTTCAACAGTGTTCGAGAAGAAGTCATTAAAAAGGGTTCTAAGTTTTCCAAAAAATCCTTTATTGGCGTAGATTTCATCCATGTAAATCCAGAAAACTGGGTGAAAGATGAAGAGGTAAACCCCAAAATCAAACAGCTTATTCACAATTATTCGATTAAGCACAATGATTTGTTCGGTGTGTTCAAACGCAAGAAGTACAACATTACTGTTGGCGACGAACTGCCTTCTGGCATCATTCAGTTGGCTAAAGTGTACATTGCCAAGAAACGGAAATTAAAGGTGGGCGATAAACTTGCCGGACGCCACGGAAACAAAGGCATTGTGGCCAAAATAGTTCGGCCTGAAGACATGCCCTTCCTGGAAGACGGAACCCCCGTTGATATCGTTTTAAATCCGTTGGGAGTACCCTCGCGGATGAACCTAGGGCAGATTTACGAAACCATTCTGGCATGGGCCGGTTACAAATTGGGTAAAAAATACGCTACCCCCATTTTTGATGGAGCTAGCATTGACCATATCCAAACTGAAATCGAAGCAGCCGGTTTGCCCCGATTGGGTAAAACCCAATTGTACGACGGAGGTACTGGGGAACAGTTTGACCAATCTGCAACGGTGGGCATGATCTACATGATCAAGTTGAGCCACATGGTTGACGATAAAATGCACGCCCGTTCGATTGGCCCCTATTCCCTTATTACTCAGCAACCGCTGGGAGGTAAGGCTCAATTCGGTGGACAACGCTTTGGCGAAATGGAAGTGTGGGCCCTCGAAGCATTCGGAGCTTCTCATATTTTGCAAGAGATGCTCACCATTAAGAGCGACGATGTTACGGGCAGAGCAAAAGCCTACGAAAGTATTGTGAAGGGTGACCCCTTACCAACACCGGGCATACCTGAATCGTTCAACGTTCTGCTCCATGAACTTCGTGGCCTAGGCCTCAAAATCGTTCTCGACTAATTTCGGATTTTTTAAACCAAAAAGATAGTACAGTATGGCCTTTCAAACCGAAGCCAAAACTACTGGAGACTTCTCCAAAATAACAATCAGCTTAGCTTCTCCAGATTACATCTTGGAGCAAAGCCGCGGTGAAGTTACCAAACCTGAAACCATTAACTATCGGACCTTTAAACCCGAGCGAGATGGTCTTTTTTGCGAACGCATTTTTGGACCCGTTAAAGACTGGCAGTGTGCATGCGGCAAATACAAAGGCATTCGCTACAAAGGGATTGTTTGCGACCGTTGTGGGGTTGAGGTAACCGAAAAGAAAGTACGCCGCGAAAGAACCGGGCATATTATGCTAACCGTACCGGTGGCTCACATTTGGTATTTTCGTTCGCTGCCCAATAAAATTGGCTTGCTGTTAGGCCTTCCAACCAAAAAATTGGAAGCCATTATTTACTACGAAAAATACGTCGTAATTCAGGCAGGTGCTAAGGCCGGCGAAATCAATGAGCACGATTTTCTTTCGGAAGAAGAATACTTTGAAATTTTAGAAACTCTTCCAAAAGAAAATCAACACTTAGACGACAGCGACCCCAATAAGTTTATCGCTAAAATGGGGGGAGATGCTTTGTACGATATGCTTTCGCGCGTTGATTTTGAAAAATTAGGAAAGGAACTCGAACGCCAATCCCACGACACCAAATCTCAGCAACGTAGGCAAGAAGCCCTAAAGCGTTTGCATGTGGTTGAATCTTTCAAAGACGCTAATCTAAGAACCAACAACCGTCCCGAATGGATGGTCATTAAGGTTATTCCGATTATTCCTCCCGATTTACGTCCCCTTGTTCCTCTTGACGGAGGTCGTTTTGCTACTTCTGACTTAAACGATTTGTACCGTCGGGTTATTATTCGCAACAACCGCCTAAAACGGCTTATCGAAATTAAAGCCCCTGAGGTGATTCTGCGCAACGAAAAGCGGATGCTCCAAGAGGCCGTAGATGCTCTTTTTGACAACAGCCGGAAATCTTCCGCTGTTAAAACCGATTCAAATCGGGCCCTAAAATCCCTTTCCGATTCTTTGAAAGGCAAGCAAGGACGTTTTCGTCAAAACCTCTTGGGCAAGCGGGTGGATTACTCAGCCCGGTCTGTTATTGTGGTTGGCCCCGACCTGCAGTTGCACGAATGTGGCCTTCCCAAAGACATGGCGGCCGAATTGTTCAAACCGTTTATTATCCGCAAGCTGATTCAGCGCGGTTTGGTTAAGACCGTTAAGTCCGCCAAAAAAATGGTTGACCGCCGTGAATCGGTGATCTGGGAAATCCTCGAATCGGTTCTTAAAGGACACCCCGTTCTTTTGAACCGGGCCCCAACGCTTCACCGACTCGGTATTCAGGCCTTCCAGCCTAAATTGATCGAAGGAAAAGCCATTCAACTTCACCCGCTCTCTTGTACCGCATTCAATGCCGACTTTGATGGCGACCAAATGGCGGTGCACGTTCCTTTAGGAAATACCGCCATTCTGGAAGCACAAGTCCTTATGCTGGGTGCCCACAACATCATTAACCCCGCCAACGGAGCCCCCATCGCTGTTCCTTCTCAAGACATGGTCTTGGGCCTCTATTACATCACCAAAGAACGCAAAAACACGCCGGAACACGAAGTCAAAGGCGAAGGCATGCTGTTTTATTCGCCCCAAGAGGTAATCATTGCCTACAACGAGCGAAAAATTGACCTGCACGCCGGCATTAAGGTGAAAGTGGATGTGCGGCAGCCCGATGGAAGCCTGGTTAATCTATTGACCGAAACAACCGTTGGCCGAGTGCTTTTTAACCAAGTGGTTCCAAAGGAGTACGGTTTCATCAATCAACTGTTGACCAAAAAATCGCTGCGCGATATTATTGGTGATGTCTTTAAGAAAACCAACTTGGCCGTGGCCGCAAAATTCCTAGATAGCATCAAAGAAATCGGTTTTGCAATGGCCTTCCGGGGCGGTTTGTCCTTCCTGATTGACGATTTGGTTATTCCAGAAGAAAAGGCAGTGTTGATTGAAAATGCCCAAGAGCAAGTAGAAGAGGTTTGGAGCAACTACAACATGGGCTTCATTACCAATACCGAACGCTACAATAAAATCATTGACATTTGGACCTCAACCAACATTTCGTTGACCCAAATTGTGATGAAGCAAATCAGCGAAGACAAACAAGGTTTTAACCCTGTTTACATGATGCTTCACTCAGGTGCAAGGGGCTCGCAAGAACAAATTCGGCAGTTGTGCGGAATGCGCGGCTTGATGGCTAAACCACAAAAATCGGGCGATACCGGTGGAGAAATTATCGAAAACCCCATCCTTTCTAATTTCAAAGAGGGGCTTTCTATTCTTGAGTACTTTATCTCTACCCACGGTGCCCGTAAAGGTCTGGCCGATACTGCACTTAAAACGGCCGATGCCGGTTATCTGACCCGCCGCTTGGTTGACGTAGCCCAAGATGTTATTATCAACGAAGTGGATTGCGGTACCTTGAGAGGCCTCAGCATGACGGCCCTAAAAGTAAACGACGAAGTCAAAGAAACACTCTATGAGCGCATTCTAGGACGCGTTGCCCTTGAAGATGTAGTTCACCCCAACACTGGCGAAATTATTATCAAAGCCGCCCAAGAAATCGATGAAGCTCTGGCTACCTTGGTCGAAAATTCGCCCATCGAATCGGTAGATATTCGCTCGGTATTGACCTGTGAGGCTAAACGCGGAGTATGCGGCAAATGCTATGGACGCAACTTAGCCACAGGACGCATGGTGCAAAGGGGCGAGGCCGCAGGTGTTATTGCAGCTCAATCCATTGGCGAACCCGGCACTCAGCTGACGCTTCGTACGTTCCACGTAGGTGGCGTGGCCGGTGGTAGTTCTGCCGCCAACCGCTTGGTGGCAAAATACGACGGTATCCTGCAAATTGATGAACTGCGTTATGTAGAATCATTAAATCCAACCACCGAAGAAACCGACCTGTTTGTTATTGGCCGTACCGCTGAAATGCGTTTGATGGACGAAAATACAGGGATGATTTTGACTACCGGTACCATTCCGTATGGCAGTACACTCAAAATCCTTGAAGGCACTAAAGTCAGCAAAGGCGATGTAATTTGCGAATGGGATCCATGGAATGCCGTTATTATCTCGGAATTTGATGGTAAAGTGTCCTTTGAAAACATTATTGAAGGCTTAACTTACCGCGAAGAATTAGATGAGCAAACGGGCTTCGTTGAGAAGGTTATTACAGACCGCCGAGATAAAACTCGGAACCCAACCATCAAAATCAAATCTAAAAAGGGCGATGTGCTTAGGGAATATTCCCTTCCTACCGCTGCCCACATTATGGTTAGCGATGGCGACCAACTCAAAGCAGGTGCCATTCTTGTTAAAATTCCACGTCAAGGCGGTAAAACCGGCGATATCACCGGAGGTCTGCCTCGGGTTACTGAACTTTTCGAAGCTCGGAATCCCTCAAATCCAGCCGTGGTCTCTCAAGTTGATGGTTTGGTAAGCTTTGGTGGCATTAAACGCGGAAACCGCGAGATCTTAATCCAACCTAAATCGGGCGAGCAAAAAACCTATTTGGTTTCTATGACCAAACACATTTTGGTGCAGGAAAACGATTACGTGAAAGCGGGACAACCCCTAACCGATGGGGCCGTTACACCTTCAGACATCCTAGCCATTAAAGGCCCAACCGCCGTTCAGGAATACTTGGTGAACGAAATTCAGGAAGTGTACCGCACTCAGGGTGTTAAAATCAACGACAAACACTTTGAAGTCATTGTTCGTCAAATGATGAAGAAAGTTGAAATCATTGACCGCGGTGATACCACCATGCTTGAAAATTCCTTGGTGAACAAAATGGAGTTCCAGTTGAAAAACGATTCCATTTATGGCATGAAAAAGGTGGTTAACCCTGGCGATTCAACCGATTTTCTGGAAGACAACCTAATTTCAACCCGTCAGCTGCGCGACGAAAATTCTTCTCTGCGACGCAAGGGATTGAAACCCATCGAGGTAATTGATGCCGAAGCCGCAACCTCTCGCCCTGTTCTTCAGGGCATTACACGCGCCTCTCTGCAAACCGACAGCTGGATTTCAGCCGCCTCTTTCCAAGAAACCACCAAGGTTCTGAACGAAGCTGCTGTATCAGCCAAGGTCGATTACCTAGACGGTCTGAAAGAAAACGTTATTGTGGGCCATTTGATTCCTGCAGGCACCGGTCTTAAAGACTACCGTACGTCTGTGGTTTACAATCAAGAGGACTTTGATAACCTCAAAAATTCAAATGCAGACACTCAAGAGTTGATCCGGAAAGGTACAGCTGTGGTTTAAAACCCCTTGGAACATTTTTTACAGGCGGCTGGGTTTCCAGCCGCCTTTTTTTTGCCATTTTCTACCTAAGTTCAGCTTGATTTTGAATGATTTCCCTTCCGTTTCAAGCTGTTTTTTTGGGGCGGCCGCCGGGCTTTCACCGGTAGTCCGCGTCCAGCAGCGGTGGGGCCAGCGGCTTTTCGGGGGCTCCCAAGGTCGCCTCCGCAGCTCGCGGCCCCAGCGCTGCCGGCCTTGCGGGCTACTCGGTTCAATCCCTGCCGCAGTCGTACTTTTTACCTTGTGTTGCGTTTTTTACCCGGTAAGTCCTTCGGCGCGGGGCTTTGCTTTGGCGAATCGATGCCAACCTGCATGCCTTCCCAAGCCACCTGTTTTTTTACATTCCAAGGAATACCGGCCCTTGCTTCTGTTTTTCAGGTTCTTTGGTTTAAATATCAATCTTAGCGCCCATCTTGAATGGTGTTGGCCGAATGATTTGAGGGGCCGCGGCCCGGATAGAGCAGGGTAGCGCGCACGCTTACAGGCCTGGGGAGCGTGGGTTGGCAGAGCGACTTTAGGAGCTACTGCCCACCCACTGCCCCCCTGGCCTGGAGCGGCGTACTACCCGCGATAGCCGGAAAGGCCGCCCAAAAAAAGGGAGTAATTTAGCGGTTCCCCCCTGCACGGAAGGTGTAGCGCAGCTGAATTCGAAGGTCGTTGCGTGCATCGCTTTCAATTCCTTCGTTGCCAGAGCTGATGACCGAACGGTCGCTGTAAAAAGTTTGCGACCACCGCAACCACAGGGTAAGGTTGGGTCGGACCTCCCATTTTACATTTAAATATGTCCGCATTCCTGTTCCTGAAAAACCGGGCACGGTAAAACTGTACAGCACGTCGTTTTCGTACGCGTAAACGCGGGCGTCTGAGCCCTGTGTGCTGAACAGACCGATGCGTCCGGAGAAATCAAGGGGTAGCTTCGCAGGTTTGTAAATCAAGTCTTGGTACATCATAAAACCCATTTCAAAGGCTTTGTCGGGTCGGTTAACAGTTACCCACTCCAAGCGGTTGCGCAATTGAATTTCTTTGTTTACCCGTACGGTGATGTTCCAGCGGTAGTTTTGCCGCTGAAAATGAATGACTTCCGCAGGGCCAGTTTCAATTCCTGTTGCATTTTCAGGCCGGTTTTGATGCCGGAATCGAAGGTACATTTCAACGTTTCGATTGGGAATAAAGGACGCTTGAACCAAGTATTCGTACCCTTTCGATGGATATGCGATGTTGGAACGGAGCCAAGGGTAGGCGAATAGGTCAACGTAGCCTTGCACTTTCACTTTTTTAAATGGGCTGGCTTCAAATCCAACATACAAACCCTCTTCGTTTTGTGTGCCAAAACGGTCGGAAACGGCGTTGGATTTTAGGTTTTGGTATTCTTTTGAAAAATTTCGGTATAAAGCAGAGAAGTTGAGGTTGGAATGCAGGCTAATTTGCATGCCTTGCAGCATGGCCAATCCTCCGTTATCGCTGATGGAGAATTCGCCAAAGAGGTGCAGTTTTCGGATCAGCCAATCGTAATCTACCCCCGCGTTGAACAGCCGGTCACCTGCAAATCGGTATTTGTTGTACAATTGTTCTGAGGGCTGGAATGGAGCCGAGAACATGGTTTGAACGGCAGTTGCCCCTAGCTTAAAGGTTTTGCCTCGAAAGGTAATGTTGCCGCCCAGGACCGTTTCGTCGATGGTGTTTTTTTTTGCGAGTTCAGCGGCCGTGCGGTGCAGCCCGCTCAACAAAAAAGAAGAAACCTCTAAGGCCTCGCCGGTTAGGGTATCTAACTCAGCAGCGTTTCCATCAATGGGTTTGTGCGAGGCGAAGCCGGTTAGGTCTAGGTTTTTTAAGACGGGAGACAAAAAGCCAAAGTTGATTGTGGCGGCAATGCCGCGGTTGAATGTAAATTGATTTGTGGCCGTATAGGCCCGAATTCCGGCTGCGTTCCGTTTAATATTCATGGCATAGGCTGTTTTTCTGGATCCTATGCCGTTCCACAAAGTTAAGCCCTGCCCAAATTGGGTTTGAAAATCGCCGATAACCAAGGTTTTAATCGGCCCAAAATCTTTCAGCATGAAATGCGCCGAATAAAAGTCGAATCCCTGGGGCTGAGAGCCCCCAAACCATTCCTCTCCTCGGTCTTTTTCGGCGGTAAACCCGATGCTAATGCGGTCTTTGTATTTAAACCGATAGCGGGTAAAGATTTGATACGAAGACCCTAAATAAGCAGGAAGGCTGTCGCCCGGTTGGGTAATGTACCCTTGCTGCGGTTCTAAAACATCGTAATAGCGGCCAATGAGTTCGTGCTTGCCATACTTTACCACGTTTTTAAACTTCAATGTTTGTTTTTCTTTAACGGGAGCAACAATCAAAAAGGGCAGAAGGGAATAGATGACTTCTTGGTCCCAGCCTTTGATCAGGCTCACCTCATACATGCTTAAAAGGTCTCCATACAAACGGCGGTAGCTTGCCAGGTTTTGAATTTGGAGTTCACTGAGCAAATGCAAACGCCTTAAATCTTCAGGTTTGGCGTTGTTCAGGTTAATCGGATTGTCGTAGAAGAAGCTTAGATCTTCAACAAACTCCGTGTAATCTATTTCTGCATCGCTTTGTTCGGTAATGGTTTCAATAAGCCGTTCAATCAGGTTTTCTTTTTTGGGGTCGCCACTTCCCGATTGTGCAGGAAGCAGGTCTGTGAGTAGAAAGGCTAAAATCAGGAAGCAGCCGCGCAGGATCAATCTCATTTTTTGCGGCTTTTAGGTCGGTTAAACCGATAACTTAGAGAAGCTTGAGGGTTGAATCCCAGCGTTTGATGCCATGCGGAAGCGGCATCCAGAACAAAATCGCCCAAATGCAAACCCAGACCAAAGGCGGGCGAAATGGGGTTTGAATTTATCCCAGCTCGGATGGATATTTTTTTGCCCGGTTTGTATTCTATGCCTGCTCGGAATGTTGGATCGTACACCAAGTCTTTTTCAATTTCTAAGGTAGCCTGAACTTTATCGCTAAAGGCATAGGCCGTTCCCAACCGAAATACGGTGGGTACTTTTTCGCGGTCAAAGCTAGCCATAGAACTGCGGGTAGGATTAAAGACATGGGCTCCTAAGGTCCAGTTTTCGGCTAAATACAGCAAGACCGACAATTCGCCCGTGGCCGTTAATATGGACTCATATGCCCCGCCTTGCTGAAAATAATGGAGGTTTAACTGAATGCCTGCCGAGAATACTTTTCCAAATTTTTTCGCAAAGGTTAGCCCCAACTTATTGTCGTTGAAATTGGAATAACCAAAGCGGTATAAATTAATGCCCAGGGTTCCGCCCATTTTTTTGAAGGGCATGGCATAAGCCAAGCCTTGGGCGTTTAATTCTTGCATTAAAAACCGATTTTCAACAAAGGCGCCCACTTCTGGAGCTTCTAGAAAGGCGAGCCCTGCTTGGTTGTTGTACGAAGACCAAAGGTCGCTTAGAGCCACCGAGGCGTGTCCCAACGATGCCGATTTAGCACCGGTCGGATAGTTTTGCGCCCGGGCAAAAGGCCCTAAGATTGCAAAAAACAGAATGGTTCGCAGTGAGATTGTCATATTACTGTGGGTCTGTTGTTGAAAAGGCCCCAGGAGGTATGGGTTGTTGGTGTGTCCAGCGGGGCGATTCTACTTTTGAAAGACTGCTTAAAACAGCTTCTTGTTGCAGCATTAAATGGTCAATTTGCTGTTGCCGAATTTCGACATTGGCGACGCCCAAAATGCGCAATGCCAAAAGAGCGGCATTTTTTGCATTGTTCAGCCCTACGGTGGCAACCGGTACCCCGGCGGGCATTTGCAGAATGCTAAGAATCGAATCAACCCCATGTAAGGAATTGGCCGATAAAATCGGGACTCCGATAACGGGTAGGGGGGTTAAACTGGCCAACATGCCCGGCAAATGTGCCGCCCCACCGGCTCCAGAAATCAAAACAGAAAGCCCCCGCTTATGTGCAGCCCGGCCATATTGCATAAGCCGTTCTGGCGTTCGGTGGGCCGAAACTATGGTGATTTCAAAGGGGATTCCAGCTTGGTCTAGAACATCGGCGGCTGCCGACATAATGGGTAAATCAGATGCACTTCCCATCACAATACCTACGCTTACACATTGATCCATATAGCAAATTTAAGGTTTTGAAGGGAGCGACAAAATGCGCAGGGCTTCAATGGGGATTTTCGATACATAGGCATGTAATTCCTTGGCTGTTTTTGCTGCTATTGTTACATGCCCCATTTTACGGTGGGGTTTTACCCATTTTTTACCATACAAGTGAAGATGAGCAAAGGGTATCTCAACCACCCGCTGCCGCAATGTGGCCTCGTCCGCTTCTCCATCGGCACTTATATCACCCAAAATGTTTAGGCTGGCCGAATAACCGGTCGAGTCTGTTCGCCCCAAGGGCAATCCGCTCAAAATACGTACGTATTGCTCAAATTGACTCGTTACAGCGCCCTCTATGGTCCAGTGCCCAGAGTTGTGTGGCCTTGGAGCCATTTCATTGACTAGGCATTCGCCCCGGTGGCTCAAAAACATTTCTACCGCCAAAATTCCTGTGGCATTTAATTTGTTGGCACAATCTAAGGCAATATCAAGGGCTCTTTGCCTATTTTCAGAATTTAAATTGCCAGGAGAAACCAAGCGCTCAACCATATGGGTTTCTGCATTAAATACCATTTCAACCGGCTCCCAAACCGCGGTTTCGCCCCGTTCATTGCGGGCTACCAACACCGCAATTTCTTTTTCGATTTCACACAGGGGCTCTACCACAAAAGGGCCTGCCCAGTCTGTTGGAATGTCCCCAAGGCTGTTTACTTTTTTTACTCCATATCCATCGTAGCCCCCTTTTGCTTTTTTCAGAATGTAGGGAAAGTCCATCTGTATTTCGGTTGCCGCATCAACAATCTGAAAGGGGAGGGTGGGGATGCCCGCATCCCGCAAAAACGCTTTTTGTTTCGATTTGTCTTGAATGATGCCGAGCACCTGGGGAGATGGAATGCACTTTTTTCCTTTAGACTGCAACTCTTCCAATCCACGAATGCTCACGTCTTCAAACTCCAAACCTATAACATCGCATTCAGCGCCAAAAGAAACCACGCTGTTGGCGTCGTTCCAATTGCCCACAATGCATTGTTTTTCAAATATGCCGCAAGGGGCCTGTGGCGAAGGATCTAAAAACTGAAGCTGAATATTCAACGGCAGGGCTGCCTCTTGCATCATTCTTCCCAGTTGCCCTCCACCTAATATCCCAATCTTGACTTTGGTTCGCATTCCACAAAATTCGTTATAATTTGAACTAATTTGGCACTCGGGCGTAAACCCTATGTTATGAAAGTCATTTCTATGTGGTGGTCAAGTAAAACAGAGGAGGTTGACGATGCCGAATTAATGGCCGGAGTGTGCCGAAAAAACCCAAAAGATTTCCAGTGCTTGTTCGACCGGCACAAACAACCTCTGATGGCTTTTTTGCTGCGCATGCATCCCAATGATTCTGACCTTGTACAGGATTTAGCCCAAGAAACCTTTGCCCGGGTCTGGGAAAAACCCCACTTGTTTAATCCCGAATACAAGTTTAAAACCTGGTTGTTTACCATTGCTTCCAATTTAAGCAAAAGCGAATGGCGTAAAATGCAGGTGCGCGGGAAAGTCCACGCAGGCGGATTAAAGTCCGATGAGGTTAAACAAGGCAGTTCCGATACCGCCCCCGATGTTCAGGTTGATTTGAATTTGTTTAGTCATTCTTTGCAAGAAGCCCTGCTGCGCCTCGATGAATCGCATCGAAATGTTTTTTTGTTGCGCTATCAACAAGAATTTAGCATTAAAGAAATTAGCGAGGTGCTCGAAGTACCCGAAGGCACCGTGAAATCTCGCCTGTTTTACGCCGTAAAAAAATTGGGCGGCATGCTGAAACACCTTCAACCTATTTATCAATCCATGTAGTTATGGAACAAGAACCAAACATCCATATTCCTTGGGATTCCATTGAGGAATTGCTTAAAACCCACGATTGGAATTCGCTAAGCCCAGAGCAACGTGAAACCATGGCCCCCCTTTTTCAACGAGGTCGAATACAATCAAGCACACCTGTTGTTGATTCAGTCGGAAGCTCTTTTCTCAGAGGAGCGAGCCATACAGGTTCCCAAGAAAAGCCTTTTAAGAAGAGTGCCTTACGGCATTGGCGCAGCCGCAGCCCTGGCCCTTTTGCTTTCGTTGGGTTACCTAACCCTGCCTGACCAAGCCCATCAAATAGCCTATTCAAACCCTGAAAACAGCTCCCTTTCGGTGAAGGAAACCAACTTGACTTCGAATGAAAATAGATTTACGGAGCAGATTAAACCGGGAACGCCTATTTCTGTTCAGGAAGAATCCGCTCCCAATCTTGCAGAATCCAATCTGAAATCAAAGCAGGTTCTAACACCTGCGTTGGATTCTAAATTGGAAGAAGTTCCAGCAGCAGAAATGGACCTTCGAACTAAAGCTTCAGGGATTGCTCAGGGGCAAGGGTTTTCTCAACCCGCCCTTTCTGAATCCACCTCGGCTCGAAAGAGCAG
This sequence comes from uncultured Flavobacteriales bacterium, assembly GCA_903837495.1. GTDB lineage: Bacteria > Bacteroidota > Bacteroidia > CAIKAF01 > CAIKAF01 > CAIKAF01. Next base: position 16,430 of record CAILUT010000053.1, on the reverse strand, counting down.
AAGCCCAGCGGATTCCCCCCCCGTTATGGCAGGCGGGCTGCCGTTTGTACGCGACAGCATCTGGAGTAACGATACCCTTTGGCTGCTCATTAAAACACCAACCGGAAAGGATTCTTTGTTGCCGGCCTTTAATTCAAAAGGAAAGGTGTGGACACGCCCTTAAACCTTTGGGCGCTTTTATGCACCAACAGGCATGAACGACGCTGAAATCCTTCAGGCCTTTAAACAAAATCCAGATCAGGGCATGCGTGCCTTGATTTCGGTTTTTACCCCTTACCTCTATGGATTGATTCGGCCTATGTTGCAGTCGCACAGCGATACCGATGAAGTTTTGCAACGCGTTTACATCCATGCCTGGAAAGGGCTTATGCGGTTTCGTGGCGATTCAGCCCTAAAAACATGGCTGCACCGCATTGCCTTAAGAACTACCTGGCATTTTATAAATCAGGAAAAGGCACATGCGATGGGAGCGCCCGAAAGGGAACCCGAGCCCAGCAACGAAGATTTACCCCCAAGCAACCCCCAACTTTTGCTGCTAAACGCTCTTTCTGAACTGCCTCCAAAACAACGCTTGATTTTTGTGCTGCGCTATTTTGAAAATTTGCCGTTTGCTGAGCTGTCGGCCCTAACCCAAACCACCGAAGGAAATGTAAAAGCCCAATACCACCACGCCCGAACCAAATTGGAACGGTATTTTTTACTTCAACATTAAACCTTGCCCAATTTTTTCGCACCAATCAGCATACAAGCATGAATTCCAAACCCCACATACCCTCTTTTTCTGCTGAAAATGCAACGCCAGAAAACTATGCACATGATTTGGCGGAACGCGTGATTCAGAGCCATACAGCAACGAAGTCTAAACCTGCCCCCCTGTCCCTCGCTTTGGCTGGCTTTGGTGCGGCAGCGGCTCTCCTTTTGCTTCTTGGGGCGTTTTACCTTTGGAATCTTATACCCGAACCCCCATCTCAGGCGGAATCCAGCCATTCTAAGGACTTAGAAGCCTATTTGTGGAACGAAGAGCAGCCAACCGAAGCCGATTTGCTCTTGGTTTTAACCGGAGCCGAATCCGACGATTTTTCAAACCAATCTCTTGAATTAGACCCCCTTTTTTTTAATTAACCCAAATACCTAAACCATGAACAAAACATCCCTTTTATTGCTGACCGGCTTTCTATTTCTTAGCTCTTTTAACCTGATTGCTCAACCCGCAAAGGCTAAAATGCAAGAACTGAAAGCGCAAAAAAGAGCCTTTGTGCAAAAAGAAGCTCAACTTACCGATGCCGAAATGAAGACCTGGGAAGACCTTCAGAAAAACCAGCGCCAAGCCGGAATGCAGGGCGCATCCAATCGGACAAAACAACAAAAAGGGGCAAATCGACTCAGTCAAACCTCCATTGAATCCATGACCGATGCCCAAGCCGAAGCCCTGCTCTCTGAGCGCATAGCCAATGCCGAAAAAGCAATGGCGGTTCGAAAGGCCAGCATTGAATCGGCTCAAAAACAACTGGGCGCCAAGAAAGTGCTGCGCATACAGCTGGCCGAAAAACAATGGAGACGCGAATTGCTAAAGAAAATTAAGGAACAACGGGGCGAAATGCCCGCCCAAGAGGACTCCGACGACCTAGATTGAATGCGTTTGGGGCTGGAAGAAATTCCAGCTTTTTTTTTTACTGATTTAAGGGAATGGCCAATCCCCGCATTATTTTTATAGAATCTCTATTTTAATCCCCCTACGTCCAAGCATGAAAATGAATTTGCTTTGTTTTTGGGTTTGTTCCTTTTTTTCTGCCCTCGGTGCTCAAACCTTCCCCTCTGCCTTGCTTGCTCGCATGCAGTTTGTGGTTGACAGCTCCCGAACGGCCCAGAACTTAAAAGGAGTTTCCGTGTGTGTGCTGCACCCCAGCTACGGTTCTTTCAAAGGCGTAAGCGGCATTTCCCATGCCGGCCAACCCATTGCCCCTCAATTTCAATTTGGAATAGGCAGCAACACCAAACTGTTTACCGCTGTTTTGTTGCTAAAATTGGCCGAGGCCAACCTCCTCGACTTAGAGGATCCAATTGGCACATATTTGCCCACTTGGAACAACATTAATCCCCAAATTACCCTTCGTCAATTGCTCAATCACACCTCGGGTTTAGCCGATGTGAGCAGCGTTGCAGGTTACCCAGACTCTATGATGAACAACCCCAATAGGTTCTATACTGCTTCCGAGCTAATGGGCTGGGTAGGTCCTCCTTTGTTTTCCCCAGGCAGCAGTTGGGACTACTGCAATACAAATTATTTGCTGGCGGGTTTGGTGGCCGAAAGTGCGACCAACCAATCCTATCATCAGCTGCTAAGGCAAATGCTGCTAAACCCAATAAACCTGGACAGCACATTTTTAGACCCCTACGAAACCTCCACCATTCCCATTGCTCATCCCTGGCAGGCTGGAGTCGATAACCATTCGGTTCCCCGAACTTCGGTCAACAGCGCCGCCTGGTCGGCAGGGGCCATGTACTCCACAGCCTACGAGCTCGCGCAATGGTACGACGCATTGATGAACCATCAGGTTCTTCAACCCAGCAGCTTTCAAGAAATGACCACATTCGTTGGGTCGGGCAATTATGGTTTGGGTATGGGTAGGCAGGTTCGAAACGGCCGTACGCTCTGGTTTCATGGAGGCAACATTTGGGGCGGCTATGCTTCGACTGCGATGCACGACACGGCCACAGGGATTACCGTTGTTGTTCTTGTGAATCAATTGAATACCTTTCCCAACCAAATCGGATTTGCTTTGATGGATGCCGCTGTTTCCGAGTACCTTGCTGGGGTTCAACCTCCGCATTCCTTCTCCTTGCATTGCTATCCCAATCCCGTTCAACATGCATTTCAAATTGGAACCCAAGCGGAACAGATTCTGCACTGGCGCCTGTTTAGTCAAGATGGAAAAAACATGAAAGAGGGCGTATCGCCCAGCATTTCGGTTTCGGAATTGACAGAAGGCACTTATTATCTATGGGTTCAATCGGCCTCGGGAACCTTTTGGTCTTCAATTCAAAAAAGGAATTAAAACAGGTGCGGTGCTAAGGCTTATGCTTGCCCGTGCAAGTAGGGCCCCCTTGCCAAATAAAACGCTTTCTTTTCCTGAAGGTATCGGGTCATTTACTCCCCACAAAACCTTTCCCTACAGCTCCGAAATCACCTTCTGGAAATACCTTGGCGATTCAGCAAGTCGGCTGCCATACCAACTAAAATACGTCCCGTCCACCAACATGCACTTGCTTGTGTTGGGCAGCAAGGCCCGAAGTTCATCGGCATGCGAATCCTTGAACGGGTAGGGTTCCGATGACAGCAGCACAAGCTCCGGAGCCAAGGCTCGAATGCCTTCTGCATCCAATTCCGGATACCTTCCCTCTAAGTTCGCCGCTGCGTTTTCAAAGCCACACCATTTTAGCATATCGTCAATAAAGGTGTTGCTGCCCGCCACCATGTATGGATTGCACCAAATCAAATACAAGCAGCGCTTAGCCGGGCGAACGGGCTCAAGGCCCCGAAAGGCGCTTGCAATTTGTTGATTCAATTCTGTGGCCATCATGGAACGCCGAGTCAATGCTCCAAGCGCTTCAATCATCTGCAACGCTTGTTCAAGGGTTTCAATATCGCTGATCCACACCGGAAACCGGGTCTTGAGCTTCAACAGCATTTCCTGGGTGTTTTCCTCTTTATTCCCAACAATTAAATCGGGGTTTAACAGTTCAATGGCTTTGATATTTGGATTTTTTGTTCCACCCACGCGCACCTTTGTTTGCTGCCATTCGGTTGGAAATTCGCAAAACTTTGTAATGCCTAAAACTTCTTTTTCGAGCGACAGGTGGGCGAGCAATTCCGTAATGGAAGGCACCAGCGACACGATGCGCCGCGGCAAGTCGGGGACTTCTACCGAAAAACCAAGCTGATCTGTTACCCGCATGGGCTTATCCTATCAATTGCGTCAGCAAATCGGTGCGGGTCATAATGTAGTATTCCCCCATCCCATCTTTAACTAGAACCGCATGGGTTTCTTTCGAGAACTCTTTTCCCACTTGATTTAGCTCACAATCTGCCGAAATGACCGGGAAGGGTTTTTCCATGATTTCGGCAATAGGGGTATCGTGTGATTCGGGTTTTTGCACCAAGAAACCAAACAAGCGGCTGTCGGTCAATGCGCCCACCAAACGATTTCCATCTACAACGGGAACCTGTGAAATCCCCTGCATTTGCATCAGCTGTACCACCTCTGATGTGGTTTGCCCTACAGGCACAGTGATGGCTTTTGCCAATACGCCCGAAACCAATAAGTCTTTTACCGTCAATTGCTTGCGGTCTAAAAATCCGCGGTCGCGCATCCAATTGTCGTTGAACATTTTCCCCAAGTACCGAATGCCATGGTCATGAAAAATAACCACCACCACATCGCCTTCTTTCAATAAATGCTTAAGCTGAAGCAATCCCGCCACTGCAGCCCCGGCCGAATTCCCCGCAAAAATTCCTTCGTTTCGGGCAATTTCACGGGTGTATATGGCGGCATCTTTATCGCTTACCTTTTCAAATCGGTCAATCAACGAAAAATCTACATTCTCTGGCAAAAAATCTTCTCCAATGCCTTCGGTGATGTACGGATAAATTTCTTTCTTATCGAATTCCCCCGTTTCATGGTATTTTTTAAATACAGAACCATAGGTGTCAATCCCCCAAATCTGTACGTTCGGGTTCTTTTCTTTTAGGTAGCGGGCCGTTCCTGAAATGGTACCTCCGGTGCCCACCCCCACCACCAAATGGGTGATTTTTCCTTCGGTTTGTTCCCAGATTTCTGGGCCGGTGCTTTCGTAGTGCGCTTGCGAATTGCTCAGATTGTCGTATTGGTTTGGTTTCCATGCGTTTGGAACTTCTGCCACCAAGCGGCTTGAAACGGAGTAGTAGGAGCGGGGGTCTTCGGGTTCCACATTGGTTGGGCACACAATAACTTCGGCTCCCAAGGCGCGCAATGCATCAATCTTCTCTTGCGATTGCTTATCGGTGGTAGTAAAAATGCATTTGTACCCTTTAATTATCGCAGCAATGGCCAGGCCCATGCCTGTATTTCCGCTGGTCCCTTCAATAATGGTTCCGCCGGGTTTCAGCCGCCCATTGGCCTCGGCATCTTCTATCATTTTCAGCGCCATGCGGTCTTTAATGCTGTTGCCGGGATTAAAGGTCTCTACCTTCGCCAGCACGGTAGCCGGCAGGCCCGCTGCGACTCTGTTTAATTGTACCATCGGCGTATTTCCAATGGTTTCCAAAATAGTTTTACACCACATGAGCAATCGTAAATGTTGCTGGCAAAGGTAGCTAAATCCCGCGACAGGCAGTAAGATTGAGTGTTCAAACACCGCCATGCATGGGCTTTTTATTTTTGGGGCGGCTGCGGGCTTTCAGCGGTAATCCTCGGTGCCGTGGGGGGCGGGGCAAGGGCCAAAGTAGCTTCCTCCGGTCGCTCTTTGGCCCCGGCCCCGCCAGCCCCACCGCCCCTGTGGGCTACCTGCTTCAATCCCTGCCGCGGGCCACACTCTGCGTTCATCCATTCAAATACCATAAATCCACTACCTTTGTTGCATGGAAATTTGGGTTATCAACGGTCCCAATTTAAACTTGCTGGGCAGCCGCGAGCCCGAAAAGTATGGCCATACCACCTTGGCCCAATTGGAATCTGAATTGCAATCCGCTTTCCCTGAAATTCATTTTCGGTTTTTTCAATCCAACCACGAAGGCGAGCTCATCGATTGGGTGCAGCAAGCCGCTCAAGCCAAAGCACTTATCATCAATCCCGGCGGTTTTGCCCACAGCTCGGTCGCCTTGTCCGACGCCTTAACCGCCTGTGGTACCTACAAGGTCGAAGTCCACATTACCCATATTTTTTCTAGAGAGGAATTCCGTAGGCAAAGCATCACAGCGCTTGGCGTAAATGCCAGCATAGCCGGAGCCGGCACACAGGGCTATCATTTGGGCGTGCGTTTGGCCTTGCATGCCTGCGGGCTGTGGCCTACGGTGAATGGAGGCTAACTTAGTTTTTGCTTTTGTGCAGCTGTGCATAGGTTTTCTTTCCCTGCAAAAAATACCGATGAACCAATAAAAAAGGCGATAAAAAGTCAGCTCGCTTGTGGGCAATGGCTTTTCTTTTTTTTAGGGTGCTGGGAAGCAAGGCATAAAAGGCCCAATGGGCTTTTATTACAGCCCAAACATGAGAGATTCCCCCCCGTTCTTTCAAAAACCGAAGGCTGCCCAGGCCGTCTAAAATCAGGCGGAATGGAAAAACCCAGAGGAAATGGCTGCCGGGCATGTTTTTCGCCAACATCATCAGGTTGTTTCTTACATTTAAAAATGTTTTTTTCGGTGCACTTTGCGCCAAGGTGCCTCCCCCAACATGATACACCACCGATGCTGGAACGGCAGCCAACCGAAAACCTTGTGCCAACAACCGCCAACAGAGGTCAATTTCTTCCATGTGGGCAAAAAAGTCGGCATCCAAACCACCCGCATTTAAATAGGCTGTACGTCGTATAAAAAGACAACAACCGCTGGCCCAATGAATGTCGGCGGGGGAATCGTATTGCCCTAGGTCTTCTTCGGTTGTATAAAATACCCGGCCCCTGCAATATGGGAATCCCACCGCGTCAATGTATCCGCCACTGGCACCGGCATATTCAAAATGGCTGGGTTGCCGCTGCGCTTTAATTTTGGGTTGGCAAGCGGCATAATCGGCATTCGATTCCATAAAGTCCACCAAAGGCGGCAACCAAGATGAGCGTATTTCTACGTCTGAATTGAGCAAAACCACATAATCGGCTTCAATGCGTTCAATGGCTAGGTTGTATCCCTGAGCAAACCCATGGTTTTTTCCTAAATCAAGCCATTTTGCCTGCCCTTGTTTTTCAACCACCTGAAAGGAGGCATCGGTTGAGCCATTGTCGGCCACCCAAACGCTGGCCCATTCGTGGCTGTGTTCTACAACTCCAGCTAAAAATGCAGAAAGCCAATGCTGCCCGTTGTAATTCAATATGATTACCGCGATGCTGGGCCTTGAGCTTAGGTTCATCGGGGCGAATTGAATAAATCGTTGCTCCAGTTCCCAAAATGGCGAATGGCCTGATTTTGGTCGATGTTAAAGGAGTTGTTTCGTTGATAAATAAAGGATTGCCATTGGCGGTTGTTGATTTCGCCGCGGCACTCAGAATGAATCAAGGTGAAATCGTTGTTTAGGTTGTTTGGATTGTAAAAAACAAACCGAACGTTCGACTGGGCCTTAATTTGATAGTACTGCCAAATTTCATACGGGTAAGCCGAGGGTTCGTTGTATTGTTTGTTTCGGGAATTTGGGGCCCCATATTTTAACCACACACGGCCGCGGTCGGTTTCATAGCCACGCATGGCCGCTGTTCCAAATTCCTTGTCAATGGCTTTTAAAAGGGCTACGTATTTGCTCCATTCCTCGGCCGGATGTTTGGGGTATTTGCTAAACCAAAAACTCCAAATAAATTGCTTTATCAAATGAATGTCTTCCGTGGCAGCGGCATTCTTAGCAAATTGAATTTCTTCGCCCGAGGACAAAGGCCTTAGGAAGCCCAACATGGTTTTAAGCGTGTCTAAATTTTGAATGGGTTCTAAAAAACTGCCCAAGTAATCTGTTTGTTGTACGCTGAGCAAATCGAGAGGCTGTTCTGGATTGTCCCTGAAAAAGTAGCCTTTGGACGAGCTGTACACCTTGCCGTTTTTATCTAGCAGCTGGGTTGTTAGCCAGTAGTGGCCCGAGGGGAGTTCTTTTAAATTTAGTGTTTGAATTCCCGGAACAACAGGCCGTACCTGCTCAAATCGTTTTCGAAGAGCAAACCCAGGAACAACGGAAGAATCGCTGGCATTTTCAACCCAAATGGTTTGGTAAAAGGCTAGGCTGCTGTCTATTTGGCTTAAGGGGAAGAAACTCTCTTGGTATATTTTTAATTCTGGGTTGCTGTTTTCAACCAAGGCATTTCCCAACATCGGCATGATTTCGTATTTGCCCCGGGCCAGCATTGTATTTTGTATTGGACTGGTAATTTTTGATATAAAAAAGGGCTTTCCAGAAATCGGTTCTGCTAAGGGCATAACCTTCAGGGTGTCGATGTACTTCAGCGTATCGGCTTTCTGGGAACCGATGTCAATCAACAGGTATTCTAAGACAATGGTTCCAGTATCTACTTCCAAGCGCTCTATGTAGAACAAGTCTTGAAATAGGCTGGACGCACTTTTTTTATCGTTGTTTTCTTGAATTTCTTGGTTCAAGTTGAACTTGCTGTAATTTAAAATGCCGGCGGGGCCATGCGCCAGAATGGCACATTGAACCGAGGCTTTCCAGAGCGTTCCAGAACTTTGCTTGAATTGCAGGGAATTCCCTTCTACCAGAATCCATGATTCAATATAGGGTTTACCTTGTATGGAGTACAGAACCTGATGCTGAATAGACACATTGAGTCCGGCATGCAGAAGGCCAACATGAAAACCCAATCCTGCAATTAGGCAAGTTAAAATAGAAAGGGATTTGCAGCGGTTAAAAAAAGAAAGAAGCATGGTTAAAGGTACGAGTAAGGAATCGATTTTAGGGTTTTGAGCCTGAATTGGATTTAGCGGTTGCGTTCTGTGGGGGCGACTTTTTGAATTTGAAGGAGACCTCCAGTCGAGGAGTTGGGTGCTGGGCTCAACACAAAGCGTTGGTTTTCATCCAGCAAAAAAGAATCAACAAAGCCTCCCAGTTTAAAGGTGTACGAGGGGTCTTCGATGGGCATACCCAGTTGTCCTTGAAGGTTATGCTGTTTTTTTAGGTTGTGCAAGTCGGTATATTGGCAATCCAAGCAAACGGATATTAAATTGATTTTGCGTTTTTCACGGGCAATAAAGTCGGATGCGGCCTTGACCTCGGCCAGTGCTTCTGGACTTTTAAAGGAAAAGAAAATCAAATAGGTGTGCAGTCCATTTTTTTTGCTGAAGGGTTGAAACCGCTGGCCTAATTCGTCTTTCAAGGTCAAATCTGGGACTTGTTGGCCCGGTTTTAACCGTTGCAGGTGTTCAATGGCTTTTTGGGTAATGCGCTGAAGAACGGGGTCGATTTGCTTGGGCCATGCTTGCTGGAACAGGGTGATTAGTTTGGCTTCGTCCAGTATTTTTTCGCGTTGCCATTCCAACATTCCCGCAACCAAAAGCAGTTCGGCCGCTTCCCGCCCGGGCACCAATTCAAATTCCATGATTCGATGAAAAGCCGAATCGTAGTTTGGTTTTTCAATCAACCATTCATAGAGTTTTGCTTCGGTGGGCAGGGTTGCCCATTTTTGAAGCATTCCTTTATACAGGTTTTTGAAGAAATCCATGTAATCAGGGTGGGAGTAAAGTACAGGCTGATTAAAAATATAGGTTCGAACGGCGGTTTTCTCGCTCATGAGCCGAGTGGTCAAGCGCAAATCGGCCATTCGGTATTTTAGCATGGATGCCAGAAATGGGCTGGAATATTGGGCTGAGTCGTTTCGCAAAGCCAGTTCAAAGCTGTCAACGGCCGTTTTGTGCTGCCTGCGCATAAACACATCGTAATGGTCGTTCAAAAATGTGCTGTATGCCATTTCAAACTGAGAAATGGAATACCAAATTAAGCTGGTGTCGTTTTCTTGAGTCATGCCAACGGCCCCGGCATTTCGGTTTGGCAAAACCAACCGGTATGTTTTTCCGGCCTGAAGGTGCAAGGCTGTTTTGTCTCGGCCTATTTTTAGTTGGTAGGCTACCTGCTGAGCAAGCGATGTTGGGATTGTCAATTCGAAATGCCCCGTTGCCGAAGAAAGGGTACTGGAAAGCAAGATGGGCTCGCTAACCACCCAATCTTCAAATCCAATTGCTTCAATTCGAGTGGATGGAAAAAAGGGGGCTTCTCCAATAATCTGAATGGATTGAGCCCGACCTATACCCCAAAAAAGGAAGAAAGCGAAAACCGTACGCATCACAACACATGGAACGGCAGACATGGGTAAAAAGTATATGCGTCGCATTCAGTCGAAAAACCTCCAAAGTCGTTCATGAATAAAGGGCCTTACGTTGCCACCATGTTTGTGGATTTCTCGAACAATGCTGCTGTTGATGTGAGAAGCTCCGGTTGGCGAGGGCACAAAAATGGTTTCAATTTGGGGAGAAAGCGCCTTGTTGGCTTCCGCAATTTGGCGTTCATAGGCACTGTCTTTTTCGTCGCGGATTCCCCGAATCAGGTAACGGGCTCCGACCTGTGCAGCGGCATCGATGGTCATTCCTTGGTAAACGACCACTTGTATGGAGGGCATATCTTGGAATAAGGCTTGCAGCATTTCTTTTCGGAGTTCGGCCGGCCAGGAGTATTGTTTCTGGCTGTTGGATCCGATTCCAATCACTAGGCTTGAAAACAAAGGCATTACAGCCTGAACTATGGCAAAGTGCCCCTTGGTGGGCGGGTCAAAACTGCCCGGGAAAAAGCCAATGGGTTTGGGGTCGATGTGCATGGTCAATTTTCTACACGAAAGTAAGAAAAATGAACGTGGCCATATTTCTTTGTGCTTTGCCAACCTGCAATGCTGGGTGTTTGTGCTGCCCAATCGGGGCCGTGTTCCAGTACCAAAACTCCCTCAGGTTTTAACAAGCCGTTTTGAATAAAGCGCTCTGGAAGTTCAAGGGCTTCGCTAAGGGTATAGGGCGGATCTAAAAAAACAAGGTCGTAGGGTTTTTTTTGCCGGTGGGCAAATTCAAAAACATCGCCTTGTACCGCTTGGGCATTTTCCATTTTCCAGGCAGCGAGTTGCTTTTGAATGTGTTGAATGGACTTCGGATTTTTATCTAAAAAATGAACTTCTTTGGCACCCCTAGAAAGCATTTCAAAGCCAATAGATCCTGTTCCCGAGAATGCATCTAAGCAGGTCGCAAGCGGCCAATCCACTTGGGCTTGAAGGACGTTAAACAGCGATTCCTTGGCTCGGTCGGTCGTGGGGCGTAAATCCAATCCCTTTGGCAGAGTCCATGTTCTGCCTTTTAAAGCTCCGGCAATGATTCTCAAGGTTAATTGCGCCAGCTGCCGTTGGTGGTTGGCTCGGTCATAGATCCTACTTGAATAACCGAGTCCACACTAAATTTACCATATTCTTTCAACAAATCTTCGAGAAAGATGCCGTAGTTGGTTGAGGCGGCGAAGACAGGAACTTCAAGGCCTTCGGGTGTTTCAAGTTTGCCGGCTTCAAGCAAGAATTCTTCGCCGGACGGTTTTCTTGTTTCTGGGTCTAAGGCAAAAGGCACATACCGCAGCGAATCAAGCGGGAAGGTTTCAATGTATTTTAAGCCAAGAATGGGAACCCAAATGGAATCAATTTTAACACGTCCTTGAGCAACAGCCAGGGTGTCGTCAATATTCCCATCTACTTTAACAACGAATGTTTTGCCGTTTTTTAGGAAATCAATCAGCGCGCTGAAGTTGTTCGCAAATTCGCCTTTTACTTCTTTATAGGCCAATTGAGCTTCGCGTATTTTTAACAATCGATTTATAATGACGTTTTCGCGTTCTACTTTTATTTCTTCAAACCGGATGCTTTGACGTATGCTGTAAACAATCCCTCCCATCACAATAAGGGCAGGAATAAAAATGAGTGCAGCGTATTTTCTGACCCAGGGCATGCTGAGTTTGCCGGTGACGAGCAGAATCCAAACAGCCGACCCCGCCACCATTAAAAAACTAGAAAAAACGTAGAGGGCCGATTGATATTTTCCGGGTTTAAGCCCGGTGAACAGCATAAACAATCCAGCCAGGGCAAATAAGGAGGGGATTAGAAGCTTTGATATCCAGTATGAAAGATTTTTCATGGTTGTTTTTTTGCTGGGCAAATCTAATAAAAAGAATGACGCTAGGGGGGATTCTTTGGCTAATTCGGTTAAAATAGAGAGGGGGCTTGCGGCCCGGATAGAGCGGGGTAGCGCGCAAAGGGCAAGGGGCAGGCTGCGTGGGCTGGCAGAGCGACTTTAGGAGCTACTGCCTGCCCACTGCAGCCGCCCCTTGCCCTGCGTACTACCCGCGATAGCCGGAACAGCCGCCCTGCTTTATTCCTTTCAGGCCTTGTATTTTTAACCTGTAATTCCCAGAAGTTTGGGGCGATTCTTGTATCTTTGCGGCATGAGCATTGGTATTGGACATCTGTATTTTGCGGTGGTTTTTGCGGTGGTTTTTTTGGGGATAACGGCTTGGCTGTACTGGAAAGATTTGAAGGAAATTCGGGTGCATTATCAGCATTTGACTGGTTTGGCTGTGTTTTTAGTGCTGGGCGTTGTGCTGCTGCTGTTCATCAAACATTTTTCGCTTCATTCATAGGTATTTTTATGCATCCACGTTGGATTTTGGCCATTGTATTCTTGGCTTTTTGGGTGTTTTCTGAGGTGTATTTGTTCCGACTTCTGCGGCACTGGCCTTCCCCTAAGTATGTTGTATTGTTTACCTGCCTGTGGTTCGGCCTGCCTGTTCTGCTTTTGGGAATCGCCATGCTGCGTTCCTTGCTGCCGGGAACCGCTCCGCTGTGGGCGGGAAACCTTTTATTTATTTTAATGGCATCAAAGGTTTTCGCCTTTTTTTTGGTCGGGAGCATCAACCTGTTTTATGTGTTGGGCGGAACAGGTGTAGTTGGAATGGACTTGCAGGCAAGCCGTCGGGAATTTTTACGGCAAACCTTTGCTGTGGCTGCAGCACTACCTTTTTTTACCCTGGTTTATGGTGTGCTGCAAACCGCCTCCGATTTTCAATTGGTTCGGAAACGCCTTCAACTCCCTGGGTTTCCACGAAAATTGGGCCTGCTGAAGGTGGTTCAGATTTCTGATATTCATACCGGTTCGGTGCTGCAAAAGGACACCCTTCAGAAAATGGTTGACAGCGTGATGAAAGAACAGCCCGATTTGATTTTGTTTACCGGTGATTTGGTAAACAATACCAGTGCCGAGGTTTTGCCTTTTGCTTCGATTTTAGCGGGCTTGTCGGCCCCAATGGGAGTGCATTCGGTTCTGGGAAACCACGATTATGGCGATTATTACCGCTGGCCTGATGCCGAGTCGAAACAGGCCAACCTTCAGGCTATGTACGATATACAGGCACAAATGGGCTGGAACTTGCTGTTGAATTCACACATTAAATTGGCTGAATTTGGCGGGGAATCGCTTTACTTGGCAGGGGTTGAAAACTGGGGCGCTCGCTTAAACTTTAAACGGTATGGGGATTTGGGGAAAGCGCTGAAAAACATACCGGACGAAGCCTGTGTTCTGTTGATGTCGCATGACCCTTCGCACTGGGAGGCTCAGATTTTGCAGCGCAAGCGGGTGGCCTTAACGATGTCGGGGCATACCCATGGGTTTCAGTTTGGAGTGGAGATTCCGGGATTTCGGTGGAGCCCTTCGCAGTACGTGTACAAACAATGGGCGGGATTGTACTCGCAAGACAAACAACATCTGTATGTGAACCGAGGTACAGGTTGCATAGGGTATAGCGGCCGGGTCGGGATTCGCCCTGAAATTACGGTGTTTGAATTGAGCGGGTTGGACGCTTGAATTTAGCTCTGTTTAAAACGCTAAGGTGCTAAGGGAGGGGAATGGAGCTCCCAATGATTTTAAACATCCGATTGGAAAGGCTGTGTATGCTGTGGTGGGCATCCCCAACAATTCTAAAAAACGCAGTGCAAGGCTGTGTACGCTGCGGTGGGCATCCCCAACTATCTTAAAAAACGCAGTGCAAGGCTTTGTACGCGGTGGAGCGCATCCCAAAAACCATAAAAAACGCTGTGGAGCTTCAGCCCATCAAAGTGCCATCCGATTTACGAAAACCAGAGGATGCACAACAAGCCCAACATGCCCAAAACAAGGGCCATCCATTCAATTCTTTTAGGCCGTTCATGGAACAGCAGTACGGCGGCCAAGGACGTTGCAGCAATTACCCCCATATTGTTGACGGGGAAAAAGGTGGCACCCGACAAAAACTTCGATTGCAAGGTGCCAAGCAGAAAAAACAAAGAGCCATAATTAATAAGGCCCAAAATCAGTCCCAAAACCAAAATCGAAGGTTGCCTAAGGGCGGGTATTTCTTTCCGAGACTGAAATAGAGCGGTTGCGGCAGCAAATCCAAAAATAAAAGTAAATAGAGCTTGTTTGTGCTCGGGGGCCACCCACTGCGGGCGGCTATGCAAAGCAATTAGGGTGTCGACCAATCCGGTAGAGAGAAAAACGGTGAGGGGTAAAATCCAGGATTTGGCAGGGTGTCCCGACCTAAAAAAAGGCAGCAGAACCGAAGTCAGAACCAGGGCAATTCCAATCCATTGAAAAGACTTAGGCCATTCTCCAAACAGAAAGCTAAAGGCAAGAATAGGCCATATCATGCTGAGCTTCGATGCCGTGGCCGTTGAACCTACACCGGCTGAATTGGTGGAATGGGCAATCACCTGAAAAACCACCATAAATAAGAAGCCAAGCAAAGCGGAGCTGAGCATCCACCACTCGGGTTGAGGCCAGTTTTTCGTTAGGATTAGGCTGAAAACAAAAGAAACAACGTAGTTCACAAAAAGCATCGGCGCCATCGCCATTCCTTTTTGTCCTGCAAATCGAAAAACAATAAAAATTAAAGAGTAACAGGCAATGCTGCCAAGTAGCCAGGTCATAGAATTTGTTTTTTAGGGCGGTAAATATATACGGTGTCGTTTCCAATGGGAAGCGTTTTGATCAATGCGGCGTTGTTGGGCAACCTTGGGGCAGAAATGCCCCCACCTTTGTGCGGTTCTTGGTTCACAATGCGGTGAATTTCGTCCCACATTCCCATTTCAATAAAGGCCGATTGGGTTTTTGCCCCCCCCTCAACCAACACTGAATTTCCTGCCGATGCGGTGATTTCGGGCCAGGCCTGTTTAAGGCTGGCTGCCGTTATTTCTGTAAAGTGTGCATTGCTTTTAAACCTATAGTTTCCAAGCGGGGAAGAACGGGTCCACCAAACCAAAATCTGCGGCGAATTGCCCGAAAAATACCTTAGATTTAGCTGCGGATTGTCTGCCAAAACAGTTCCGCCCCCAACCAAAATAGATTGGTGCTCGGCCCTTAAACGGTGTCCGTACACAAGGGCTTGGGGCCCTGAAATCATCAAGCGCGATTCAGGGCTTGCCTGGCTTTTCCCCACCATACCACCGCAGGTTTCGGCCCATTTAAGGGCAACAAAGGGCCGATTGTGCGTACGCTGGGTAAAATAATGCCGATTCAAATGCCTGTTCTCGGCATCTAGGCATCCAACATCTACCTTGATTCCAGCCTCAGAAAGCCGCCGGATTCCGTTCCCAGAAACCCGAACATCGGGGTCGGTCGAAGCCAACACAACCCGACTTGGACGCAAACGTAGCAGCAAATCGGTACAAGGCGGTGTTTTGCCATGGTGGCTGCAGGGCTCAAGAGATACGTATATTGTGCCCTGTTCAAACGAATCAGGTTGCCCTGCATTTTTCCAGGCATCCACCTCGGCATGGGCTTCTCCAAATCGCTTGTGGTACCCCTCCGAAATCCACTGCCCCCCTTCAACCAGAACACAGCCCACCATGGGATTGCTGCCAACCTGATATTTGCCTTTTTCTGCTAGGATTAAACAGCGCCGCATCCACTTTTCATCTTCGGCCGACCAATTGGGTATGGTAAATTCCATGTTCAAAAGTAATGTACTTTGCTTGGTTATAACCCATATCCTTGGAGTATATTTGCACCATAATGCGCTAGAATATGACTCGGGTTTTTTTATTGATTCTCTTTTTTGTGTCGGGATTGCGTCTTTTTGCCAATCCAACCGATACCTCGGCCGCTAAAGATAGTTTGCGAATAAAGTATTTGGTGTCCAGTGATTTTTCGATTTCTGGAGGCAACTTATCTTCCATCAATACCGTAAACCAGGGAAAGTTTAATCTTGAAAAAAGAGTGTTTGCCTTAAAAAATGTGGTTCAATATAGGTATGGTATTATTGATACCATCACCAATGCCAATGAATTTACCGCGAATTCTTCCTTGTCTTTGTTTCCTTTAAAACGGGTTTCAGGTTTCGTGAATGGTGGTTTTGAATCCTCTCTACTTAGGGCTTTTCAGGCACGGGCAATCAGCGGAGCCGGAGTCAGTTTTCGAGTCCTTAACCAAGAAAAAAACAAATGGGAACCCTTTGTGAATCTCTCCTATGAATACACCTTGTTTAATGACTCTATCGTGGTTAACAACATCAAACAACTCGACCTGCAAACGGTAGGTATGGTGGTGGGGTGGACAGGGAACCACAAATTCTTTAAAAACGATGTGGCTGTGGTGCATGCCGCTAAATTCCAGCAATCGCTAATCAATACCTCTAACTTTAGATTCG
>CAILUT010000052.1 GCA_903837495.1 uncultured Flavobacteriales bacterium | reverse complement strand
CCAATCTAGCCTCAAAAACATACCATTCGTGCATTCGTGGCTAAGCTCCCCGCGGCTTACCTTCCTTGCGCCAATCTAGCCTCAAAAACATACCATTCGTGCATTCGTGGCTAAGCTCCCCGCGGCTTAATGTCCTTGCTCCAATCTATCCCCAAAAACATACCATTCGTGCATTCGTGGCTAAGCTCCCCGCGGCATAAATTCCTTGCGCCAATCTATCCTCAAAAACATACCATTCCTGCATTCCTGGCTAAGCTCCCCGCGGCATAATTTCCTTGCAAGGGCTTGTGCCGGTTTTCCTTTGACTTTAATGAAAAAAAGAGTTTTTGATTGAATTAGGTTTGCCTTCCGAATTCCAACAGGAGGAAGCTATTGAAAGAATTTTTTTTGCGCTCAGCTCATGTTCACAACACAGCCCTAAACCCGCGTCAAAAGAAGCATAGCAGCAGCATTGATTCAGAACATTCGGCATGAAAACGGCTTGATTTTGATGGGGAAGGGGAGGGATTTGTGCTGTTTTGCTTGTTTCAACACAAAGAATCTCCTTTTGTTTGCAGCACATCGGTCAATGCCCTTGTCTATTCCGTACTGTTGCAAAACCGATCGGGCATTAAACCAAAGTTCCCGGCCCTTTGTTAACATTTAAAATCTTGGTAAACCCGCTGAATGTTTGTATTTTTACTCGTTATATGCTTAATGGCTTGATTATGAATATACATAATACCTCTTCCCGCATCGTTTTCCTGCTGTTTGCCGTGCTTCCAGGGCTCGTTCAAGCCCAGCAAATGTGCTTTACCAATCCTTCTATGGAGGGCGTCAGCCAGGCTCACGTGGTGCCTGCGCCTTGGCAAGCATGTTATGGCTCACCCGATACGCAGCCAGGTCAATGGGGCATTACTTTACCTCCTTCAAACGGCAACACTTATGTCAGTTTTTTGCATGCAGGAAATAACCCTACAGGCTACAAAGAGGGCATGGCTCAGTCCTTGACGCCCTGCATGGTGGCGGGGAATTCCTACACCATCTCTGTTGATTTGGCGTATTCGCCCGTTTACAATACCGCCGGTCCGGGGAACTGTCCTTCGTCTTTTGCCATTTATGCAGGTGCCTCGGCCTGTGCCATCGCAGAAACGCTGTACACTTCAGGTCCTATTACCCACGCCAACTGGCAGACCTACAACATTACGTTTACCCCCACGGCCAACCATTGTTGGATTGCTTTTGCTCCATATTATACTGGAGCGTGCAGTGGTTACATCAACATTTTGGTTGACAACTTCAGTTGCATACAAAACGCGTTGGTTAGCACCACCTCCACCAACGTAAGTTGCCCAGGGGTTTGCGATGGAACGGTAACCGCTACCACCAACCAAGGCACTCCTCCATTCACGTTTTCATGGGCTCCGGGCGGAGCAACCACCGCAACGGTGAGCAACTTGTGTGCGGGAAGCTATACCGTAACCGTTGTGGATGCCAACGGGCAAACGGCCCAATCTACTACTGTGGTAGGTTCGCCCCCCGCCATCAACTCTTCAACCCAGGTTAGCCACATTACTTGCTTTGGTGCCAACAACGGTACTGCCTCTGTAAATGCATCGGGCGGAGCTGGCGGGTTCACCTACTCTTGGGCGCCTTCTGGCGGCAGCAGCGCCTCGGTTTCCAATTTAACCCCAGGCACCCATGTGGTTACCATTACCGATGCCAACGGCTGTATTAAATTAGACAGCGTTGTGGTGAATGAGCCTGCCGATTTGTTGGCGGCAATCAACACGACGGTGCCTTTGTGTCCGGGTGTGCCTTCGGCAACCTTGACCGCCTCAGCAACCGGGGGCACCACAAACTATTCCTACATGTGGAGTACCGGTCAGGCCGGAGCAACCTTGTCCAATCTGGGTACTGGAACCTATTCCGTTACAGTAACCGACGCGAACGGCTGTACCGACCAGGCTTCAATTACGTTAACCACTCCGGTGGCCATTGTGGTAACTTCTCCACAAACCAGCGATGTTACCTGTTTTGGTGCCGCCAACGGTACCGCCCAGTTTAACGTAAGTGGGGGCAGCGGAAACCTAAGCTATGCATGGACTCCAGCAGGGGGCAACAGCCTGCAAGGAACCGGAATGGGCCCAGGGACGCATACCCTTACCGTAACCGACCAAAATGGCTGCACCGCAACGGGTCAGGTCAACATTACCCAACCTCCCGCCCTCGTACTGTCCTTGAACTCATTGACCCACATTAGCTGCTTTGGCGCCAACAACGGGCAGGCTCAGTCCTCTGCTTTGGGTGGCACGCCGCCCTACCAGTATGCTTGGAGCAACATGCAAACCGGAACCAATGCCACGGGATTAACCCCCGGACTTCAGGCCGCGGTTGTGATGGATTCCAAAGGCTGCTTAGATACCGTTCCTTTTATGGTGAATGAACCTGCGGTTTTGCTTGCCAGTACCACCTTGGCTCAGGATTCCATTTGCGAAGGCAGCGATTTTCAATTGTCGGTGCTTGCTAGCGGAGGAACCCCCGCCTATTCGTACCTGTGGAGCAATGGGCAGCAAATATCCAACGCCGCTGTTTTGGCGAACGAGGGACTGAACAACATCAGCGTTACCGTTACCGACGCCAACGGCTGTTCTATTGCCTCGTTTGTGAACGCGGTTGCCGGCAGCATACCCACGGCTAGCTTTACCTACACTCCCGAATGCTTGGGCAACGCCATTCAATTGAATTACAATGCCAGCAACACAACCGGCACCATTCTTCAATACGGATATAATTTAGGAGACGGAAGTCCAATTACAACCGTGTACAATCCAACGCATACCTACAACGCCATTGGCCCATGGCCAGCCAGCATGGTGGTGGTAACCGATTTTGGTTGTGTAGATACCTTCCAGCAGAACATTTTGTTGTACGACATCCCTGTTTCAAACTTCTCCATGTCGCCCCAACAAGGTTGTGCTCCGCTTTGTCCACAGTTTACAGATTTGTCCACGGTTCAAAATGCCAGTGTGCAAGTATGGGCTTGGTCGGCCAACGGGAATGTGTTTTCCAATACCGGAAATCCTTTCCATTGTTTCCAAAACCCAGGAACCTATAATGTGGAACTAACGGTAACTTCTTCCGACGGTTGCGTATCGGTCCCTTCTGCGGCCCAACAGATTGTGGTATGGCCAACGCCTACGGCCGATTTTAACATTGACCCTCCCTTTACAACCATGTCAAACCCAAATGTGAACTACATCAACCAAAGTTTGGGGGCAAATTCATACTTATGGACTTTCCCCAATGGAATGACCCAAACCGCAGAGCATACCTCTTTCTCTTACATCGATACAGGCCGCTATTGCGTTACTCTGCTGGCCTCTACCGACCGCGGTTGCGTTGATACCACCACCAAATGTTCTACGGTTCGCTTGGATGTGACCATCCATATTCCGAACACCTTTACGCCCAACGAAGATGCCATGAATGAATTCTTTAGGGTGTATGGAACGGGAATTAAGTCGGGTCAGTTGCTCGTCTTTAACCGCTGGGGCACATTGATTTTTTCTACCCCCGATATCTTCAAAGGTTGGAATGGCCGCGAAGCTGGACGTACGGAGATTGTACCTCAGGGTGTTTATGTGTACAAGGTCGATGTTATTGACTTGTACAACAACGACCATTCTTTTGTAGGAAAGGTTCAGGTTCTCCGATAATAATGCATCAAGGCAATGGCTAAGCGAATTCCAGTTCTCCAATTTCTTGTAGCCATTGCCTTGCTGGGCTTGGGCCTTACAGCGCGTGCCCAAACAAGCTGCTATACCAATCCATCTTTGGAAGGGCCTACGGTTCCCCATCAGGTTCCATCGCCTTGGCTGGCCTGCTATGGTTCTCCAGATACCCAACCGGGCAACTGGGGATTTACTCAGCCTGCCTCGAATGGGAATTCTTACGTCAGTTTTTTGCATTCGGGCCAAAGTCCGAGTGGGTACAAAGAAGGGATGACCCAGCTGCTCAATCCCTGTCTTTTAGGTGGAACCACCTATACCATTACGGTAGATTTGGCGCATTCGCCCATATACAACACGGCGGGCCCAGGAAACTGCCCCAGCAGCTTTGCTATGTATGGGGGCAATTCGTCCTGCGCCATTTCTGAAACCTTGTTGGTGTCGGGCCCCATTACCCATACCAACTGGGTAACTTACACCTTTACGTTTACGCCTACTCAGAATTTTTGCTACATCTCGTTTGCTCCCTACTTTACAGGTTCATGCACAGGCTACATCAACATTATGATTGATAACTTTACCTGCATTCAACCTGCATTGGTAAACGCGACTTCTACCCCCGAATCCTGCCCTGGATCCTGCACGGGAACAGCTACTGCCAATGTTACCCAAGGAGTACCGCCTTACACCTATTCCTGGGCTCCCGGCGGTCAAACCACGCCCAGCATCTCGAATCTTTGCCAAGGTTCGTACACGGTAACGGTTACCGACAACGCCGGTCAACAAGCCAGCAGCACAACCACGGTTGGCGGCCCTCAGGCTTTTAATACCACCGTTACCGGAGCCAATGTGTCCTGCTTCGGCCAAAACAACGGAACGGCCAACATCGTTGCTATGGGCGGCACAGCTCCATATACGTATTCCTGGTCGCCCTCTGGCCTCAATGTGTTTAACCCAGCGGGCCTTAGCGCCGGCACCCACGTGGTTACCGTAACCGATGCGGCTGGCTGTACCACGACCGATTCCATTTCCTTAACCGAACCTCCCGTCTTGGTTGGGAATATCGCCTCTTCAACTCCAGCGCTTTGCTTTAATTCCAACTCCGGAACCATTACCGGCACAGCCTCGGGCGGCACACCGCCCTACACATATACTTGGACTCCCGGGGGGAACGGCCAAACCTTGTTCAATGCCTTGGCCAACCAACTGTACACCCTGAATGTAACCGATGCCATGGGTTGCCTTGTTCAAGTTCAACACCAAATTACCCAACCCACGCAGTTGGTCGGTGGCATTATCAACCCCATTCAACCCAGTTGCTTCGGGAACAACAACGGCTCTCTAACCTCAAACGTATCGGGAGGAACCCCACCGTATTCCTATTTTTGGAATCCCACAGGCCAAACAACCCCTCAGGCAATAAATCTCAGCGCCGGCAACCACAGCCTCATGGTAATCGACGCCAACGGCTGCATGGTCAATGTGAGTTTCCCGCTCAGCCAACCTTCGCTGCTTTCGGTAGGAATACCCAGCTTTACAAATTTAACCTGCTTTAATGCTGCCAATGGTACAGCCAGTGCCATGGTAGGCGGCGGCACCCCTCCCTATTCTTATTTATGGTCGCCAAGCGGCTCCACCGTTTCAAATCCGAGCAATTTGTCCGCAGGAACCCATACCTTAACGGTTACCGATTCGCGCGGGTGTACAGCAACCGCCAGCCGAACCCTGACCCAGCCCCCGGCAATCGTCCCCATTTTGCAACAAATGCAACCTGTAAGCTGCTTTGGAGGCAACAACGGCAGCCTTTCTGTTCAAGTAAGCGGAGGTGTGCCAGGTTATTCTTACAGTTGGACTCCCAATGTTGGCAACGGTCTGAATACCACGGGGCTTTCTTCAGGCAGCTATCAGCTAACCGTTACCGACCAAAACAACTGTACCCAAACGGCCAGTTATTCGGTTACCCAACCCAATCTGCTTCAAGCCAATGCACAAATGCTGTCTGGCCCGCTTTGCCATGGCGATACCAATGCGGTACTTCAAGCTTCGGCCCAAGGCGGAGTAGCACCTTACAGCTACCTTTGGAACAACGGACAAACCGGCCCCAATTTCGGGTCGGCCGGCCTTGGCAGCTTTACGGTAACGGCCACCGATGCCAACGGATGCACGGCTTCCGATACCGTTGTGGTAGCCAATCCGGCCTTGCTTGATATCCAATTCGCGGCCGCTCAAATGCCTACCTGTTTCGGGTTTACCAATGGAAACGCTTCCTTTACCGCAAGCGGAGGAACAGGCGCTTTGTCTTACCAATGGATTCCCAGCGGTGGAAACCAGGCATCGGCAAGCAACCTGCCCGCAGGCAATTTTCAATGCATTGTTACCGACCTGAACGGTTGCTCTGATACCGGCTCCGTTCTGCTAACTCAACCAAGCGCCTTGGCTGTTGCGGCACCTAGCCTTCAGCAGGTTTCTTGTTTTGGCTTAAGCAATGGACAAGCTTCGGTTTCGGTCTCAGGAGCCACCCCGCCGTATTCCTACCTTTGGAATACCGGCAGCACCAGCAATACCATTTCCAACTTAATCGCTGGGAACTATTCCCTTGTTGTTACCGATGCCCAAGGCTGTGTGGATTCAATTTCAACCCAAATTACCCAGCCCCCCGTATTGCAAGCGCAATTTGCAGCCTTCGACGATTCGCTCTGCGTGGGCCAAACTTTTTCACTCAGCACTCAAGTTAGTGGAGGCACCCCGAACTACGCTTATTCTTGGGCAAACGGAGGCAGCAGCGCTACCGGAACCTCTACGGTTGTTCAAGGTCCCAATTCCATGTCGGTAACGGTGACCGATGCCCAAGGTTGCCAAAGCACAATCGCAGCCTCGGCCCTAGCCGGTTCAATTCCTCAAGCTCAATTTGCCGTCGCTCCTGTTTGCTTGGGGCAACCTGTGAACATTGCCAACACACCCAGCAATTCGTTGGGTGCGATTGTGCAAGCAACCCTGTCCTTGGGCAATGGAACCACAACCAACGGCAGCGGGAATGTTCAGTATGTATACACGTCCATTGGACCTTGGACCCTGACTCAAATTGTGCAGACCGAATTTGGTTGTGCCGATACAGCCAGCCAAACGCTCACGTTGTTTGACCTGCCTCAGGTTGCATTCAGCCCAATGCAGGCTGAAGGTTGCAGCCCCGTTTGCCTGACCTTTACCGACCAATCTACGGTGCAAAATGCCAGCATCGCATCTTGGGATTGGCAAGACAATGGGCAGTCTTTTGCCTCAACAGCTCAGCCCTATGCCTGTTTCTCAAGTTCAGGAATCCATCAAATTCATTTGACAGTGAGCAGCAGCGATGGTTGCACGGCCTCCTCTGCCGTTCCTGCTCTGATTCAGGTTTATCCCAATCCTACGGCGGCCTTTGGCATCACTCCACAACAGGTTTCTAATGCGGTGCCCGAAGTAACCATCACCAACAGCAGCCAACTCGGCACTCAATATATGTATTTCTTGCCCGATGGTTCCATGCAAACGGAACCCAGCTTCAGCTATTCAAACTCCGATACGGGTACCCATTGCATTCAGTTGATCTTGGCGACCGACTATGGCTGCGTTGATACGGCCACGGCTTGCTACCGAGTCATTCCCGAATACAGCTTGTACATTCCCAATGCGTTTACTCCCAATGGCGACGGCATAAACGACATGTTCCAAATCAAAGGTGTGGGTATTTCTGACTTTGATATGACGGTGTTTGACCGTTGGGGCGTCCTGCTTTTCCATTCTACCGATGTGCAAAAAGGCTGGACCGGTCAGCATCAAGATACCTATCAGCCTGTGATGCAGGGTGTTTACGTCTTTAAAGTAGATGTCAAAGACATTTGGAACAATTACCACAGCGTGGTAGGTAGGGTGCACCTGATTCGCTAAACTTCCCTACTTTTACGGCCGATTAGGTATTCAACCATGGAAGCAACCCTTGATATTTCTGTCGTCGTTCCATTGTACAACGAAGAAGAATCTCTGCCCGAATTGATGGCTTGGATTCACCGGGTTATGCAAGCCGAAGGCTTGAATTACGAGGTGATAATGGTTGACGATGGCTCTAAAGACAGCTCCTGGAAGACGATACAACACCTGCAATCCCAGTATCCTTCGTTGCGCGGGTTTTCCTTTCGCCGAAATTACGGCAAATCTGCCGCCCTCAATGTGGGCTTTGAAGCCTGCCGCGGGCAGGTGGTTGTTACCATGGATGCCGACCTTCAGGATAGCCCCGATGAGCTTCCGGCTCTGTATTCAAAAATTAAAAACGAGGGCTTTGACCTGATTTCGGGTTGGAAGAAAAAACGCTACGACCCCCTCTCAAAAACCATTCCCACAAAGGTGTTTAACTGGGCCACCCGCAAGTTAAGCGGCATTCATTTGCACGACTTTAACTGCGGGCTTAAAGCCTACCGCTACGAGGTGGTGAAAAGCATCGAGGTGTATGGCGAAATGCACCGCTACATTCCCGTACTGGCCAAATGGGCCGGATTTACCAACATCGCTGAACAGGTGGTTCAACACCAGGCCCGCAAATACGGAACAACCAAATTTGGTTTGGAGCGCTTTATTAATGGTTTTCTTGACCTGCTTTCCATCACCTTCGTTTCTCGGTTCTCCAAAAAACCCATGCATTTCTTTGGATTGCTTGGCTTAGTTATGTTCACATTGGGAGGGTTTTTAGCCCTGTGGCTGGTCTCCGAAAAACTCGTTGCAACCTACATTCTCGACCAACGCGCTCCGCTGGTTACCCAAAACGCCTTGTTTTACATCGGACTGCTCAGCATGATTCTGGGCACTCAGTTCTTTTTGGCCGGTTTTATCGCTGAACTGGTTTCAAGAAACGCTCCCGACCGCAATCGATACCACATTAAAGACCAAACCGATGTCTGAACACCTGCTGGTGTTTCATGAAGGAAAACGCGAGCGCATCAAATTTTCGCTCATTTCACCCACCTTTCGCCGGCCCGACGAAGTTGCCGAATTCTTAGACTCCCTTCAAAACCAAAGCTATACCGATTTCGAGGTTATTCTTGCCGACGGAACCCCCCACACGTCTTTGGCCGACATTGCTCGCAAGCACCGGGGCAAACTAGATCTTACTTTTTTATACGAATCGGGATTGCCTGTATCGGCCGCCCGCAATGCCGCCGCGGCGGTTGCCCGCGGGCATTACTTTGTTTTCTTGGATTCCGATTGCTTGATTCCGCCCGATTACCTCAACATTGTTTCTGAGCAGCTGCTTCTGGAAGAACTTCATTTGTTCGGCGGCCCTGACGCCGCACATCCGTCTTTCACTCCGGTGCAGCGTGCCATTTCCTATTCCATGACAGGTTTGTTGACCACCGGGGGCATCCGCGGCAAAAAGACCCGCCTTGGGGTGTTTCATCCACGGGGGTTTAACATGGGCGTTCAGCGCGATTGGTTTCAATCGGTAGGCGGATATTCTACCCTAAAATGCGGGGAAGACATTGACCTCAGCATGCGGCTTATTGCTGCCGGCGCTAAGTCGGCCCTTATTCCCAAGGCCAAGGTTTTCCACAAGCGGCGTACCGATTTCAATGCCTTTTACCGGCAAGTGTACCGCTTTGGTGCCGCCCGTATTCACCTGCACTTGGCCCACAAAGGGCAATTGAAGCCCACCCACGTATTCCCCGCTGCATTTTTGCTCTTTCATTTGGCCCTGATTCCTGCTTTGTTTTTGCCCAAAGTGCTGTTGTTTATGCTGCTTATGAGCGGTACCTATTCGATTTTGCTGCTGCTGCATGCCAGCATTCAGGAGCGAAGTTTGTTTGTTGGATTGCTTTCTGTGCGGGCCGCATACACCCAATTGATGGGCTACGGTTCCGGTTTTTTGCACAACGCCTGGGTGGTATATGTCCGCAACCGGCCTGAAGGGCTGGATTTATAGTTTTTTTTGGGGGCCATTTCCGGCTTTCCGCTGCAAGTCCACAGCCGGTTCGGCGGCCGTACAGCGGGCTGCGGTGGCTTCGTGCCTCAGCCTCCTCACCACGCGTACGGCTGCCGCCCCAACTGCGTCCTTTCCACTGCAATCCGGGGCCCGGGCCACTCAAAAATGCACCGGCCTCAATTAAGGATTTCCCCAAATACTCCCTCGGCTGCCCGATTCAGAAGCACCCGTTACTTCTTTCCACACATTTTCTCGCCCTAAAACCCGAAGCAGGCCCAACAATCCAAAAATCAATGCCTCTTTAAATTCGATTTCTTGCCGACTTCCCAGCACCAATTGGCAATCGGTTTTCGCCCGAATCGATTCCAGCAAGCCCGTGTTGTAGCTTCCCCCTCCGCTGAGCAAACAGGTCCTTATTTTATTGTTGTTTAATTCCTTTGAAATGGCCATCGCCATCCATTCTCTGCTTGTTGCTAAGGCATCAACCACCGAACATGCCGCAGAATTCAATACCGGAATCGCTTCTTTTTCCAAATCTTCACGCCCAAAGCTGCGCGGAAAATTTCTTTGCATCATAGGCAATTCTTGCAATTGTTTTAATAAGGCAGCTTGAAGTTCGCCTTTCATGCCAAGTTCGCCCCCTTTATCGTATTCCAAACCCAAAGGCTGCACCAAATGCGAAAAAACCAAATTTACCGGCACCACATCGCCCGCCCGCCGTTCGTGGTTCTGTGTCTTCCAGCTCAAATTAGAGAATCCCCCTACATTTAAGCAGGCCTCGTATTTCGGGAACAAAAGGGCATCGCCTACCGGCACCAAGGGAGCTCCTTGTCCACCCAATGCAAGGTCTTCCGACCTAAAATCGTTCACCACCCTGCACCCTGTTTCGGCGTGCAAGGCTCCTCCATGTCCAATTTGCAGACTGAATCGAAGGTCTGGTCTATGAAAAACCGTGTGTCCGTGGCTGGCGATTAAATCTACCTTTCGGCCCGCTAAAAACGCCTTGGACTTCATGCCTAAATAGTGCCCATAGGCCCGGTCCAGTTCGCACAAATCTGTTCCGGAAAGGGCAATCGAATTTTTAAGTTTCAGCTGCCATTCCACAGAATAAGGAAGGGTTTGGGCCTCTTCAATGCGGTAGAGCCAGGTATTGTCTTCTTCCCAGAATTCCGACAAACACAAATCCAGCCCGTCGAGTGAGGTTCCCGACATCAAACCCAATACCCGAAACGGGCTTGACTCCGATTTACCCTTGAAGAACACTGCGGCCAATCACGATGCGCTGAACCTCGCTGGTGCCTTCGTAAATTTGGGTGATTTTGGCGTCGCGCATCAGGCGTTCTACGTGGTATTCTTTTACATAGCCATACCCACCGTGAATTTGCACCGCTTCGGTAGCGGCCCACATGGCGGTTTCGCTGGCAAACAACTTAGCCATTGAACTGGCTTGGTCGTAATTCATGCCTTGGTCTTTCATCCAGGCCGCTTTATAAACCAGCAGGCGTGCAGCTTCAATGCGGGTGGCCATATCGGCCAATTTAAAGGCAATCGCTTGGTGCTGGGCAATGGGTTTGCCAAACGCCTGACGCTGCTTGGCGTACTCTTTTGAAAGCTCATAGGCTCCAGCCGCAATTCCCAAGGCTTGGGCGGCAATGCCAATGCGTCCACCGCTCAGGGTTCTCATGGCAAACTTGAAACCAAAGCCATCTTCTCCAATTCGATTTTCTTTGGGAACCTTTACATCGGTAAATTGCAAGGTGCAGGTGTCGCTGCCCCGAATTCCCATTTTATTTTCTTTGGCTCCTTTTTCAAATCCAGGCACTCCGCCTTCTACAATCAGGCAGTTGATTCCTTTGTGGCCTTTTTCTACGTCGGTTTGGGCCATCACCAAATAATAGCTGGCATTGATTCCGTTGGTAATCCAGTTTTTGGTTCCATTCAGCAAATAATGGTCGCCCATATCTACGGCGGTTGTACGCTGCGAGGTGGCATCGGAACCGGCTTCGGGTTCCGACAAACAAAAGGCCCCAATGCAGGCACCGGAAGCCATGGGTTTTAAGTATTTTTCTTTTTGGTAATCGCTGCCGTAGGAGTCCAATCCATAACACACCAAGGAGTTGTTTACAGAAACCACTACCGAGGCAGAGGCGTCGATTTTCGACAATTCTTCCATAACCAGAACATAAGACAGGGTGTCCATGCCGGCTCCGCCCCATTGTTCAGGAACCATCATGCCCATAAAACCGAGTTCGCCCAGTTTTTTAATTTGTTCCCTGGGGAATTCCTGCTTTTCGTCCCGATCAATGACTCCGGGCAACAATTCTTCGCGGGCAAAATCACGGGCGGCCTGCCGGATCATGTCATGTTCTTCGGTCAATTGAAAATGCATGCTGCTTTGATTTTTATGTTCGTTGCAAAGATAACCTTCCCAACGGAAAAATTGTTGATTATTTTGCAGCCTTACTTCGTTTTTGCCGTGCGAAATCCCACATGCCCAAAAGGAATGCCCTCAGATACGCAAATCGGCGATTCCAACCGGTATCCGCGGCACCAATTTGGAGCACATAAATACGATCCGCCCACAGCCCAATAGCCGTTGCTGCAGGAATCTGATGTTGCCTCCCAAGCGTTGCCAACCAAGTCGAATATGCCATTTATTGGCTCAAAGGATCTGGCCGGCGCCAATCGGCCTTGAAATCCGTCTTCGCCCAAGTCGCTTAGCGGGAACAGCCCTTGCCAGGTATTTCCGTGCGGCCTATTCTGCTGGGGCTGGCTTCTGTTTTTTTGCATTGCCCAATTCAATTCAGCTCGACTGGGCAACCGTTGGCCCAACCAACCTGCGTATGCCAGCATGTCTTCTTTGCACAGGTGAACCACAGGCAGCTCCTTCCAATCGGCAGGTTGCGAGCCAATCCGCTCTGGGTGCCTCCAGGTTAGTCCCCCCACAAAGCAAATTCTTGCGCTATCGGGTTCAAACCGAAAAGCACCCGGCCCAAGGCCATCTAAACCGATTTCGGCACAGGTTCTGTACCCTGTAGCCTGAACAAATTTTAAATAATCGGAATTGCTTACTTCCGTTTCTTTCAGGTAAAATGCCGGAATGGAATCGTTTCCTTCCACCGCCACAAAGCCAGTTTCTGGGTCTATGCAGCCCATCAAAAAAAGGCCCCCAAACAGCAGCAAGCTAAACCCTGAAATAGTACACCTTGCCATTGAATTCGATTCCATGGTCCATTATTCCTGGCCAAAGCGTGGGCGGCAAACTTTGCAGCCAGCGGTTCAAATTTTGCATCAACGATTGAACCGTAGCAGCTTGCTCCCCAGCCAAGTTGTGCCGCTCCTCGGGGTCGGTCAACAAATCAAACAACTCCACGGTGTGGCTTAGTTCATTTACCACCAGTTTATACCTAGAATTGCGTAGGGCTCGGTTGGGGCCAGATTTCCATTTGAACTCCAGATGCGGAGCTTTTGTTGTTGAATCCAAAAAGGGCAACAGATTTACCCCGTCAAAGGTGCGGTCGGCCGGCAAGGGTATTCCTGCCGCCGCCATAGAGGTAACCATCACATCGGTGAGTGAGGTAGGATAGGGGAAAGTAAGGGGCAATAACCTTCCTTTCCATTGCAACATAAAGGGGACATTCAGGCCTCCTTCATAGTGGGTTAGCTTTCCGCCCCGATAGGGTGCGTTGTTGCCAGCCAAGGCATACAGGGCCGCTCCATTGTCGCTGGCAAACCAAATTAGGGTGTTCTCGATCAGGCCCTCTTTTTCCAATGTTTCGGTAATTTGCCCTACGGCATGGTCTAAGGCCAATATCATGGCTTTATATACCCGGCGAACATGGTTGGGCTCTCCTTTTACTTTGTTGTAGTATTCTTGTGGTGCTTGGAAAGGGGTGTGCGGAGCATTAAAGGGCAAATACAAAAAAAAGGGTTTGTCCTTGTGGTCTTTAATGTAAGAACAGGCTCGGTCGGCAATGGCAAAGGTCAAGTATTTTTCTTCCTTCACCGGCTTTCCGTTTTCAAGCAAAGCACAGGTTCCGCTGCGGCCCTTTTTCCAAATGTGCTTGTCTGAAAATTCTTGGGTAGGAGCATTCACCATGCCTGGGGAATTGGAATCGGCAAAGAGGGTAAAGGCCTCGTAAAATCCAAAAAACGATTGAAATCCACGTTCGTTGGGCCGCATGCCGGCCCCATGACCTAAGTGCCATTTTCCAAACATAGCGGTAGCGTAACCCGCCGCCGACAATGCTTCGGCAAGGGTAATTTCTGTTCTGGGAAGCCCTTGCCTGTCCATGGATTCCTGGTCGGGAAAATCGAACTGAGCGGCTACCCGCCAGTTGTCGGTGGGTACGATGTATCGAAAGGCAAGGTATTCCAATCGGTTTAAAGGATAGCGGGCTTGCGGCTGAAACTCCATGCCAAACCGGTTGTTGGACCTACCCGTGAGCATCGCCGCTCTGCTGGGCGCACAAATGGGAGAGGCGGTGTACCCATCGGCAAAGCGAATACCCTCTTGCCCTATTTTATCGATGTTTGGGGTTTGGGCCGTACTGCCGCCGTACAAACTGATGTCGAACTTGCCTAAGTCGTCGGCTAGAATCAGCACAATGTTGGGTGCTTTTGCCGAAGCCGGCTCCAGGCGTTTCAAATAGGCCTGTTTTTTTAGGAGTTCGGCGGCAGGCGGTTTGGGCAAGGTCCAAACCTTAGACTTGAGCGGCCAAAAGCCCAATGCCAAGGCCGACAGCAAAAATAGACCAAGGGCAATCCACCTTCGTTTCATGCCCTAAATATAAGGTGTTTTGGCCTTAACTTTGAATGCCTTCTGCGCCGGCCGGGGGCATTAGGTCGCCTTTTTCGCTGCCCGAAATAAATTGATTTAAATAGTTTTTCATCCAATCGGCGGCAAACAACCTTCGAATGCCCCCTGTTTCAACAAAGGTTTCTAGGTCAATTTCTTCCGAAATTGAAATCTGGTTGCCCACATAAATCCGGTGCCGTTCTACTTGGATTTGGTTCGCCTTTAGTTCGGCCCCAATGGCTTGGCTAATTTCATAGCTGCTTGTAAAGTAAACAACCTTGCCTTCAACCCGCAAGTCGAAGTACTTAGACAAATCTGCTAAGCTGGGTTCAAAGGATTTTTTAGACATAAAAAACAGGGGTTTAAGGTTAAATGTAAAATGAAATGGTGGAATGGAATGGACAAGAATCAGGCCAAAAAAAAAGGCAATTCATTCGTAGAATGGGGTTTAGGATGCCTGAGGCCGGCCCCCCGATGGCAGCGGCAGTACGCGCTGAGCTTGGCGCTGAGGCCAGCCCGAGGAAGCGACCTTGGGAGCTAACGCAGGGCCTGGGCCGAAGTGCCAAGCACAAGCGGACTACAGCGAACAGCGGGATAAGGGCCCCAAAACCTGCCTAAAAGGAATTAAATTACAGGGACAAAGTGCTATCTTTGAGGCCAAATATCAGCCATGAAACGAGACGATGTTATATTTGAATTGGTGCGGCAAGAAGACCGGCGGCAACGCGAAGGAATTGAATTGATTGCCTCAGAAAACTATGTGTCTGCACAAGTTATGGAAGCCGTTGGCTCATGCCTGACCAATAAATACGCGGAGGGATTGCCCGGAAAACGGTATTACGGGGGCTGCGAAGTGGTTGACCGGGTCGAAATTTTGGCGATTGAACGGTTGTGTGCCTTGTTTGGTGCCGAATGGGCCAATGTGCAGCCGCATTCAGGAGCTCAAGCCAATGCTGCCGTGATGCTGGCTTGTTTGCAGCCCGGCGATTCGATTTTAGGCTTTGATTTGGCACATGGGGGCCACCTTACCCATGGTTCGCCGGTCAACTTCTCGGGCAAATTGTATTCCCCCTCTTTTTATGGTGTGGAGCCCGAAACGGGGACCATTGATTACGATAAAGTGTGGGCCAAAGCCATAGAAAGCCGGCCTAAATTGCTGATTTGTGGAGCCTCTAGTTACAGCCGAGATTGGGATTATGCCCGGTTGAGGGCCATTGCCGATGAGGTAGGTGCTTTGCTGCTGGCCGATATTTCGCACCCCTCGGGGTTGATTGCCACGGGCTTGCTAAACAATCCCATGCCCCATTGCCACATTGTAACTTCGACCACCCACAAAACCTTGCGCGGTCCACGGGGCGGAATCATTATGATGGGCTCGGATTTTGACAATCCATGGGGATTAACAACGCCCAAGGGCGAGATCAAACGCATGTCGGCCGTGCTTGATGCAGCGGTGTTTCCCGGCACCCAAGGTGGCCCACTTGAACATGTGATTGCCGGAAAGGCGGTTGCATTTTTTGAAGATTTACAGCCCGAATTTGCGGCATACACCCGGCAGGTAAGGGCCAATGCTCAGGCAATGGCCGCCGCTTTAAACGGATTTGGGTATCAGCTTATTTCTGGAGGCACCGAAAACCACCTTATGCTGATCGATTTGCGCAACAAAGGACTCAACGGGAAGTTGGCGGAACAAACGCTAGGGAAAGCGGGCATTACCGTAAATAAAAACATGGTGCCTTTTGACGACAAAAGCCCCTTTGTAACCTCGGGCATTCGGCTTGGAACCCCCGCCCTAACTACGCGCGGATTGGTTGAAGCCGATATGGATCGCGTTGTTGGGTACATTCACGATGCATTAACCCACCACGCCGACCCCGCATTTTTGAGCGGAATTGAACATGAAATTGCCGCTTGGATGAAAGACAAGCCGGTTTTTGCTTAACCTTTTAAAGGTATGGTAGAGTTGCAAGCCTTGCATGTGCGCGGAAAACGCGTTTTGGTTCGCGTCGATTTTAACGTTCCCCTTGAAAACGGAGAAATTACAGACATTACCCGCATTCGAGCTGCCCTGCCTACCCTGAAATATTTGCTGCAGCAGGGTTCAAAACTGGTATTAGTGTCGCATTTGGGAAGGCCTAAATCGGGGTTTTCGCCCGAATTGAGCTTGGAACAACTGCTGCCCGGAATCGAAAAGGAATTGGAATGCCCCCTCGTTTTTTTGGGGAATGTGCTCGACAAGGCCGCTTTAACCCATTGGAATGCCTTACCTATGGGCTCGGTAGCCTTGTTGGAAAACCTGCGATTTCATCCAGAAGAAGAAGCCGGGGATGTTCAATTTGCCCAGCGCCTTGCTGAATTTGCGGATGTTTATGTGAACGATGCTTTCGGGACTGCACATCGGGCACATGCTTCAACGGCGGTGGTTGCCCATTTTGTGCCCGAAAAAGCCCCAGGGTTTCTCATGCAAAAGGAATTGGACGCAGTGGCTCAGGTGTTGAACCAGGCACAATCTCCTTTTACTGCCGTGATAGGGGGAGCCAAAATCAGCAGCAAAATTGGAGTGTTAAAGAACTTGATTGAACGGGCAGATCGCTTTATTATTGGCGGCGGCATGGTTTACACTTTCATTAAAGCCCAAGGCGGAGAAATAGGCCTAAGCTTGGTGGAAGAAAGCATGCTTGAAACCGCCAAAGAGTTTTTGCACGCCTGTTCCCAAAAAGGGGTTCAGGTATATTTGCCCGAAGACAGTGTTTGTTCGACCCGGTTTGCCGACGATGGGGCCGCCTGCGTATATCCTTCGCATGCAATTCCGGCCAGCCACATGGGATTGGATGCAGGGCCAAAGGCCAGAGCAACCATAGAATCGTGGATATTGGACTCAAAAACCATTTTGTGGAACGGTCCGCTGGGGGTTTTTGAAATTCCGGTTTTTGCCCAAGGTACGCTTGCGTTGGGCAAGGCCATTGCTCAGGCTACACGCCACGGAGCGTATTCTTTGGTGGGCGGGGGCGACAGCGTTGCCGCGGCAAATGCACTCGGCATTTCAGAACAACTTTCGTATGTGAGTACCGGCGGGGGAGCTTTGCTGGAAAGCATGGAGGGGAAAATACTTCCGGGCCATAGGGCCTTGATGGACGTGTAAAAAAGCTGAGCAGCCCTAGAAATCAGTCCTTTAATTCTGCATCAAAACAAAAAGCATTACCAGAAGCAAACCCACAACCGCCAAGGCAATCGCTACTTTCTCCTTGAACGTATCTGCTTTATGGCGATGTTGACGCATTTTTATGAACGCATTCCGAAGTTCGGTGATGCGTGCGTCATCTGCACCTTCCCTAAACTCACAATTCGGGCATTCTGATTGATGCTGAGAAAAATCTTTCAAACAGACTGGACACGACCAGCCCCAATTGTCCATATTTTGATGTTCAGTACTCATTTGACTTCAAAAATAGAATAGGAAAGCAACATAAATTAAATTGTGATTAAATCTACAACAATTTTTAACGCGGTTGTTGCACAAATGTAAACCAAAAGGGAGCCTCGATTTTTTAAAATAAAGCCTAAAAAGGTTAAATAATCCGCCCAAATGGGCAGGGTAGGAGTTTGGGATTTAGGCTGGCTGGGCTGTGGTTTTTTGGGTGCCGCATGAATTTGGCACGGTTTTTTCTTAGGCAATAGAAACCAAACATCCGTTTTGAATTTAAGGGCGTTGTTTCCTGCAAAGTTCTTAGATTCAGAGGCTTTTGTTTTTATTGGTTCGCCACATCGCCTTGGCATGATTTTTGCTTGGGGTTGTCCATTTTAAGGATATACCCATGGATAAAAACCTACCCAACCAACTAGAACCTATTGCCATAGTAGGCATTGGCTGTCGTTTTCCCGGAGGCGCTGCCAGTCCGGATGAATTTTGGAATTTATTGGCCGAAGGGACCGATTGCATCATAGACGTACCGAAAGACCGCTGGGATTACCGGCGTTATTTTGACTTAGATACGGACCGTCCGGGCAAGTCTCATCAGTTTCAAGGCGGTTTTTTGAAATTGCGGGTAGAAGAGTTTGACCCCTTGTTTTTTGGCATGTCGCCCCGAGAGGCGGCCGTTTTGGATCCACAGCAGCGTTTGCTACTTCAAACCACTTGGGAGGCTTTTGAAGACGCTGGATATACCGCCGAACAAATGAAAGGCTCAGAAACCGGGGTGTTTGTTGGGGGATTTTGTTTCGACAACAAATTGCAGCAATTGGGACCCCTGAACCGGGATTTAATCGGATCGCACACCGCGACCTCCTCGACCATGGTCATGCTGTCGAACCGAATTTCGTATGCGTTTGACCTTCGCGGTCCATCCTTAAGCATCGACACCGCCTGTTCATCTGCCTTGGTTGCAGCGCACTACGCTTGCCAATCCATTTGGTCGGGCGAAAGCGAAATGGCCATTGCCGGCGGCGTAAACATTATGCTGCGGCCAGAATACCCCATTGCCATGAGCAAAGGGCAATTCCTAAGCAAGCACAGCCGCTGCAAAGCTTTTGATGAAGATGCCGGTGGATATGTTCGTGGCGAAGGAGTTGGAGTTGTTGTTTTCAAGCCCTTGTCAAAGGCCATGGCCGACGGCGATTATGTGTATGCCGTAGTGCGTTCCACAGGCTCAAACCAAGACGGGGCGACCAATGGAATCACCGTTCCCAATCCCGATGCTCAAGAAGCGTTGATCCGCAAAGTGTACGAGCGTGCCGGCATTAAACCTACCGATATAGGGTATGTTGAAGCCCACGGGACCGGAACCAAAGCGGGCGACCCCGTAGAAATCACCGCATTAAACAACGTACTGTCGGAAGGCCGTGCGGCCGGCGAGAAGGTTTTTGTTGGTTCGGTTAAAACCAACATTGGCCACTTAGAAGCAGGCGCCGGCATTGCCGGTATTATTAAGTCGGCCATTTCTGTAAACCGCCGGCAAATCCCGCCGCACCTCCATTTTAAAAAGGCCAATCCGAAAATTAATTTTGAAAACCTGGCATTAAAAGTGCCACTCAAATTGGAAGCCTTTCCCGACGGCCCTGCCCTGGTTTCAATCAATTCCTTTGGATACGGCGGAACCAACGGACACATGGTTGTTCAAGAACCGCCCCGGGAATACCTGAGCCATTTTCAGCCCAACGGCAAAGACGTTCAACGCCATCAATGGCTGTTCCCCATCTCGGCCCGAAGCGAAAATGCCCTAAAAGGCATTGTGGTGAAATACATCGACTTTTTAAAGAAAGGCGAAATTGGTTTGGCCGATTTTGCCTATTCCTTGAGCCACCGCCGCACCCACCACAACCACCGATTGACTGTGGTGGCGGCCAGCACAGAAGAACTTTTGGAAAAATTGCAGGCCTATGCCAACGGCGATGCCGCGGCAGGACTGAACCAGCAACAAACCGTAGAACAGCCTCAATTGGTATGGGTGTTTACCGGAATGGGCCCCCAATGGTGGGCCATGGGCCGGGAATTGTACAGCCAAGAGCCCCTGTTTAAAGCCAAACTCGACGAATGCGATGCGATTTTCAAAGGCATCGCCGGTTGGTCCCTTTTGGAAGAAATGATGAAGCCCGAGGCCGAATCGGGCATGGCTGCAACAAAAATAGCTCAGCCCGCCAACTTCTTTGTGCAAGCGGGTTTGATTGAACTGTGGGAGAATTGGGGCATTCGCCCCGATGCCGTGGTTGGACACTCCGTAGGGGAAGTCCCCGCCGCGTACTATTCAGGTGCCCTTACCCTGGCCGAAGGCGTGTTGGTTTCGTACCACCGCTCTCGCTGCCAACAAATGACCGCCGGACAAGGCACCATGTTGGCCGTTGGCCTGGGCGAAGACGATGCCCAAACCCTGGTCAATGAATTGGGACTGACCTCCACCATCTCGGTGGCCGCCATCAACTCCTTTAGCGGAGTAACCCTGGCCGGCACCAAAGATTCGCTTGAAAAAGTAGGCGAGGTTTGCACCCAACGGCAAATTTTCAATAAAATGCTCACGGTCGAGGTGGCTTACCACTCCTATCAAATGAATCCCCTGCAAGAGGAGCTTTTGAAATCTTTGGCCAACCTGAATCCTCAAACCGCTAAAATTCCGCTGTATTCCACCGTTACCGGCACCCGCATGGACGGAAAGGAATTTGGCACCGAATACTGGTGGCAAAACGTGAGGCAGCCGGTGCGCTTTGCCAAGGCCGCTCAAACCCTGGTGAACGATGGCTATTCTATTTTCTTGGAAATAGGACCCCACCCCGTTTTGCGGACCAACATCAATGAATGTTTGAATGCGGCCGATAAAAAAGGACATACCGTTCCTTCTTTGCGCCGCGGCGATCCAGAATTGGCTACCCTGCTCAACAGCTTAGGTATGCTGCACGGCTTGGGCTTCCAAGTAAATTGGACCAACTTTACCAGCGGTGGGCACTTTGTGAAATTGCCTACCTACGCCTGGGATATGGACGATTACTGGCAAGAATCCCCACGTTCGATGGAAGAAAAGCACGGTGTGCCCGGGCACGTGTTCCTGAACAACAACCTGCGCATGCCGTTCCCCGCTTGGGAGGTTGAAATCAACCGCTATTTTATGCCTTGGATGGACGACCATAAAATCGAATCCATGACGGTGATTCCTGGAGCTGCCTACGTGGAAGCTGGATTGGCTTTGCATGAAAAAACATTTGAAAACCAAGCTTGTACCCTTCAAAATCTGGAATTTCATCAGGTTTTGGTGGTGGATGAAAAGAAGGTGCAAATGTTCCATACCCAGTACAATCCAAACACCAAAGGCTATTCGGTGTTTAGCCGATACCGCGAAGACGATTCGCCCTGGACCCTGCACGCCACAGGCCGAATGCTCAAAGATACCGTCTCTAAAACCATTCCTACTTTTGAATTTGGGCAGGTGCAAAAACGCTGTACCCAAGAATTGTCGGCCCCCGATTTGTATGTTACCCTAGCCAACCGAGGACTGCATTACGGCCCTTGGTTCCAAGGAATCAAACAAATTTTTAAAGGCAACAACGAAGTATTGGTGCGCATCGAAGGAAATGAGGCCCTGGCCATCAACACCGACAATTACCTGCTGCACCCCACCATTCTAGACTCGGGCTTCCAAACCATGGTGGCCATTGTAGAAGAAAGCAGCAACAACCCCAGCCCCTTTGTGCCCGTTTCCATTTCGCAGGTTGTGTTTTATACCAGCCCGGGCGAGGCCTGTTGGAGCTATTGCCAAATTACCGAACGCAAAGAAAACAGCATCAAAGGCGATTTGATTTTGTTTGACGACCGGGGCGAAGTGTTGGTCTCTCTGCACGGCATCACCTGCCAAGCCATTGCCTCTGGCAGCGGGAGCGAAGACAACACCTCGGACGAATGGTTCTACGAATACCAATGGAAAACAGCCGAGCTGGATGCCGCTCAAGTGGCCGGCGAACATTGGATGATTTTTGGCGACGAAGGCGACCTAACCACCGATTTCATTGGTGCTTTAGCCGAACAAGGCGTAACCAGCACCCTGGTTTTGGCCGGCGAAGCCTACCTGCTCGAAGACATGCTGGCCACAGTGCGTCCCGACCAGGAAGCCGATTTCAACCGGCTGATGAACGATACCAAAGACATGGGTATTTCCCGCTTGGTTTATTTGTGGTCGGCCCAAACCGATTCAGAAAACCTGGATTTAACTCCCGATGGCATTGTTGACCGCACCATGCCCGCCGTTTATTTGGGCAAGGCCTTGGCCTCGAACTGGGGCGGAAAATCGGTAAAATGGGCCAGTGTAACCACCGGAGCCCAAGCTCTGCGTGAAGGCGAAGCCCTGACATCGCTCGAAACCACCCCGTTCTGGGGAATGGCCCGATTGATCAGCAACGAGCACCCCAACATTAAAACCTGCATGGTCGATTTGGCCGCCGCCGATTCAAATGCCAACACCTTGGTGCGCGAACTCAGCAGCGATTGGAATCAAGACGATGTGGCCTACCGCAACGGACAACGCTACGTCAAAACCCTGCAACGCGCTTCGTTTAAAGACGAAACGGCCGAGAAAACCACCATGGTTTCAACCGACACCCCGGTTTCGCTCGAAATTGGGCAAATTGGCCGCATCGATTCCCTGCACTACGATCGCACCGAACGCCGTGCGCCCGAGGCCGGCGAAGTGGAAATTCAAACCTTTGCCTCTTGCCTTAACCTGAAAGACGTATTAAAGGTGATTGGGCAACTTTCACTCAAGGCTACCTCAGGTACCTACTTTGAAAGCACCTTTGGAATGGAGGCCAGCGGCATTGTTACCCGCGTTGGCGAAGGAGTAACCGACTTTAAGCCCGGCGATGAAATCGTTCTTGCCGCCCAAAACGGTTGCTTAAAATCCTATGTAACCGCCCTACCAACCTTCTACATCCGCAAACCCAAACACATTGCTTGGGAAGATTGCCTGATGGTTGTGCCTTACATGACCGTTCTGTATGGCTTGCGCGACAGGGCTCAACTGCAGAAAGGAGAAAAAATCTTGATTCACAATGCCACCGGTGGAGTAGGCCTTGCCGCCATTCAATGGGCCAAGCATGTGGGTGCCGAGATTTTTGCCACCGCCGGCAGCGAAGAAAAACGGCAGCATTTGCAAAACTTGGGCGTGCATCGCGTGTACGATTCCCGCTCCCTTGATTTTGCCACCGACATTCGCCGCGACACCGGCGGATATGGAGTCGATGTGGTCATCAATGCCATTGCCGGCGAAGCCCTGTACCAATCTTTCGAACTGCTGGCCTCTTACGGCCGCTTTGTCGAAATCGGAAAACGCGACATCTCTGAAAACAACGGCCTGCCCATGGCAGCCTTTAACCGCAACATTACCTTTCACGGCATTGATGTAGATAGGTTGATGATTGAGCGTACGCCCGTTGTGCAAGGACTGCTTCGCGACATTGAACGCTACTACGACCAAGGCATTTTTGCCGCCGTAAATACCCATTTGTTTGGGGCTGCACAGGCCGAAGAAGCCTTTACCTTCTTGGCCCAGTCAAAACACATGGGCAAAGTGGTGCTGAACTTTAAAGACCAGTCGGTTCCTGTAGCCAAAACCCAAGAAACCAAGGAATTGGATTTGGAAGGTTCCTACATGATTACTGGCGGTACCGGCGGCTTTGGTTTGCAAATTGCCGATTGGTTAAGCCAACGCGGAGTGGCTCAGTTGATTCTGGCCTCGCGCAGCGGAGCCAAATCGGACGAAGCCAAAGAAGCCATTGCAAAAATGCAAGCCCGTGGAACCAAGGTATGGGCCGAGCCCCTCGACATTACCCATGCCGACGCGGTAAACGCCATGATTCAATCCATGCAAGGCAACATGCCTGCCCTAAAAGGCATTGTGCACGGCGCCGTGGTGTTGGACGATGGATTCTTGATGGACATGAACCGAGACCGATTTATGACCTCGTTTCAAGCGAAGGTGGGCGGAGCTTTGAATTTGCACCGGGCTACCCAGCATTTGAACCTGGATTTCTTCCTGTCGTTCTCGTCTATTTCAGCCTTGATTGGCAACAACGGGCAGGCCAACTATGTGGCAGCCAACGCATTCTTAGATGGATTTGCGCATTACCGAAGCGGGTTGGGTTTGGCCGGAACAACCGTGAATCTGGGCGTACTGGGCGAAGTGGGCGTTGCCGCCCGCGATGCCAACGTTACCGCGATTTTGGAATCGGGCGGAATCAAGGGTTTCAGCAACCGCCAAGCCTTAGATGGGTTGGGAATGATTCTAGACCATGCTCCGGTGCAAATGGGTATGTTCGTTGTAGATTGGCACCGTTGGGCCAGCGTAAACGGCGGGGCAGCTCAGTCTTCTAGGTTTAAAGACCTGGTGGCCGCTGCAGGAGCCGGAAGCGGTACCAACGCGGTGCTGGGCGAATTGGCCGCAGCACTCACCGTGCTGAACGAGCCGGAGCGCCTGGGCTTTATGGAACAGGCTACGGCCGAGGAACTGGCAGGGGTACTTAAGCTTTCGGTCGAGAAAATTGACCGCAGCCGGGGCATCAATTTGCTGGGCATTGACTCGCTGATGGCGGTGGAACTGGGCCGGGCCATTCAAGGCCGATTTGGGCTTGAAGTGAGCACCATGGAGCTGTTGAGCGGGCCAAACACCACCCAGTTGGCTTCGGCTTTGCTTGAAAAGGCAAAAGCCTCGGGAGCCCTGATGGGCAATGTGGACGACCTAAGCGAAGAGGAGCTGGACGCTCTGCTGGCGGAAGTCAAAGAATAAATCACCGAAACCGGCGGGCAGGGTCTCGCCGGTTTTTTTTTGCTTTTTTTTGGGGGGCCATTTCCGGCTTTTCGTTCTAGGGCGCAGCAGCAAACGGCACCGGACTGGGCGCTGCGTGGGCTCCTAAGGTCGCCTCCGCCCGCCCGCCCGGTTTGGCCGTTTGCCGCCACCCCCTATCTCTGCAATCCGGGGCCCGGGCCACCCGCATTTTAACCCCCATTTTTCAATTCAACGTTTCGGATTTAATGCCGCCCGCGGCAGGGATTGAAGCGGCTAGCACGCAGGGCAGCGGGCAAGGCTGCGCGCGGTGGCAGGAGCGACCTTGGGAGCTACCTGCCGCCCGCTGCAGCCCAGCCCGCTGCCGGCGGACTAGCCCTGAAAGCCCGCGGCCGCCCCCTTAAAAAACAACT